>NZ_JBMWDO010000004.1:0-338219 GCF_049545475.1 Stenotrophomonas sp. NPDC077461
GCTAACCGTAACAACACGGGCGACCAGGTCGTCGTCAACACCGGCAAGGACAAGGGCAAGCAGGGCGAAGTCGTCCGCGTCGACGGCGATCGTGTGATCGTCGCCAACGTGAACATCGTCAAGCGCCACACCAAGCCGAATCCGCAGGCAGGCGTTGCCGGCGGCGTGGTCGAGCGTGAAGCGTCGATCCATATCTCCAACGTGAACGTGCTCAACCCGGCTTCGGGCAAGGGCGAACGCGTTGGTTTCAAGGTGCTGGAGGATGGACGCAAACTGCGTGTGTTCCGCTCCAGCGGTGAGGCGCTCGACGCCTGAGGATGCGCTGATGAATACCCGTCTCGAAAAGTTCTACAAGGAAGAAGTGGTGCCGGCGCTGATGAAGCAGTTCGGCTACACCAATCCGATGCAGGTTCCGAAGCTGGTCAAGGTCACCCTGAACATGGGTGTCGGCGAAGCAGCCACGAACAAGAAGATCCTGGAAAACGCCGTCGCCGACATGGCCAAGGTCTCCGGCCAGAAGCCGGTCGTGACCAAGTCCCGCGTCTCGGTGGCTTCGTTCAAGATCCGCGATGGTTGGCCGATCGGCTGCAAGACCACGCTGCGTCGTGAAAAGATGTATGAGTTCCTGGACCGCCTGATCAACATCTCGCTGCCGCGCGTGCGCGACTTCCGCGGTGTCTCGGGTCGTTCCTTCGACGGTCGTGGCAACTTCAACATGGGTGTGAAGGAACAGATCATCTTCCCGGAAATCGACTTCGACGCTGTCGACGCGATCCGCGGCATGGATATCGCCATCACCACCACCGCCAAGACCGACGCGGAAGCGAAGGCGCTGCTCGCAGCGTTCAAGTTCCCGTTCCGTAACTGATACGTCGAGGAATCCGAAATGGCAAAGACCTCCATGGTCAACCGCGATCTGAAGCGTGCCAAGCTGGCCGCCAAGTACGCCGGTAAGCGTGAAGAGCTGAAGAAGATCATCTCCAGCCCGACCGCTTCGTACGACGAAAAGGCTGACGCCGTGGTCAAGTTGCAGAAGCTGCCGCGCGATTCGTCGCCGAGCCGCCACCGCAACCGCTGCGAACTGTCCGGCCGCCCGCGTGGCGTTTACAGCAAGTTCGGCCTCGGCCGCAACAAGCTGCGTGAAGCCACCATGCGTGGTGACGTGCCGGGCCTGCGCAAGGCCAGCTGGTAAGGGATTCGTCCCGGAACCTGCTTCGCATCCCCAGGGTGCGGAGCAGGGGGACCAACCGGTTCATTCAGGTTTGTCCCCAATTGAAGAGTCCGGCGCAAGTCGGGCTCTTTTTGCCGTATACTCCCGCGTCTTGCCTTTTCACAGGGGCGAGGGTAGGGCGGGCCGCCGGTCCGCCGGTCACTATGTGAAGGGTACTGGCCCCTCCCAGGAACACAGCAAGATTTTCGCGAAAGCGGATATCGGTGCACTCAAAGGTATCGACTATGAGCATGACTGATCCCATCGCCGACCTGCTGGTACGCATCAAGAATGCGGCCGCGGTTGGCAAGCAGACGGTGAAGGCACCGTCCTCCAAGATCAAGGTTGCAATCGCAGAAGTGTTGAAGGCCGAAGGCTACATCACCGACCTGCGCGTGACCAAGACCGAGAACAACAAGGCCGAGCTTGAAATCGTCCTGAAGTATTTCGAAGGCAAGCCGGTCATCGAGACCCTGAAGCGCTTCTCGCGTTCGGGTCTGCGTCAGTACCGCGGCAAGTCCGAGCTGCCGAAGGTCCTCAATGGCCTGGGCATCTCCATCATCTCCACCTCCAAGGGCATCATGACTGATGCGCAGGCGCGCCAGCTGGGCGTCGGCGGCGAAGTCCTGTGCTTCGTGGCCTAAGGCGAGAAGGAAACTACTATGTCCCGCGTAGCCAAGAAGCCGGTCAACCTGCCCAAGGGCGTTGAACTGAACATCCAGCCGGAATCCGTCAGTGTGAAGGGCCCGAAGGGCACCCTGTCGCTGCCGAAGGTCGCTGGCGTCGAAATCACCGTTGAAAACGGCGTTGCCAACCTGGCCGCCAACGATCCGTCGCTGACTGCCCTCACCGGCACCGTGCGCGCGATCCTGGCCAACATGGTCCACGGCGTCACCGAAGGCTTCGAGCGCAAGCTCGAGCTGGTCGGCGTCGGTTACCGTGCCGCCATGCAGGGCAAGGACCTGAACCTGTCGCTCGGTTTCTCGCACCCGGTGGTGTTCGTGGCGCCGGAAGGCATCACCCTGTCGACTCCGACCCAGACCGAAATCGTGGTCCAGGGCACGGACAAGCAGCAGGTGGGCGAAGTTGCCGCCAAGATCCGTGGTTACCGTCCGCCGGAGCCCTACAAGGGCAAGGGTGTGAAGTACGCCGGCGAAGTCATCATTCGTAAGGAAGCCAAGAAGGCCTGATTCAGGTCCTCAGCTTTCAAGGAAAAAGATAATGAACAAGAACATCGCTCGCCTGCGTCGTGCCAAGTCGACCCGTGCACACATCCGCGAACTCGGCGTGCCGCGTCTGTCGGTGCTGCGCACCGGTCAGCACCTGTACGCCCAGGTCTTCACCGCCGACGGCTCCAAGGTGCTGGCAGCTGCCAACACCACCCAGGCCGACGTCAAGGAAGGTCTGAAGAACGGCAAGAACAGCGACGCCGCCGCCAAGGTTGGCAAGTTGGTCGCCGAGCGCGCCAAGGCTGCGGGCATCGAGAAGGTCGCTTTCGACCGCTCGGGCTACCGCTACCACGGCCGCATCAAGGCGCTGGCCGATGCAGCCCGCGAAGGCGGCCTGCAGTTCTAAGGGATAAGGAAGCGGGGCATGTCCCCGCTTCCGCCTGCCTGCCGGCGCGGGTTGCGCCGGGCGACGTCCTTCTTATGCAGGGGCGCTCGATCCACCGCTTCATCTCACAGCTATAAGCGGCCCCGAGCCGTACATACTCAATCAATCAAGGAATCAACATGGCAGAAGAACGTCAGCCGCGGGGTCGCGATCGCGATCGCAACCGCGAAGAGAAAGTCGACGACGGCATGATCGAGAAGCTGGTCGCGGTCAACCGCGTCAGCAAGACCGTCAAGGGCGGTCGCCAGTTCACCTTCACCGCACTGACCGTGGTTGGTGATGGCGAAGGCAAGGTCGGTTTCGGTTACGGCAAGGCGCGCGAAGTGCCGGTCGCGATCCAGAAGTCGATGGAGCAGGCCCGCAAGAACCTGGCCACCGTCGATCTGAACAACGGCACCCTGTGGCACCCGGTGAAGGCCGGCCACGGCGCAGCCCGCGTGTTCATGATGCCGGCGTCGGAAGGTACCGGTGTCATCGCCGGCGGCGCCATGCGCGCTGTGCTGGAAGCCGTTGGCGTGAAGAACGTGCTGGCCAAGGCGGTCGGTTCGCGTAACCCGATCAACCTGGTTCGCGCCACGCTGAAGGGCCTGACCGACATGCAGTCGCCGGTCCGCATTGCGGCCAAGCGCGGCAAGAAGGTGGAGGATCTCAATCATGGCTAATGAAACCGCCAAGACCGTGAAGGTCCGCCTGGTGCGTGGCCTGCGTGGCACCCAGTCGCGTCACCGCCTGTCGGTGCGTGCGCTGGGCCTGAACAAGCTCAATGATGTGCGTGAACTGAAGGACAGCCCGCAGGTTCGCGGCCTGATCAACAAGGTTCAGTACCTCGTCCAGGTTGAGGAATAATCCAATGACCATGCATCTCAATGAACTGAGCCCGGCGCCGGGCGCGCGCAAAGAGCGCACCCGCGTGGGCCGTGGTATCGGCTCGGGCCTGGGCAAGACCTGTGGCCGCGGCCACAAGGGTTCGTTCGCCCGCAAGGGTGGCGGCAAGATCAAGGCAGGCTTCGAAGGCGGCCAGACCCCCATGCAGCGTCGTCTGCCGAAGGTCGGTTTCCGTTCCAAGATCGCCAAGGACACTGCTGAAGTCCTGTCGTACCACCTGGACAAGCTGGAGGCCGGTGAGGTCGATTTCGCCGCGCTGCGCGCTGCGAAGCTGGTCCCGAGCACGGCCAAGAAGGCCAAGATCGTCATGAAGGGCGGCCTGACCAAGGCCTTCACCCTGAAGGGCATCGCAGCAACGGCCGGTGCCAAGGCCGCGATCGAAGCTGCCGGCGGCAGCGTACAGGAGTAAGACATGGCGCAAGCTGGCATTGGTAACCTCGGCGGCGGGCTCGGCAAGTTCACGGAACTTCGCCAGCGTCTGCTGTTCGTCCTCGGGGCTTTGGCTGTCTATCGCATCGGCTGTTATGTGCCGGTGCCGGGCGTCAATCCCGATGCCATGCTTGCGCTCATGCAGGCGCAGGGCGGCGGCATCGTGGACATGTTCAACATGTTCTCGGGCGGCGCCCTGCACCGTTTCAGCATTTTCGCGCTGAACGTCATGCCGTACATTTCGGCATCGATCGTGATGCAGCTGGCGGTCCATATCTTCCCGGCATTGAAGGCGATGCAGAAGGAAGGCGAATCGGGCCGTCGCAAGATCACCCAGTATTCCCGCATCGGCGCCGTGTTCCTGGCGGTGGTGCAGGGCGGCAGCATCGCGCTGGCGCTGCAGGACCAGCTGTCCCCGAGCGGTGCGCCCGTGGTCTACGCGCCTGGCATGGGCTTTGTGCTCACGGCCGTGGTCGCGCTGACCGCCGGCACCATCTTCCTGATGTGGGTCGGTGAGCAGGTCACCGAGCGTGGCATCGGCAATGGTGTGTCGCTGATCATCTTCGCCGGCATCGTCGCCGGCCTGCCTGGCGCGGTCATCCACACCCTGGAAGCCTACCGCGAGGGCAACATGAGCTTCATCGCCCTGCTGCTGATCGTGCTGGTGGTGTTGGCCTTCACCTACTTCGTGGTGTTCGTCGAACGCGGCCAGCGCCGCATCACGGTGAACTATGCACGTCGTCAGGGCGGCCGCAACGCGTACATGAACCAGACCTCGTTCCTGCCGCTGAAGCTGAACATGGCGGGCGTGATTCCGGCCATCTTCGCCTCCAGCATCCTGGCGTTCCCGACGACCCTGGCAATGTGGTCCGGCCAGGCCAGTTCGGCCACGTGGCTGCAGAAGGTTGCCAGCGCCCTTGGGCCGGGCGAGCCGCTGCACATGATCGTCTTCGCCGCGCTGATCACCGGTTTCGCGTTCTTCTATACCGCGCTGGTGTTCAACTCGCAGGAAACCGCCGACAACCTGAAGAAGTCCGGCGCACTGATTCCGGGCATCCGCCCGGGCAAGGCCACCGCCGATTACATCGACGGCGTGCTGACCCGCTTGACGGCCGCCGGCTCGCTGTACCTGGTGATCGTGTGTCTGCTGCCGGAAATCATGCGGACCCAGCTCGGCGCGTCGTTCTACTTCGGTGGTACCTCGCTGCTGATCGTGGTGGTGGTGGTGATGGACTTCATTGCCCAGATCCAGGCGCACCTGATGTCGCACCAGTATGAGAGCCTGTTGAAGAAGGCCAACCTGAAGGGCGGCAACCGCGGCGGTTTTGCCCGCGGCTGATTCACCTGTTACACTTGTCTTCTTGTTGCGAAGGCCCTCCGGTTCCCGGACCTGGCCTTCCAAATCGAAGGGCGGCCCCCGCAGCGGTCTCGGGTGGGGGTGAGATGTGGTGGTCCCGCGCGGGAGTAGCGCGGGCGGCGGCGAGGGCAACCTCTGCAGTCAACGACATCCGGCGCCGGAGCATGGGCACACTCCCCATGCCGGGTTCATGAAACCTTCGTGGTTTCACGGGCTTCCAAGTAAACCGAGACCTTGATAGAATCGCTAGTTCACTTTTTTGATCCATCCTGCCGGATTGGCGCGCCCGTGGTGCGCTGTCGGCCATCACTCAGCTGGAGAACCGCGTCATGGCGCGTATTGCAGGCGTCAACCTGCCAGCCCAGAAGCACGTCTGGGTCGGGTTGCAAAGCATTTACGGCATCGGCCGTACCCGTTCGAAGAAGGTCTGCGACGCCGCAGGCGTGACCTCGACCACCAAGATCCGCGATCTGTCGGAGCCGGAAATCGAGCGTCTGCGCTCGGAAGTGGCCAAGTACATCGTGGAAGGCGATCTGCGCCGTGAAATCGGTATCGCGATCAAGCGCCTGATGGATCTGGGCTGCTACCGCGGTCTGCGTCACCGTCGCGGCCTGCCGCTGCGTGGCCAGCGCACCCGTACCAACGCCCGCACCCGCAAGGGCCCGCGCAAGGCGATCAGGAAGTAAGGGACCTAAGAAATGGCTAAGCCCGTCGCTAAGACCAAGAAGAAGATCAAGCGCGTCGTCACTGACGGCGTTGCCCACGTCCACGCTTCTTTCAACAACACCATCGTGACCATCACCGACCGTCAGGGCAACGCTCTGTCGTGGGCGACCTCCGGTGGCGCTGGCTTCCGCGGTTCGCGCAAGTCCACCCCGTTCGCTGCCCAGGTGGCTGCCGAGAAGGCCGGCCGTGCCGCGCTCGACTACGGCGTCAAGTCCCTGGAAGTCCGCATCAAGGGCCCGGGTCCGGGTCGTGAGTCGGCCGTGCGCTCGCTGAACAACGTGGGCTACAAGATCACCAACATCATCGACGTGACGCCTATCCCGCACAACGGGTGCCGTCCGCCGAAGAAGCGTCGCGTCTAAAGGAGCGATAAGAAATGGCTCGTTATATCGGTCCTACCTGTAAGCTCGCCCGCCGCGAAGGCGCCGACCTTTCCCTCAAGAGCCCGGCGCGTGCGCTGGACTCCAAGTGCAAGCTGGAGCAGAAGCCCGGCCAGCACGGCGCGACCGCCCGCAAGGGCAAGCTGTCCGACTACGCCACCCAGCTGCGTGAAAAGCAGAAGGTCAAGCGTATCTACGGCCTGCTGGAGCGTCAGTTCCGCAACTACTACAAGAAGGCCTCGACCAAGAAGGGCAACACCGGCGAGAACCTGCTGCAGCTGTTGGAAACCCGTCTGGACAACGTCGTCTATCGCATGGGCTTCGCTGTGACCCGTCCGGCTGCGCGTCAGCTGGTTTCGCACCGCGGCGTCACCGTGAACGGCAAGTCGGTCAACCTGGCTTCGTACCAGGTCAAGGCTGGCGACGCCGTCGCTCTGTCCGAGAAGGCTGCCAAGCAGCTGCGCGTTCAGGAAGCCCTGACCGTTGCCGCCCAGCACGACCTGCGTCCGTCGTGGGTTGAAGTGGATTCCGGCAAGTTCGCCGGCATCTTCAAGGCTGTGCCGGATCGTGCGGACCTGCCTGCGGATATCAACGAAGCGCTGATCGTCGAGTTGTATTCGAAGTAATTCACATTGGAGAATCCCCGGCGACGGCCGGGGATTCACTAGGAGAACCCGCAACATGACGGTTACCGCCAACCAGGTTCTGCGTCCTCGCGGTCCGCAGATCGAACGCCTTACCGACACCCGCGCCAAGGTCGTTATCGAGCCCTTGGAGCGTGGTTACGGGCATACGCTGGGCAATGCCCTGCGTCGCGTGCTGCTGTCGTCCATCCCGGGCTTCGCCATCACGGAAGTCGAGATCGACGGCGTGCTGCACGAGTACACCACGCTCGAAGGCTTGCAGGAGGACGTGCTGGAAGTCCTGCTCAACCTGAAGGACGTGGCCATCCGTATGCATACCGGTGACAGCGCCACGCTGTCGCTGTCCAAGCAGGGTCCGGGTGTTGTGACCGCTGCCGATATCAAGGTCGACCACAACGTCGAGATCCTCAACAACGACCATATCATTTGCCACCTGACCAAGGACACGGCAATCAATATGCGTCTGAAGATCGAGCGTGGCTTCGGCTACCAGCCGGCGGCCGCGCGTCGTCGTCCGGACGAAGAAACCCGTGCCATCGGTCGTCTGGTCCTGGACGCCTCGTTCTCGCCGGTCCGTCGCGTCGCCTATTCGGTGGAAGCGGCCCGCGTCGAACAGCGTACCGACCTGGACAAGCTGGTCCTGGATATCGAAACCAACGGCACGATCGATGCCGAGGAAGCCGTGCGCACCGCCGCCGACATCCTCAGCGATCAGCTGTCGGTGTTCGGTGACTTCACCCACCGCGACCGCGGTGCGGCCAAGCCGGCCAACAACGGCGTGGATCCGGTGCTGCTGCGCCCGATCGACGACCTGGAACTGACCGTGCGTTCGGCCAACTGCCTGAAGGCAGAGAGCATTTACTACATCGGCGATCTGATCCAGAAGACCGAAGTGGAACTGCTCAAGACCCCGAACCTCGGCAAGAAGTCGCTGACCGAGATCAAGGAAGTCCTCGCACAGCGCGGTCTTTCGCTCGGCATGAAGCTGGAGAACTGGCCGCCGGCCGGTGTCGCCCAGCACGGCATGCTCGGCTGATCCAGCGCTACGCAAGATGCTTGACCCCGCACCTTCGGGTGCGGGGGCTTCACCCGCAACACCTCGCATCGACAGGCCCATAGCCTGCGGTGACGGTCGGCCAGGAGGGCCGGCACCGGACCATCCGCAGTCCAAGCAGCAACGCCGGGAAGGCGACAGCGAAACCCAACCGATCCAACATTCACTTCAGGAATCACCGTCATGCGTCATATGAAATCCGGTCGCAAGTTCAACCGTACCAGCGCCCATCGCGAAGCAATGTTCAAGAACATGGCCGCGTCGCTGTTCAAGCACGAGCTGATCAAGACCACCCTGCCGAAGGCCAAGGAACTGCGCCGCGTCGCCGAGCCGCTGATCACCCTGGCCAAGGTCGACTCCGTCGCCAACCGCCGTCTGGCCTTCGCCCGTCTGCGCGACCAGGAAGCCGTCGGCAACCTGTTCACCATCCTGGGCCCGCGCTACGCGACCCGTCCGGGTGGCTACCTGCGTCTGTTGAAGTGCGGCTTCCGCGCTGGCGACAACGCGCCGATGGCCTATGTGGAACTGGTGGACCGTCCGGCCGTGGCTGAAGCCGTCGAAGAGTAATCGACGGGCAACACCCGTTATTCGGTGAAGAACCCGGCCTCGTGCCGGGTTTTTCCGTTTTCGGGTGCTGAAGACGGAAGCAACGTCCCCCGTTGGGCGTCTGGCGTCCCGGGGCGCTGACCTGCAGCGACGCGTGGTGGTTGGCGTCTGGCTTCCATCCGGAACACGCTGTCTGGTCGGCTGGGCCGATGGTCGGCGGCAGAGGGGCGTGAGGGCCTGTTAATCTTGGTGTCTGGACGTTCACGAGTGTTGGCAATGAATCCACTGCGTTGGAGTTACCGTGCCCAGTTCCTGCTGGGCTTCCTGGTCTGCGTTGGCCTGCTCGCCTACGCGATCTTCCTGCAGCTCAAGATCGGCCTTGAGCCGTGCCCGCTGTGCATCTTCCAGCGGCTGGCGTTTGCCGCGCTGGGTCTGCTGTTCCTGATCGGGGCGTTGCATGGCCCGCGTGAGCGCGCGGGGCGCGCGACGTACGGCGTCCTGGCCTTCATTGCCGCCGCGGTGGGAATCGGCATTGCCGGGCGCCATGTCTATGTGCAGCTGCTGCCCAAGGACATGGGGTCGAGCTGCGGCCCGCCGCTGGCCTTTCTCAGCGAGACGATGGGACCGCTGGAAGTGTTCCGCACCGTGCTGACCGGTACCGGTGATTGCGGCAATATCGATTGGCAGTTCCTGGGGCTGACCATGCCGATGTGGAGCCTGGTGTGGTTCGTGCTGCTCGCTGCCTGGGCGTTGTTCGCCTCATTCCGTCGCCCCGCGCGACGTAGCTGATTCCCCTGATTGCTCTACCCCCCACTGGATATACCGATGAATGCTGCCGACCCCGCCACTGCCCCCGCCATGCTGCCGACCGACTGGTCGCCGGAGAGCTGGCGCGGCAGGCCGGCCCTGCAGATGCCGACCTATCCCGATCCGGTGGCGCTGGATGCGGCGTTGCATGAGCTCAAGCGCCTGCCACCATTGGTCACGTCGTGGGAAATCCTGGCGCTGAAGCAGCAGCTCGCCGAGGCCCAGGAGGGCAAGCGCTTCCTGCTGCAGGGCGGCGACTGTGCCGAGAACTTCAGCGACTGCGAGTCCACCACCATTTCCAACCGGCTCAAGGTGCTGCTGCAGATGAGCCTGGTGCTGGTGCATGGGCTGCGCAAGCCGGTGACGCGGGTGGGGCGCTTTGCCGGGCAGTACGCCAAGCCGCGCTCGGCCGATACCGAAACGCGCGATGGGGTCACATTGCCCAGCTACCGCGGCGATGTGATCAATGCGCCGGAGTTCACCGAGGCGGCGCGGCTGCCGGACCCGCGGCGGATGCTGCAGGCGCATGCGCACTCGGCGATGACCATGAACTTCGTGCGGGCGCTGATCGACGGTGGCTTCGCCGACCTGCACCACCCCGAATACTGGAACCTGGAGTGGGTCCGGCATTCGCCGCTGGCCGGTGACTACCAGAAGATGGTGGCGTCGATCGGCGATGCGGTGCGCTTCATGGAGACGCTGGCCGGGTCGCAGGTGCACAACCTCAACCGGATCGATTTCTACACCTCGCACGAGGCGCTGCTGCTGCCCTACGAGCAGGCGCTGACCCGCCAGGTGCCGCGCCAGCAGGGCTGGTTGAACCTGAGCACGCACTATCCGTGGATCGGCATGCGTACGGCCGCGCTGGACGGGGCGCACGTGGAGTACCTGCGTGGTGTGCGCAACCCGATCGCGATCAAGGTGGGGCCGTCGGTGCAGCCGGATCAGCTGCTGCGTCTGATCGACGTGCTCAACCCGCACGACGAACCGGGGCGCCTGAGCTTCATCCATCGCATGGGGGCGGCGCAGATCGCCGAGAAGCTGCCGCCGCTGCTGCAGGCGGTCAAGCGCGACGGCCGGCGCGTGCTGTGGGTGTGCGATGCGATGCATGGCAATACCGAAAGCACCAGCAATGGCTTCAAGACGCGTCGCTTCGACAATGTGCGCAGCGAGGTGGAGATGTCGTTCGACCTGCACGCTGCCGCCGGCACGCGTCTGGGCGGCGTGCATCTGGAGCTGACCGGTGAGGACGTGACCGAATGCACAGGCGGCGCGCGGGAGCTGACCGAGCGTGACCTGGAGCGTGCCTACCGCTCTTCGGTGGACCCGCGGTTGAACTACGAGCAGTCGCTGGAAATTGCGATGGCGATCGTGCGCAAGCAGGAGCACCACGTCGCCTGACGGCGGCGTCCACGCCCGGCTGACATCCGGGCGACATCGCGGTCATCGCCGCACCGGCATTCTGTGGTCGTCCAGACGGGATCACGGGAGCGTGCGGTGACAGTGGATTGGCAGGTGGCAGCGGCGTATCTATGGCCGGTGGCGATCGCGCTGGCGGTCGGTGTGGTCGGGTGGTGGTTGCTGATGGCGCTGACGCGTCGCCTGAAAGGCAGCGAGCGGCGGCGCGCGCGGATCGCGCGGGTGTTCAGTCGCCCGCTGGCGTTCGCCTTGCCCCTGCTGCTGCTGATTCCTGCGCTGGAAGCCACGCCGCTGCAGGGGCGCTGGCTCGATCAGTCGCTGCGGCTGCTGCACATCGGGCTGACCGCCTGCGTGATCTGGTGCCTGGTGCGGGCGGTCGCGGCCGGCGAGCAGGCCATCCTGCGCGACCACCCGGTGGAAGTGGCGGACAATCTGGAGGCCCGCCGCATCCAGACCCAGACCCGCGTGCTCAGCCGTGTGCTGATGGGGGCGATCATCCTGGTCGGGGTATCGCTGATCCTGTTGACCTTCCCGATGGTGCGCCAGATCGGCACGGCGCTGCTGGCCTCGGCGGGTATCATCGGGCTGGTCGCCGGTATCGCCGCCAAGCCGGTATTCGGCAATCTGATCGCCGGGCTGCAGATCGCCTTGACCCAGCCGATCCGCCTGGACGACGTGGTGATCGTGGAGGGCGAATGGGGCCGGGTCGAGGAGATCGGCAGCAGCTACGTGGTGGTCCGGATTTGGGATGAGCGGCGCATGGTGGTGCCGCTGACGTGGTTCATCGAGCACCCGTTCCAGAACTGGACCCGGCGCAGCGCGGACCTGCTGGGGACGGCTTTCCTGTGGCTCGACTATCGGGCGCCGATCAACGCGATCCGCGCCGAGCTGGAACGGATCTGCCATGCCGAGCCGCTCTGGGATGGGCGGGTGTGCGTCACCCAGGTCACCGAGACGTCGGAGCACACCGTGCAGGTGCGTCTGCTGGTCAGTGCGCGCAACTCCGGCGATGCGTTCGACCTGCGCTGCCTGGTGCGTGAACGGATGCTGGACTTCATTGCCCGCGAGCACCCACAGGCGTTGCCTCGCACCCGCGCCGAGCTGCTCCGGCAGCCCGATCCGCCGCAGCGGCCGGACGCGCAGCCGCTGGACGGCGTGCGTTCGCCCGGCGCCGAAGACGGCCCGTAGAGCCAGCCGCCGGCCGGCTGGCGTATGGATGCGCGCCATCCCGGTAGCCCAGGCATACAGGAGCGGCCAGCCGGCCTGCGCTGCGCCAGGCGGCGCGCGCATTACCTCAGGGGGGTGCCGTATGCGGCAGCAGCGTGTCGGTCTTGAAGCGCGGCGGACGGCGTGCCCGGGTGCGCTGCTCGTAGGCAAAGCCCAGTTCGATCAGGCGCGGCTCGCTCCACGCTGTGCCCATGAACAGCAGCCCCAGCGGCAGGCCGTCGACATGCGCCATCGGCACGGTCAGGCTCGGGTAGCCGGCCACGGCGGCGGCGCTGTAGCTCTCGCCCGGAAAATCGTCGCCGTGGCCATCGCGGATCGGCCAGGCCACACCGGTGGTGGGGGCGATCAGGGCATCGAGCTGCTGCGCGTGCAGCGCGGCATCGATCCCCTCCGGACCGGCCAGGCGGCGTGCGTCGCTGCGGGCGCGGATGTACTCGGGCGTCCCCAGGCCGTCGGTGGTGTTGGCCAGTTCCATGATTTCCTGGCCGAACAGGCTCATTTCCCTGCCGGCGTGCTCGCGGTTCCAGGCAATGACCTCGTCGAGGCTGCGCACCGGTGCCTTGTAGGTGGTGAAGTAGCGCTGCAGGCCGGCCTTGAACTCGTGCAGCAGCACCGTCCGTTCCGCGTCCTGCCACTGGCCCTGCGTGGGCAGGCTGGCCGGCACAACGACCGCGCCGGCCTCGCGCAGGATCGCAATGGCGTGGTCCAGCGCCGGGCCGATGCCGGGGCGCTTTTCCAGCCCGGTGTACAGCACGCCGATGCGTGCGCCACGCAGGCCGTCCGGATTCAGTCGCGAGGTGTAGTCGTACACCGCGCGGCCGGGCATGGTCGCGGTCGCCGGATCGGCATCGTCGCGCCCGGCCATTGCGGTGAGCAGCGCGGCGGCGTCGGCCACGCTGCGGGTCATCGGGCCGGCGGTGTCCTGGCTGAAGGAGATCGGGATGATGCCTTCGCGGCTGACCAGGCCCACGGTCGGCTTCAGGCCGACGACGCCGTTGATGGCGGCGGGGCAGACGATGCTGCCGTCGGTTTCGGTGCCGACCGCGGCCGAGGCGAGGTTGGCGGCCACGGCGACCGCGCTGCCGCTGCTGGAGCCGCAGGGGTTGTGGCTGAGGCGATAGGGGTTGCGGGTCTGTCCGCCACGTGCGCTCCAGCCGGAAATGGACCGGGTGGAGCGGAAGTTGGCCCACTCGCTGAGGTTGGTCTTGCCCAGGATCAGGGCGCCGGCACCGCGCAGGCGCCCCACCAGGAACGCATCGTCGGGGCGGAACCCCTCCAGGGCGAGCGAGCCGGCGGTGGTGCTCATCGGGGTGGCACCGATGTTGTCCTTTAGCAGGACCGGAATGCCGTGCAGGGGGCCGCGCAGCTGACCGGCACGCCGTTCGGCGTCGAGCTGGGCGGCGTCCTTGAGCGCATCAGGGTTGAGTTCGATCACCGCGCGCAGGCGTGGGCCGGCGCGATCCAGGCGGGCGATGCGTTCCAGGTACGCGCGGGTCAGGGTGACGCTGTCCAGTTCGCCGGCGGCCATGCGTGACTGCAGGTCGGCGATGCCGGTTTCGGCGTACGGGAAGGGGGCCGCGGGGGCGGAGGGCGTGGCGGCATCGCGTGCGTGCGCCGGCAGGGGCGCGGGCGTGCACCCCATCAGGGTGCAGACGATCAGCAGGGGTGTCAGCGACAGGCGCATCGGTGCGTCCCGGAAACCGGCCGACAGGCTAACCAGCGGCCGTACCGCTTGGCAACTCAGGCCTGTGCCGGGGGGCCGCCATGCCGCTTGCGGATATCGCGGGCGAGCACACCGACCACGATCAGATTGATCACCAGCACCGACCACGAGGCCCAGCCAGGGTGGCGGATGATGGCGTAGACATCGAACGGCAGATAGATGCCGGCGGTGACGCAGCCCAGCCAGGATGCCCAGGCTTTGGCACGCCAGAGACCCCAGGCCTCGAAAAGGTGCAGCACACCGTAGGCGACCATCGCCGCGGCGGCGAGGTGGACGGCATCGGGGCTGATCATGTTGAGCAGCGAGGGCAGGGTGCCGTGATCCGGGTCCAGACTGAAACGCCGGATCAGGGCATTGACCGCATCGCGAAGCGGCTGCGGACCGAGAATCTCCAGTCCGGTGGCCGCCAGCAGCGCCAGTGCCGCCTTGCTGGCTTCCAGCAAGGCGATCACATGGAGACCCGGATGCCTGTGCGGATCCGGGTTATAGGGCGTGTCGGTCACGACAGGGTCCGATCAACCGCCGCGCGAGGCCTTCTTGCGGTCGCTTTCGGTCAGGAACTTCTTGCGCAGGCGGATCTCCTTCGGGGTGATCTCGACCAGCTCGTCGTCCTCGATGAAGTCCAGGGCCTGCTCCAGCGAGTACTTGATTGCCGGGGTCAGCTGGATCGCATCGTCCTTGCCCGAAGCGCGCATGTTGGTCAGCGGCTTGGTCTTGATCGCATTGACGGTCAGGTCGTTGTCCTTGGAGTGGATACCGATCAGCTGGCCTTCGTACACGTTATCGCCTTCAGCGGCGAACAGCTTGCCGCGCTCCTGCAGCGGCCCCAGCGAGTAAGCGGGGGTGGCGCCTGGCGCATTGGCGATCATCACGCCGTTCTGGCGCTTGGCGATGGCGCCCTGTTCCTTCGGGCCGTAATGATCGAACACGTGGAACAGCAGGCCCGAACCCTGGGTCAGGGTCTTGAACTCGTTCTGGAAACCGATCAGGCCACGGGCCGGGATCATGTATTCCAGGCGCACACGGCCCTTGCCGTCCGGCTCCATGTTCTTGAGCTGGCCCTTGCGGGTACCCAGCTTTTCCATCACGCCGCCCTGGTGCACTTCTTCCACGTCCACCACGAGCTGTTCGATCGGCTCCATAGCCTGGCCATCGATCTGCTTGATGATCACTTCCGGACGCGAGACGGCCAGTTCGTAGCCTTCACGACGCATGTTTTCGATCAGCACCGACAGGTGCAGTTCGCCACGGCCGGAGACCAGGAACTTGTCGGCGTCTTCCAGCTGTTCAACCTTCAGGGCCACGTTGTGGACCTGTTCGCGGTCCAGGCGGTCCTTGATCTGGCGGCTGGTCAGGAACTTGCCGCCGGACAGATCCTTGTTGCCCGCGAACGGCGAGTTGTTGACCTGGAAGGTCATCGAGATGGTGGGTTCGTCGACGGTCAGCGCCGGCAGGGCTTCCGGGGTTTCCGGGTGGCACAGGGTGTCGGAGATGGTCAGCTCCGGAATGCCCGAGATGGCGACGATGTCGCCGGCTTCGGCGCTGTCCTGCTCGATGCGCTCCAGGCCCAGGAAGCCCAGTACCTGCGCGACCTTGCCGTTGCGCTTCTTGCCTTCACGGTCGATCACCGCGACCTGCATGTTCTTCTTCAGGGTGCCGCGCTGGATGCGGCCGATGCCGATCACGCCCACGAAGTTGTTGTAGTCCAGCTGGCTGATGCGCATCTGGAACGGACCTTCCGGGTCCACTTCCGGCTTCGGCGCGTGCTGCATGATCGCTTCGTACAGCGGGGTCATGTCGCCATCGCGCACGCTGTCTTCCAGGCCGGCATAGCCGTTCAGGGCCGAGGCGTAGACGATCGGGAAGTCGAGCTGTTCATTGGTGGCGCCGAGCTTGTCGAACAGGTCGAACACCTGGTCGATCACCCAATCCGGACGCGAGCCGGGGCGGTCGACCTTGTTGACCACCACGATCGGCTTGAAGCCCATCGCGAACGCCTTCTGGGTGACGAAGCGGGTCTGCGGCATCGGGCCGTCCATCGCGTCGACCAGGATCAGCACGGTGTCGACCATCGACAGCACGCGCTCCACTTCGCCGCCGAAGTCGGCGTGTCCCGGGGTGTCGACGATGTTGATCCGGTTCTTGATGCCGGTCTTCTTGTCTTCCCAGGTGATGGCCGTGTTCTTGGCCAGGATGGTGATGCCGCGTTCCTTTTCCTGGTCATTGCTGTCCATCACGCGCTCTGCGAGCACGGTGCGCTCGGAGAGGGTGCCGGACTGCTTGAGCAGCTGGTCGACGAGGGTGGTCTTACCGTGGTCGACGTGGGCGACGATGGCGATGTTGCGAAGATTTTCGATAGACATGCGAAAGGGGGCCAGTCGGCGCCGGATTTGGAAAAAGAAGTCCAACATTATACGGCCAACATGACCAATCGCGAAAAGTGCCTCGCATCCCTTGCCGGACGGGCATTCAGGTAGCGCCGGCCGCTGGCCGGTCCCCAGGCTGAACACGGCATGGACACCGGGGTGGGGGGCGGCGGCCGGCATGACGACCATTGTCGGGCGGGCCGGCGGATAATCACGGGTGTATCCTATGCAGCTAACGACAAACCCCCGTACCCCAAGGATTTGCATGTCCCTCATCGCCACTTTCGACACTACCCAGGGCCCGATCAAGGTCGAGCTGTTCGCCGACAAGGCACCCAAGACCGTCGCCAACTTCGTGAACCTGGTCAAGAAGGGCTTCTATGACGGCCTGATCTTCCATCGCGTGATCCCCGACTTCATGATCCAGGGTGGCTGCCCGCAGGGGCGTGGCACCGGCGGCCCGGGCTACAAGTTCGAGGACGAAAAGAACGGCGTGAAGCACCAGATCGGCTCGCTGTCGATGGCCAACGCCGGCCCGAACACCAACGGCAGCCAGTTCTTCATCACCCACATCAAGACCGACTGGCTGGACGGCAAGCACACCGTGTTCGGCCAGGTGCTGGAAGGCCAGGCCATCGTCGATTCGGTCAAGCAGGGCGACGTGATCCATTCGATCACCCTGGAAGGCGACACCGACGCCGTGCTGGCCGCCCAGGCCGACCAGGTGGCCGAGTGGAACAAGATCCTCTCCGCCTGATCCCCTCCAACGGCCTCCTGTAACGGGAGGCCGTTTCGCGTTTCCGGCCGCCCCGCCAGGTTTTCCCCGCCCGGTGGCCACTCCCACACAGCTTTTTAGCAGAGGAAATCCCCATGAAAGCACCTGTTCGTGTTGCCGTGACCGGCGCCGCCGGCCAGATCGGCTACGCCCTGCTGTTCCGCATCGCTTCCGGCGAAATGCTGGGCAAGGACCAGCCGGTCATCCTGCAGCTGCTCGAGCTGCCGGTCGACAAGGCCCAGGCCGCGCTGCGCGGCGTGATGATGGAACTGGAAGACTGCGCCTTCCCGCTGCTGGCCGGCATGGTGGGTACCGATGACGCCGAAGTGGCCTTCAAGGATGCCGACATCGCCCTGCTGGTCGGCGCGCGTCCGCGCGGCCCGGGCATGGAGCGCAAGGACCTGCTGCTGGAAAACGCCAAGATCTTCACCGCGCAGGGCGCGGCGCTGAACAAGGTCGCCAGCCGCAACGTGAAGGTGCTGGTGGTCGGCAATCCGGCCAACACCAACGCCTACATCGCCATGAAGTCGGCGCCGGACCTGAATCCGCGCAACTTCACCGCCATGCTGCGCCTGGACCACAACCGTGCCCTGAGCCAGCTGTCGTCCAAGCTGGGCAAGTCGGTCGGTGGCATCGAGAAGCTGGTCGTGTGGGGCAACCACAGCCCGACCATGTACCCGGACTACCGTTTCGCCACCGCCGATGGTGCCTCCGTCGCCGATGCGATCAACGACCAGGAATGGAATGCCGGCACCTTCATCCCGACCGTGGGCAAGCGCGGCGCGGCGATCATCGAAGCCCGTGGTTCGTCCTCGGCTGCCTCGGCCGCCAATGCCGCCATCGACCACGTGCGCGACTGGGTGCTGGGCAGCAACGGCAAGTGGGTGACGATGGGCGTGCCGTCCGACGGCTCCTACGGCATCCCGGAAGGCGTGATCTTCGGCTTCGCGGTGACCACCGAGAATGGTGAGTACACCCTGGTCAAGGATCTGCCGGTTGACGACTTCAGCCAGAAGTACATCGACAAGACCCTGGCCGAACTGGAAGAAGAGCGCGCCGGCGTCGCCCACCTGCTGGGTTGATCGCGCGCTGCGACTGCATGTGAAAAACGCCGGGCTTGCCCGGCGTTTTTTTTGCTCTTCGACGCTTGGCGGAGGCTCTTCGGTCCACGTCATCGCAAGCCTCGAGGGCCCCGCCGCGGCAACTCGACCCGCCGGCGGCCGCGTCTGTTCCAGGCAGCGCACGCCCGGGCGCCTTACGACCAAGGTAGAACGGCTCGGCAGCCGGCATCGGACTATGCTCGATTCATGGCTTTGTCTGGGAGGGCTGTCATGCGTTACGAAGCGATGTACCGACGTTCCATCGAAGAACCCGAGGCGTTCTGGGCCGAGGAGGCGCAGCGCATCTACTGGCATAAAGCGCCGGAGCGGATCCTGGACTACAGCAACCCGCCGTTCCGGCGCTGGTTCGTGGGCGGTGAAACCAACCTCTGCTACAACGCGGTGGACCGCCATCTGGTCGAGCGGCCGGACCAGCTGGCGCTGGTGACCGTCTCGACCGAAACCGACGTCACCCGCGAGATCACCTACCGCGAGCTGTACCGCGAAGTGAATGCCTTCGCGGCGGTGCTGCAGCGACTGGATGTGCAGCGTGGTGATCGCGTGGTGATCTACATGCCGAACATGGCCGAAGCCGTGTTCGCGATGCTGGCCTGCGCGCGCATCGGTGCGATCCACTCGGTGGTGTTCGGCGGCTTCGCCGCGCACAACCTGGCGCTGCGCATCGACGATGCCGAACCCAAGCTGCTGATCGCCGCCGATGCCGGCAAGCGCGGTGGCAAAGTGATCCCGTACAAGGCGATGGTCGATGCCGCCTGCGCCGAAGCGCAGTCGCCGCCGCCGCACGTGCTGATCGTCTCGCGCGGGCTGGACCCGGCCGAGCCGAAGGTGCCGGGCCGCGACGTCGATTACGCCACCCTGCGCGCCGAGGTCGGCGACCAGGACGTGCCGGTGGTGTGGCTGGAGTCGAGCGAACCGAGCTATCTGCTGTACACCTCCGGCACCACCGGCAAGCCCAAGGGCGTGCAGCGCGATGTGGGCGGCTACGCCGTGGCGATGGCGCAGTCGATGGAAACGGTGTTCGACTGCCGGCCCGGGCAGGTGATGTTCTCCACCTCCGATGTCGGTTGGGCGGTGGGGCATTCCTACAATGTCTATGGACCGCTGATCGGCGGCTGCACCTCGCTGCTCTATGAAGGGCTGCCGACCCACCCCGATCCGGGCATCTGGTGGGCGTTGTGCGAACAGTACGGCGTGCGCACGCTGTTCTCCTCGCCTACCGCGATCCGCGTGCTGAAAAAGCATGACGTGGACTTCATCCGCCGCCACGATCTGTCCGCCCTGCAGTACGTGTTCCTGGCCGGCGAGCCGCTGGACGAGCCCACCGCGCACTGGATCAACGACGCGCTCGGCAAGCCGATCATCGACAACTACTGGCAGACCGAAACCGGCTGGCCGGCGCTGACGCTGCTGCCCGGCGTGGACATGAAGCCGGTGCGTTTCGGTTCGCCGGGGTTCCCCAATCTGGGCTATCGGATGAAGGTGATCGACGAGACCACCGGCGAGGAAGTGCCGGCCGGGCAGAAGGGCGTGCTGGTGATGACCCCGCCGCTGCCGCCGGGCTGCATGACCACGGTGTGGAAGGACGACGACCGCTTCCTGCAGAGCTACTTCAGCCACTTCAAGGAGCTGCTGTACAGCTCGCTGGACTGGGCGATCCGCGACGAGGACGGCTACACCTTCATCCTGGGCCGCACCGACGATGTGATCAACGTGGCCGGGCACCGCCTGGGCACGCGCGAAATCGAAGAGTGCATCGCCGGCCATCCGCTGGTCGCCGAAGCGGCCGTGATCGGCGTCAAGGACGAACTCAAGGGCCAGGTGCCGCTGGTGTTCGTTACCCTCAAGCAGGCCACCACCGAGCCGGCGGCGGTGATCGCGGAGATGATGCAGCGTGTGACCCAGTCGCTGGGGGCGGTGGCACGACCGGCGCACGTCCACATCGTCAACGCGCTGCCGAAGACACGCTCGGGCAAGCTGCTGCGCCGCTCGCTGCAGGCGTTGGCGGAGGAGCGTGATCCGGGGGACCTGTCCACCCTGGACGACCCGGGTGCGCTGGACGAGATCCGGCGCGCGCTGGGGCGCTGACCCGCACCGTCCGCGTCGCAGGGTGCAGGCGCGCCTGCGCGGCCCCGGAATGGGGGGGGCCGCGCCACCCGCAGGTATCCGCAGTTCCGCGCGGACGCCTGACCCGCCCGTTGCTGCACCGCATTATCGGGGGCGGCCAGCCTCAGGTAAGCTCCGGGCGTGACCGCTGCAGGCCCCCGGCGCCTGGCGTCGCGCGCTGGGGACACGGCGCGCGCGGGGACGTCGGCGTGGGCAATCGCCTGGAACGGTCGCAAGGGGGCGCACGTGCACCGGCCAACGGCTGGCGGCCGCGCGTGGCAATGCAGCAGGTGACAGGGGGAAGCACCACATGGCGTACATCCATGCCAAGACGGCCGCGGGCCGTCAGGAAATCGAGGACCGCGCGCGGCGTCTGCCGCCGTCATTGCGGTCCATTCTGTTGATGGTCGATGGTCAGCGCGATGACGATGTGTTGACCGCGGTGCTGCCGGGCCTGCGCGCGCCTGACGACGCGCTGGCGCAGCTTGCCGGGATGGGACTGATCGAGATCGTCGGCGGTGCGGTGGCACCGCCCGCCGCGCGCACGCTCACCGCCGGCCGTGAGCAGGACCCGGACCTGTACAAGCGCCTGTACGACTGGATGAGCGAATCGGTACGCAGGCACCTCGGGCTCAAGGGGTATTTCATGCAGCTCAAGATCGAGCGTTGCACCGATGCCGGCGCGCTGGAAAAACTGTGGCCGGACATGGCCGCTGCCGTCGCCAAGGCCAGGAGCCCGGCGCTGGCCAATCGCTGGCTGAGCGATACCCACGCGCTGCTCGATGTACCTGACGCACCAACGCCACCGCTGCAGGACACGGTGGCCGCGGTTCCGGGCTGACGCGTGGCGCAGCGCAAGGGTGGTGGTCGCCGCGCACCGGCGTTACCTTGCCAGGCTACACATGCAGGAGCCACGCGATGGACCCCACGAAGGACGATGACGGCACCCCGGGCTGGGATGCCATCAACGCGGCCCTGGCCGCGCTGTATCCCGGCCAGGAGCCGACGCACTACGGCACGGCGCTGCCCTACACGCTGGGCGGCAATGATCCGCTGGACGGCATCAGCGTGTACCGGGCCGACGTCCCGCGCCCGCACTGGCATTACGTCACCTACGGCTTCTCCGAGCTGTACGACAAGCAGAGCGACGACGCGGTCGACAGCGGCTACGGCTTCGAGCTGACCTTCCGCCTGGCGGTGGACGACGATGCCGCCAGTCCGCCCACGTGGCCGATGAACCTGCTGCAGAATCTCGCCCGCTACGTGTTCGCCACCGGCAACGTGTTCGAAGCCGGGCATCACATGGATGCCAACGGGCCAATCGCGTTGGACACCGACACCTGCCTGCGTCATGTGGCGTTCCTGCCCGACCCGCAGCTGCCGGCGCGCGACACCGCCAACGGTCGCCTGGTCTTCCTGCAGGTGATCGGCGTGAGCGATGCGGAGATGGCGGCAATCAAGCGCTGGTCCACCGATGGCGTGCTGCATGCGCTGGCGCCGCGCATGCCGTTGTGGATCACCGACCTGCATCGCCCCTCACTGCTTGACGATGCGGACCTGGCCCGGCAGGTGGAGGCGGGCAGCGCCCGCGACGGCTCCAGCACCGCGCTGCTGTTCGTGGAAACCCTGGCGTGGCGTGAGGAGGGTGACAGCACGGTGCTGGTGCTTGGTGCCGGCCAGGTGCCAAGCCTGCTGGACCTGCTGCCGCTGCGTCTGCGTTACGGCCACCCGCTGACCGTGATCGGCGGCGATCGCGAGTGGACCTTCCAGCCCGGTGAACGCGATGCGTTGCGCCGTGGCGAGGGCGGGATGACGTGCACGTTGACGCCGGCAAGCCTGGACGCGCTGCTGCGCGACGTGCGTGCCCAGCGCGGTCGCTACCCGTTGCCCGGTACCGGTCTGGTGGTGGAGGTAGTGCCCACCGCGCTGCGCGACGCGCAGGACAACGTCGTACGCGAGATAGGCTGAGCGGTGCGTGGCGACGATAACGAAAGAGCCCGGCATGGCCGGGCTCTTCGTTGATCGTTCGTCGTCCCGCTCAGAGCAGGCCTTCAGCCTTCAACGCGGCCTGCACGCCTGGGTCGGCATCCATGCGCTGCTTGAACGCGGCGATGTTGTCCAGGCCGGTCAGGTCGACCTTGGCGCCGGCCGCCCAGCGCAGCGTGATGTAGAAATACGGATCGGCGAAGCTGCGGAACCCGGCCAGCCACTGGCGGCCTTCCAGCTGCGTGTTGGCGCGTTCGAACAGGCCGCGCAGGCGCTTGTGCGCGGCGGCGCGGATGGCGTCGTACTGGCTTTCGTCGCCGATGTAGTTGCCCGGCCCGAACAGCGGCGAAAACGCCGGGTGCAGGTCCGAATTGACGAAGGACAGCCAGCGGGTGGCTTCGGCACGCTGCCGGGCGCTGCCGTCGCCGGCCAGACCCGCCTGGGGATGGGTATCGGCGATGTACCCCATGATCGCGGCGTTCTGGGTCAGTACGAAATCGCCGTCGACCACCGCCGGTACCGAGCCGGCCGGATTGATGGCCAGGAACGCAGGCGCCTTCAGGGTTTCCTTGGTCAGCAGTTCCACGTCATACGGCTGGCCGGTCCACTGCAGGGCAATGTGGTCGGCAGTGGAGCAGGCACCGGGCTTGCTGTACAGCTTCATGGGAACTCCGTTGCGGATGGTGATGGGTGAGCCGCTCACTATTCCAGAGCGGGCCACGCATCCTCAACGGTATGGCTGTAACAGATCGTTACGACGTGCGCGGCTTGAGTTTCTGCACGCGATAGAACGTGTGGTCGCCGATGGTGGCCACCTGGTAGGCATTGCGCCAGCTCGGATTGGCGATGGCCAAGGCGGCGAAGTGGCTCGCGCCGGGCACGATCTCCTTGCGCTCGCCCACCGGCAGCGCCCAGTTGCGCTCGGCGTCGAAGGCCACGGTCATCGCTTCCTGCCACGCGTCGGCGTTGCCAAGCTGCGTACCGGGGGCCACGATGGTCGGGGCGAACTGCTTGCGGGCGGTGACCACCTGGCACATCGAGTCGCCCCACAGGCCGCTGTCCAAGCGGCGCAGGGCCACTTCCGCGACGGCTTGCTGGCCGCGCAGGGTCTGGTCACGCGCTTCGAGGTAGACGGTCGTGCTCAGGCACAACGAATCGGCGGCCGGCTGCGGCAACAACTGCGACAGCCAGAGAATCCAGGCCAGTTTCATAAATCTCCTTGCTCCGTATGGGCCGCACCTGGCTGTCCATCCGATCATTCGGACGGGGCGTGGGGTACGACTTGGCGTCATGGGGAGGCGGCCATCGGGGCCGCCCGGTGGCGGACCCGATCAGGATGACGGGTCCGCGCGCTCACTCGAACTGGGTGGTGAGCGGGAAAGTTGGCGCACGATAGGGGGCCATTTCCCAATGCATCCTGAACCTGAAGACTTGACATTCAGGTTCGGAGGGCGGCCGAATTCGCCCATTCAGGGAGTGCCGGCCGCGCGCCGGCAACCCGTTTTACAGCGCCGCCGCCAGCTCGCTGCCCTGGCGGATCGCGCGCTTGGCATCCAGTTCGGCGGCCACGTCGGCACCGCCGATCAGGTGGGCCTGCACACCCGCCGCCACCAGTGCGGCGTGCAGATCGCGCCGCGGTTCCTGCCCCGCGCAGATCACCACGTGGTCGACCGGCAAGGTCTGTTCCTGGTCGCCCACGCGGACACGCAGGCCGGCGTCGTCCACGCCCAGGTACTCCACGCCGCCGAGCAGGGTCACGCCCTTGGCCTTGAGCGTGGCGCGGTGGATCCAGCCGGTGGTCTTGCCCAGGCGGGCACCCGGTCTGCCGGGGCTGCGCTGCAGCAGCCAGACCTTGCGGGCCGGCGCTTCCGGGGCCGGTCGCGTCAGCGCGCCGCGCGTCTCGAAACTCGGGTCCACGCCCCATTCGGCCATCCAGCGCGCCGTATCCAGCGCCGGCGACGGACCCTCGTGCACCAGGAATTCGCCGACATCGAAGCCGATACCGCCGGCACCGATGATCGCCGCCTGCGGCCCCACGACCACCCGGCCGAGCAGCACGTCCAGATAGCTGACCACCTTGGGATGGTCGGCGCCGGGGAAATCGACCTGGCGCGGGGTGATGCCGGTGGCGACCACCACCGCATCGAAGCCGGCCAGCGTGGCGACATCGGCCACGGTGCCCAGCTTCAGCTCCACGCCGGTCTCGGCCAGCCTGTGCCCGAAGTAGCGCAGGGTTTCGTGGAACTCCTCCTTGCCGGGGATGCGCTTGGCCACGTTGAACTGGCCGCCGATCTCGCTGTTGGCGTCAAACAGCGTCACCCGGTGCCCGCGTTCGGCGGCCACGGTCGCGCATGCCAGGCCGGCCGGCCCGGCGCCGACCACGGCCACGCGCCGCGCGGTGGCGACCGGGCGGTAGACCAGCTCGGTTTCATGCACCGCCCGCGGATTGACCAGGCAACTGGCGGTCTTGTTCTCGAACACGTGATCCAGGCAGGCCTGGTTGCACGCGATGCAGGTATTGATCGACTCCGGGCGGCCGCTGCGTGCCTTGTTGGCCCACGCCGGATCGGCCAGCAGCGGGCGCGCCAGAGAGACCATATCGGCCCCGCCGCCGGCCAGGATGCGCTCGGCCACATCCGGCATGTTGATCCGGTTGGTGGCGATCAGTGGAACGCGCACGTGCGGCTTGAGCTTGGCGGTGACCCCGGCGAAGGCGCCACGCGGCACCGAGGTGGCGATAGTGGGAATGCGCGCCTCGTGCCAGCCGATGCCCGAATTGATCAGGGTCGCACCGGCGGCTTCGATCGCCTGCGCCTGCTGCACGATCTCTTCCCAGTTGCTGCCGTTGTCCACCAGGTCCACCAGTGACAGCCGGTAGATGATGATGAAATCCGGCCCGCACGCCTCGCGGATGCGGCGCACGATCTCCACCGCGAAGCGCATGCGCTGCGCGGCGTCGCCGCCCCAGCGGTCGGTGCGCTGGTTGGTGCGCGGGGCGATGAATTCGTTGATCAGATAGCCTTCCGACCCCATCACTTCCACGCCGTCATAGCCGGCCTCGCGGGCCAGCCGCGCGCTGCGCGCGTAATCGGCGATGTGGCGATCCACACCGCGGGCCGACAGCGCGCGCGGGGTGAACGGATTGATCGGTGCTTTCAGCCGGGACGGTGCCACCGACAGGGGGTGGTAGGCATAGCGGCCCGCGTGCAGCAACTGCAGGCAGATCCGGCCGCCGTTGTCGTGCACCGCACGGGTGACCTGGCGATGCGGACGCACCTCCCACGGCCAGGACAGCTTGCCGCCGAACGGCTTGAGCCAGCCCACCACGTTCGGGGCAAAGCCACCGGTGACGATCAGGCCGACGCCGCCGGCCGCACGCTCGGCGAAATACGCCGCCAGCCGGGGGAAGTCGCGGGCCCGGTCTTCCAGGCCGGTGTGCATGGACCCCATCAGCACGCGGTTGCGGAGCTGGGTGAAGCCCAGGTCCAGCGGGGTGAACAGGTGGGGATAGGCGGTGGATTCGGCGGCTGGCGACATGTCGATACGCTTGCGTACGGAAGCATGAAGCGTGCCGCGAAATGGCCCCAACGGCAAGGGGCGTCTGGTGGCGGGCGGCCGTTGAGGCGGGTGATGCCCGCCGCTGGCGCCAGCCCGACGGGGCGCCGGCCAGCGGCCGGCACTACCGGGCGGCGGCTGCCGGAGTGGGCCTGTGGATGCCGAAGAAGGGCAGAGTCACGCCGCACAGGGGGCCGATCAGCAGGGCGAAGGCGAGGGTGCCCACGCCGACGTCGCCACCGAGCTGCCAGCCGATCACCAGCACCGTGCCTTCGATCAGGCTGCGCACGATCCAGATCGGCCAGCCGGTCCGCGCGTGCAGGCCGGTCATCAGGCCATCGCGCGGGCCCGGGCCGAAGCGGGCGCCGATGTACAACCCGGTCGCCACCGCCACCAGCAGCAGGCCCAGCACGAACATCGGCACCTGCCATGCCAGGCCGTGCACCTCCGGCAGCAGCCACAGCCCGAACTGCGCGCTGGGGCCGATCAGCATCACGTTCAGTACCGTGCCCAGCCCCGGCTTCTGCCGGATCGGCCACCACAGCAGCAGGACCAGTGCGCCGATCACATTGGTCGCCACCCCGAACGACAGCGGGGTCTGCAGCGCGATGCCCTGCGACAGCACATCCCACGGGGCGACGCCAATGGCGGCACGGATCATCACCGCCGCGCCGATGCCATACAGGAACAGACCCAGCAGCAGCTGGGCCAGGCGGAGGGGGAGGGACGTGGGCATGGCGCGTTCACCGGAAAGGCCCTTGAATGTAGGGCCGGCCGGGACGCGCCGACAGATACAGATGCATACCAATCCGCGCCCACAGCGGCGCGTTGGCGGGTC
Organism: Stenotrophomonas sp. NPDC077461; assembly: GCF_049545475.1. Taxonomy (NCBI): domain Bacteria; kingdom Pseudomonadati; phylum Pseudomonadota; class Gammaproteobacteria; order Lysobacterales; family Lysobacteraceae; genus Stenotrophomonas; species Stenotrophomonas sp. NPDC077461. The sequence goes on from NZ_JBMWDO010000004.1 coordinate 26,766, forward strand.
AGTCCCAGCCGGACAGCACCAGCTTGCCGATCACCTCCCCGGTTTCGAGGCGACGGTGCGCCTCGCGCAGGTTTGCCGCATTGATCGGGCCCAGCAGCGTGTGCGCGGTGCTGCGCAGTTCGCCGGCGTCCAACAGGCTGGCCACGCGGTTGAGAATGCGATGCTGTTCGATCATGTCGTGGGTGCGGAAACGCGCCCGCGCGAACATGAATTCCCAGTGGATGCCGATGCACTTGGCCTTGTATGGATCGCCGATGCGCAGCGCGCCGCGCGGCTCCACGATCAGCCCGACATGCCCCTGCGGTGCCAGCAGGTCGCCGATCGCGTCCCAGTAGTGATCGGTATCGGCCAGATTCAGCACGACCTCGACCTGGTCGATGCCCAGCGCCTGAAGCTGCGGTAGCAGCGGCTGGCGATGGTCGATCACATGGTCGGCGCCCATCTGCGTGCACCACGCGCGCGTCGCGTCGCGGGAGGCGGTGGCGATCACCGTGAAGCCCGCATGCCGGGCCAGCTGGATCGCGATCGAGCCGACGCCACCGGCGCCGCCGATGACCAGCAGATGCTGCCCGGCATGATGGCGGTCATCGAAGCGCAGGGGCATGCGCTCGAACAGCAGTTCCCAGGCGGTGAGCGCGGTGAGAGGCAGCGCAGCGGCATCCGCGGCGTCCAGCGTGGTTGGCTGGCGTCCGACCAGACGCTCATCCACCCACTGCCATTGGGCGTTGCAGCCCGGTCGGGTGACGTCGCCGGCGTAATAAACCGTATCGCCCGGCATGAAAGCAGTCACTTCCGGCCCGACCGCGTCCACCACGCCGGCGGCGTCGAAACCGAGGATGCGGGGCGACTCTTCCCGGCCCTCGCGCGGGGCCCGCAGTTTGGTGTCCACCGGGTTGACCGAGATCGCCTGCACCCGCACCAGCAGGTCGCGTCCCTGCGGCGGGCCCGGCTCGGAAAGCTGCAGATCCTGCAGGGCCTCGGGGTCATCGACGGGCAGGTAGCGGGTCAGTCCCACGGCTTTCATGACAGCTCCGATATCGGGGTGTTGACGCCATCATACGGTTGCTGACATTGCTGTTTCTGCGCTGAATCAATGCGGGCATCGCGCAGGGGCGAAATACTCCCGGTTGGCACCCATAGCGGGATGAATCCCGGGAAACCCTTGTCATCAAAGGCGCTTGCGCAATTTCATCAACCTGTATACGGTGCCACCCGCTGGGCCGGGTAGGGGCCTGGCCGTTCTCTTCACATGTTACGGGACTGTTAACATCACCTTCACCCTCCTGAGCATAATGTTCGCGGCGGTGGCGTGCTGAATCGGCAGTCTGAAAACGACGCAGTAGTGCTGGCCCATGCCTCTACCGGTTTCATACCCCCGAAATAGGAGCTGTACTCAATGAACAAGAAGATCCTCACTGCCGCGCTGCTGGGCGGTCTGGCTTTCGCCCAGGCTGCATCGGCGCAGGATTTTGACGACCGCTGGTACCTGACCGGTTCGGCCGGCTTCAACTTCCAGGATAACGACCGTCTGACCAACGACGCTCCGTTCGTGACCCTGGGCCTCGGTAAGTTCATCAGCCCCAACTGGTCGCTGGACGGTGAACTGAACTACCAGAACCCGAACTTCGACGCCAACCAGGATCTGAACTGGAGCCAGTACGGCGCCTCGATCGACCTGCGTCGCCACTTCATCTCCGAAGGCCGTGGCTGGAACCCGTACCTGCTGATGGGTCTGGGCTACCAGAAGTCGGAAGAAGAGTACCCGGCGCTGGACAACAACGGTCCGCGTGAGCGCAAGGACGGCAACTTCGCCGCCAAGGTCGGCGTGGGTCTGCAGACCACCTTCGAAAAGCGCGTTGCTGTCCGTGCCGAAGTGGCCTACCGCGCTGACTTCGACGACCAGAGCATCGCTGCTCCGACGGAAGACTGGTTCGGCGACGTGCTGGCTTCGGTCGGCGTCGTGATCCCGCTGGGCCCGGCCCCGACCGCGGCTGTGGTTGCTCCGGCTCCGGTTGCCCCGAGCTGCGCCGACCTGGATGACGACGGTGACGGCGTCAACAACTGCGACGACAAGTGCCCGAACTCCCAGCCTGGCCAGACCATCGGTCCGGACGGCTGCCCGGTGCCGGTCTCCATCGACCTGAAGGGCGTCAACTTCGACTTCGACAAGTCGACCCTGCGTCCGGACGCCGTGGCGATCCTGAGCGAAGCCACCGAGATCCTGAAGCGTTACCCGGATCTGCGCGTTGAAGTGGCCGGCCACACCGACTCGAAGGGCACCGACGCTTACAACCAGAAGCTGTCCGAGCGTCGCGCCACCACCGTGTACGACTACCTGACCAAGAACGGCGTGTCCGCTTCGCGTCTGGTGGGTCCGATCGGCTACGGCGAGAGCCGTCCGATTGCTCCGAACACCAACCCGGACGGTTCGGACAACCCGGAAGGCCGTGCAAAGAACCGTCGTACCGAGCTGAACGTCCAGAACTGATCTGTCTGGTTGTACAGCCTCAGAAGAGGGCCCGGCATTGCCGGGCCCTTTTTTTTGCGCCCAAACGCCAAGCGCCGGACCACTGTCATTGCCATGCGCCTTCGGTTCGGCGGCGGCAGCTACCGAGCACGCCGACGCAGGCCGCATTGGATCTTTGCTTTAAATCCAACAAGTTGCCGTATTCATTGAATGTGGGATCTTGAAAGCCGTTGTGGCGCTGTTAAACTCGGCGCGTCGACCCCTTTCCTGGATGCATCCCATGCTGCGTATCGCACTGGCCACCGTGCTTGGCCTGGCCCTGGTTCCCGCCGCCCACGCAGCCGTGGATTGTTCGGCGAACACCAGCGCTTCGCCGCTGCCGCTGCCGGCCACCGCGATCGCGCCCGTGGCCGAGGAGCTGTACATCCGCAACGTGCAGCTCGGCATGCCGGCTGGTGTGCTGACCTCCAATTTCGACCAGCACCAGTCGCTGGACCGCGTGTTGCAGCGCCTGCGCATTGATGGCTGCCAGAACATCGCCAAGGCGATGCCGGGTGCACCGGCGATCAAGCCGAACGATCCGGCGGCCTACAAGCCGCAGACCGAGTTCGACAACACGCCGTGGCGCTTTGACATGAGCCAGAACGGCAAGCGCATGACCGCCGAGGAATTCGACGCCTGGATGAAGGCGCGCGGTGTGCGCGTGGTCAAGGCGCGTCCGGCGCCGGCTGCCGTCCCGGCCGCCGCGGAAGCACCGGCTGACACCAAGCCGGGCGAGAAGAAGTAAGCCGCCGCGCGCGGAGCTCATGACCACACGCCGGCCCCCCGCCGCGTCCGCGCCCCGACCACGCCGCCCCGAGCGGCGTGCGTCCCCGCAGAAGTCCCCCTCTCCGGGCAGTGCCGGGGCCGTGCGGCACGGCCTGGCCCGGGTGCTGTCCAAGGCGGGCCTGTGCTCGCGCACCGAAGCGGCGCGCTGGATTGCCGACGGACGGGTCACGGTGGACGGGCGGGTCATCAACAACCCCGAGTACCCGATCATCGATGGGCGCCACCAGGTGCGCGTGGATGGACGCGCGCTGGATGCGCCGCGGCGCATCCATCTGATGCTCAACAAACCGCGCGGGCTGGTCACGACCGCACAGGACGAGCAGGGCCGCGACACGGTCTACCGCTGCTTCGACGGTGCGGGCCTGCCGTGGATCGCGCCGGTGGGGCGCCTGGACAAGGCCAGCGAAGGGCTGCTGCTGTTCAGCAACGATCCGCAGTGGGCCGCCCGGCTCACCGACCCGACGACCGGGCCGGACAAGACCTATCACGTGCAGATCGACACGATCCCCGATGCCGCGCAGTTGCAGGCGCTGTGCGCCGGCGTCGAGGATGACGGCGAGCGCCTGTGCGCGCGGCGTGTCGACCTGCTGCGCAGCGGCGAGAAAACCGCCTGGCTGGAAGTGGTGCTGGAGGAGGGGCGCAACCGCCACATCCGCCGCCTGCTGGCCGCCGTCGACATCAATGTGCTGCGGCTGGTGCGCGTGGCCATCGGACAGCTGCCGATGGGTGAGCTGGGCAAGGGCGCCTGGCGCGAACTCAGCCAACACGATCTGGACCTGCTGTATGCCGCGGCCAAGGGCGCTGCGGCCTCACCGTGACCTCGCGGCCTGCCGGCATGTGGCAGGCCAGTCGACCCGGGCAATGGATGGCCTTCGAAGGGACATTCCGATCATCACCGGGAGCAAGACCATGCACGTCAACTCTTTCCACCGTTTCCTCCTGCGCGGCGGCTGCCTGCTGGTACCCGTCGCGCTGCTGGGCGCCTGCGGCGGCCATAAGCAGATGGCCAAGGCGCCGCCACCGACGAGCGAACCGATCGTGGAGATCCACACGCCGGAGCTGGACGGCCGGGGCAGTTACCGTTTCCTGATGAGTGACGGCGACAGGCGCATGAGCGCCGACGAGTTCGATGCCTGGATGAAGGCCAACGGTATCCGCGTGGCCAAGGGCAACGCGCAGGATCGCGCCGCTGCGGTGGTGGTGGCCAGCAAGGAAACGGCGAAGGACAAGAAGAAAAAGAAATGACGCCCTGTGCGCGACCGGGCAAGGGCGGGCCAATGCCGTAGCGCGGGGCAATGCCCGCGCTACGGCAGGCGCTGATCACCCCTTGATGACGCCCAGCTCGACACCGATGCGGGTGAAAGCGTCGATCGCGCGATCCAGGTGCGCACGCGTATGTGCGGCGCTGATCTGGGTGCGGATGCGCGCCTGGCCCTTGGGCACGACCGGGAAGAAGAACCCGATCGCGTAGATGCCTTCCTCGAGCAGGCGCTCGGCGAATTTCTGCGCGAGCGGCGCGTCGTACAGCATCACCGGGCTGATCGGATGCACGCCCGGCTTCACGTCGAAACCGGCGGCCGTCATCTTCTGGCGGAAGTAGGCGGTGTTGTCGGCCAGCGTGCTGCGCAGGTCGCCGGCGGCGGCCAGCATCTCGAAGGCCTTGATGCCGGCAGCCACCACGTGCGGCGGCAGGGAGTTGGAGAACAGATAGGGGCGCGAGCGCTGGCGCAGCAGCTCGATCACTTCCGCGCTGGCGGTGGTGAAGCCGCCCAGCGCGCCGCCCATCGCCTTGCCCAGCGTACCGGTGATGATGTCGATCTTCTCCAGCACGCCCTTGACTTCGGCCGAGCCGCGGCCGGTGGCGCCGAGGAAGCCGGTGGCGTGGCATTCGTCGATGTGCACCAGTGCGTTGTACTTCTTCGCCAGCGCGGTGATCTCGTCCAGCGGCGCGATGAAACCGTCCATCGAGAACACGCCGTCGGTGGTGATCAGCTTGGTCCTGCAGCCGGCGGCATCGGCGGCCTGCAGCTGCGCTTCCAGGTCGGCCATGTCGCAGTTGGCGTAGCGGAACCGCTTGGCCTTGCACAGGCGCACGCCGTCGATGATCGACGCATGGTTGAGCGCATCGGAGATGATGGCGTCGTTTTCGCCGAGCAGCGGTTCGAACAGGCCGCCGTTGGCATCGAAGCAGGCCGCATAGAGAATGGTGTCCTGCTTGCCGAAGAAGTCGGCGATCTGCCTTTCCAGCTGCTTGTGCAGGTCCTGGGTGCCGCAGATGAAGCGCACCGATGCCATGCCGAAGCCGTGGCTGTCCAGCGCATCCTTGGCCGCCTGGATCAGGTCCGGGTGGTCGGCCAGGCCAAGGTAGTTGTTGGCGCAGAAGTTCAGCACCGTGCGGCCGTCATCCAGCGTGATCTCGGCCGACTGCGGGCTGGTGATGATGCGTTCGGACTTGAACAGGCCCTGGGCGCGGATCGCCTCCAGTTCTTCAACGTAGTGCTGGGTCAGCGGGGCGGTGATGGCGTCGCTCATGGCAGGCAGTCTTCGGCACGGGAAACCCGGGATTTTACCTGTCCCCGTCGGTACCGGGGCCGCCCTCCGGCGGCGGGCGGGCCGGGGCATGAGCGAAAACGGTTGCGCATGTGATTGTTGCATCGCAATATCAATCAGGTTAAAAAACCGTAAACCCCGCCGCACCTGCCCCCACGTCTGGAGAGACCCCGCATGAACCACGCCACGCGCTGCACCGCCGCCGTTGTGCTCTGCGCCGCCCTGCTTGCCCCGTTCGCCGCCGCTGCCCAGGACGAGACCGAGTCTCCCTTCAGCTGGAACGTCACCGCGGTATCGGACTACGTGTTCCGGGGTGTCTCCCAGACCGACGAGGACCCGACCCTGCAGGCCGGCTTCACCTACACCTCGCCGGTGGGCCTGTATGCGGGCGTGTGGGGCTCGGGCGTGGACTTCGGGCCGGGCGACCCGAACCTGGAGATCGACTACCTGATCGGCTACGGAGTGGATGTCACGGACGGCGTCAATTTCGACGTGCTGCTCAACCGCTACACCTACCCGGGCGCCAGCGAGCTGAACTACAACGAGCTGATCACCACCACCACGTTTGCCGAGCAGTACAAGCTCACGGTGGCCTACACCAACGACCTGTCCGGGTCCGATACCAAGAGCTGGTATTACGCGGTGGGCGGCGAGTGGGGCCTGCCCAATGACTTCACCCTGAGCGCGAACGTCGGCCGCACCTCGCTCGAGACCGATTTCGGCAAGGACTACACCGACTTCAACGTCGGCGTGAGCCGCCAGTTCGGCCTGTTCAACCTGGGTCTGGGCTACCACGGTACCGATGGTGCCGGTCGTGACAACAACGGCAGGCTGGCCGACAACCGCGTGGTGTTCACCGTGGCCGTGGGCAAATGATCTGACGCGGCGATGGGCATGAAAAAGGCGCCGAAAGGCGCCTTTTTCGTACCGACACCCGGTCGGTACCCAACCCGGCAGGGCATCACCTCCGTGGCAGGTCACGACCGGTGGTCGTGACGCGCCGCATGGTCAATTCCAGCTCAGCACGACCTTGCCGGCCTTGCCCTGTTCCATCAGGTCGAAGCCCTTCTGGAAGTCGTCGATCGGCAACTGGTGGGTGAGCACCTTGCCGAGCGGGAAGCCGGACAGTACCAGCTGGGTCATCTTGTACCAGGTCTCGTACATCTTGCGGCCGTAGATGCCCTGCACCGTGAGGCCCTTGAAGATGATCTTGTCCCAGTCGCAGCCGGCGCCCTTGGGCATGATGCCGAGCATGGCGATCTTGCCACCGTGGTACATGCAGTCGAGCATGTCGTTGAAGGCGCGCGGATTGCCGCTCATTTCCAGGCCCACGTCGAAGCCCTCCATGTGCAGGTCCTTCATCACGTCCTTGAGCGAGGTGTTGGACACGTTGACCACGCGGGTGGCGCCCATGTCGGCCGCCAGCTTCAGGCGGAAATCGTTGACGTCGGTGACCACCACGTTGCGCGCACCGATGTGCTTGCAGATGCCGGCAGCGATGATTCCGATCGGACCGGCACCGGTGATCAGCACGTCTTCGCCGATCACGTTGAACTCCAGCGCGCAGTGCGCGGCGTTGCCATACGGGTCGAAGAAGGCGGCCAGCTCGGACGGGATCTGGTCGGGGATCGGCCACAGGTTGCTGGCCGGCATCACCATGTACTCGGCGAAGGCGCCGTTGACGTTGACGCCGATGCCCACGGTGTTCGGGCACAGGTGCGGGCGGCCCCCACGGCAGTTGCGGCAGTGGCCGCACACGATGTGGCCTTCGGCCGAGACGCGCTGGCCGATCTCATAGCCGGTCACGCCCGGGCCGATCCCGGCGATGCGGCCGACGAATTCGTGGCCGATGGTCAGACCCGGCTTGATGGTGCGCTGGCTCCATTCGTCCCACAGGTAGATGTGCAGGTCGGTACCGCAGATGGCGGTCTTTTCCAGCTTGATCAGGACTTCGTTCGGGCCCGGGGTGGGGACCGGAACCTCTTCCAGCCAGATGCCCTTGGCGGCTTCACGCTTGACCAGGGCCTTCATTGTTTGCTGCGCCATCGGGGTGGAACTCGTCTGGGGGGAAACGCGGATTATAGAGCCGCCGGCAGTTTTCCCATGCTGCGTTGCGGGTGGTCCGGGGTCCCCCTGGGGGGCCATGACTTCCGGGCATCGGGGCGGGGCGGGTGCTGGGCTACACTCGGTGGTTCTTTCACCAGGGGCTGCTCAATGCGCTCGAACCTGCTCGCTTTCTCCGTCGTCGCCAGCCTTGGGCTGGTCCAGGTCGCCCATGCCGCCGAAGGCATGTGGGTGCCCCAACAGCTGCCGGAGATTGCCGGCCCGCTCAAGCAGGCCGGCCTGAAGCTGTCCCCGGAGCAGATCTCCAACCTGACCGGCGATCCGATGGGCGCGGTGGTGGCACTGGGTGGCTGCACCGCCAGCTTCGTGTCGCCGCAGGGCCTGGTGGTCACCAACCACCACTGTGCCTACGGCGCGATCCAGCTCAACTCCACCGCCGAGAAGAACCTGATCAAGGACGGCTTCAACGCACCGACCCTGGGCGATGAACTGAGCGCAGGCCCCAACGCCCGCGTATTCGTGCTCGACCAGATCACCGACGTGACCGACCAGGCCAAGGCCGCCATCGCCGCCGCCGGCAAGAACCCGCTGGCCCGCACCCGCGCGCTGGATGCCTTCGACAAGGCCCAGACCGCCGCCTGCGAAGCCGATGCCGGCTTCCGCTGCCGCCTGTACAGCTTCTCCGGCGGCAATACCTACCGCCTGTTCCGCAACATGGAAATCAAGGACGTCCGCCTGGTCTACGCGCCCCCGGGCAGCGTGGGCAAGTTCGGTGGCGACATCGACAACTGGATGTGGCCGCGCCACACCGGCGACTTCTCGTTCTACCGTGCCTACGTGGGCAAGGACGGCAAGCCGGCCGCGTTCTCGGCCGACAACGTGCCCTACCAGCCCAAGCACTTCCTGAAGTTCGCCGACCAGCCGCTGGGCGCCGACGACTTCGTGATGGTGGCCGGCTACCCGGGCCGTACCAACCGCTACGCGCTGGCCGCTGAGTTCAACGACACCGCCAGCTGGACCTACCCGACCATCGCGCGCCACTACAACGCGGTGATCGACCTGATCGGCAAGGCCGGCCAGCAGGACGCGGACATCAAGGTGAAGTACGCCGCCACGATGGCCGGCCTCAACAACACCGCCAAGAACTACCAGGGCCAGCTGGATGGCTTCAAGCGCATCGACGCCGCCGGCCAGAAGCAGGCCGAGGAAGCGGCCGTGCTGGCATGGCTGAAGAAGCAGGGCGCCGCCGGCAAGCCGGCGCTGGCCGCGCACGCGCAGCTGATCAAGCACCTGGAAGAAGGCCGCGCCACCCGCGACCGCGACCTGATCGTGGGCCAGTTCAACAACACCTCGGTGCTGGGTTCGGCAATCGCGCTGTATCGCCTGTCGATCGAGCGCAGCAAGGCCGACGCCGAGCGCGAAGCCGGTTACCAGGAGCGCGACCTGCCGTCGATCGAGGGTTCGCTCAAGCAGATGGACCGCCGCTATGTGGCGCGCATGGATCAGCAGCTGCAGGCCTACTGGCTGGGCCAGTACGCCGCACTGCCGGCCGCGCAGCGCAACAACGAGGTGCTGAACCAGTGGCTGGCGGGCAGCGACAAGGCCGCCATCGACGGTCTGGTGAGCAAGTTGTCGGGTACAAAGCTGGGCAGCCTGGATGAACGCCTGAAGTGGTTCAAGGCCGACCGCGCGGCATTTGAAGCCAGCACCGATCCGGCGATCCAGTACGCGGTGGCCGTCATGCCTGCGCTGCTGAAGCAGGAAGAGCAGAGGAAGACCCGCGAAGGCGAGTCGCTGGTCGCGCGTCCGCTGTACCTGCAGGCGCTGGCGGACTACAAGAAGAGCCAGGGCGAGTTCGTGTACCCGGACGCCAACCTGTCGCTGCGCATCACCTTCGGCAACGTCATGGGCTATGCGCCGAAGGACGGCGTGGCCTACACCCCGTTCACCACGCTGGAAGGCATCGTCGCCAAGGAAACCGGTGCCGATCCGTTCGACTCGCCCAAGGCGCTGCTTGATGCGGTCAAGGCCAAGCGGTACGGCGGTCTGGAAGACAAGCGCATCGGCTCGGTACCGGTGAACTTCCTGTCCAACCTGGACATCACCGGCGGCAACTCGGGTTCGCCGGTGCTGGATGCCAACGGCAAGCTGGTCGGCCTGGCCTTCGACGGCAACTGGGAGTCGGTCAGCTCCAACTGGGTGTTCGACCCGGTGATGACCCGCATGATCTCGGTGGACAGCCGTTACATGCAGTGGATCATGCAGGAAGTGGCGCCGGCGCCGCAGCTGCTGAAGGAACTGAACCTGGTCAAGTAAGCCGGGCAGGGCAGATCCACCGAGCCCCGCTGCGAAAGCAGCGGGGCTTTTTTTGTGGCCGGTTGAGCCGACCGTTGGCCGGCTGGCCGCGCGCGGCGCTGCACTGATCGCGGCCGCCGTCAACCGCAACCGGGTGGTCCCCGGCGCAACGTGGGCGCAGAGCGGCCAGACCGCGTCCGGCACGGGTTCGATGCGTCAACCGGGTATGATCCCTGTTCCGCGCGCTTTCACAGGATGTGAACGAAACGCCGGAACTCCTCCCCCCAAGGACCCTTTGCTCGCATGCGCATCCTGCTTGCCCGTCACGGCGAAACCCCGTGGAACGCCGAAGGCCGCTACCAGGGCCAGATCGATATCCCGCTGTCGCCGATCGGCGAAGCCCAGGCCCAGGCGCTGGGCGAACGCCTGGTCTCGGTCGACATCACCCGCGCCGTCGCCTCGCCGCTGTCGCGTGCGCAGCGCACCGCCCAGCTTGCATTGGGCAGCGCGCGCGCCGACATGCTGCTCACCGAACCGGATCTGCAGGAAATCGCCCACGGTGAGTGGGAGGGTCTGCTGGCCAGCGAAATCAACGACAAGGATCCGTCGCGGCTGAAGGCCTGGCGCGAAGAACCGGACACCGTCCTGATGCCGGGTGGCGAATCGCTGCGCCTGGTCCTGGAGCGCAGCTGGCGCGGCCTGGCCCGCGCCGCCGATGGCCTCGGCGAGCACGACACCCTGCTGGTCGTCGCCCACGACGCCGTCAACCGCGTGATCCTGTGCCGCATCCTCGGCCTGCCGCTTTCCCGCCTGTGGACCTTCCGCCAGGCGCCGACCACCCTCAACCTGCTCGAAGGTTCCGACCTGGACAGCCTGGAAGTGGTTCGCCTGAACGACTGCGCCCACCACACGCCGTTCTTCGGCGAAGCCAAGCACCGCGCGCTGTAACGCCGTCCCGTCCCGCCCCGTCGTCCGCCACATTGATCCAACGCCCATGACCATCGCCCGCCCGCAGACCCTCACCGACTGGCTCACCTACATCGAGCAGCAGCACCCGGCCACCATCGACATGGGGCTGGACCGGGTGCGTACCGTGGCGCAGGCGATGAGCCTGGGCGCGCCGGCCGCCCGTACCATCGTCGTCGGCGGCACCAACGGCAAAGGCTCGACCGTAGCCTTCATCGAGGCCATCGCACGTGCCGCCGGCTGGAAGGTCGGCGCATACACCTCCCCGCACCTGCTGCGTTACAACGAACGCGTGCGCATCGATGGCCAGGACGTTGCCGACGAGGCACTCGTCGCTGCATTCGCCGCGGTTGAACAGGCGCGCGGGCAGACCACGCTGACCTATTTCGAGTATGGCACCCTTGCCGCGCTGCACCTGTTCGCCGCCGCCGGGCTGGACCTGGCGGTGCTGGAGGTCGGTCTGGGCGGGCGCCTGGATGCGGTCAACATTGTCGACGCCGACGTGGCCGTGATCACCACCGTGGACATCGACCACAGTGACTGGCTCGGCGAAGACCGCGAGGCGATCGGCACCGAGAAGGCCGGCATCATCCGCGGCTGGAAGCCGGTCATCCTCGGTGAAACCGATCCGCCGTCCAGCGTGCTGGCCCGCGCCTACGTGCTGGGTGCCAACGCGATCCGCGGCGGCAGCGACTTCTTCGCCGACGTCATTGACGCACAGCACTGGCGCTGGCGCGACGTCGGGTTCCGCATCGACCTGCCGACGCCGGCGCTGCGTGGGCCGATCCAGCTGCGCAATGCCGCCTCGGCGATTGCCGCGCTGCGCGCGCTGGACAAGCCGTTGCCGCGCGCGGCGTTCGTGGAGGGCATTGCCAATGCGCGCATCCGTGGCCGCCTGCAGTCCTTCGACCGCAACGGCGTGGAGGTGCTGGTCGACGTCGGCCACAATCCGCAGGCCGCACGCGAGCTGGCCGCCGCGCTCAAGGCCGCACCGGCCGCCGGGCGCACCGTGGCCGTGTTCGCGGCACTGCAGGACAAGGACGCCGCCGGTGTGGTCGAGGCGTTGGCGGCGCAGGTCCAGACCTGGCACCTGGCCGGCCTGGACGGCGCGCGTGCGCAGAGCGCCGAGGCGTTGCAGGCGCGCCTGGCCGGCACGGCCGCGGCCGATGGCAACCGCCATGCCAGCGTGACCGATGCGCTGCACCAGGCCCTGCGGGATAGCCAGCCCGGTGATCGCGTGCTGGTGTTCGGTTCCTTCCACACGGCCGCGCAGGCCCTGCAGTGGCTGGAAGCGACAGCGTGAATCCCGTCGGCGGTCCTGTGCCGCCGTTCAGCCGCATTCGACGCCGCGCGTGCGCGCGACCGTATAATCGCCGTGGCATTCCGCCGCGCCGCCCTGCCTGCCTTCCGTGGATACTCCTCTGAAACAGCGACTGATTGGTGCCATCGTTCTGGTGGCTTTGGCTGTGATCTTCCTGCCCATGCTGGTCAAGGGCCCCGCGCCGGACAGCGGCGTGGCCAATGTGCCGATCACCGCGCCGGCTGCACCGTCAGACGGACAATTCGAAACGCGAGAGTTGCCCCTGGTGGCGCCGACCGGGGCCGCCACCGGCCTGCAGAGCGGGGTGTCCAGCACCCAGCCGCTGGCCGACACCAGTGCCGTGGCTGCCGATGCGGCGCCGGCTGACACCTCCCCGGCCGTGGCTGCGGGCAATTACGCGGTCAGCTTCGGCGCCTACGGCAGCCAGGCCGATGCCGACGCGGTGATCGCCTACCTCAGGAAATCGCAGCTTCCCGGGTTCAGCGAGCCGGCCACGATCAACGGCCGCCCGGCCTGGCGCGTGCGCGTGGGGCCCTACGCGGATCGCGCCCAAGCCGAGTCGGCCCGCCTGCAGGCAGTGAAGGTGCGCAGCGACGTCAAGGCCGAAGTAGTGACCTTGGACGCCCGTGCCGACAGCGCCGTGGCTGCCACACCCACGCCGACGCCCGCTGCCGCCCCGGCCAGCGCCTCCAGCGCCACCCCGGCCGCTGCAGCCGCCAATACGGTCAAAACCGAAGCGCTGCCGGCCGAACCGGTGGCGGCCGCCAAGCCCGAGCCGAAGCCGGCCGCGCCCAAGCCCGAGCCCGAGCCGAAGCCGGCCCCCGCCAAGCCGGCACCTGCAGCCGCCACCGTTTCCGCACCGGCCGCACCGGCCGCCAGCAGCGTCGGGTTCGCCGTGCAGCTGGGCGCCTTCGGCCAGGCCGCTGAAGCCAATGCACTGCGCGACAAGGTGCGCGCGGCGGGCTTCAGCGCCTTCGTCGAGCAGGTCCGCACCGACAAGGGCACGTTGAACCGCGTGCGCGTCGGGCCGGTGGCCAACCGCGCCGACGCCGAAAACCTCAAGGCCCAGGTCGCGGCCAAGGTCGGCGTGGCCGGCATGGTCCGCCCGCACCCTTGAGCCCCGGCATGCACCGGCTGCCGGCCCCACGGCCCCACCGCGGCGTGCGGGCGTGATCGACATCGTGCTGCTGGCGCTGATCGGCACTTCGGTGCTGCTCGGGCTGATGCGCGGGTTCGTCGGCATCGTGGTCGCCACGCTGTCCTGGCTGCTGGCCGGCTGGGCGGCGTTCCTGTTCGGCAACGACGCCGCGCACTGGTGGGCTGCACCGGCGGCGCCCGGCACCGGCCATTACGTGGGCGGCTACCTGGGCGTGTTCCTGGCGGTGATGATTGCCGTGGGCGGGATCGGAATGCTGATCAAAGCGGCCGTGAAGGTGACCTGCCTGACCGGCGCCGACCGCCTGCTGGGCGGGGCCCTGGGCCTGGTCCGTGGGGCGTTCCTGGGCTGCGTCCTGCTGATGCTCGCCGCCTTCACGCCGCTGCCCGACGAGGCCGCCTGGCGCGACTCCCAGGTCCGCCCACTGCTCCAGCCCGGCGTGCGCTGGATGCAGGCGCAGCTGCCCGAGGTGGCGCTGCCGGAGGTGAATCTGCCGCAACTGCCTCCGCTGGAATTGGGCAAGCCGCTCGCGACAGGCGATAATGGCGTGCTTGGCGAGGTAGTGGCAGGGCGCGGATGGCCGCGTCCGGTTGACGAGGCGAGGGACCCGGTACCTGCCGACGCTGCGGCGCGCGGACCGGCTTCCACACTGCCCACCAACATCGAGCCGGCGCGCGCGCGTCCGGACGACACCGCTCCCTCGCGGAACGGTTCCCCCGGCCAGGCACGGCCACCTTCACTGTAGATGGGCACAGCCCAGCGGAGATTCGCACCATGTGTGGCATCGTCGGAATCGTCGGCAACCAGAACGTCGCCGGGCAGTTGTATGACGGCCTGACCGTCCTCCAGCATCGCGGCCAGGATGCGGCCGGCATCGCCACCGCCGATGGCACCCGCCTGCGCGTGCAGAAGGCCAACGGTCTGGTCCGCGACGTGTTCGACGCCAAGCGGATGTCGACCCTGGAGGGTCGCGTCGGCATCGCGCATGTGCGCTACCCGACCGCCGGTTCGGAAGGCATGGATGAAGCGCAGCCGTTCTACGTCAATTCGCCGTATGGCATCGCGCTGGCCCACAACGGCAACCTGATCAACACCGAAGCGCTGCGCCAGCAGGTGTTCGAACAGGACCGCCGCAACGTCAACACCGATTCGGACAGCGAAGTGCTGCTGAACGTATTCGCCTACGAGCTGGACGCGCAGCGCCAGCTCACCCCGGAAGCGGCGATCCGTGCCGTGGCCGGCGTGCACCGCCGCTGCAAGGGCGGTTATGCGGTGATCAGCGTGGTGCTGGGCCTGGGCCTGGTCGCCTTCCGCGATCCGCATGGCATCCGCCCGCTGGTGCTGGGCAAGCGCGCCCATGCCGAAGGCGATGAATACATCGTG
The DNA here is from genome assembly GCF_049545475.1 of Stenotrophomonas sp. NPDC077461. Lineage (NCBI taxonomy): Bacteria > Pseudomonadati > Pseudomonadota > Gammaproteobacteria > Lysobacterales > Lysobacteraceae > Stenotrophomonas > Stenotrophomonas sp. NPDC077461. Next base: position 41,796 of record NZ_JBMWDO010000004.1, read on the forward strand.
GCGTCCGAGTCGTCCGCGCTGGACGTGCTGGGCTTCCAGCGCGTGCGCGATGTGCGCCCGGGCGAAGCGCTGGTGATCACCGCGCGCGGCGAGCTGTTCTCCGAAGTGTGCGCCGAGCCGGCCGAGCACAGCCCGTGCATCTTCGAGTACGTGTACTTCGCGCGCCCGGATTCGATGATCGACAACGTCTCGGTGCACAAGGCGCGCATGCGCATGGGCATCAAGCTGGGCGAGAAGATCCTGCGCCTGCGCCCGGACCACGACATCGACACCATCATTCCGATCCCGGACACCTCGCGTGACGCCGCGCTGGAGATCTCCAACACGCTCGGGGTGAAGTACCGCGAAGGCTTCATCAAGAACCGCTACATCGGCCGCACCTTCATCATGCCGGGGCAGGGCGAGCGGGTGAAGTCGGTGCGTCGCAAACTCAATCCGATCCACCTGGAATTCCGCAACCGCGTGGTGCTGCTGGTAGACGATTCGATCGTGCGCGGCACCACCAGCCAGCAGATCGTCCAGATGGCGCGCGACGCCGGTGCGCGCAAGGTCTACCTGGCCAGCGCCGCGCCGCCGGTGCGTTACCCCAACATCTACGGCATCGACATGCCGGCGGCCGAGGAACTGGTCGCGCACAACCGGAGCGTCGAGGAAATCGAGGCGCACCTGGGCTGTGACTGGTTGATCTACCAGGACATCGAGGACATGGAAGCGGCGGTGCGCGAAGGCAATCCGGAGCTGAAGACGTTCGACTCCTCGTGCTTCAACGGGATCTACCCGACCGGGATTGAACCGGGCTACTTCGAGCGCATCCAGCAGTTGCGTTCGGACGATGCCAAGCACAAGCGGCGCGCCTGAGGCCGTTGGCATGGGCGAGGCGATGGACACTGCCGCCGGCAACCTGCTGCGCGCCGCGCAGCAGTGCCTGGCCGAGCCCGATCCGCTGCGCAAGGTCGCGCTCACCCAGCACTACGCGGCGCAGTTCCGCGCCGGGCGCCTGAAGGCACCGGCCGAGGCGCCGCCCCCCGAACCAATCCGCATGCCGGGCCGCCCGGTGCGGCCGACCCTGGTGCACCCGCGCGAGTTGCCGCGACGCGGCCTGGGCAGTGCGGAGGGGCGCGCTGCGTTCATCCACGCCATCGCCCACATCGAACTCAATGCCATCGACCTCGCGTGGGATGCGGTGTACCGCTTCCGCGGGCTCCCCGGATCGTTCCACGCCGACTGGGTGGGCGTGGCGGACGACGAGTCGCGTCATTTCATGCTGCTGCATGGTCGCCTGCAGGCCCTGGGCCATGCCTACGGCGACTTCGACGCGCACAACGGCCTGTGGGAGATGTGCGAGAAGACCGCGCATGACGGCCTGGCACGGATGGCGCTGGTGCCGCGCGTGCTCGAAGCGCGCGGGCTGGATGTGACCCCGGGCATGATCGTCAAGCTGCGTTCCAGCGGCGATGCCGACACCGCCGACGTGCTGGAGATCATCCTGCGCGAGGAAGTGGCGCATGTGGCGGCCGGCTCGCGCTGGTACCGCTGGTACTGCACCCGTGCAGGCGTCGAACCACGGCCGCGCTTCATGGCACTGCTGAAGGAGTACGCCGGCGGTTTCCTGTATGGCCCGTTCAATCTCGAAGCGCGGCTGCTGGCCGGGTTCGACGAGGACGAACTGGCCGAACTGATCGAGCAGACCGAGATGCGCGGTCAGGCGTTGGCCAGCACCACGCGCTGACCGTCCTCGGTCGGCCGGTTCACGTAGAACAGTCCCGGGCCGGGCCGATAGGGCAGCTCGCGGGCGGCCTCGTCGGCGGCGTACAGCAGCGCCGTATCGCCCAGCGCATCGAAATTCCAGTGGGCCGACTGCATCACGTAGCGCTGCCGCAGCAACCGTTCCTGCGCGGCATCCAGCGGCTGGCCGGCCAGCAGGCGCGCGGCAATGGGCAGCAGCGGTGCCGGCAGAGCCAGCGCCGGGTCCTGGTCCGGTGTGGCCCGCCAGGGCACGCCGGCCGCCGCCGCCCGCTGGTGCAGCAGGCGCAGTGCGATCCACTGGTAGCGCGGGTCGATGGACCGCCGCAGTACCACCGCCGCGTAGACGTGCAGCGTGGGCAGCAGGCGCACGCTGCGGCTGCCGGCCCGACGCTGCTGCTGCCACTGGTGCCACACGTCGACCCACACCGCCTCGTCGCCCAGGCTCAAGGTGGCCTGCCACTGGCGACACTGCGCCTGTGCACGACGATGGACGTCGCTGGCACGCAGCAGCGACAGGGGCGGCGTCGCGCCGTCGGCCAAGCCGTGGTCATCGAGGATCTGGCCGAGCGGGCGGGTCAGCAGTTTGGGGCCTTCCACCGTCTGGTCGTAGCCGCCGCCGATGTTGGCGTGCACACCGGGCAGGGCGATTTCCTCGTGCGGCGGTGCCACGCTGGTCAGCGCGAAGTGCTCGCGATGTTCGTCGCGGGCGGTGAGCTGCAGCACCGTGTCCGCGCAGTCGGCGGCGAGTGCGACCTCGGGCAGCTGGTCGCGCTGGCGACGATCGACCGCCACCACGGTATCGAGCAGCCCGACGAAACGGACCCGGCGCGCTTGCCCGGGGAACGCCGGCGCCAGCGCCAGCCCGGCGCGCACCAGTTGTTCACGCAGCCAGGCCGCTCCCTCGGGGCGCGCAAGGCGATTGACGGCATCGCGTGCGGCGGCGGCACCGCGCGAATAGCCGAACAGGTCCACCCGCACCGCGGCGATCGCCGGCAGCCTGGGCTGCCGGGCCAGCGTGCGCAGGGCATCGGGCAGCAGGACGTCCAAGGCGCGGTGGACCTTGGCGCGCACGCCGGTCCGGCCAACGCCGAAGGCCAGGCCCATCAGGTCGTCGTCCTTGCCGGTGCGCGTGCCGACGCCCTCGATGTAGATCGCCAGTGACAGCGGGCCGGCGGCCGGGTGGCCCGTGCCGCGATGGTCCGGGTACAGGCCGTGCAGACGCGCAATGTTGGTCAGGCCATTGCTGTAGCTGCTGGTCAGCCGGCTCTGGTAGGGCGAGGCATCGTCGGCGCGGATCGCCGGCGGGCGTGGAGCGGGTGTGGTGCTGCCGGGCGGACGCGAGGCGTGCCGCAGGTTGTCGGCATTGTTGCGGGTGCCGTCGAAGAACAGGCCGATCTGCAGCGGTACCGCCGCTGCCGTGCCTTCATTGCCATGTCCCCCCGCCATGTCGCTCCTGCCCCCCGGTCGATGCCCGATCACGTTAGCGCGAAACCGGGACTGGCGCGACGGGGAGGCGGAACGTGATGTTGCTGAACCGTGCGGATGCGGATCACAGATTTGAAAGGTCATCAGTTGCATCTATTGAATTCACGCGATCAACAGGCGCCATATGGCGCTGGCCTGTCGCAATCGGCCGCTTGCAGCAACGACTTCCCCGCAGTGTTCCCACTCATAGAGAGCCGACATGATGTCCAGATCGATGAGCAAGACCGCAGGTGTGATCACGTTGTGCCTGTTGACCGCCGGCAGTGCCTCGGCCGCGTCGCTGTTCGCCCCGGTCACCGTGGTGAGCCGCGCATCGGCCAGCAGCCAGCCGGCGCTGAGCGCGCTGATGAACTCCCCGTCCACGGCCACCGTGCAGGAAGTGCAGGTGGATGCGGCTGCGGTGACCGCGACCCAGAAGCAACTTGAGTTCGAGCTGCTCGGGCAGCCGGTGCAGGCCCTGCAGAGCCGTGTGGAGACTCTCGCCGACGGGGGCAGCGTGTGGTACGGCCAGCTCGGTACCCGTGCCGGTGCGCGGCTGGCCAAGGCCGGTGCCCCGGACCCGCTCAACCAGGTCATCCTGGTGCGCGCCGGCGACACGGTCACCGGCACCATCCGGCGTGATGGCCAGCTGTACCGCCTGCGTCCGATCAGCGACGGGCGCCACGTGCTGGTGGAAGTGGATGAGTCGCGCATGCCGGCCGACCATCCGGCCGACTACAACCGGCTGCCGACGGTGGCGATGCCGGTCAACGAGCAGATCGGCATTGCGGCCGCGTCCTCGGGTACGCCGGCCACCATCCGCGTACTGGTGGTGGCCACCAACGGCGCGGTCGCCGCGTACGGCGGCAACATGCAGTCGCTGGTGCAGTTGGCCGTGGCGGAATCCAACCAGGGCTACGTCAACAGCAACGTCGGCATCACGCTGCAGCTGGCCGGCTACGAGACCACCGCATATACCGAGTCCAGCAGCTTCTCCACCGACCTGGCGCGCTTCCGCCAGACCAGTGACGGCTATATGGACAGCATCCACACCAGCCGCAACACCACCCGCGCCGACGTGGCGGTCCTGGTGATCAACAACGCCAGTTCCTGCGGCCTGGCCTCGGGCATCGGCTCCACCGCCAGCACAGCGTTCGCCGCCGTGCACTGGGACTGCGCGACCGGGTACTACTCCTTCGCCCATGAGATCGGCCATCTGCAGAGCGCCCGCCACGACATCGCCACCGATTCGAGCACCTCGCCGTACGCCTATGGCCACGGCTACCGTTACCAACCGGCCACGGGCACCGGCTGGCGCACGATCATGGCCTACAACTGCACGCGCAGCTGCCCGCGGTTGAACTTCTGGTCCAACCCGAACATCAGCTACAACGGGATTCCGATGGGCATTGCCGCCAGTGCGGACAACCAGCGGGTGCTGGTCAACACCAAGGCAGCCGTCGCCGCGTTCCGCTGACGCTGCCGGGGACTGTGGGTGCCCACCCGGCAAGGGTGGGTACCCACTCGACCAAGCGGGCAGGTGCCAACGGTGGATCGGTACCTTACGCCAGCGATTCCAGCGTCCACCCCTGCGGGGTCACGCGCAGAACCGAACCCTGTTCGTACCAGTCGCCGAGCACGATGCGCGTGCACTCGCGCCCGCCCGCGTGGAGCGTGTGGATCGCCGGACGATGGGTATGGCCGTGGATCATGGTGTCCACACCGTACCGGATGAAGGCGGCCTCCACGTCGGCCGGGGCGACGTCGGTGACCGTTTCGAACTGGGCCCTGTCGCCCTGCTTCATCTCCGACTGGCGCGCCTGGCTGGCATCGCGCGCCTTCTGTGCGAACGCGATGCGCGCGGCCAGCGGCTGCGCCAGGAACTGCGCCTGGAAGGCCGGGTCGCGGGTCTGCGTGCGGAACTGCTGGTAGGCCACGTCATCGGTGCATAGCAGGTCGCCGTGCTGCAGCAGCACCGGCCGGCCGTAGAGGTCGATCACGCTCGGGTCGGGCAGGATTCGGAACCCCGCGCGCCGGGCGTAGTCGTCTCCGACCAGGAAGTCGCGGTTGCCGCGGATGAAGTACACCGGCACCCCGGCGTCGGCTACCGCGTGCAGCGCATCGGCCACCGCATCGGCGGCGGCGGACGGCGTGTCGTCGCCGATCCAGGCCTCGAACAGATCGCCCAGGATGTACAGCGCGTCGGCCTGCAGTGCGTCGCGCTGCAGGAAGGCCAGGAACAGGTCGGTGATGGCTGGACGGCTGGGGTCCAGATGCAGATCGGAAATGAACAACGTGGTCATGCGCGCATTGTAAAACGTCGGGCGCCGCCGCACCGCCTCACACCGGCAGCGGCAACCACTGCAGGCTGGCACCGGCCAGGCCGGTGGCGATCGCGGTGGCGGCCAGCACATCGCTGGGATAGTGCAGGCCCAGTACCACTCGCGACACCCCGACCGCCGCCGTGAACGGTACCAGCAGCGGTGCCAGCCACGGGTAGTAGGCCAGCGCCACGATGGTGAAGGACACTGCGTGCAGGGTATGGCCGGACGGAAAGCTGAACTCGTCCAGCGGCGCTACCCACGCGCGGATACGCAGATCGGCGGTGTAGGGGCGCGGGCGTCGTGTCCAGCGCTTGAGGCCCTTGTAGAGCAGCAGCGCCAACAGCCCGGTGGCCGCCATGTGCAGCGAGGCGCGCAGGCCGTCGAAGCCGTCCAGCAGCACCAGCGCGCCCATCAGGACGTACCAGAACACGCCGTCGCCGAGGCGGCTGACCGCGGCAAACCCCTGCCGTACCCGCCGTCGCCGGCAGTAGTGATTGGCGCGGCGGCACCAGCGCGCTTCATGGCCGCGCAGGGCGTCAAGCGGCGTGGTCGGCATGCGGCCTCCGGGCCTGGGCCAGCTCGGCAAGCAGGGCATCGAACTCGGCCACCACCTGCTGCGGATGCAGCCGCTTCATGGCGAGGGCCGCGTTGCGCCCGAGCCGCGCCCGCAGCACATCGTCCCCGGCCAACTGCACGGCGGCGGTCACGAACGCGGCGTCGTCGCCGACCGCAATGCCGCTCTCATCGGTGCGCAGGTGTTCGCGCGCCGCGCCATAGTCGAAGGCCACCGTGGCCAGGCCGCTGGCCATCGCTTCCAGGGTCACGTTGCCGAAGGTCTCGCTGCGACTGGGGAACAGGAACAGATCGCCACTGGCGAAATGGCGGGCCAGCGCATCCCCGCGCTGTACACCGCAGAAGATGAAGTCCGGGTTGTCATGCGCCAGTGCGGCGCGCGACGGGCCGTCGCCGACGAACACGAAGCGGGCTTTGGGCCGCACCTGCTGCAGCCGCCGGAAGGCCTTCACGGCCAGCGCAAGGTTCTTTTCGGGTGCGATGCGGCCGACGTAGATCGCGGCAAAGCCGGTGCCGTCGATGCCCCATTCCTCGCGCAGCGCCGGATCGCGCCGGGTCGGCTCGAACTGACGGCTGTCCACCGCGCGCGCCAGCAGGCGCACCCGCTCAAAGCCCTGTTCGCAGAGGAACTGCTGCAGCTCCTGGGTGGGGACCAGGGTGGCGTCGGACTGGTTGTGGAAGCGCCGCATCCAGCGCAGTGCCGCAGCCTGCAGCCAGGCCACGCCGTAGTCGGGCAGGTACTCGTCAAAGCGCGTGTGGAAACCGGTGGCGACCGGGATGCCCATCCGCCGCGCGGTACGCAGGGCCGACCAGCCCAACGGGCCTTCAGTGGCGATGTAGATCGCATCCGGGCGCTGCTGCTGCCACTGGCGCGCCAGCCGCTTGGGTGCCGGCAGGCCGAAGCGCAGGCCGGGGTAGCGGGGCAGGGCCGCTCCGGACACCAGCAGGGTGCTCTCCCCGTCGGCGTCGCCGGCCTGGCGTGGACGCACCAGATCAACCTGGTGGCCGGCCGCACGCAGCCCCTGTTCGAGCCCCTGGACGGTCAATGCAACGCCGTTGACCTCGGGTGGATATGTCTCGGTGACGATGGCATAGCGCATGGCGGACCTCCCGTATGCGCGCATGCTGGGCGCCGGCGATGTAGCCGACATGACCCTGGCATGACCATCGGATGACGGCCCGGCCGGGCCGCCCGGTTCAGGCCACGAACGGCCTGAACTGCATCCCCAGCCCTGCCAGGCCCTCGGTTTCGCCGATCAGGTCGGCGCGCAGCAGCGGCCGCGCGTCGATGAACGCCTGTGGGAGGATCAGCGACAGCCGGGTGTCGTCGGCGGTCAGTTCCAGTGCCGGCATGGGGGTGTCCTCGTGGGCGCGGTTGAGCAGCACCGCCAACCGCAGTAGGGCGGCCATCCGGCGTGCCGGCAGCAGCAGGCGCTCGGGCAGCGCATCGAAGGCGGCCTTGGGCACGTTGCGGCGATGGGTGCGCACCAGCGCGGCCAGCAGCTGCTGTTCCTGGCGCGAGAAGCCGGCGATGTCGGAGTTCTCCAGCACATAGCTGCCATGCACGTGGTAGCCGCTGTGCGCGATCATCAGGCCCAGCTCGTGCAGGCGCGCGGCCCAGCCCAGCATGCGTGCATCGTCGGGGTCCAGCCCCCAGGCGGCGTCCACCTGGCCAAGCAGGTCCATCGCGGTGCGTTCCACGCGCTCGGCCTGCACGGTATCGATCCCGTAGCGCAGGCTGAGCGCGGCCACCGACTCGTCGCGCAGGTCGTTCTCGCTGGCGCGGCCGAGGATGTCGTACAGGATGCCTTCGCGCATGGCCGCTTTGCTGACCAGCAGCTTCTGCAGGCCCAACGCCTGGAAGGCGGCCTCCAGCACCAGGATGCCGCCGGCGATGATCGGGCGGCGGTCGGCCGACAGGCCGGGCAGGTCGATGTCGTCGATCCGTTTGGCCTTGAGCAGCTCGTCGCGCAGCTGCGGCAGGGCCTCGGCGGTGATCGCGCCCTTGCTCAGCTTCATCGTCGCGCAGATTTCGCTGATCGCTTTGTGTGTGCCCGACGAGCCGAGCGCTTCGTGCCAGCCCAGCGCGCGGTATTTGGTGGCGAACTGCTGGAACTCGGCGCCGATCTCGGTCAATGCGTCCTTCCAGCGCTTGCGGCTGAGTTTGCCGCCGGGGAAGAAGCGCCGCGTGCTGGCAATGCAGCCAGCCTGCAGGCTTTCGCGCTCCAGGGTCTGCATGCCCTGGCCGATGATGAACTCGGTGGAGCCGCCGCCGATGTCGATCACCAGGCGGCGCTGGTCCGCTTTGGGCGGCTGCGCGTGGGCCACGCCCAGGTAGATCAGGCGCGCCTCCTCGCGGCCGCTGACCACTTCGATGGCATGCCCCAGCGCGGTTTCGGCCGGCATCAGGAAGGCCTGCGGCGAGCGCAGCTGGCGCACGGTATTGGTGGCCAGGGCGCGGACGCGCACCGGCGGAATGGCGCGGATGCGCTGGCCAAACCGGGCCAGGCATTCCAGCGCGCGCTGCCGCGCGTCGGCGGACAGGCCGCCCTTGCCATCCAGCCCATCGGCCATGCGCACCGTCTCGCGCAGGCGGTCAACCACCCGCAGCTGCCCGAGCGTGTAGCGCGCGATGACCATATGGAAACTGTTCGATCCAAGATCGATGGCGGCGAGCAGGTCGCCATCCTGCAGGGCGGGCGGAGTCGTGGTGGTATGCGGCATGGGCGAATGTTAGCCGAAGGCCGGTGTGCGGCGTCACCGCACGGCCTTCACATGGGATGCGACGCAGTGTCGCGTGACAGGGCCGGCCAATGGCCGGAACACCGCGCTGCCTCGAGGGGCCCCTTACAGACCCTGCATCAACGCCATCTGCGCCGAGTGCGGCGGCTCGTCATGGGCCGGGGCGCACTTGTGGTAGTTGCCGTCCGCGTGCAGTTCCCAGGCGTTGAGGTTGTCATCCAGGTAGTTCTGCAGCACATCGCGGTACACCTTGCGTGCCAGTTCCGGGTCCAGGATCGGGAAACAGGTCTCGACCCGGCGCAGCAGGTTGCGCTCCAGCCAGTCGGCGCTGGCGCAGTACAGCTCGGCGGCGCCATCGTTGCCGAACCAGTACACCCGGCTGTGTTCCAGGAAGCGCCCGACGATCGAGCGCACCCGGATGTTGTCCGACACCCCCGGCACGCCGGGACGCAGCGTGCACGCGCCGCGCACGATCAGGTCGATCTGCACGCCGGCCTGCGAGGCGGCATACAGCGCCCGCACCACCTGGGGTTCGTTCAGTGCGTTCATCTTGGCGATGATCCGGCCCGGACGTCCGCTGGCGGCCAGCCGGGTTTCGCGTTCGATCCGCTGCAGCACGCCGGTGTGCAGGGTGAAGGGGGACTGCAGCAGGCGCTTGAGCTTCATCCGCGGGGCCAGCCCGGACAGCTGCTGGAACAGCAGGTGTACATCGTTGCCGATATCGGCATCGGCGGTGATCAGGCTCAGGTCGGTGTAGGCGCGTGCGGTGCCGCTGTGATAATTGCCGGTACCCAGGTGCACGTAGCGACGCAGCTTGCGGCCTTCACGACGCACGATCAGCAGCATTTTGGCGTGGGTCTTGTAACCCACCACGCCGTACACCACCTGCACGCCGGCTTCCTGCAGGCGATCGGCCAGGCCGAGATTCGCCTCTTCGTCGAAGCGCGCGCGCAGTTCGACCACCACCGTGACGTCCTTGCCGTTGCGCGCGGCCTGGATCAGCGCATCGACGATCAGCGAGTCCTTGCCGGTGCGGTACAGCGTCTGCTTGATCGCCAGCACGTTGGGGTCGATCGCGGCCTGCTTGATCAGATCCAGCACGGCCGTGAACGCGTCGAACGGGTGGTGCAGCAGCACGTCCCTGCGCGCCACCACCTCGAAGATGCCGTCGCTGTCGCGCAGCGTGCGCGGGCTCATCGGCGGGTACTTCAGGTCCGGGCGGGCCAGCAGATCGTACAGCTGGACCACGCGGTTGAGGTTGACCGGCCCGTCGATGCGGTAGACCGCGTTCTCGGTCAGCCCGAAGTTCTGCAGCAGGGTGCGCACGATGTCGCGCGGGCAATCCTGCGCGATCTCCAGCCGCACCGCAGGCCGGTAGCCGCGGTCGACCAGCTCGTCGCGCAGCGCCAACGCAAGGTTCTCCACCTCTTCCTCGTCCACCACCAGTTCGGAGTTGCGGGTGACGCGGAACTGGTAGGCGCCCTGGACCTCCATGCCCGGGAACAGCTCGTCCACGAAGGTGGACAGCACCGAGGACAGGAAGACATAGGTCTGCCCCCCGCCGAGCTTTTCCGGCAGCTGGATGATGCGCGGCAGCGAGCGCGGCGCACGCACGATGGCCAGGTGGCCGGCGCGGCCGAACGCGTCGGTGCCCTTGAGCACCACCACGATGTTCAGTGACTTGTTGAGGATCTTCGGGAACGGGTGCGACGGGTCCAGGCCCAGCGGCGACAGCACCGGCATGATCTCGTTGCGGAAGTAGGCACGCAGCCAGCGCTTCTGCCGATGGTTCCAGGAGTGGCGGCCGAGCACGTCGATGCCGGCCTCGTGCAGGGCCGGGCGCAGCGTGTCATTCCAGCAGCGGTACTGCTGATCGACCAGTTGCGCGGCGCGGTCGTGGATGGCGTTGAGGATCGCCTGCGGACTCATGCCGTCCGGGGCCGGCGGCAGACCGAATTCCTGCGCGTGGCGCACCGCGGCGGCGCGGATCTCGAAGAACTCGTCCAGGTTGGTGCAGGAAATGCACAGGAATCGCAGGCGCTCCAGCAGCGGCACCTGGGTATCCAGCGCCTGGGCCAACACCCGGAAGTTGAAGTCGAGCTGGGACAGCTCGCGGTTGATGTACAGCGCGGGGTCGCGCAGCGGGTCGCTGTCCACATTCACAACGGCTGGAACGAGATTGCTCATGCGGAAAAGTCCTCGGAAGAGGGGAGGGAGGCCAGCTCATTGCGCGCGCGCACGTGATCGGCATCGAAGTGGCAGGAGAACACGCTGCCCTTGCCGACCTCGCTCTGGATCTCCAGGCGGGCGTGGTGGAGGCCGAGAATGTGTTTGACGATCGACAGGCCCAGCCCGGTGCCGCCGCTTTCGCGTGAACGGCTGCTGGAGACACGGTAGAAGCGCTCGGTCAGGCGCGGCAGGTGGTTGGCCGGAATGCCGTAGCCGCTGTCGCGCACCGACAGTACCGCGCCGTCGCCTTCGCGTGCCAGTACCACCTCGACGCGGCCACCGGCGGGCGTGTAGCGCACGGCGTTGGTGACCAGGTTGGAGAAGGCGCTGTGCAGTTCCTTGTTGGAGCCCTGCAGGTCCACGCCGGCGCTGTCGACGATGCTGATCTGGTGGCGGCCCTGGCTGTGCGCCTCGGCCTCGCGGCGCAGGGTGGCCAGCATCGGCGTCATGGCCACCGTTTCTTCTTCGGTATGTTCCTGCGATTCCAGCCGCGACAGCGTCAGCAGGTCTTCCACCAGCTGGGCCATGCGCTGGGACTGCTTGCGCATCTCCTCCAGCATCGGGCCGGTGCCGGGGAAATCCTCCGGGTCCATCATGTCCAGGTAGCCGTGCACCACCGTCAGCGGCGTGCGCAGTTCGTGCGAGACATTGGCGACGAAGTCGCGGCGCACCTGCTCCAGTCGCAGCAGCTTGCTCACATCGCGCGCGATCAGCAGCCAGTAGTCGGGCGAGTAGGGGATCAGGCGCAGATTCAGGCGGATCGCCGGGTCCACCGGCGATGGCACGTCCAGGATCGGCTCGGCATTGCGGCCGCCCGCCAGCCAGTGCGCCAGCGGCATCGGCTGCAGGCGTTCGACCAGCGCCTCGCCGAGATCGCCGGGATGATGCAGTCCGAGCAGCGAGGTTGCCGCTTCGTTGAACCACTGCACGCGCTGGCTGTTGCGATCCACCACCACCACCGCGTCGGGCAGCGCCGCGGCGGCGGCGCGGTAGCTGCGCAGCATGTCCAGCAGGCGCCGCTTGCGCGTGCGCATTTCCAGCTGGTTGCGGTACAGCAGCCGGTCCAGCTCATTCCACACGCCGGTGCCGTCGCCCACATCCCAGCGATGACGCGCGGTCAGCCGGCGCAGCACCCGCCGCAGCCGCCAGTAATGCCAGGCCAGCGCACCGATGGCCGCCAGCGCGATGCACATCCACACCTGTCCCAGCAGCAGGCCCAGAACGGCGGCCGCCAGCAGCAGGGTGGCCAGGGTAGCCAGCGTTTTCAACCAGGCGGAACGGATGTGGCGCGGCATTACAGTCTCGTAAAAAGTGTCCGTAGCGCGGGGCTCTGCCCGGCTGAATCAAGAGGATCTGCCCCGCGCTGGACGGGCTGGAATCAGGTGGCGGTGGAGAAACGGTAGCCCGCGCCGCGCACGGTCTGCACCATGTTCTCCGCACCGAACGGCTCCAGCGTCTTGCGCAGGCGGCGGATGTGCACGTCGATGGTACGTTCTTCAACATACACGCTGCCGCCCCACACGTGGTCGAGCAGCTGCGCGCGGGTATAGACCCGCTCGGGATGGGTCATGAAGAAGTGCAGCAGGCGGTACTCGGTGGGGCCGATCGGCACCGGCTGGTCGCCGGCGAACACGCGGTGCGCCGCGCCGTCGATACGGATCGTGCCGACCGCCACGCTGCCGTCTTCGTCATCGTCGCGCGCACGGCGCATCACCGCCCGGATACGCGCGAGCAGTTCGCGCGCCGAGAAGGGTTTGACCACGTAGTCGTCCACGCCGGCTTCCAGCCCACCGACGCGGTCATTTTCTTCGCCACGGGCGGTGAGCATGATGATCGGCACCTCACGGGTGAGGGCCTCCTTGCGCCAGCGCCGAGCCAGGTCCAGGCCGCTGGTGCCCGGGAGCATCCAGTCCAGCAGGATCAGGTCCGGGACGCGATCGGCGATGGCGGTCTGGGCCTCGCGGGCATCGCCGGCGTGGATCGGGTCGTAATCGCCCTTGCGGAGGGCGAACGCGACCATTTCGCGGATCGCGGGTTCGTCGTCGACGATCAGGATGCGTTTCTGCACGTGCCCACCGTAATGCTTATCAGACCGGGATTGAGCCCAGTAGACTACGGTTTCATGACATGTTTGTGACGACCGGGGCGGTATCGGTGCCCGGTGCCATCGGCCGGTCATGTGGACGGGGGCGGCGGCCGGCTCAGCGCCGGTCCAGATCGGGGTCCTGGATACCCTGCCGGCGCATTTCCAGCACCGTCGGCGTGATCGCCTCGATGCGGGCATCCACCCGTGCGCGGCCCACATAGTCCAGCGCGGGCTGGCGCTTGAGCGCCTGCAGCTGGATCAACGCCTGCTCCGGCCGGCCGCTGAGGAACGCCGCTTCGGCATAGGCCTCGCTGGCGCGGGTGGTGTCTCCGGCCAGTTCGCTGGCCCGGGCGAAACGGGTCTGGAACACCGGATCATTACCACTTTGCGACAGCAGCGGACGCAGCATCGCCTGCGCGCGCTGCCCGGCCTCGCGCCCGCCCTGCTCATTGAGGATGGCGGCGAAGGTCAACGCCACCGGTCGGCTGCCGGGATGCTGGCGCAGCAGCGCCTCGAAACGGGCGTTGGCCTGGGCCGGCTGGCCGGCGCGGGATTCGGCCTCGCCCAGGGCCAGCGCCACCCAGAGGTTGTCGGGGTGATCGCGCAGCAGGGCCTGCAGGTCGTCGCGGGCCTGGCCGGCGGCGCTGCTGCGCAGCCGGGCCAGGGCCAGCCCATAGCGCTGGGGCTCGGTCAGGCCGTCCTTCTGCGCGCGCTGCAGGTTTTCATATTCCTTCAGCACATCGCCGGGTGTGTCGGCGCTCAGCACCCGCAGCCGCTCGCGGGCCCACTCGAACTGCCCGGTGGCGCCGCGGCTGAGCGTGGTCACCGAGACCTGCATGGACGCCGGCAGCAGCGGATTGTTGCGCCGGACCAGCGGATCGGACAGCGCCGGGTCGGCCGGGTCCACGCGTTCCTCGCGCACGCCGCCGGGTACGGCGGTGGTCAGCAGCACGGTGTCCTTCTTCATCTGCTCGGCGCGGGATTTGGCCTCGCTGATGCGGGTGGTGGTGACCGGATGCGTCTGCAGGAAGTCCGGCACCGAATAGCCGCCGGCGTTGCCCCGCATCGAGGCGGACATGCGTTCGAAGAAGCCGGCCATCGCATCCACGTCGTAGCCACTGCGGACCAGGGTGCGGATGCCGAGCCGGTCGGCTTCGGATTCATTGGACCGGGTGTAGTTGATCTGCCGCTGCTGCATCAGGCCCATGCCGGAGGTGATCGCCGCCATCGTCGCATCGCCCGAGGAGTTGCCCCCGGCCTGCTGCGCGGCGACCACCGCCGCCAGCATGCCCAGCAGGATCGGAATCTGGTCACGCTGGGCGCGTTCGACCCCACGCAGCACATGCTGCTGGGTGACGTGGGCGATTTCGTGGGACAGCACCGCCGCCACCTCGTCTTCGCGCTCGGCGGTCAGCACCAGCCCGGCATTGACCCCGATGTAGCCGCCCAGCGTGGCAAAGGCATTGATCTGGCGGTCCTTGAGCATGAAGAACGTGTAGGGCTGCCGCGGCTGGGCGCTGTTGGAACCCAGCCGTGCACCCATCGTCTGCAGCCAGTCGTCCACCAGCGGGTCATCGAGCAGATAGCCATAGTTGCGCAGTTCGCGCAGCATCATCCCGCCGTATTCGGCCTGGCGCGCAGGGGTCAGCAGTTCGCCGGCCGAGGAGCCGATGTCCGGCAGCTTGCTGTCCTGGGCCGAGGCCAGTGGCACGGCCAAGGCCAGGGTCAACGCAGCGGAAAGCAGCAGAGGGCGCAAACGAAGCTCCTGGAAGGGGGGGCAGGTACAGCCGGTACAGGGTGGCAGGGGGCCTGCAAATCTATGGTTAATCCACAGTGTTGCGGCGGTGACGTGGAAATTCCAGCGGGCCGCTACCATATACAGACACTCGTTCCGCTGTGGAGTTTCCCGTGAGCCAAGATGTCGCTTCCACCCCGGGTGGCACCCCCGCCATCACCATCTATTCGACCGCGGTCTGCCCCTATTGCGTGGCGGCCAAGAACTTCCTCAAGAGCAAGGGCCGCGACTGGACCGAAGTCCGGATTGACCTGGACCCGGTCGAGCGCGAAAAAATGATGGCCAGGACCCGCCGCACCAGCGTGCCGCAGATCTTCGTCGGCGAGGTCCACGTCGGTGGCTACGACGACATGATGGCGCTGCACCGCGCCGGCAAGCTCGAACCGCTGCTGGCCGGCGAGGGCCAGGCATGAGCGCGGCCGACGACGGCAGCCGGGACCGCATCGCCGAATTCACCGAATTCCGCCAGCGCATGAACCAGCGCATCCTCGGCGAGCCCAACCAGGTCGTGCGGCGCTTCTTCGCGCTGGATACCCAGACCTACCAGGCCGGCGCGCTGGATGTGAAGACCAAGGAGCTGCTCGGTCTGGTCGCCTCGATGGTGCTGCGCTGCGACGACTGCATCAGCTACCACGTGGCCCAGTGCAAGGACGCCGGCGTCACCCGCGAGGAGTTCTTCGAGACCTTCTCGGTCGGTCTGGTGGTCGGCGGCTCCATCGTGATTCCGCACCTGCGCCGCGCGGTGGACTTCCTGGACCAGCTCGAAGGTGGCGCCGCCGCCCCGGCTGTTCACGAACATTGACCGGAACTGTCCGGCCGGCGGTCGGGCGCCACCGGTTGTCTCTCCGCCACCGTACCGGCAGGTGCCAAGCGCAGGCCGGTACGGCCTGCGGTCTTGGACCAAAGGCTGATTTGGGGTCCCCGGGCCGGGTCAGGCATAATTGCGGGTGAAACTTCCCTTGCGCCGGTGCTTTCCGCACCTGCTGGACGGCGCTCCCCCTCGGTTCGGAAACAGATCAAATGACGCAGAAAATCACGGTCATCCGCGGTGACGGCATCGGCCCGGAGATCATGGACGCTACCCTGTTCGTGCTCGGCAAGCTGGACACCGGCTTTGAATACGAAGACGCCGACGCGGGTCTGGTCGCGCTGGAAAAGCACGGCGACCTGATGCCGGCGGCCACGCTGGAATCGATCGCACGCAACAAGATCGCCCTGAAGAGCCCGCTGACCACGCCGGTCGGTGGTGGCTTCACCTCGATCAACGTCAGCCTGCGTCGCCACTTCGACCTGTACGCCAACGTGCGTCCGGCGACCTCGTTCCCGAACACCAAGTCGCGCTTCGGCGACGGCGTGAACCTGATCACCGTCCGTGAGAACACCGAAGGCGCCTACCTGGCCGAAGGCCAGGAAGTCTCGGCCGACGGCGAAACCGCCTTCTCCGGTACCCGCATCACCCGCAAGGGCTCCGAGCGCATCGTGCGCTACGCCTTCGAGCTGGCCCGCAGCACCGGCCGCAAGAAGGTCACCGCCGTGCACAAGGCCAACATCATCAAGTCGACCTCGGGCCTGTTCCTGGCCGTGGCGCGCGAAGTGGCGGCCAAGTACCCGGACATCGAGTTCCAGGAAATGATCGTCGACAACGCCTGCATGCAGCTGGTGATGCGTCCGGAGCAGTTCGACATCATCGTCACCACCAACCTGTTCGGCGACATCATCTCCGACCTGTGCGCCGGCCTCGTCGGCGGGCTGGGCCTGGCTCCGGGCGCCAACATCGGTGAGAACGCGGCGATCTTCGAAGCCGTGCACGGCACCGCCCCGGACATCGCCGGCCAGGGCAAGGCCAATCCGTGCGCGCTGCTGCTCGCCGCCGCGCAGATGCTGGACCACGTCGGCCAGACCGAGAACGCCGAGCGCCTGCGCAAGGCCATCGTGGCCACGCTGGAAGCCAAGGATTCGCTGACCGGCGATCTCGGCGGCAGCGGCAACACGATGGGCTTCGCCCAGGCCATCGCCAGCCGCCTGTAAGCGGTCCTGGCATCGCCTGGTACCTCCAGCGGGGCGCCTTCGGGCGCCCCGTTGCGTTTGCGTCGCACGCGGCGCGCAGTGCGACAGGAGCAAGGCAATGGAGTCGGTGTATCTGATCGTGGCCCTGGGCGCGATCGTGGCGGGATTCGTGCAGGGGCTGTCGGGGTTCGCCTTTGGCCTGGTCGCCATGTCGTTCTGGGCATGGACCCTGGATCCGCGTCTGGCGGCGACCCTGTCGGTGTTCGGCGCCCTGGTGGGGCAGGTGCTGGCGGCCTTCACCGTGCGCCGCGGCTTCGAGCTGCAGCGGCTGCTGCCGTTCGTGCTGGGGGGCCTGGCCGGCATTCCGCTCGGCGTGGCCGTGTTGCCGCACCTGGACATGGACTGGTTCAAGGCGCTGCTCGGCGGGCTGCTGGTGATCTGGTGCCCGGCCATGCTGATGGCGCGCGCATTGCCGCGGATCACCGCCGGCGGTCGGATCGCGGATGCGGCGGTGGGGATGGCCGGTGGCGTGCTGGGTGGCATCGGTGGCTTCACCGGGACGCTGCCGACGCTGTGGTGCACGCTGCGTGGCATGGACAAGGATGCCCAGCGCGCCATTGTCCAGAACTTCAACCTGTCCATGCTGCTGGTGACGATGGGCATCTACCTGGCGACCGGTGTGGTGACCCGGCAGGTGCTGCCCCTGTTCGCGATCGTCGCACCGGCGATGCTGCTGCCCACCCTGTTCGGCGCAAAGCTGTACGTCGGCATCAGCGAGGCACGCTTCCGGCAGATCGTGCTGGGCCTGCTCACCGCCTCGGGCGTGGCGCTGCTCGCCTCGTCGGTGCCGGCGCTGCTGGCACGCGCGGGCTGATCAACGAAAAAGGGCGCCCGCAGGCGCCCTTTTTCGTGGTGAGGGTGCGGCGCTCAGCGGCTCTGCAGCTTGGACAGCAGGCGCAGGAACTCCACGTACAGCCACACCAGCGTGACCATCAGGCCGAACGCGCCGTACCACTCCATGTACTTGGGCGCGCGCGCGGCGGCACCGGTTTCGATGAAGTCGAAGTCCAGCACCAGGTTCAGCGCCGCCACCACCACCACGAACAGGCTGAAGGCGATGCCCCAGCCGCTGGCTTCGTGGATGACCGGCACATTGATGTTGAAGAAGCCCAGCACGAATGAGGCCAGGTACAGCAGTGCGATGCCGCCGGTGGCGGCCACGACGCCGAGCTTGAAGTTCTCGGTGACCTTGATCAGGCCGGTGCGGTAGGCCACCAGCAGGGCGAACAGGGTGCCGAAGGTGAGCAGCACGGCCTGGAACACGATGCCCGGGAACTTCATTTCGAACACGGCCGAGATCGCGCCGAGGAAGAAGCCTTCCACCAGTGCGTACAGCGGCGCGGTCACCGGCGACCACGCCTTCTTGAACACCGTGACCAGCGCCAGCACCAGGCCGCCGATCGCGCCGCCGACGGCGTAGATCATCGCGCCCGGCGCGATCTGCCCATCGGCGCCAACGGTCTGGCTCCAGGCGAATGCAGCGGTCAGCACGGTGAGCAACAGCAGGATGCCGGTCTTGTTGACCGTGCCATTGATGGTCATCGCCTGGTCGGGTGAGCTCACGACCGAGCCGCTGGCCAGGTCGAGGAAGGTCGACTCGGAAAGGGCGGGATTACCGCTGCGCATTGTCAATCTCCTTGAAAGGGGTACGGTTTGGCCATCCGGCCGCTGTGTCGAGGATAGCCGAAGGAGGGGGAGTCGATGGCGACAGGTGAATCGATGTGTGAAAACCGTTGACAGATGCCTCGCTGATTCCCACAATAGCCGACTCTTTCGGGGGGAACCTCGGAGGGAAACAAAACCGCCGGGGTATAGCGCAGTCTGGTAGCGCGCCTGCTTTGGGAGCAGGATGTCGGGGGTTCGAATCCCTCTACCCCGACCAATCCGCTGCTCAGAACGGGATTGGAAATGCGACAATCCGGATCGAGCGCCCGTAGCTCAACTGGATAGAGCACCGGCCTTCTAAGCCGGCGGTTACAGGTTCGATTCCTGTCGGGCGCGCCATTCGGTGCAAGCGGTAGGAAGCAAAGGTTTCAGTGGTGGCTGTAGCTCAGTTGGTTAGAGTACCGGATTGTGATTCCGGTGGTCGGGGGTTCGAATCCCCTCAGCCACCCCACTGATCAGAACCTGGTTCACCGAAAGTGAATCAGGGTTGCAAAAAAGGGCAGTCACGTTACAATGTGCGCCTGCGTTTTCAGGGCTGTTAGCTCAGTTGGTAGAGCAGTTGACTCTTAATCAATAGGTCCAAGGTTCGAATCCTTGACAGCCCACCAAGACAGAAGCCATCCGGTCAGCCGGGTGGCTTTTTTCTTTGCCGGCACGGTGGTTTTTCTGCCGTTCAAACAAAGTGCTTGCATCCATCGCCAGGATTCCTGCATAATTCGCCTCCCGATTTTCGGGCTGTTAGCTCAGTTGGTAGAGCAGTTGACTCTTAATCAATAGGTCCAAGGTTCGAATCCTTGACAGCCCACCAAGACAGAAGCCGCCTGGTCCGCCAGGCGGCTTTTTTCTTTTCCTGGACCCGGACAGCAGCCCACGCACTGTCTGCAGCAAAGCCCCGCGACTGCGCGGCAGCGTCCGTCCGATGCCCCGATCCGATCGGCTCTGTCGCCAGCCCCTGCACATCGCGTGGAGCCGGGCGGTGAAACAATGTGGGCATGGACGCGCCTTCACCTATTCCCTCTCCCCGCTGGCTGGGGTCGCGGCGCCAGTGGCTTGAACGGCTGGCCCTGTGGGGCGGGGCGGTCGCGGTCGCGCTGGCGGCGATCCTCTTTGCCAAGGCCAGCGACGCGGCATTCGCCCTGTTCCGGCATATCTACGATGCTTCCCCGTGGTGGCCGCTGCTGCTGACCCCGACGGTGTTCGCCGTGCTGGCGTGGCTCACCCAGGGCGTACTCCGGCCCACCCGCGGCAGCGGTATCCCGCAGGTGATTGCCGCGCTGGATACGCCCGATGCCGCGTTCCGCCAGCGCAATCTGTCGTTGCCGGTGTCCGTCGGCAAGCTCGGCTTGACCGTGCTGGCCCTGTTCGGTGGTGCGTCGGTGGGGCGCGAAGGGCCAACCGTCCACGTCGGTGCCAGCCTCATGTACGTGATCGGGCGCGCGCTGGGCTTCCGCGATCCGCGCCAGGCCACCCACTTCCTGCTGGCCGGGGGCGCAGCCGGCATCGCCGCCGCGTTCAATACCCCGCTGGCCGGCGTGGTGTTCGCGATCGAGGAGCTGTCCGGGCGTTTTGAGCACCGTTTCTCCGGCGCGTTGCTGACGGCCGTGATCGTCGGCGGCGTGGTCTCGCTCGGGCTGCTGGGCAACTACACCTACTTCGGCCGGGTGGGCGCGACGCTGCCGTTGGGCATCGGCTGGGTGGCGGTCCTGCTGTGCGGTGTGGTCGGTGGCCTGGGCGGCGGTCTGTTCAGTCGCCTGGTGCTGGCGGTGATGGATGGCCGGCCGCGCTGGCTCGGCCGCGCACGCACGGCCCGTCCGGTCCTGTTCGCCGCCGGCTGTGGCCTGCTGCTGGCGCTGCTCGGCCTGGTGTTCGGGGCCGGCGCGTTCGGAACCGGCTACGAACAGGCGCGGGGCCTGGTGCAGGGCCAGGCCCTGGTCGGGCATGAGTTCGGGCTGATGAAGTTTGCCGCCAACCTGGTCTCCTACGCTGCCGGCATCCCGGGCGGGCTGTTCTCACCTGCGCTGGCGGTGGGCGCCGGCATCGGCCACAACCTCGCCGCGCTGCTGCCGGGGGTGGACCCGGCGGCGGTGGTGGTGCTGGGCATGTGCGCCTATCTGACCGGCGTGACCCAGGCGCCGCTGACCTCTGCGGTGATCTCGCTGGAGCTCACCAATACCAGCGATCTGCTGCTGCCCATTCTGGCGGCGGTGCTCGTCGCGCGGGCAACCTCGTCGTGGGTATGCCGCACGCCGATCTACCGGGCCCTGGCCGACCGGCTGCAGCAGGCCATGCCGCCACCCACCGCCGTCGCAACGCCGTCGGCGGCCGGTTAAGCAAGGTGATGATCTTCCTGTTTGTGCGTCCGCCTGCAACAATGCACTGCTGAGCGCACGCTCGCGAAAGTGGCGGAATTGGTAGACGCCCTGGATTTAGGTTCCAGTGCCGCAAGGCGTGGGGGTTCGAGTCCCCCCTTTCGCACCAGTGCG
The DNA here is from genome assembly GCF_049545475.1 of Stenotrophomonas sp. NPDC077461. Lineage (NCBI taxonomy): Bacteria > Pseudomonadati > Pseudomonadota > Gammaproteobacteria > Lysobacterales > Lysobacteraceae > Stenotrophomonas > Stenotrophomonas sp. NPDC077461. The sequence goes on from NZ_JBMWDO010000004.1 coordinate 62,970, forward strand.
GGCCGGTTTGGCCCGCACCCATGACCAAGGGCACGTCCCGGATCCGGGAGACGGCCACATGCTGGGCGTGACGCGCCCTGTGACGTTCCCGGCCCTGTGCTGGCGGCGCTGGCCGTAATCGGCGAAACTACAGGGCTGCGGCGGGCAAGCGCGTTCACGACCCCGCGTCCAAAACCCGTTTCATCCATCACATCGTGCCGGGGCCCATGCCGCCGGTGGCAGGAGTCAACATGCAAGCTTCGATCGAATCCACCGGCAACCTGGAACGCCGCCTGACCTTCTCGCTGCCGGAAGACCGCCTGCAGACCCACATCAGCGGCCGTCTGGGCGAAATCGCCCGTACTGCGCGGATCAAGGGCTTCCGTCCGGGCAAGATCCCGGCCAAGGTGATCGAGCAGCGTTTCGGTCAGCAGGTCCGCAGCGAAGCCGTCGACGGCCTGCTGCGCGAAACCTTCGATGCCGCCCTGCGCGAGCATGAGCTGCGCATCGCCGGCACCCCGCGCATCGACAAGGGCGATGACGGCGAATTCTCCTTCGTGGCCACCGTCGAACTGGTGCCGGACTTCGGCGACGTGGACGTCAGCAAGCTGACCGTGGTGCGTCACACCGCCGAGATCAACGATGCCGACATCGACCAGATGATCCAGAACCTGCGCGAACAGCGCCGCAGCTGGAGCCCGGTCACCCGGGGTGCCCAGGACGGCGACCTGGTCGCGCTGGAAACCTGGTCGCAGGCCGGCGACGAGCGCCTGCCGGCCGAAGGCAGCGAAAAGGGCAGCGTGATCGTGGGCCAGGGCATGATGTTCGAGCAGATCGAACAGGGCCTGGTCGGTCTGGCCAAGGGTGAGGAAAAGACCCTCGACGTCGAATTCCCGGCCGACTGGCGCGTGCCGGCGCTGGCGGGCAAGCAGGTCAAGGTCACCGTCAAGGCGGTGGACGTGTCCGAACCGGTGCTGCCGGAGGTCGATGCAGACTTCATCAAGAGCTTTGGTGTGAAGGGTGGCGATGTGGAGCAGTTCCGCAAGGACATCCGCGCCAACCTGGAGCGCGAGCTGAAGGGTGCGCTCATGAACCGCCTGCGTCGTGAAGTGGGTGAACAGCTGATCGCTGCCTATGCGTCGGTGGAAATGCCGCCGCGCCTGGTCGAGAACGAAGCCCGCGCCATGCTGGCCCAGCAGATCGAGCAGATCCGCCGCAGCGGCCGCAACCCGGGCGACGTCCCGGCCGATGCCCACGAAGGCTTCAAGGACGCCGCCGCCAAGCGCGTGCTCGTCGGCCTGCTGGTTGGTGAAGTGGCCCGCAGGAACGACCTGCGCCTGGACCCCAAGCGCCTGAATGAAACCATGCGCCTGATCGCCTCGACCTACGAAGAGCCGGAGCAGGTCATTGAGATGTACCGCAACGACCCCCAGCTGATGAGTGGGCTGCAGAACCGCGTGATGGAAGAGCAGGTGATCGACTGGATCGCCGAGCGCGCCCAGCACACCGAGCAGCAGATGTCGTTCCAGGACGCCATCCGTCAGTAAGCGGACGGCGTTTCACGCCCCGCGCTCCGGCGCGGGGTTGTCCCCCCCAAGATAGGTGCCTCACGTAATGGACAACCGAACCAAAGCCCTGAACCTGGTTCCGATGGTGGTCGAGCAGACCAGCCGCGGCGAGCGCGCCTATGACATCTATTCGCGCCTGTTGAAGGAGCGCCTGATCTTCCTCGTGGGCCCGATCGACGATCACATGGCCAACGTGGTGGTGGCGCAGTTGCTGTTCCTGGAGTCGGAGAATCCGGAAAAGGACATCAACATCTACATCAACTCGCCCGGTGGCGTGGTCACCGCCGGCATGGCGATCTACGACACCATGCAGTACATCAAGCCGAATGTGAGCACCACCTGCATCGGCCAGGCGGCCTCGATGGGCGCCCTCCTGCTGGCCGCGGGCGAAGCCGGCAAGCGCTATGCGCTGCCCAATTCGCGCGTGATGATCCACCAGCCGCTGGGCGGTTACCAAGGCCAGGCCACGGATATCGACATCCATGCGCGCGAGATCCTGACGCTGCGTTCGCGCCTGAATGAAATCCTGGCACGGCACACCGGTCAGTCGCTGGAGACCATCGCGCGCGATACCGAACGCGACAACTTCAAGAGCGCGTCCGAGGCGATGGCCTACGGGCTGGTCGATCAGGTGCTGGAACGTCGTCCGGAAGAGTCGATCCAGCCGGCGTGATGACGCCACCAGGCCGGCATTCCGGCTTGTTTCCGCAGGGTCGGGCAGGACTGGCGTCCTCCGGGCCCTGTGTTATTCTCGAATCGAACCCCCGTTCAGCGGGTGGGGTAACTGGGTAAGCGAAGCATGAGCGAAGACCGCCAAGGTCGTTCCACGGACAGCGGCAAGATCCTCTACTGCTCCTTCTGCGGTAAGAGCCAGCATGAGGTGCGCAAGCTGATTGCGGGTCCGAGCGTATTCATCTGCGATGAATGCGTGGAGCTGTGCAACGACATCATCCGTGAGGAGCTGGAGGAGAAGGCGCAGTCGGCACGCAGTTCGCTGCCCAAGCCGCGCGAGATCCTCGAGGTCCTGGACCAGTACGTGATCGGCCAGAACCGCGCCAAGCGCACGCTGGCCGTGGCCGTGTACAACCACTACAAGCGCATCGAGAGCCGCCAGAAGAACGACGACGTCGAGCTGGCGAAGTCGAACATCCTGCTGGTCGGTCCGACCGGTTCGGGCAAGACGCTGCTGGCCGAAACCCTGGCCCGCCTGCTCAACGTGCCGTTCACCATGGCCGACGCCACCACGCTGACCGAAGCCGGTTACGTGGGCGAGGACGTGGAGAACATCATCCAGAAGCTGCTGCAGAAGTGCGACTACGACGTCGAGAAGGCACAGCAGGGCATCGTCTATATCGATGAAATCGACAAGATCTCGCGCAAGAGCGAGAACCCGTCGATTACCCGCGATGTGTCCGGCGAAGGCGTGCAGCAGGCCCTGCTGAAGCTGATCGAAGGCACTGTGGCCAGCGTTCCGCCGCAGGGCGGCCGCAAGCACCCGCAGCAGGAATTCCTGCAGGTGGACACCAAGAACATCCTGTTCATCTGCGGCGGCGCGTTTGCCGGGCTGGACAAGGTGATCCAGCAGCGGTCCAACGATTCGGGCGGCATCGGCTTCGGGGCCAAGGTCAAGAGCGCCGAGCGCAAGCAGGAAGTGGGCAAGGTGCTGGCCGAAGTCGAGCCGGAGGACCTGATCAAGTTCGGCCTGATTCCCGAGTTCGTCGGCCGCCTGCCGGTCGTGGCCACCCTGGAAGAGCTGGACGAAGCGGCCCTGGTGCGGATCCTGACCGAGCCGAAGAACGCCATCACCAAGCAGTTCAAGAAGCTGTTCGAGATGGAACACGTCGAGCTCGAGTTCCGTCCGGACGCCCTGGCTGCCATTGCCCGCAAGGCGCTCAAGCGCAAGACCGGTGCCCGCGGCCTGCGGACGATCGTCGAATCGGTTCTGCTGGACACCATGTACGACCTGCCGTCGGCAGAGAACGTCAGCAAGGTGGTGGTGGACGAATCGGTGATCGAACACAAGTCCGAACCGTACCTGATCTACCAGACGCCGCCGGCGCCTGAACAGAAGGCGGCTGGTGCTGAATAATCAGTTCAAGTAATTGAATTGAAAGAATTTTTTCAGAACAGCTTGCATCTAGAAGCCGATGGCCCCATAACGAGGCCATCGGCTTTTTTTGTATCCGGGCGAGGCCGCCCGGAGGCCATTCCCACTGTTCCACTGGAGCCCACATGGCCCGTTCCCCTACTGAGACTCTCGACCTGCCGGTATTGCCGCTGCGTGACGTGGTGGTGTTCCCGCACATGGTCATTCCGCTGTTCGTCGGCCGCGACAAGTCCATGCATGCGCTGGAGCAGGCGATGGAGGCGGACAAGCGCATCCTGCTGCTCGCGCAGAAGTCGGCCGAGACCGACGACCCGGCTGCGGCCGACCTCTATCAGGTCGGCACGCTGGCCCAGGTGCTGCAGCTGCTGAAACTGCCCGACGGCACCATCAAGGTGCTGGTGGAAGGCCTGTCGCGCGTCAACGTCACCCAGGTCACCGAGCGCGACGGCTCGCTGCATGGCGTGGGCGTGGAAATCGAATCGGACGAATCGCGCGAGCCGCGTGAGATCGAAGCGATCGCCCGTTCGCTGATGTCGCTGTTCGAGCAGTACGTCAAGACCAACCGCAAGCTGCCGCCGGAACTGCTGCAGACCCTGGCCGGCATCGACGAACCGGCGCGTCTGGCCGATACCATCGCCGCGCACATCAGCGTGCGCCTGGCCGACAAGCAGCGCCTGCTGGAGACCCTGCAGATCGGCGACCGCCTGGAAATGCTGGTCGGCCTGGTCGACGGCGAAATCGACGTGCAGCAGATGGAAAAACGCATCCGCGGCCGCGTGAAGTCGCAGATGGAAAAGAGCCAGCGCGAGTACTACCTCAACGAACAGATGAAGGCCATCCAGAAGGAACTGGGTGATCTGGACGACGCGCCGGGCGAACTGGAAGAGCTGGCCCGCAAGATCGCCGAGGCGGGCATGCCCAAGCCGGTGGAGACCAAGGCCAAGGCCGAGCTCAACAAGCTCAAGCAGATGTCGCCGATGTCGGCCGAAGCGGCGGTCGTGCGCAACTACCTGGACTGGCTGCTGGGCGTGCCGTGGAAGAAGCGCACCAAGGTGCGCAAGGACCTCAAGGCCGCGCAGGACACGCTCGATGCCGATCACTTCGGCCTGGACAAGGTCAAGGACCGCATCCTCGAGTACCTCGCCGTGCAGTCGCGGGTGAAGCAGATGAAGGGGCCGATCCTGTGCCTGGTCGGGCCGCCGGGCGTTGGCAAGACCTCGCTGGGCCAGTCCATCGCCAAGGCGACCAACCGCAAGTTCGTGCGCATGAGCCTGGGCGGCGTGCGCGACGAGGCCGAGATCCGCGGCCACCGTCGCACCTATGTCGGCTCGATGCCGGGCCGCATCGTGCAGAACCTCAACAAGGTCGGCAGCAAGAACCCGCTGTTCGTGCTGGACGAGATCGACAAGATGTCGATGGACTTCCGTGGCGATCCGTCGTCGGCGCTGCTGGAAGTGCTCGATCCCGAGCAGAACAACGCGTTCAACGACCACTACCTGGAAGTGGACCTGGACCTGTCCGAAGTGATGTTCGTGGCGACCTCCAATTCGCTCAACATCCCCGGCCCGCTGCTGGACCGCATGGAAGTCATCCGCATCCCCGGCTACACCGAGGATGAGAAGCTCAATATCGCCATGCGCTACCTGGTGCCCAAGCAGCTCAAGGCCAACGGCCTGAAGCCGGAGGAACTGGACATCGGGGCCGACGCCATCCAGGACGTGGTGCGTTACTACACCCGCGAATCGGGCGTGCGCAACCTGGAGCGCGAAGTCGCCAAGATCTGCCGCAAGGTGGTCAAGGAGATCGCACTGGCCGGTCCGGTCGCGGCGGCCAAGCCGGCCAAGGCCGGCAAGAAGGCCGGGGCGAAGAAGAAGGCCCTGGTGTCGGTCACTGGCAAGAACCTGGACAAGTACCTGGGCGTGCGCCGCTTCGACTTCGGCCGTGCCGAGGAACAGAACGAGATCGGCCTGGTGACCGGTCTGGCCTGGACCGAGGTGGGCGGCGACCTGCTGCAGATCGAATCCACCCTCGTCCCGGGCAAGGGCGCGCTGATCCTGACCGGCCAGCTCGGCAACGTGATGAAGGAATCGGCGTCGGCCGCCCTGTCGGTGGTGCGTTCGCGTGCCGAGCGCCTGGGCATCGACGCCGAGTTCCTGCAGAAGCATGACGTGCACGTCCACGTGCCGGACGGTGCCACGCCCAAGGACGGTCCCAGCGCCGGCATCGCGATGGTGACCTCGCTGGTGTCGATGCTGACCAAGGTGCCGATCCGCGCCGAAGTCGCCATGACCGGTGAGATCACCCTGCGCGGCCGTGTGACCGCCATCGGTGGCCTCAAGGAGAAGCTGTTGGCGGCGCTGCGCGGTGGCATCACCACGGTGATCATTCCCGAGGAGAACCGCAAGGATCTGGCGGACATCCCGGCCAACGTCACCCGTGATCTGAAGATCGTGCCGGTGAAGTGGATCGAAGAAGTGCTCGACCTGGCGCTGGAGACACCGCTGACGCCGAAGAAGCCCGGTAAAGATGGGCAGCGCGTCACAGTGCGCGGCAAGAGCAAGACAGCTTCCACGACGCGCGTCAAGCACTGACGCGCCATCTGGAAATCGCCGAAACCCGCGTCGTTATTGGCTTTTCAGCTTGCGTGGGTAGGGGGCGACTGGTATAAAAGCACCACTCGCGAGTCAGCAAAAAACTGAATTCGGCGAACTGAGAACTTCACGGTATCCGACTGCACTGTCGGTCGGATGCTTTACTGTCGAATACGCGGAATCCCCGCCAAAGGAGCTGTAGAGAATGAACAAGACCGAATTGATCGACGCCGTTGCTGAAGCCGCCGACCTGACCAAGGCCGAGTCCAGCCGCGCCGTCGATGCCGTCATCGCTTCCGTCACCAAGGCCCTGAAGGGCGGTGAAGCGGTGACGCTGGTTGGCTTCGGCACGTTCCAGGTCCGTGCGCGCGCTGCCCGTACCGGCCGCAACCCGAAGACCGGCGACACCATCAAGATCGCTGCTTCGAAGAATCCGTCGTTCAAGGCTGGCAAAGCCCTGAAGGATGCCGTAAACTAAGCGGCTTGCTGGGGTGCTTAGCTCAGCGGTAGAGCGTCTCCTTTACACGGAGAGGGTCGGGGGTTCGAAACCCTCAGCACCCACCAAGCACTGCCAGTAACACTGGTTTGAAAGTGGAGCGGTAGTTCAGCTGGTTAGAATGCTGGCCTGTCACGCCGGAGGTCGCGGGTTCGAGTCCCGTCCGCTCCGCCACTACACCGGGCCCCTGAGCAATCGGGGGCCTTGTTTTCTGCAACGGTGCGAGTCGCTGCGGAAAACAGAAGAGTCCAAGCGCGGAGCGGTAGTTCAGCTGGTTAGAATGCTGGCCTGTCACGCCGGAGGTCGCGGGTTCGAGTCCCGTCCGCTCCGCCAGTTGTAAATAAATCCTCGAAAAGCAGTAAATCGGGGTAGGTTTTTCAGAATATCTTCGGATATAATGAGCGCCTGCAAAGTTTCAAGCGCGGAGCGGTAGTTCAGCTGGTTAGAATGCTGGCCTGTCACGCCGGAGGTCGCGGGTTCGAGTCCCGTCCGCTCCGCCAATTCTTGAGGGCCCCTGGTGCAAACCAGGGGCCTTTCTTTTGCGCGTCCGCCGCCCCCGCACGTGTCGTTCCCGCCCGCGCGTGGAAAGCCCGCGACTGCAGGCCGCCGCGCCGCTTTTGGAGCCGCGCCCGAAGCGGGTTACACTGCCGGGCTCGCCAATCAGGCCTTGATTCTTCCCATGCTGCAGAAACTTCGCGACAAGACCTCAGGCTGGATCGTCACCGTGATCCTGGGGCTGCTGATGATTCCGTTCCTGTTCGTGATCGACAACAGCTACCTCGGTGGCGTCGGTGCGCAGAACGTGGCCAAGGTGGCGGCGCCGCCAACCTGGTGGAAGTCGGCACCGTCATGGTGGCCGATGTCGTTCCTGTGGCAGCACCACGAGATCAGCTCGCAGGACTTCCGCGTGCGTTTTGAACAGGCCCGCCAGCAGGCGCGTCAGGAGCAGGGCGAGAATTTCGACCCGCGTGAGTTCGAAAGCACCGAGAACAAGCTGGCCGTGCTCGACCAGATGATCGACGAGCAGGTCGTGCGCCTGGCCGGCGAACAGTCCGGCATCGTGATCGGTGACAAGGCCGTGCGCGACTACATCGTGTCGATCCCCGGGTTCATCGGACCGGACGGCAAGTTCAACAACGACCAGTACCGCATCGCACTGGCCAGCAGCAACCCGCCGCGCACCCCGACGCAGTTCGAGGCGCTGGTGCGCGAGAGCATCCAGCAGTCCGTGGTGCCCTCGGCGCTGCAGCTGTCCGGCTTCACCACCCAGGCCGAAGCCGAGCGTCTGATGAAGCTGCTGGGCGAAACGCGTGACGTGGAGATCGCCGCGCTGCCGGAAACGCCGGCCGATACCGCCGAGGTCACCGACGCGCAGATCAAGCAGTGGTACGACGCGCATCTGAAGGACTTCCGCCAGCCGGAGACGGTGGCGCTGGAGTATGTGGAGATCAATGGCGCGAACCTGCCGGCCGCGGCGCCCGCCGATGAGGCCACGCTGCGCAAACGCTATGACGATGAAAAGGCGCGTTTCGCCACGCCCGAACAGCGTCTGGCCTCGCACATCCTGATCGCCGCCGACGGCAGCGACCCGGCCAAGCTCAAGGCCGCCGAAGAGAAGGCAACGCGCATTGCCGCCGAGGCCAAGGCGCCGGGTGCCGATTTCGCCGCGCTGGCCAATGCCAACTCCGAAGATCCGGGATCCAAGGGCACCGGCGGTGATCTGGGCTGGGTCGAGCGTGGTGCGATGGTCAAGCCGTTCGAAGACGCGCTGTTTGCGATGAAGGTCGGTGACGTGACCGGGCCGGTCAAGACCGACTTCGGTTACCACGTGCTGAAGCTGCGCGAACTCAAGGGCGGCGAGGGCCGTGCATTTGAGGAGGTGCGCGACCAGTTGGCCGCCGAACAGCTCAAGGCCGACAACGACCGTGCGTTCACTGAGCTGAGCGGCCGCCTGGTGGATCTGGTCTACAAGAACCCGACCTCGCTGGAAGGCGCGGCCAAGGAGATCGGTCTGCCGGTGCAGACCCTGGGCCCGTTCAACCGCGCCACCGCCAGCGGCATCGCCACCAACCCGGCCGTGCTGCGCGCTGCATTCTCCGACGTGCTGACGCAGGACGGCACGGTCAGCGACCCGATCGAGCTGGAACCGAACCACAGCGTGATGATCCGCGTCACCGAGCACACCCCCGAGCAGGCATTGCCGCTGGACAAGGCGCGTGAGCAGGTGATCGCGGCGATCCATGCCGACCGTACCCGCCAGGCGTCGGAAAAGGCCGTGGATGCTCTGTTGGCCAAGCTCAAGGCCGGACAGGCCCTGCAGGCGCTGCAGGCCAGCGAGCAGCTGCAGATCAGCCCGCTGCCGGGCCTGCCGCGCACGCAGCCGGTACCGACCCCGGAAATCAACCGCGCGGTGTTCTCTGCGGCGCAGCCGGCGGAAGGCAAGCCGACCTACGGCAAGGTCGAGGTGCAGGGGCGTTACCTGGTGTTCGCGGTGAACAAGGTCACCCCGGGCAACGTGGCTGAGGTCACGCCGGAGCAGCAGCAGCAGCTCAAGCAGCAGCTGAGCCAGATCGACGGCATGGCCGCGGCCAAGGCCTACATCCAGGCCATGCGCAAGCACTACAAGGTGCAGACCGAAGAAGCGAACCTGTAACCGACCCCGGTTCCAGGGACAGCAGAAAGCCCGGCATCGCCGGGCTTTCTGCGTTGTGCGCCTGACAAAAAAAGCCCGGCATGGCCGGGCTTCTGACAGGTATCGACCGGGCGGGTGGCTCAGTCTTCGACGCGAAGCACCGCGCCAGGTTTGAGTACGCTGCTGCCGGACAAGCCATTGAGCGACAGCAGCGCCTTGAGCGGCATGCCGTAGCGGCGCGCGATGGTCCACGCCGACTCGCCGTCGCGCACGGTGTGGCGGCGGCTGCGCGGGCGATCGGCGCTGGCCACCGTGCGGCTGTTGGCCGGAGCGGGTGCGTTGCGGGGACTGGTCGCCTCTACCGGGGAGGCCGGGGCACTGGCCACGGCGGCGACACTGGCACTGGCGTCCACGGGCGCGTGCGTGGTCGGGGCCAGCACGGTCACCTGCCCGGACGGGCGGCCCTTGCCGCTTGCCAGGGCCGGGTTGAGGCGTGCGATGCGTGCCGGGTCCAGCGAGCGCTGGGCGGCCCACTGCTGCACGCTGGTACCCGCGGGCAGGGTGTGACCTTTGAGCACCGGCACGGTCCGGTCCAGCGAGGCCATCACTGCCGGCTCGGTCTCGGCGTCTTCAAGCACGCAGGCCAGGGCATGCAGCTTCTCGACGTAGGCATAGGTGATCGGCGACAGACCCGGCAGCTCGGCCGGCCGCGCATTCTGCGCGTTCATGCCGGCCTTGCGCAGCGACTGCAGCACCCGGTACTCGCCGGCGTTGTAGGCCATTGTGGCCAGGCGCCAGTCGCCGCCGAACATGCCGTGCAGCGTCTTGAGGTACCGCACCGCCGCCTGGGTCGAGTCCACCGCCGACAGGCGGCCGTCGTAGCCCGGCGTCATCTGCACGCGGTGGTTCCTGGCGGTGGTGGCGATGAACTGCCACAGGCCCGTCGGCCCACTGCCGTTGCGGGCGTTGGGGCGGTAGCCACTCTCCACGAACGGGATCAGCGCGAATTCGGTCGGCAGGTCGGCCTTGCGCAGCTCTTCGACCACATAGCCGAACAGCACCAAGGCGTCATCATCCTGGTTGGCCAGGCGGGACGGGGCGTGGGCGAACTGCTTCTGCCAGCGCGGGCTGGTGGCCTCGGTATTGCAGGTCGGCTCGGCCAGGCCCTCACGGAAGCTGGCGAAGATCTCCTGGCCATTGCGCACCGACGGCGGCGGCAGGGCGGACGGGTCCAGTGGCAGCGAGGACAGCCCTGCGACGTTCTGCGACATGCCGGCGGTCAACGACTGGGCGCCCGCGCTGCCGGCCACGGCGATCGCCAGGCCAAGCGCGAGCGGCAACAATCGCCGACTCACGTACTGAATCCGTCTTTCCAGCGCCGCAGACCGGCGACCACGTCGACGTCATCGGTGACGGGACGACCCAGATGGGCGCTGACGGCCTGCTGGATCACGGCAGTATGGGTACGCAGGAACGGATTGCACTGGAGCTCGCTTGCCAGGGTTACCGGCAGCGTGGGGCGGTCATCGCGGCGCATGGCCAAAGCCTCCTCATGGCGCTGCGACAACGCAGCGTTGGTGGGGTCGACATGCCGCGCGAAGACGGCATTTGACACGGTGTACTCGTGGGCGCAACAGACCAGCAGTTGCGACGGCAGGGACGCCAGCTTGTGCAGGGATGCCAGAAGCTGGGACGGCGTACCTTCGAACATGCGCCCACAGCCCAGGCTGAACAGCGCATCGCCACTGAAAAGGTGTTCAGCGGTGTGAAACGCGATGTGGCTCCGGGTGTGCCCGGGCACGGATACTACGTGCAAGCCCAGCCCCAATGCCTGAATGCATTCACCTTCGGCGACCCGATGGGCAGGCAGGTCGATGCGCGGTTCCACCGGCGCATACACCTCCACCCCCGGGAAACGGGCCTGCAGTTCGGCCACGCCGCCGATGTGGTCGTCGTGGTGATGGGTGAGCAGGATGGCCTCCGGACGCCAGTTCTGCTGCGCTGCGGCGGCCAGCACGGGCGCGGCCTGGCCGGGGTCGATGATCAACGCACGGCCGTCGTCGGCGACCAGCGTCCAGATGTAATTGTCCGCGAAGGCGGGCAGGGCGGTCAGTCGCATAGAATTGGACCATGCCCGCCGCGCCGCGCCCCCGTCAAGCGACAGTCGCATCCTGGTTTGATACTGAACCGGCGCAGGCGTTGCGCCGCCTGGAGTTCGAGCGCCTGCATCCGCTGCTGTCCGTGCACCCGGTGACCCCGTGGCTGTGGATCGCCCCGACCCCTGCATGGCTGGAGCAGGCCACACTGCCTGGACGCGGCCTGCGCCTGTACCGCGACGCAGGGGGCTACGCCGGCGACGCCCGCTGCGGCCTGCCGCTGCCGCTGCCCGGCGAAAGCGTCAACGCCATCGTCCTGCAGCATGTGACCGCGCGCGACGCCGAGCACCTGATCGACGAGTGCGCGCGCGTGCTGATGCCCGGCGGCCGCCTGTGGCTGTCCACCCTCAATCCGTTCAGCCCGTGGCGCAGCCAATGGCGCCGGCACGGCCTGGTGGTGCGCTCGCCGCAGCGCCTGCGCCATACCCTGGCCCAGGCGGGGCTCACCTGTGAGGAACTGCGCTACCTCGGCCCGATGTGGCGCGACCGCGCGCCCGACCGCAGCAGCCTGGCGCCACTGCGCGCGGCCTGTCTGTTCACTGCTGAAAAACGCACCCTGGCCCTGCCGGGGCCAACGCCACTGCCGGTACGCCGTTGGCACGGCACCGTGGCGACCTGATCTGGACTGCAATGAAAACAATTGAAATACACACCGACGGTTCCTGCCTTGGCAATCCCGGCCCCGGCGGCTGGGCGGCGCTGCTGCGCTACAACGCGCACGAGCGCGAGCTGAGCGGCGGTGAAGCGCACACCACCAACAACCGGATGGAGCTGATGGCAGCCATTTCCGGACTCGAGGCGCTGACCGAGCCTTGCAACATCGTGCTGTTCACCGACTCCCAGTACGTGCGCCAGGGCCTGACCCAGTGGATGCCGGGCTGGATCCGCAAGAACTGGAAGACCGCCGGCGGTGATCCGGTCAAGAACCGCGAACTGTGGGAGCGCCTGCACGCGGCCACCCTGCGCCACACCATCGACTGGCGCTGGGTGAAGGGGCATTCCGGCGACCCGGACAACGAGCGCGTGGACCAGCTCGCCCGCGACGCGGCCATGCGGATCCGCGCCACTGGACCGGTACACTGAGCCCATGCGTCAGATCATCCTGGATACCGAAACCACCGGCCTGGAGTGGAAGAAGGGCAACCGCGTCGTCGAAATCGGCTGCGTGGAATACCTCGAGCGCCGACCCAGCGGCAACCACTTCCACCGTTACCTCAAGCCCGACTGCGAGTTCGAACCCGGCGCGCAGGAAGTCACCGGCCTGACCCTGGAGTTTCTCGCCGACAAACCCACGTTCGCCGAGGTGGCCGAGGACTTCCTGGCCTTCATCGACGGCGCCGAGCTGATCATCCACAACGCGGCGTTCGATCTGGGCTTCCTGGACAACGAGCTGTCGCTGCTGGGTGACCAGTACGGTCGGATCACCGACCGCTGTTCGGTCATCGATACGCTGAAAATGGCCCGCGAGCGATTCCCGGGCCAGCGCAACTCGCTGGATGCGCTGTGCAAGCGGCTGGGCGTGGACAACGCGCACCGCCAGCTGCACGGCGGCCTGCTCGATGCCCAGATCCTGGGCGATGTGTATATCGCGCTGACGTCGGGCCAGGAGGAGATCGGCTTCGGGTCGGTCGATGAGGGCCGGCCGGGCACGGCGCACGCCCAGGTCTTCGACACCTCGCGCCTGCTGCCGCGCCCGCGCGTGGTCGCCACCGCCTCGGAGCTGGAGGCCCATGAGGCGCGTCTGGCCAAACTGCGCAAGAAGGCCGGTCGTGCCATCTGGGACGGCGAGCCGGAGATGGCGGAAGCCGCCAGCGCCTGAATCGCGCCGGGCGCGCGGGAGCGTCTGCAGCCCCCGGGCGGCCGACCCGTGGTCGGCGCTGCCCGGGGCGGGACGGCGTCAGTGGCAGCGCACCAGGATGACGGTGATGTTGTCCGAGCCGCCGCCATCCAGTGCAGCGGCCACCAGGGTATCCACGCATTCCTGCGCGCTGGCGTCGTCGAAGGCGAGGGTGCGGGCGATCCCCTGGTCTTCCACTTCCTCGGTCAGGCCGTCGCTGCACAGCAGCAGCTGCATGCCCGGGCGCAGCTCGCCGGTGGTGGTGGCCACGTTCAGGTGCGCCGGGTCGGTCACGCCGAGCGCCTGGGTCACCACGTTGCGGTGCGGGTGCGCGCGCGCCTGCTCGGCGGTCAGATTGCCCTGGCTGACCATTTCCTGGACGACGCTGTGATCCTGGCTCAACTGCGCCAGCGTGCCATCGCGCCACAGGTAGGCGCGGCTGTCGCCGACCCACGCCACTTCATAGCGATTGCCCTGCACGCGCGCGGCAACCACGGTGGTGCCCATCGGCAGGCTGTCGTTGCGGCGGCGCGAGGTGCGGATGATCTCCTCATCGGCCACGCGGATGGCCTGGGCGAGGGTGGCGCCGCGGCGTATCTCGCGCACGATGGTCTCTCGGGCGAGGGCGCTGGCGACTTCGCCGCAGGCGTGGCCGCCCATGCCGTCAGCCACCAGCCACAGGGACAGCTCTCCATCGCCGTAGTAGGTGTCCTCGTTGAGGTCACGGCGCAGGCCGGGGTGGGTCAGGTGTCCGAATTCGATCATGGCGGTGCGAAGGCCGGGGATTGTTGCGGGGATGAACGGCATGATCGCGGCCCGCCGGACATCCGGCAAGGCATCCATACAGAAGAAATTCACTTCATTGCACGCAATGACTTGTCGCCGGCGCGTCCTGCCCGTATCATTCGCTCCCCGGTTCGCCGGGACCATCTGGAGAGGTGGCAGAGCGGTTGAATGTACCTGACTCGAAATCAGGCAGGCGTTTATAGCGCCTCGGGGGTTCGAATCCCCCCCTCTCCGCCAGATTGAACGAAGCGCCCGCCAGTCAATGACTTGCGGGCGTTTCTGTTTGCGCGCACTTGGGCACTCGCTTGGACACTCATGCGATTGCCAAATTACCTTGTCTTGTCATCTACCGGCGTCTATGACTTCCGCTGGAAAGTTCCCAAGCGCTTCCAAGGCCCGCTGGGCCTGAAGGTGGTCAAGCGCTCGCTCGGCACTCGCGATGCCCGTGTGGCGCATCTGCAAGCCCTTGTTCTCGCCTCCCGCTATGCTGTGGCCCTTCAAGGAGGGGATATGGCAAAGAGCATGGACCAACTGCTACGCAGCGCGCAGAAGGGGCAGGCGGACTTTGAAGTCGTTGCCGGTCCTCACGGCTACACGGTCAAAACCGACGGTTCGGCGCAAGACAACGCGGCGGCCCTCGAAACCGTCCGGCTGCTGAACGAGCACGGTGTGGCCTCTGTGGGTGGTGCGCCACTGGCGGCATCCACTCGCATCGCCTTTGAGATAGCAGTCGAGAAATGATCCAAAACCTTGACCAGCGGGGCGCGCAATACGCCAGGTCAGAAGTTGGAGGCGGTGAAGGCCTTTGTTGCGTGGAAGAACTCCACGCGTAAGCGATCACCTGCGAGGGTGGCGTTGGGCGACTTGTCCAAGACCGACTGCGCCGAATGGGTCATCAGTCTGAAGCAAGCGCCCGCAGAGCGGACCGGTAAGCCACTGGCGGACAGTTACATCGAAACAAAGACGCGTTGGCTGTCGCTGTTCTTTGACTGGGCCATGGCAGCAGGCTATTACCCCAAGGGCCGACGCCCCCCCCGGCTTGAGTAGTGGGCGGGTTTAGAGTCCGGTGCTGATGGTATCTCTCTTTCCAGCCAACTGTGCGGCGTACTGGGCGGGCGTCAGCCCGCCAAGAGCCCGCTTGGGCCGTTCTTCGTTGTAGTCACGCCGCCAGCTTTCGATAATGGTCCTGGCATGGAGCAACGTCGGGAACCAATGCTCGTTCAGACATTCATCGCGCAGCCGCCCGTTGAAGGACTCAACGTAAGCGTTTTGGTTCGGCTTCCCCGGCTCGATCAGGCGCAGGGCAATTCCCTTCTCGTGAGCCCACGCCACCATCGCTTTTCCGCAAAACTCCTTGCCGTTCTCTGTCCTGATCACCTGCGGCAAACCGCGCTGAACGGCCAATCTGTCCAGCACCCTGGCAACGCCTTGCCCGGAAATAGCTCGTTCAACCTCAATGGCCACGGCCTCGTGAGTGGCGTCATCAACGATGGTCAAACACTTGATTACTCGGCCTTCCGCGGTGCGGTCGAACACAAAATCCATCGACCACACCTGGTTGGCGGCGGACGGGCGCAGCGAGGGCTGACGTTCACCGACAGGTACCTTCTTGCGCTTCCTGCGACGCACCTGCAGGCCAGCTTCCTGATACAGGCGCTCCACACGCTTGTAGTTCACGACGAACCCACTCTGTCGCAGCTTCAGATGGATCATGCCCACGCCGTAACGTCAATGCCGGTGTGCCAGTGCCGCGATCTGCTCACGCAGTTAAACGTTGTGGTCCGGCCTGGGCTCGTAACGCAGCGCGCTGGCGCTCATGCGTGCAACCACCAACGCACGCCGCTCACTGAGCCCTTTCTCGACCATGCTCCGCACCAGCAACCTGCGCGCCGGTGCGGTCACCACTTTTTTTGCAATGCATCCTTTATCACGTCGTTCTCGAACATCTGCTCGGCCAGCAGCTTCTTCAGGCGCGTGTTCTCGGCCTCCAGGTCTTTGAGCCGCTTGGCGTCGGGCACGCTCATGCCACCGAACTTGCTGCGCCACAGGTAGTACGAGGCCTCACTGAAGCCATGTTGGCGGCACAGATCCTTGATCGGCATGCCGGCCTCCGCCTCGCGCAGGAAGCCGATGATCTGTTCTTCGGAAAAGCGCTTCTTCACGTCCAATCTCCTTGTCGTTGAGGATTGGACTCCAAACCGTCGTGCTACTCAATCCCGGGGGGACGTCGCGCCGATCAGTGGTGGCCAGACCTTTCCCACGTTGTTCCGCAACGAAGATCACGACCAAGCCATTCAAGGTCGCTTGCAGTGGCCTCGTGCGGCACTGACGTTCGTGGAATAAGGGCGGAACCTTCCCTGTTAGACGGTCAAGGCCACGATCTGGAGTAGTCCGACAGCCTCACGCGAGGAGACGTTCAAAACCTGCGCGGATGCAAAATTGACCAAAACCAACGATCTGGGTGAGGCCAGCACGTATGGTCGCTCTATTGGGTTCGTAGGGCTTCTGAATGCGCAGCCACGCTTCGGTGCTGTGCCCACCTAGGGCGACAGTCGCACGCGTGGCCCCAATCCGCCCCGGCTGCTGTTCCAGGTCGATGTAGACAAGGCCATGCGCGACAAGATGCGCAACATTGTCATCAACGCCGCGTGGGTATCGGGGTTCTATGGGCAGGGCAATGATCTGTCCCATGCCTCCATCTTCTACGACTACCGCATGTGGATCGCCGGTTTTGAACCCAGCGGCAACCGCGGCTGATTGCACATCAGGGAATAGGGATGGGATACAAAATTACAGGTGAACTCACGTTGTTAGGCGACGCTCAGTTCGGGCCAAATGGCGTTCGTCAGTACTCGGTGATCGAAATTGGCAGCAACGTCTACTCGAAGTTCCGAGCACCCGCAGGAATCAATACCTACCTGCAAAAAGCGGTACACGGCAGGGGCCCCACCACGCTCTATGTTGAAGGTAACTTTATCTACGGCGTCACCACGCCCGAAGGAAAAACCTACTGCTGGAAGAAGGAGCCGATTGGCTCACTTTTCATGATGATGTTCGGTATCATCGGCCTGCCCTTCATGGGGATCGGCTTAATCCTTATCATCGCCGCATCGAAAGAACTGGCTATCAATGTCGGCAGCAATGCCCTATTGAGGCAGGGCGGCCTTCGCGTCTAATGGCGAGCGCCCCTCCAGGCGACTGAAGGGGCGGCCGCTTGAGTGCTCTACATGGCCAGCCTAAAGCGCCATCCACGCCGCATGGATGTATGCAAATACCATGATGGCGAAGGAGACAATGCCGCATCCAGCGGCGACACCGACGTTAAGAACCCAGAGGGGCTGAAGGCGGCGCATGGTCCCCGCCATCTCTTCCTGATGCCTGCTCATTCGTGTCTCGAAGGTCTCCGGATCATTGACGGCCTGCGCAAGCGCAATATTTGATTTCGACCGAACAATCATTCCGTACACTTCCCACGCGACAAATGCGAAGACGGAAATGGACAGGAAAATTGTCGCTGAGAAGTACGTCACAGGCGTGAACGTTGGCTTCCCTGCTGAAAGCAAAGCTGCCATTGCAGCGTAGCCGACAGCGAGAATTACGTTCGTGTAACTGGTTGCCGCCGCAATACTTTCCTTCAGTACTTCCTTCTGGATCGCAACGAAGTCACCGCGATACATCTCACGGTGCCATTGCATGATTGCTTGGAAGTCAGGCTCCGGAATTCCCGTTGCAACCCAGACGGTGAACTTGTCGCCGCGATGAAAGAAATATCGCTTCTCGTATATGGTCTTCCTGCCTGTGCCTCGCTCTTCCCACTCGGCAATGGTGTCCCAGTAACTGGGAGCGTCCAATCCATTGGCGACGCCGCCTAGAAGCCTGCCTAACGTGTAGTCCACGCGCTTCCCCCCTGTGGCTTTCAATCCGTGAACGATAGCGCACAGCCAGATGCGATGGCTAGGCGGAAGTCTTATCAGCGAGACCTCCAGGGGCGGCGGGAGGCGCTGAGATGTCCTGCACTGGCAGGGCGTAGTTCGTGCCGGGCAGCGCCGAGGCGATCTGCTCCACCATCTCATCTGGGCACATACAGCCGGGATGCATCAGGTAGCGGCGAACGAAATGCGAGTGGTTGTACTCAAGCACAACGCGGATGACACGCAGTTGCTCTGGGGTAAGGGAAAGATTCGATTGTCTTGGAATCGGATCGGGTTTCATCATTCCTCTCCTCTTGAATGTTTTCTCGCTTCGAAATGTGTCAATCCAATTTGCCTGAGTGCAGGCAATTTTTCGGCCGCGAGGTTGCGCAGGGCCACCAAGAGAAGTCCGCACAGTTCGGCAGGATCCATCTGATCTGCGCCCGCTGCAATCACTACGCCGCCGAGTTCGATCTTGCGATGGGCGTCTTTCTGGCAGGTCCATTTCATGGCCTGAGCTAGTTGTTTGCGTTCCTGAGCGTTAGCCTCCCGCGTTCGCTCGCGTTTGTTCTTGAGGTTTAACTGCGCCTTGAGTTGTCTCGCGCGTTTGTCGGCGTCCGCTGCCCGCTCTTTCAGTGATTTCTTCGTCATGAGTTTTCCTAGTTTTGGGTATCACATTACATAAGCAGAAAATAAGGATTCGACAAGTCCTGATTTTCTGTTTATATAAATATATGCCGCGCTTGTAGTTGCGGGTTCTTTGAAAAGGTCCGAAGGGGCCTATTAAAAGCGCAGTTATGTTTTCCCCCTCCGGGTGAAAACCTGCGGTCAGGGGCTTCGCCCCTGACACCCCACGGAGCCGAAAGCGGCCCTTTTGGGGTTTTGGGGAAAAAGCGTCATGGCGATTTACCACTGTTCGATAAAGAGCATCAGCCGAGGCCAAGGCCATAGCGTCACCGCCGCCGCTGCCTACCGCGCCGGTATTCGGATCGAGGACAACACTACGGGACTGATACACGACTACACCCGGAAAAAAGGTGTGGTATCGGTGGAAATGCTAGCCCCGGCCGATACGCCGACCTGGGCTGCTGATCCCAGCATGTTGTGGAACGCCGCTGGGGTCGCTGAAACGCGAAAGAACGCGCGGGTGGGGAGGGAGATGATTGTGGCGTTGCCGCACGAAATGAGCGACACGCAACGGCGTGAACTGGCGATTGGGATTGGGCAAATGCTGGTGGACCGCTATAAGGTGCCCACCCAAATTGCTTTGCACTCGCCCGATAAGGAAGGCGATCAGCGCAACTACCACGCCCATATTTTGTTCACGTCCCGTCAGATCGCGGCGGAGGGCTTGGGCGCGTACGCATCAAAAATTCTCGACGATTTCAAGCAGGGCAGGAAGGAAATCACTGCGCTGCGTACCACCGTTGCCCAAATCATGAACCAACATTTGGAGCAGGGGGGGGCTACTCGGAGCGCGTGGACGCCCGCTCTCTAGTGGACCAAAACCAAGACGCCATAGAGCAAGGGGATTGGGTGAAGGCTCGGGAAACAGATCGCCTGCCCACCGTGAAAGAAGGCCACGCACAGGGACAGCGGCGCGCGCGGCGCGCCATCAACAGCCGTATTCGCAACAGCAACGCCGCCACTCAACGTAAGTGGGACATGTGGGAGCAGAGGGCTCGCAACGAAGGACGGTTGATGGCCGCTGCCCACGATACCAATACAGAAAATAGGAGCAATAATGGAGAAAACCACCACCCAGGAACCCGACGAAACCGGCAACGCGCTGGCAGCCCTCTCACCCGAGATCAAGTCGATACTTGTCGATTGCGACCTGACAGCGATGGCACCAAGCCGGTGCTTCGAGTGCCAGTTGGCAACCGTCTTGCAACTCTCAAGCCCCGATGGGGTGAACAACTCAGCAGTGGTCCACTGCGGGGCAATGAACCGGGACATAGAAGTCATGGTCCGCCGCTGCACGGCGTTCCGGCCACGCGCGTAAGCGTTGGCGGCGGCTCCGGTGGTGGGCGCGTCCGGCTGACCATCGACGGGGATGCATCCTCCCGCCAAGCGCTGATGCTCATTCAAGAGCGTTTGGACTTGGAAGATGACGCCCGCCAGTCGATTCAACGCCAGCAACGTGATACGGAGGCGCTGCTAGCGGCGTTTTCGAGTGCCGATGCTATTCGCTTCAGGGAAGCACAAAGGCAGATTGCTAGGTGCCAGGCATGGTTGGCGGACAACGAACACGAGGAGCAACGACGGTTTCGGGAGCGGGAGGGGCTCAAGCGCGAATTTGAAACAGTCGAGGCCTCGCTGCAACATTGGAAGGTGGCCAATCCTTCGCCATGGCGCTTTTTGCCTGCCCATAGGCAGCGGCCTTTGAAAGGCGGCGGGCTCTATTGCACGCGGCTCTTCAGCGCTACGAGGAGGCTAAAAGGTCTGCCGATCTGGCCGCGTTGGATGCGTTGCAGAAGGATCGCGACAAAATGCGACGGACCTTGGCGAGGGCCGTAGTCGTCTGTGCTGACCTTGTTGGGAGCGGCGACTCCCCTCCGCAGCAGAACTTGGATACGAGGCCCGGCTTCTCTCCGTTCAGAAAGGACCATCCATCGCTGGAGGAGAAGCCCCGGCGGCGTCCATCAGAACATCTCTAAACCAGCGTGTGTCAGCCGCCAAGTTGGTAAGATGCGTCCATCAAGGGGGCGCGAATGAGCATGATAAAAACGATCTGGAAGGATCCAGTTGGAAGCGCGGTGATTGGAGGGGCAATTCTGGCGATTACTGGGTCGGTTATTGCAACGTTCAAGGGTTGGTGGCCTAAGATATGGGCAGGCTTAGGTTATGCATGGAACTGGCTTTCGCTGCCATCGTCCCACCCGAACTGGCTGCTTATAATTCTGTGGCTATCGGCGTTTGTGGTGTTCCTCTACATTGTGGCCAGAACTATATTCACCATACGTGCTGCCAATAGTTCTGCGCCCACATGGCGAAGTTACAGAAGGGACACATTCAACGGTGTTGTTTGGCACTGGGGGTATGGCGTTGGACCGCACTCATCCGTTGAAAGTCTTACCCCTATTTGCCCTTCGTGTCAGTGTCAACTGATGAGTAAGAACTATGACGGTGACTACTACGGAGACCACTATTGGTATGCGTTGTACTGCACGCATTGCGCAAAAAACGTCGCCGAGTTCAAAGAGCAATACGTTGATACCCTTCGCAAGATTGAACTTTTGATAGGGCGTAACATTCGTAGCGGAGACTGGCGCAAGGCCATCGGTGCCGAGATTTCGTCGAGTTAGCATCGCTCGTTCAGTTTCAGTCCCAGGTCCTATGTGGGTAATTGGCAACGTGGCGGGTGATTGGTACTGTGGACACTTCCTTGGACACCTTTTGTGGGTGCCTAGGGCGCCAAGTCAATCGCGGCAAGGGTTTGGGGGAGTGTGTGGTTGAGACTCCCCCCCCTCTCCGCCAGATCAATGAAGAAGCCGCCCACTGGGCGGCTTTTTTATTGGTCTGACGGGGAGCCGGGTTGATCGCACACCCGCTGGGGTTCGACGGATTCGCCAGGAGCGAATCCGGCCAGCCGAAAGGCTGGCCCTGGAGCGCATGGCGCGGAAGGGCGGGGCGCACGGATGCGCCCCGCAATCCCCCCCTCTCCGCCAGATCAATGAAGAAGCCGCCCACTGGGCGGCTTTTTTATTGGCAATCCGGTAGAGCCGACCGTTGGTCGGCTGCGCTCCGTTCCGGCGGCGGACGCCCCGCGCGGCGCGGTCCGTTAAACTGACCGCCTCACGTAACGGATGCCCCACCATGACCGCTGAAATCCTCGTTCCCGTGTCCTTCGGCGAGCTGCTCGACAAGATTTCCATCCTGCAGATCAAGTCCGAGCGCATCAGCGATCCGGCCAAGCTGGCCAATATCCGCGCCGAGTTGAGCGCGCTGGAACAGACCTGGATGGCGCATCCGGCTGCGGTCAAGGATGTCGCGCGCCTGCGCGCCGAGCTGAAGGCCGTCAACGAGCGCCTGTGGGATACCGAAGACGACATCCGCCTGCAGGACAAGGCCCAGGCCTTCGACGAGCGCTTCATCGAGCTGGCCCGCACGGTCTACCTGCAGAACGACGCGCGCGCCCGGATCAAGAAAGACATCAATCTCGCGCTGGGCTCGGCCTACGTCGAAGAGAAGTCGTACAAGGACTACGCTGCGGGCGCATGAGCGGCGACGGTGCCGGGCAGCGCCCGGCCCTACCGGTCGGCAACATACCGTTCGAATGCCGCAATGCCGTCCTCGACGGTGATCAGCTGCATCACGTCGTCGAACTCCACCTTGGCGCCCCACTTCAGTTCGCTGGCCGGCTTGCCGAGGAACTTCCGCGCGGCATCGTCGTAGCGGTCCACACAGTAGCGGCGGTCCGAGTAGGGCCCGCTGCGATGGGGGTTGCTGGCCGCATGCAGGCCCAGCACCTTGGCGCCCATTGCGTTGGCGATGTGCATCGGCCCGGAGTCGGGCGTCATCACCAGATTGGCGCGGGCAAGCAGCGCGGGGAGCTGCTTGAGCGTGTCCTTGCCGACCAGGTCGAGTGCCGGGGTCTGCAGCTGGGCCTGGATGGCATCGGTCATGTCCCGCTCCAGCGTGCTGCGCCCACCGCACAGCACCACCCGCCAGCCGCGAGCAGTGGCATGGTTGGCCACGGCCGCGTAGCGATCGGCATACCAGTTGCGGCGCACATGGCTGGAGCAGGGCGAGATGATCAGCACCGGCCGGCCGTCATCCTCCCACTGCGCCTGCGCCCATTCGAACGCCGCAGGCGGTACCGCCAGGTCCCAGCTCACCGTGTCCTGCACCAGGCCCAGCGGCTCGCAGAAGCTGCCGATCGCGTCCAGTACATGGATGCCGGGGCGGTCGGGAATGCGTTCATTGATGAAAAGCCCGTGAAGATCCTTGGAGCGGGCGCGGTCGTAGCCGATCCGGCGCTGCGCCGGCACAAAGGCCGACAGCACGTTGGCGCGGAACGCCACCTGCATCTGCAGCAGCGCCTCGAAGCGGCCGGGCGGCAGGCTCGCGCGCAGCGCGCGCATCCCGGCCAGCCCGGTCTTTTTGTCGTAGGGGTGGAACACCACGCCGGGCAATCCGTCCAGCAGCTTGTGGCCAGCCTTGTCGATGATCCAGTGCAGGGTCTGGCCCGGTCGGGCGCGCTGCAGGGTGCGGACGAGGGGGACCACATGGGTCACGTCCCCGAGTGCGGACAAACGCAAAAGGCACAAGGAAGAGGACGCTGATGGCATGGTGTTGTTAGACTCGAAGGAATGGTCGCATTCGACGCCACTGAAGCGCTGACGCCCTGCCGCGATGGACGCGGGATGGGTGCCATTCTGTTCGACCGCGAGCGGCTGCGGCAAGCCGAGATGAGCCTGTTCTCGCCGGCGCACTGGGGCGAGCGTGCGCGCCCGGTCGGTGATGGGGGCCGCGGCGGCGCCTGGTTCGTCGATGCGCCGTTCGGCCATAGCGTGCTGCGCCAGTACCTGCGCGGCGGCGTGGCGGCCAGATTCAGCCGTGACCAGTATTTCTGGCGGGGCGCCAACCACACCCGCAGTTTCGCCGAATTCCGCCTGATGCGCGCGCTGCGCGCGCAGAAGCTGCCGGTGCCGCGTCCGATCGCCGCGTTCTACATGCGCGAGGGGCTGCGGTACCGCGCGGCCATCCTGATGGAACGCCTGGAAGGCGTGCGCTCGCTGGCCGACCGTGCGCTGGTGGCGGGCCGTGGCGCGCCCTGGGAGGAGACCGGCCGGCTGATCGCCCGGTTCCACCGCGCCGGCCTGGACCATGCCGACCTCAACGCGCACAACATCCTGTTCGACGCCAACGGCCACGGCTGGCTGATCGATTTCGACCGCGGCGTGCAGCGCATTCCCGCCACCCGCTGGCGCGAGCGCAATCTCAAGCGGCTGCTGCGCTCGCTGATCAAGCTGCGCGGCGAACGCAGCCACGACGACGTGGAAAAAGACTATGCACGGCTGCGCCGTGCCTACGACCTGGCCTGGAACCGGGGTTACTGATGGACTGGGCGCTGCGTTTCATGGGGGTCGGCAATGCGTCGGCCGTCGAACTGGGGTCGCCGATGGCGGTGATCGAGCGCGCCGGACGGCCGTGGCTGACCATCGACTGCGGCGGCGAGGGGCTCACCGCCTTCCAGGCCCACTACGGACACATGCCGCAGGCGTTGTTCGTGACCCATGTGCATCTGGACCACGTGGCCGGGTTCGAGCGCCTGTTCGTGGATGCGTTCTTCTCGCCGCAGCGCCGCGGGCGCATCCGCCTGTACGTGCCGGCCCCGGTAGTGCCGCTGTTGCATCGGCGGGTCGCCGACTACCCCAACGTGCTGGCCGAGGGCGGTGCCAACTTCTGGGATGCGTTCCAGTTGATCGTGGTCGGTGACGCGTTCTGGCACGACGGCGTGCGCATGGAAGTGTTCCCGGTGCGCCACCACTGGCCGGAAACCGCCTACGGCCTGCGCCTGAAGGGTGCCCTGACCTGGAGCGGAGATACCCGGCCGATCCCGGAAATGCTCGCGCGCTTTGCCGACGACAACGAACTGATCGCCCACGACTGCGGCCTGCACGGCAATCCGTCGCACACCGGTGTGGATGACCTGGAGCGCGAGTACAGCCGCGCGCTGCAGGCGCGGATGATGTTGTACCACTACGCCAGCCACGCCGATGGCGAGGCCCTGCGCCAGCGTGGCCATCGCGTCGCGCTGCCCGGCGAGTGCGTGGTGCTGGCCACGCCGACTGCCGCGAACGTGGTCGCGCAGGACCCCTGAGCATGGCGGCCGGCCGGGTGCCCAGTGCGCTGGCCGATCATCTGGAGGCGCTGGAGCGCGCGCTGCACGACCCGGTCGTGCGTGGTGACCGGGCGCGCCTGTCGGCACTGCTGGATGACGACTTCGCCGAAATAGGGAGTTCCGGCGGTTGTTTCGACCGCGCCACCGCGTTGGCGGAACTGCCGGCCGAACGGGCGCAGGTCGAGATCCTCGCCGAGGACGTCAGCGTCCTGCTGCTCGACGCGCACGTTGCGCAGGTGCGCTATCGCAGCGCCTACGTGATCAATGGCGAGCGCCAGCGCACGGTGCTGCGCAGTTCGCTGTGGCGGTTGCGCGCAGGCGCGTGGCGGATGGTGTTCCACCAGGGCACGCCGGTACCGGACCCCTGAAAAGGTGGCGGCCCCGCCGGCTGACCTCGGCGCCCGCGTCGATCGATACCGTTGCTGCCTTCCGGCCCTGGCGGGATTTTCGACCTAGCGTCGCGAGGGGCCGACGGGGCCACCATAGAGACGTTCCGCAGACAGGGCGATCAGGATCGGCCACTGGATGCTGGAGCTGCGCGACGGAACAGGTCCGGCAGTGCAGTCGCGCATTCTAGCGCATGCGCGGCGCGCAGTGCCAGACTGGCGAGTCTGAATCCCGTGTAGCCCGCTGGCCGGCAGACCGCCCATCGGGCGGTCGGGTGGGTAAAATACGCCGCACAGGAGGAACGACCTCCCCCGCATCGGGTACGACTGACCAGGACGGCCTGGCCCCATCAAGGAGGGCCGCATGGCCTGGATCTATCTGTTGGCAGCCGGTGTGCTGGAAATCGTCTGGGCGTTCGCGATGAAGCAGTCCGACGGGTTCAGCAAACTCACTCCCTCGATCATCACCCTGGTCACCATGACCGCCAGTTTCTGGCTGTTGTCGCTGGCCATGCGCACGCTGCCGCTGGGGACCGCGTATACGATCTGGACCGGCATCGGTGCGGTCGGTGCGTTCGTGGTCGGCATCGTCTTCCTGGGCGAGCAGATCAGCGCGATGCGGATCGGCGCGGCGGTGCTGATCGTCAGTGGGTTGGTGCTGATGAAAGTCTCGAGCGGCTGAGCCGTCATCGGCCGGACAGGACCTGTTCCATCTCCACCGCATCCAGGCCCGGGCCGTGGCCGTTGGTGACGACCCGGGTCACGGTGAAGCCCAGCGCCGCGTAGAAGCCGCGCGTGTGCTGGCTGGTGCTGAGAGTCACGCGCTGTGCACCCACGGCACGCGCCAGCCCCAGGCGCGCCTGCGCCAGCGTGTGGCCGAGCCCCTGGCGGTGGAGGCCATGCTCGACCATCCCCCAGCAGAACGCGGCGGTTGTTCCATCGATCGCCAGGCCGGCACAGGCAACGATCCGGCCGTCGCGCTCGATCACCCGGTAGTCGCCCGTGCGGTCTGGATGCTGCAGGTACGCAGCGAAGCCGGCGCGCTCATGTGCGCCGAAATAGCCGGGCACATTGCTGTCGAAGATGCGCAGGCAGGCGTCCGCGTCGGCGGGGCGGTAGGGGCGGGAGATGCGCATCGTGGGGAGATGGCTAGCGTGCCACCGGCGTGTTCGACGTTGCCTGTACACGCAGCGCCTGCCAGGCCGCGCGCAGGACGCGCACTGCCGAGCGCAGGAACATCACCAGCAGCGCGCCGGCGATCAGCAGGTCCGGCCAGCCAGCACCGAACACCCACACGGCGAGCGCTGCCAGCAGCACGGCCACGCCCTCGGCAATGTCGTTGCGCGAGCATTCCCATGCCGATGCCAGGTTGACGTCGCCGTGGCGGAAGGGCGTGAGCAGCCAGAGGCAGACCCCGTTGGCCGCCAGGTTCAGCGCGCCGGCAATTCCCATGCCCTCGAACAACGGGACGGCGGGATGGGTGAGCCGCCAGCCGATCTGCACGGCAACGGCCAGGGCGGCGCCAAGGATCAGCAGTCCCTTCAGGAGCGCCACGCGCCCCTTGGCCCGCGCGGAAGCGCCCACCACCGCCAGGCTGATCGCGTAAGTGAGCGCGTCGCCCAGATTGTCCAGGCTGCCGGAGAGCAGCGAGGACGAGTGGCTCCACCAGGCCGCGCCGGCCATCATCACGAACGTGGCCAGGTTGATGGCCAGCACGATGCCCAGCACGCGGCGCTGCCTGGCCTGGAGGGCGGCAACATCGACGATCTTTCCGCAACCGCAGCAGTCGGACATGGGGGCAGCGCACAGGCGAGGGAGGCGAAGCGACTGTAATCCAGATCCGGGGCGCTGCGGCCGATCGACGGATGGCCGGACCGGCAGGTTCAGCCGGTGGTCCAGTGGCCGCCCCCGTGGGTGCAGCTGTCCGGCAGGCCGGCCAGGTCGTCGGCGGAACGCTCGTAGTAGTAGCCATCGAACGCCAGGCCGAACAGCTGTCTGCAGCGGCCCTGCGATGGGGACGGGCAGGCGTCCATATACGTGACCTGGCCTGCCTTGCCTCCCATCTGCGCGGAGGTGGCCGCCAGGCCTTCGCAGATCTTCTTCAGCTCGGCGTCGCTCGAGGCGCCGCTGGACTGCACGCAATCGCGGGAGCGGAGCGTCTTTCCGAACAGGTGGAACTCGCCTGCAATCATGCAGGCACGGGCCTGCTGCGAAGGGCCGGGCGCAATGTGGGTCACCGCCGTGCCGGGTGCCGGATCGGCACCTGCGTCCGGCGCACCTGCTTCGGGCGTTGGCGCGCCAGGCGCGGCCGGTCCATCGGATGCGGCCGGTTGCGTGCAGGCGGTTATGCCCACCGCGCAGGCCAGTACGAGGGCACAACACATCGTCCTTGTCATCATCGTGCATTCCTTGCAGTTGACCGAGTGCCCGATCCTGCCACATGGGAGGGACAATGCACCTTGTCCCCACTGGGGCCGATCCCCGCGCGCCCGGTTAGTGCGCAGTGGCCCCGATGTAACCCAGGAAGCCAAGGGCCGCTGCCCTGTCTTCAAAGGAGGCCTCAACGCGGTCACCATTGGAGTAACGCACGACGATTTCGTATTTGCGGAACGCGCCTTCGTCGACTCTGGCCTGGTCGTGCTCCGCGAGGAACTGCGTTGCCGCATCCACCCCGGTGAACTCCCTTTCCACGCCGTGCAGCGGAATGACCATGACCTTGGATACGGCCCTGTCGATGGCCTTCTTCAGGCTGTCGAAGAAGCCCGCCAACTGCGCTGCATTGTTCGCGGTCAGTTGCGCTTTGAGCGAGGCTCTCTTCTCGGGCGTGAGTGATTCGATCTGCTCGACGGCATGCGCGAACTCCTGATCCGGCGTTTCCTCATCGAATCGTGCGTCAATGCCGACGGACGCAAATGCCTCAACAATCGAGTCATAGGGCATCAGAATGGTTTCGAAACCACAGCTGCGCATCTGCGCCAGCGAGTCCCTGGTAAACACACCCGCGAGGATGGCGCCAAGGAAAGGCTTGTCCCAGGAGTGTTGTTCGGCGATCGGCATGACCGCGCCCTGGATTTCCTGGGCTTTGGCGCGGGAGTGCTTCGTGTAGCGGCGCCAGGCAGCTTCAATGAAGGCAACCGGGCGCCCACGTACGCCATCGCTTCCGCCCGACTCGATGACGAAATCGAGGTCGTGGAAGTTCTTGTAGCGATCCTGCCAACTGACCTTCGAGCCCGAGCGGGCCGCGCGCTTTCCCTTCTTGTCCAGATAGAGCCCGCGTGCATCGCAGTACGCCTGGAGTTGCGGCAGGACGATCTCCTCCAGGAGGTCGCCAATGATCTGTCCAAAGCGGTGGGATGGAGATTTCGCCACAGTCAACCCTCAATCCATAGATGGCCTTCGTGCAAAGGCACGGTGTGTTTCCGGTTTTTCCACTTCGTGTTGCGGTCACGCAGCTTTTCGAAGGAATACGAGGTGAAGCCGGCGGCCACCGCCAGGCGTCCCAGCCAGTCGTCGACAGGCACGTAGACGCCGTACGGCGCGGAATCGCCGACCACAAAACACATCCGCGCGCCGTCACGGCAGGCGCGGCGAAGCATGGTGAACGTGGCCGCCATGTCGTGGAAGTACGCTGCGACCATGATGTGGTACGCCTTCTTGCCGCCCTTGCCGAGGCGTACCGTGGCGAGTTCGTTGCAGACCTCGCTTATCTCGCTGTGAATGGCTGACAGGCTGGGATGTTCAAGCATGCTCGCCAGATCGACGCGATCGGCGGCCGCGTGCTGGGAGCACGAACGAACGATGTGCTGACGAACGGCATTCTGCAGATCACCCCAGCCCTTGATCTCCCCCCAGAACATCATTTCCAGCCGGGTAGCGTCCGCATAGTCATAGTTGTTTGCATAGGGCGGGGACGTCAGAACGAGATCGACGGAACCAGGTTCAATCGGGATCTGCGCATTGCGCGAATCGTGGGCGAACACACGGGCAGAACCGCTCCACCGGTGTTCCTGGGCCGAGCGCATGTCCGCGGCCATCTGTTGCACCTTGGCATCAAATGCCACCCGTGGCTCCAGCACCTTGGCCTTCGACTTGTTGGGCAGGATGTACTGCCATTGCGCCGTACCCACGCCGCTGCAGGCGCGCAGGATGCCCGTGATGGCCAGCCACACCAGTCGCGCCGCAGCGGGATCGAGCGCGCCGGACTCCGTCGTGTATCCGTTGCGCAGGGCATAGAGCTGGGCAAGCACGTCAACGGAGTAGCACTTCTGCAGCAGATCGGGCGCACCCTGTGCCTCGGTGATGAGCGTCTCCCAGGTGTCGAGATGCTGCTTTACCGTCTCGGCGGCGTCCAGGAACGCATCGCTGTCGCTGGGCCAGGACAGCTTGGCCTCGGCAATGCGGTTTACGAACGGATGGCTCTCAAACCCGAACGCGGCCGCGCCGCAGTGCTCCGCGGCGACAAGCGTGGTGCCGGATCCTGCGAAGGGATCAAGCACGGTGCAGTGCTTGCCGCCGTGGGCATCGATGACGCTTTCCGCCCATTCAGCAGAAAAGCCTGCCGAATAGCGAAACCACCGGTGGACGGGCAGCCGCATGTTGTCCGTGAACGTTCCTGACCGGGCGGTCTGCAGCGGCTTCGCCTTCGGCCTGGCGGTAGGGGGGGGGGCGAACAAAGTGAGGCCTCACGTGTATGCGATGGGGGGATGGTAACGTCGGGACGACTGACGCCGCCAAAGAATCGCGCGACGTTGTCGCGGCGGCTGAGATCGAAGGGCGAAAAGCAGAAAGGCCGCCCGAAGGCGGCCTTTCTACGTTTGTCTGGCGGAGAGAGGGGGATTCGAACCCCCGAAGCGCGGTTTAGACGCTTACACACTTTCCAGGCGTGCTCCTTCAACCACTCGGACACCTCTCCGGACCTGCGGCAACAACCCGCTGCAGGGGCGCAGATTCTAGCGGGGGAATCGCCAACGCACAAGCGGCACGACGCGGGGGGCAGGGTGGCTGGACAGGCGTGGCACAATGGACGTCCCGATGAAGACGGTGGCCTGATGTCCTATCTCGTCCTTGCCCGCAAGTGGCGTCCGAAGCGTTTTGCCGAGCTGGTGGGCCAGGAACACGTGGTCCGCGCGCTCAGCAATGCGCTGGACAGCGGCCGTGTGCACCATGCGTTCCTGTTTACCGGCACCCGCGGGGTGGGCAAGACCACGATCGCGCGTATTTTCGCCAAGTCGCTGAACTGCGAGCAGGGCACCAGCGCCGACCCGTGCGGCCAGTGCCCGGCCTGCCTGGACATCGATTCGGGTCGCTACATCGACCTGCTGGAGATCGATGCCGCATCCAATACCGGTGTCGATGACGTCCGCGAGGTGATCGAGAACGCCCAGTACATGCCGTCCCGCGGCAAGTACAAGGTCTACCTGATCGACGAAGTGCACATGCTGTCCAAGGCGGCGTTCAACGCGCTGCTGAAGACGCTGGAAGAGCCGCCGGAGCACGTGAAGTTCCTGCTGGCCACCACCGATCCGCAGAAGCTGCCGGTGACGGTGCTGTCGCGCTGCCTGCAGTTCAACCTCAAGCGGCTCGACGAGGACCAGATACAGGGGCAGATGACCCGGATTCTGGCTGCCGAAGAGATCGAATCGGACCCGAGCGCGATCGTCCAGCTGGCAAAGGCGGCCGACGGCAGCCTGCGCGACGGCCTGTCGCTGCTGGACCAGGCCATCGCCTACGCCGGTGGTGCGCTGCGCGAAGACGTGGTGCGCACGATGCTGGGGACGGTCGACCGTACCCAGGTGGCCGCCATGCTCGATGCGCTGGCCGACGGCGACGGCCCCCGCCTGTTGCAGGTGGTCGCGCTGCTGGCGGAATTCTCGCCGGACTGGGGTGGCGTGCTGGAAGCGCTGGCCGAAGGCCTGCACCGCATCCAGGTGCAGCAGCTGGTCCCGGGCGCATCGGCGGCGGGTGAGGGCATCGATGCGGTGGCCTTTGCCGGTCGCCTGCGCCCGGAAGTGGTACAGCTGTGGTACCAGATGGCGCTGAATGGGCGCCGCGATCTGTATCTGGCACCCAGCCCGCGCGCCGGCTTCGAAATGGCCGTGCTGCGCATGCTGGCCTTCCGCCCGGCGGCGGCGGTGCCGCCGGTACCGCGTGATCCGGAGACCGGCACCGGGGTGGGCAGCACCGGTGGCACCGGCAGCGGCCACGGCGTTGGTGCCGTCGCCGCGGCCCCTGCGGCGGCCGTGCCGAAAGCGGCCCCGGTGGTGGCGCCGCCGGCGCCCGCCCCAACCCCGACCAAACCCGCGGCCCCCACGCCCGCCGCACCGACGGTGGTCGCCGATCCGGACGACCTGCCGCCGTGGCACCAGGACGGGGCCGCCGACGACCGCGATGAAGCCCTGGCCGCCGAAATGGCCACGCCCGATGCGGCAATGGTCGCGCCGTGGGAAGCACCGCCGGAACGACCGGCCCCGTCGGCCGCTGTCCCGCATCGTCCGCAGGGGATCGCGATTGCGCCGTCGTCCGCGGCCGATGAACCGGCGGCCGCCGTTGTGGCTCCGGACGCGCCGATCGGCCTGGCCAGCGCCGAAGCCTGGCTGGAACTGGTCGCCCAGAGCCAGCTCAGCGGTCCGTCGCGGCAGCTCGCGGCGCACGCGGCGTTCATCGGCTATCAGCGCGGTGTCTTGAAATTGGCGGTATCGCCCGGATTTGAGTACCTGTGTTCGGACCGCTCGCTGGCGGCGCTGACCGACGCCCTGACCGGTCCGCTGGGCCAGGCGCCGAAGATCGTCATCGAAGCCGGTGGCGCGGAGGCCGAAACGCTGCACCAGCGTTCGGACCGCCAGCGTGGCGAACGACAACAGGCGGCCGAAGCCGTTTTCATGGCCGATCCGGATGTGCAGTTGCTGATCCAGCAACACGGCGCCCGGGTCGTGACCGATTCCATCCGTCCCTTTGATGAGTAAAGACCCATGCGTGGCAATATCGCCCAACTGATGCAGCAGGCCCAGAAGATGCAGGAGAACCTGCAGAAGGCCCAGGAAGAACTCGCCAAGCTGGAAGTCACCGGCAGCGCCGGCGGCGGCATGGTCAGCGTGACCCTGACCGGCGCCAAGGAGTGCCGCAAGGTGCGCATTGACCCGGCCGTGCTGGCTGACCCGGAAATGGCCGAAGACCTGATCGCGGCGGCGTTCAACGATGCCTCCAACAAGATCGATGCCGAATCCAAGAACCGCATGGGCTCGGCCACGGCCGGCATGCAGCTGCCTCCGGGCATGAAGCTGCCGTTCTGATCCCAACGCCGCGCCGGCCCTGCCCGGCGTCCCGCGTTGCCTGCGCCGCGAAGCCTTCGGGCTTCGCGCGTTTGTTTCTGGAGTGAGTCCGCCGCCATGAGCCTGCCCCTGCTCGAACAACTGATCGAGGCCTTCCGGGTGCTGCCCGGCGTGGGCCAGAAGACCGCACAGCGCATGGCCTACCACGTGCTGGAGCGCGAACGCGATGGCGGGCAGCGCCTGTCGGAGGTGTTGGCGCAGGCGATCGAGCGGATCGGGCATTGCGTGCAATGCCGCGATTTCAGCGAGAGCGAGCTCTGCACGGTCTGTGCCAACGGCAGCCGCGAGCGCCAGCAGCTGTGTGCGGTGGAGTCGCCGGCCGACCGCCTGGCGATCGAACACGCCACCGGCTTCCGGGGCGTGTACTTCGTGCTGCAGGGACGCCTGTCGCCGCTGGACGGCATCGGCCCGCGCGAACTCGGGCTGGACCAGCTCGACGCCCGCCTGAAACAGGGCGAGGTGCAGGAGCTGATCATCGCCACCAGTGCCACCGTCGAGGGTGAAGCGACGGCCCACTATCTGGCGCAGCTGGCGCGCACGCACAACGTGCGGCCCAGCCGCCTGGCCCAGGGCCTGCCGCTGGGCGGTGAACTGGAGTACGTGGACCGCGGCACGCTGTCGCATGCCTTCGGCACGCGCACCGACATCCAGGAATGACCGCGCGCGGGATGGGTCGAATCCGGCAGCGCATCCGCGCTACTCTCCAGGGCCCTGTTTCCTACGGTGCCCCATGAGCCACGACACCCTGTTCGGCAAGATCATCCGCCGCGAGATTCCCGCCACCATCGTCTATGAAGACGACGAGGTGCTGGCCTTCAAGGACATCGCACCGCAGGCGCCGGTGCACGTGTTGTTCATTCCGAAGAACGAAGCGATTCCGACCCTGGACGATGTGCAGCCGTCGCAGGCACACCTGATCGGCAAGCTGGCGCTGGCCGCGGCCGAGTACGCCCGCCGCGAAGGGTTCGCCGAGAACGGCTACCGCATCGTCATGAACTGCCGGGGCGATGCCGGGCAGACCGTGTTCCACATCCACCTGCATTTGCTCGCCGGCGCACCGCTGGGGCATTTCGGGGCATGAAAAAACGCCACCCTGGGGTGGCGTCTTTCTGCTGCTTGTTTACCACCAACCCCAGCCGCGGTAGCCCCAGCCCGGGCCCCATGCCGGGCCCCACGGGCCGTAGGGGTAGGCCGGCACGACGTCGACCTGGCGCTGTTCCGGCCACAGGTAGATCACGTCCGCGTTGATCTTGGGCAGGCGGTAGTCGTACTCGCCGATGCGGGTGTTCTGGTAGCCGTCGATCTTGCCGATGAAGGTCACGTCGCGGCCCGGCTCGAACACGGCCGGATCGTAGAAGCCGGCGCGGCAGGCGATGAAGCGGCCGTCGCTGGCATCGGAGGAGGTGGTGCTCGGGCGGCCACTGCCGTTGAGCGGGCGCGAGATGAGCTGGAAGCAGGTTTCGCCCTGGCCCGGCGTGGTTTCGATGATGCGTCCGCCCCAGCGGACGGGCGTGCCGACCTGCTGGGTGGCCACCGAATCGCGCGGGGTGACGACGCTGAACTGTCCCTGCAGCGGTTTGGGTGCGGTTGCACAGGCGGCCAGTGCCAGGGAGGCGGCCAGGGGAAGCAGCAGTTGGATCTTCATGAGGATGCTCCGGGGTTCGGGCGATGCCTGCGCAGGTCGCGCA
Source organism: Stenotrophomonas sp. NPDC077461 (assembly GCF_049545475.1). Classification (NCBI taxonomy): domain Bacteria; kingdom Pseudomonadati; phylum Pseudomonadota; class Gammaproteobacteria; order Lysobacterales; family Lysobacteraceae; genus Stenotrophomonas; species Stenotrophomonas sp. NPDC077461. Next base: position 97,285 of record NZ_JBMWDO010000004.1, read on the forward strand.
ATAATGAAGCGAGGTCGACGTCTGCGCCAGCGTACCGCGCATGAACGAAACGGACGCTGAGTGCCAGCAGGGCGGGGTCGGGCCGTTGCGCGTGGACACGCCGCGCCCAGTCGCCGGCCGTCTCGGCCGGGGCACGGGCCAGGCCGTACCGCGCGTAGCGCCGGTTCACCCGGTGCCAGGCGCGCAGCAGCGGATCGCGCTCGCGCTCCCCGCGTGCCAACAGCCACGCCATCCAGCCTAGCGCGGCCAGTGCGAAGACCATGAAAACAGCGATCAGCTGTGACGGTTCCAGCCGCTCGATGCCCAGCGGACGCAGCAGCTGCTGTTGGCGGTTGGCATCGAAGGACAGCACCATGTCGTTCCAGCCGCGGCGCAGCCAGTCGCCGAGCTCGCCGGCCTGCAGCCAGCGCGATTGCAGGCCGCCGTCGGCGCCGGCCCCCAGACGGTCTTCCAGCGTGTCGTAGACGCGCTCGGGCGCTACAGCGGCTGTCGGATCCACCCGGACCCAGCCGCGGCCGTCCAGCCAGACTTCGGTCCAGGCATGGGCATCCATGCGCCGCACGACCCAGTAATTGCCATAGCGATTGCGGACACCGCCGGCAAAACCGGTGACCACCCGCGCGGGGATGCCGGCATTGCGCATCAGCACCACGAACGACCCGCTGAAGTGTTCACAGAAGCCAGCCTGGTGGTCGAACAGGAACTCATCCACGCCGTCGCGCCCGGGCAGCGGCGTGTCGAGGGTGTAGGCGAAACGCTGGCCGATCCAGTCCAGGGCGCGCTGCACGATCGCCGCATCGTCCTGGCCGGCATCGCGGCGCCACGCCCGGGCCAGCGCCGCCGTGCGCGGATTGAAGCCGGCCGGCAGCGCCAGCGCGAGCTGGCGCTGGTAGGGCGTCAGTGGCTGGGAGTAGGCGGTGGCCGGGGAGGACTGCAGGCGCCATCGGGTCAGGGATGCGAGCGGAGCGCGGCTGCGCAGGCTGTGGTCGGCGTTGAGTTCGCTGCCCGGCGGCGCCGCCAGTGGCAGGTCCAGGGCCACCAGCTGCCGGCGGTCGGTGGGTTCGTAGTCGATCTGGTAGTCCCAGCGCGTCGCCCCGTGGGTCACCTGCGGCGGCGGCCGTCGGTCGAGGCTGCGATCCTGTTGCCACCGCCGGCCGTCGAACCGCGTCATCACCGGGCCGCGCCAGTAGCGTTGCGACGGCGCCGGCACGGCCCCGAAGAACTGCACGCGCAGGGCAGGCGTGTCATCGGCCATCAGGTCCAGCCAGGTGCCCGGTTCCATGCTGTCAGACAGGCCCGGCTTGGACACCGCGCGCTCGGGGATGCCCCACAGCGGCTCGCTCAGGCGCGGGAACAGCCAGAACGCGGCCAGCGCCAGCGGCAGCCCCAGCGCCACCAGCCGGGCGATGCCGCGTGCCTGCCCGCGCGCGGCGGGAGGCGCGGCCTGGCCTTCCACATGCGCAAGCCGCTGCAGGGCGAGCAGGGCGGTCAACGCGGCCAGCATCGCCAGCGCAAGCGTCAGCGGCCCCTGGTCGAGCAGAAACGCGGCGAACGGGGCGAACAACGCAAAGCCGAGCAGGCTGCGGGCATCGCGCAGGGAGCGCAGCTCGCTGGATTTGATCGCCAGCATCGCCGCCAGCAGCGCGCAGCCGGTGTCGCGGCCGGGCCGGGCGCCCATCTGCCAGTAGATCGCGCCGAGCATGGCCAGGACCAGCAGCACCCGCAGCGGCGCGGGCAGCACCCGTCCGCGCGAGGCCAGCGCCGTGCCGATCGCAACCGCCGCGATTACCGCCGCCAGCGCATCGGGCAGTTGCAGCAGCAGCGGCAGCAGGCCCAGCGCGGCGCTGGCCAGGCTCCAGTCGCGCGCGCTGCGCGGCAGATCGGGGGGCAGCACGGGATCAGTCATGCGGCAGCACCGCCAGCGCGCGCTGGCACAGGTGGTGGTGGGCGTTGCCGCTGCCCGGGCCCAGCACCGGGTAGCCGGGCAGGGTCAGCGTGTAGCGGCGGCCCTCGCGTTCGGCCAGGTCCACCCAGCGTGCCAGCCGCGCGATCCGGGCTTCGGTCGGCAGCGGTGCCAGGTGCCGCCAGTCCAGCTGGACGTCCAGTCCCACCGGGCGCTCGTACTCGCGCACGAGCAGCGCATCGCGGCGGGCCGAGTGCTTCCACGCGATGCTGCGCGGCGGGTCGCCGGCGCGATAGGGGCGCAGTTGATGCAGCTCCTCGCCACTGGGATGCACGCGGGTGTGCAGCGGGTCACCGCCGCCTTCGGGCAGTGCCGGCGCCTGGGTGTCGGGCGCGGCGTAGACCAGCAGCGGCGTGTCCGGCCACACCCAGGTCCAGGCGCGCACCAGGCCCAGCGGCTGGGTGGTGGAGAGCCGGATGCGGTCCAGGTCCAGCCAGCCGCGCTGCGTGGTGGGCACATCCAGATCGACTTCGGTCTGGTCGTCGTGCGCCAGGTGCGCAAAGGCCAGGGCGTTGTGGTGTTCGATCCGCAGTCCACGCCGGGCGCGCGCGTCGCGGCGCGACAGGCTGATGCGCAGGCGCAGCGGGTGGCCGGCGGTCACCGGGTCGGCCGACACCGCGTCCACCTGCACGCCCGACAACTGCAGGTGCGCGCTGATCGCGCTGGCGATGCCGGTCGCACCCAGCAGCAGGGCCAGCAGCAGCGCGGGGTTGTTGTTGTAGTTCAGCGCGCCCAGCAGCATCGCGCCCAGCAGGACGGCCACGAACAGGCCGAAGCGGGTCGGCAGCACATAGATGCGGCGGCGGTCGATCCGCTGCGGCAACGTGTCGGGCTGGCGCGGACGCGTGTAGTGCCGGCCATTGGCCGGCAGCATCCTCTGCTTCAAGCGGTCTCCCCAGCCGCTGTGCATCTCAGTCGACCTGGACGGTCTGCAGGATCGCCCGCGCCAGCGCCGGTCCCGTGGAGGCCTCGGCCTCGGGTACCAGGCGGTGGCCAGCCACGGCGACGAACAGGGTCTGCACGTCTTCGGGCACCACATGCGCGCGCCCCAGCAGCAATGCATGCGCCTTGGCCGCGCGCAGCAGGGCCAGGCCCGCGCGTGGCGACAGGCCGACGCGCACCCCGGCGTGCTGCCGGCTGCGGGTCAGCAGCGCCTGCACGTACCCGATCAGCGCGTCGCTGGCGTGCACCTGGCCCACGGCCTCGCGCAGCGTGCGCACGTCGGCGTCGCTCAGCTGGGCGGTCGCCCGGGCGATCAGGTGGCGGCGGTCGGTGCCGCGCAGCAGTTCGCGCTCCGATTCCGGATTGGGATAGCCCAGCGCCAGCCGCAGCAGGAAGCGGTCCAGCTGCGAGTCCGGCAACGGGAACGTGCCGGACAGGTCCACCGGATTCTGGGTCGCGATGACGAAGAACGGATCAGGCAGCGGATGGGTGGTGCCATCAAGGGTGACCTGCTGCTCGGCCATCGCTTCGAGCAGCGCGCTCTGCGTGCGGGGCGGCGCGCGGTTGATCTCGTCGGCCAGCAGCACATGGGTGAAGACCGGGCCCGGATGGAACTGGAATTGACGGCTGCCTGCGTCGTAAACCGAGACGCCGAGCACATCCGCTGGCAGAAGGTCCGAAGTGAACTGCACCCGCTGGAAGCCCAGCCCGAGGCTGGAGGCCAGCGCATGGGCGAGGGTGGTCTTGCCCAGGCCGGGCAGATCTTCGATCAACAGGTGTCCGCCGGACAGCAGCGCGACGAACGCCAGCCGCACTTCGTGCTGCTTGCCCAGCAGCAGGGCGTTGACCTGGTCCTGCGCGCTGCGAAGGGACTGTCGCAGGACATCGGTTAGCATGGCTGGCACGTGGGGCGAGTTGTCCATGTCCGTCTCGTGTCGATGATTCCACTGATTCTATAGAGCAATGCAAGGCGAACAACGCGCACGCACAATTTTCCTGTTGCTATGGACGCTGGTCACCGCCGTCAAACTGGTGGTGGCCGCGCGCCTGCCCCTGTTCGTGGACGAAGCGTTCTACTGGCAGGAAGGGCAGCATCTGGCGGCCGCGTATTCGGACCTGCCCGGCCTGACGGCGTGGCTGTCGCGGCTGGGCGTGGAGATCGGTGGTCCGCATGTGCTGGCACAGCGCCTGCCGTTCCTGGCGATCGGTGCCTGGTTGCCCTGGGCGGTATCGCGGATCGCCACGCGCTGGTTCGGTGCGGTGGCAGGGTGGCAGGCCGGCAGCCTCACCCTGTTGATGCCGCTGTCTGCCACGCTGGGCATGCTGGCGGTGCCGGACGTGCCGATGGCGTTGGCGGCGGTGCTGTGCCTGGACGCCGGGGCCCGCCTGCTGCGCCAGGTGGATGCGGCGGCGGCGGTGAAGCTGGGGCTGGGCCTGATGATCGGCGCGCTCAGCCACTACCGCTTCATCGGTGTGATCGTGGTGGGGTTCATTGCGCTGCTGCTGCTGCCGCAGGGCCGCCGCATGCTGCGCGATCCGCGCGTGTGGGTGGCGCTGGCTGTCGGCGTGCTGGCCTGGCTGCCGCTGCTGGCATGGAATGCCGACAACCACGAGGCCGGCCTGAAATTCCAGGTGGTCGAACGCCATCCGTGGGCCTTCCAGTGGAGTGGCCTGTGGTTCCTGGTGATCCAGCCGATGCTGGTCACGCCGATCCTGTGCGTGGCGATGTGGAAGGTGGCACTTGCGGGCACCCGCGCTGGCGGTGGTGCGCGCGCGCAATGGCGCTACTTCGGCCTGATCGGCGCGGTATCGACAGTGGCGATCTTCGTGCTCGGCTTCTTCACCGATGTGGAGCGCATCAGTTTCCACTGGCCGCTGCCGGGCTACCTGGCGCTGCTGATCGCGGTGCCGGTGGTGTTCAATGGCTGGCCGCGCTGGCTGCGCCGCACCGGCTGGTGGATGGCCGGCGCCGGTCTGGCGCTGGCCTTCTCCTACTATCTGGTGGCCTCCACGCCGGCGCTGCGCGAGCAGTTGGCCGGCTACAAGTACTACCCGCGCAATTTCGCCGGCTGGCAGCCGTTGGCCAGCGCCGTGCGCGAGTCGCTGGCGACGATGCCGCCCGGCACGCGGGTGCTGGCCGGCAACTTCAAGGTGGGTGCGGAGCTGGGCTTCCAGTTGCGTGACCCGTCGATCGAGGTGCTGCAGCACCCGTTGAACGACAAGCACGGACGCAGTGCGCAGCTCGGCCTGTGGGGGCTGCTGCACGAGGGGCAGCGGAATGCGCCCATGCTGCTGGTGCTGTCGCCCAGCGACCAGCGCTATCGCGATCTGCTGGAGCGCTACCACGATGTCTGCCGCCAGGTGGGCCCGCTGCCGCCGCCGCAGGTGGTGAGCAACGACCACGGCTTCCAGCGCTTCCTGCTGTTCAAACTGCCGGCCGAGCGCGCCGCCGGGCCCTGCGTGACGCCGGCGATGGCGTGGATCGATACGCCGGTGGCCGATGCCACGGTGGACGGCATGCTCGATGTGCGCGGCTGGGCGTTCAAGGATGGCGTCGGCCTGGCCCGGGTGGAGCTGCTGGTCGATGATCGTCCGGTGGCCGAGGCGCAGTACGGTCGGGCCTACGACGTGACCGCCTTCTGGAAGATCTCCAACGACCCGCAGCACCCCAACGTCGGCTTCGATGCGCGTATCGATACCCGCGCGCTGGCGCCCGGCCGGCATTGGCTGGGCCTGAACCTGTATGGACGCGATGGCAGTGTCGAGCGCTGGCAGGACCAGGCGTTCGTGGTCCCCGCGCGCCCCGCCGGCGAGGCTCAGGGCAAGCGATAACCGGCCAGGCGCAGCAGCTGCGCCACGGCGATCAGCGGCAGCCCGATCAACGCGGTCGGGTCGCGGTTGTCGATTGCATCGAACAGGGTGATGCCCAGGCCTTCGCACTTGAAGCTGCCGGCGCAGTCCAGCGGCTGCTCGGCGGCGACGTAGCGGGCAATCTCATCGGCGCCCAGCGTGCGGAAGCGGACCTCGGTCCGGTCGCAGGCCTGGTGGATCTCGCCATCGCGGATCAGGCAGATGGCTGTGTGGAAGGCCACCGACTGGCCGGACATCGCCGCCAGCTGGGCCTGCGCGGCGGCCACGGTGCCGGGTTTGCCCAGCGGGGCCCCGTTCAGTTCGGCGACCTGGTCCGAGCCCAGCGTCCAGCGGCCCGGATGCCGCGCGGCGACCTCGGCCGCCTTGGCCTGCGCCAGCCGTACCGCCAGCGCGCGCGGCGCCTCGCCGGGGGCGGGGGTCTCGTCCACGTCCGGGCGCGCGGTGTCCAGGGGCAGCCCGAGGCGCGCCAGCAGTTCGCGGCGGTAGCGGGAGGTGGAGGCAAGCAGGAGCGGGGTCATGCGACAATACCGGGCGCGGAAGGCCGGCAGTCTGGCTGCTCCAGGGCGGCCGCTGCAACCTGACTGAAACCGGATTTGACAGCAGGCCGGGCGATCCTTAACATTCAGCGGCTTATGTCCGCGAACGTGCCCGAATTGCTGGATGCTTGGCGGATGGTCGCAGCGCGCAGGCGCTTCGACGGCCAGGTCGATCTGGCTGAATTGACCCGCCTGCAAGGCCTTGTTGCCGATACCGAAGGCCGGTGCACCTATGCACTGGAATTCGCGCACGACGACATCCTGCGGGTATCCTATGTTGAACTGACCATCGACACCGAGTTGCCGCTGATCTGTCAGCGCAGCCTGCAGCGCTTCCTGTTGCCGGTCTCGATGGTGCAGCGGCTCGGCCTGATCCGCAGCGAAGAGGATGAATCCTCGTTGCCGGAAGGGTATGAGCCGTGGCTGGTCCCCGAGGACGGCCAACTGCGTCCGCTGGAACTGGTCGAGGACGAACTCGTCCTGGCCGTCCCGGTGGTACCGCTGTCTCCCGATGGTGAGGCAGTGGATCGCGACTGGGCACCGACCGAAGAAGAAATCAGCAAGGCCAATCCGTTCGCGGCATTGGCGGCGTTGAAAAAACAATAGCAGCCGGTTGTCGTCGGCGGCTGCGGCGAAAGCGAAGACTGTGCTGGGCGCTGGCGTCCTGTGCGACGAAACGACGAAGCAAAACGAACCGAGTTTGGAGCAATCCCATGGCTGTGCAGAAATCCCGTGTTACCCCGTCCCGCCGCGGTATGCGCCGTGCGCATGACGCCCTGAGCGCCAAGCAGCTGTCGACCGACCCGACCACGGGCGAAGTGCATCTGCGTCACCACATCACCGCTGACGGTTTCTACCGTGGCAAGAAGGTGATCACGACCAAGTCGAACTCGGCCGTCGAAGAAGATTGATTCGTGAAGGCCGCTGCCCGGTCGGGCAGCGGCCTTTGCCCCATTCTTCCCGGTCGTCGCTGTTGACGATCGTGCTACAGGACATGCAATGAGCAAGCGGATCTACTCGAGGATCGCGGGCACTGGTAGCTATTTGCCCGAAAAAGTGTTGACCAACCAGGATCTGGAGAAAATGGTCGACACCAGCGATGAGTGGATCCAATCGCGCACCGGTATCCGGGAGCGGCACATCGCCGCGGACACGGAAACCACCAGCGACCTCGGCTATCACGCCGCGGTGCGTGCGCTGGAAGCGGCGGGTATCGACGCTTCGCAGCTGGACATGATCGTGGTGGGTACGACCACCCCGGATCTGATCTTCCCGTCCACCGCGTGCCTGATCCAGGCCAAGCTCGGTGCGACCGGTTGCCCCGCTTTCGACGTCAACGCGGCCTGTTCGGGCTTCGTGTTCGCGTTGAGCGTGGCCGATAAATTCATTCGCTCCGGTGACGCACGCCATGTGCTGGTCATCGGCGCGGAAACCCTGACCCGGATCGTCGACTGGACCGAGCGCACCACCTGCGTACTGTTCGGCGATGGCGCCGGCGCGGTCGTGCTCAAGGCCGACGAAGACACCGGCATCCTCAGCACCCACCTGCATTCGGATGGCAGCAAGAAAGAGCTGCTGTGGAATCCTGTCGGCGTGTCGGCCGGTTTCGGCGAGGGCGAGAACGCCCGCGGCGCGATCCTGATGAAGGGCAACGATGTGTTCAAGTACGCCGTCAAGGCGCTGGACTCGGTCGTGGACGAAACCCTGGATGCCAATGGCCTGACCAAGGCCGATCTGGACTGGCTGATCCCGCACCAGGCCAACCTGCGCATCATCGAAGCCACCGCCAAGCGGCTGGAGATGTCGATGGAGCAGGTGGTGGTGACCGTGGACAAGCATGGCAACACCTCGTCGGCCTCGGTGCCGATGGCGCTGGATGTGGCGATCCGCTCCGGTCGCGTCGAGCGCGGTCAGCTGCTGCTGCTGGAGGCCTTCGGTGGCGGCTTCACCTGGGGTTCGGCACTGCTGCGCTATTGATAGCGCACGTTACGACAACGTGATGCAGTCGTTACGGCCCCATTCGGGGCCGTAAGCATTTCAGGAGATCCGTCATGGTTGAGCCCATCGTCATTGAAGGGCAACGCGCCTGGCTGAAGCAGTACGGCGAAGGAAGTCGGGTGGTGGCCTTGGGCCTGCTCAATTTCATCGCGCGGCGGTTCCAGTTGGACGCGCTGCGTCCGCCGCCGCACCGGGGAGGCGACGCCGCCCGTGAAACCGAAGCCCGCCGCTTGGCCGAGCTGAAGGACCAGGGAGTGAATGTGCCGCCGGTGATCGGCAGTGGCCATGCCGCGCTGGTGCTGGGCGACAACGGCAGCTCGTTCAATACCTGCCTGCGCCAGGCCGACGACGCCGGCCGCGATCGGCTGGTTTCGGCCGCGATGCAGGCGATCGCGTCGGCACATCGCAACGGCGCCTATTTCGGCCAGCCGTTGCCGCGCAACCTGACCTGGGACGGACAGCAGGTGGGCTTCATCGATTTCGAGGAGGACCCACTGGAAGTGATGGACCTGGCCCAGGCCCAGGCGCGCGACTGGCTGATGTTCGGCTATGGCGTGGCCAAGTACTACGAGGACCGCCCGCAGCGGCTGCAGCAGTTGATGGCCGATGCAATGGACGGTGCCGAGGCACCGGTCCTGGCGCACGCGCACGAAGTCTCCGGCCGCCTGCGCGGTCTGGCCCGCGCCAGCCTGAAAATGGGCCGCTCGGCCCGCGCCCTGGCCCATGCGATCCTGATCGTGCACGGCGCCACCACCCTGGGCGTGCTGATGCTGGCGGTGATCTGTTTCGACTTCTTCTCCGACGGCGACCTGGACATTCTGCAGTTGCTGGTGTGATCGAAAGCGCTGGTTGAAGTACGTCCCTGTAGGCTCCATCGCCGCATCCATGCGGCGAAGGGGCCCGTGAACCCACGCACGCCGCACCGCCGACAGTTGGCCGGCGCGCATGGGCAATCCACGTCACCGCACACAGCGTTCGCTGTGCCACGCCTGCCCGCTGCACCCGCTTCTGCCCGTTCCATGCGCACCGACGCACCGTGCGGGGACCGGGGCGAGTGGGGGTGTGGGGGTGTGGGACCGTAGAAAACATGGATGTTCTCTACGAGCCTACAGGGACGTATTCACGGCGTGTCCCGCACCCCCACTCGTCGCGGTCCTCATCAGGGACCGTGCAGCCTAGGTGCTGTTGCCGTTCGCTTGAAGGGGCTGTGCGCGCCGCGCCCAGCCCCCCTCAATACGCGTCAGTACAGACGGAGGGCGGTGTTCGCCCTTATCATTTGCCGTTCGATTTTTGCAGGCGGATGACCGCGTGACCGATTCCAATCTCGCTTTCGTGTTCCCAGGCCAGGGCTCGCAGTCCGTGGGCATGCTCGCCGAACTGGCCGAACTGCACCCCCAGGTGCGTGAGGCCTTCAGCGAAGCGTCCGACGGTGCCGGCGTGGACCTGTGGGCGCTCTCGCAGGGCGGTCCCGAGGAAATGCTCAACCGCACCGAGTACACCCAGCCGGCGCTGCTGGCCGCCAGCATTGGCGTGTGGCGTGTCTGGAATGCCGTGGGCGGTGCCCAGCCGGCGGTCCTGGCCGGCCACAGCCTGGGCGAATACACCGCCCTGGTCGCGGCGGGCGCCCTGTCGCTGCGCGATGGCGCCCATCTGGTGCGCCTGCGCGGCCAGCTCATGCAGGATGCCGCGCCCACCGGCGTCGGCGCGATGGCTGCCGTGCTTGGCGCCGAGGATGCGCTGGTGCTGGAGGTCTGCGAGCAGGCCGCCGGCAGCCAGGTCGTGGTTCCGGCCAACTACAATTCGCCCGGCCAGATCGTGATCGGCGGCGATGCGGCCGCGGTCGACCGCGCGCTGGCGCTGCTGGCCGACAAGGGCGTGCGCAAGGCGGTCAAACTGGCCGTCAGCGTCCCCTCGCACACCCCGCTGATGCGCGAAGCCGCCAACCGCCTGGCCGAAACGATGGCCGGCCTGGACTGGCACGCCCCGGCGCTGCCGGTGGTGCAGAACGTGGATGCCCGCATCCATGACGGCATTGATGCGATCCGCCAGGCGCTGGTCCAGCAGCTGTACCTGCCGGTGCAATGGACCGGTTGCGTGCAGGCGCTGGCAGCCCGTGGCGTTGTCCGTGTGGCCGAGTGTGGTCCGGGCAAGGTCCTGAGCGGATTGATCAAGCGCATCGACAAAACGCTGGACGCGCGCACACTGTCCACGCCCGCTGATTTTGAAGCTGCCCGCGAGACCTGGGCTGCCTGATTTTTCGACTGCCTCCGCAACGGCATGGCCCTGTGCCTGCGCTGCTGACCGGTCCCGTCCGAGGAAACACAGATGAGCAAGCCCCTTCAGGGTGAAATCGCACTGGTGACCGGCGCCAGCCGTGGCATCGGTGCGGCGATCGCCGACGCACTGGCCGCGCAGGGCGCGACCGTGATCGGCACCGCCACCACCGACGCCGGTGCCGCCGCCATCGGCGAGCGCCTGGCCGCCGTGGGCGGCCACGGCCGCGCGCTGAACGTCACCGACGCGGCCGCGCTGGACGCCGTGCTGGACGGCATCGCCAAGGAATTCGGTGCGATCACCATCCTGGTCAACAATGCCGGCATCACCCGCGACAACCTGCTGCTGCGCATGAAGGACGAGGACTGGCAGGCCATCCTCGACACCAACCTCACCAGCGTGTTCCGCACCTCCAAGGCTGTCATCCGCGGCATGATGAAGGCGCGCAAGGGGCGCATCATCAACATCGCCTCGGTGATCGGCGTGACCGGCAACGCCGGCCAGGCCAATTACGCGGCGGCCAAGGCCGGCATCATTGCCTTCTCCAAGTCGCTGGCCAAGGAAATCGGTTCGCGCGGCATCACCGTCAACGTCGTGGCGCCGGGCTTCATCGATACCGACATGACCAAGGCCCTGCCGGAAGAGCAGCGCACCGGTCTGGTCAAGTCGATCGCCCTGGAGCGCCTCGGCGAACCGTCCGACATCGCCAATGCGGTGGCGTTCCTGGCCGGTCCCTCGGCCAGCTACATCACCGGCGAAACCCTCCATGTGAACGGCGGCATGTACATGCCGTAAGCATGTGGCGCAGGGATCGCGCCGCAAGTGGTTGATCTGAAAGATGTTTTGCAGCGATGCAAGGCGTCGCTGGTTTCCACTACACTATCCCACGGTCATCCCTCACCGGATGGCGTCATTTTTGAACCACTACTCCATCTGGAGCGATATCCAATGAGCACCATCGAAGAACGCGTCAAGAAAATCGTCGTCGAACAGCTTGGCGTCAAGGAAGAAGAAGTCACCAACAGCGCATCGTTCGTCGATGACCTGGGCGCTGACTCGCTGGACACCGTTGAACTGGTGATGGCGCTGGAAGAAGAGTTCGAGTGCGAGATCCCGGACGAAGAAGCCGAAAAGATCAGCACCGTCCAGGCTGCGATCGACTACATCAACGCCCACGTCAAGGCTTGATGTCAGGCGGCTTGCGCGCGGCCGTGGCAATCGCCGCGACCGCGTGCGGCAAACTCATGGGGCCGCACATGCGGCCCTGTGCATTTGAGCGTTGTACCGCGTCATACCCGCAACACCCGGGTCAGGAGAATCTGCAATGAAGCGTCGCGTCGTCGTTACCGGCATGGGCATGGTCTCGCCGTTGGGCAATGATATGGCCACCAGTTGGAAGGGCATCACCGAAGGCCGTTCCGGCATCGGTCCGCTGACCAACGTTTCGCAGTCCTACCTGGACCGTTTCACCACCAAGATCGCAGGTGAGGTCAGGGACTTCGACATCACCGCCGACAACGAACAGTTCGGCAAATTCCGGGTCAGCGGCAAGGATGCCAAGAAGATGGACCCGTTCATCCATTACGGCCTCGGTGCCTCGTTCATGGCCCTGCACGATGCGGGCCTGGAGATCACCGACGCCAATGCCGAGCGCGTGGGCGCCATCGTCGGCGCCGGCATCGGCGGTCTGCTGGGCATCGAGGAACAGACCATCGAGTTCCACGAGGGCAAGAAAATCTCGCCCTTCTACGTGCCCAAGACCATCATCAACATGCTGCCGGGCCAGCTCAGCATCATCACCGGCCTGAAGGGTCCGTCGTTCTCGGCGGTGTCGGCCTGCGCCACCTCCAACCACTCCATCGGCACCGCCATGCGCATGATCCAGTACGGCGATGCGGACGTGATGGTGGTGGGCGGCGCCGAGCGCGGCTCCTCGCCGACCGCCCTGGGCGGCTTCTGCGCGATGAAGGCCATGAGCACCCGCAACGACGCGCCGGCTGAAGCCTCGCGACCGTGGGACAAGGACCGCGACGGCTTCGTGCTGGGCGACGGTGCCGGCATTCTGATCCTGGAAGAGTACGAACACGCCAAGGCGCGTGGCGCGCGCATCTATGCCGAGCTGGCCGGTTTCGGCGCGAGTTCCGATGCGTACCACATGACCGCGCCGAGCGAGAACGGCGAAGGCGCTGCGCGCTGCATGACGATGGCCCTCAAGGACGCCGGTGTGACCCCGGACCAGGTCGGCTACCTCAACGCGCACGGCACCTCGACCCCGCTGGGTGACCTCGGCGAAACGATGGCCATGAAGACCGCGTTCGGCGACCACGCGTACAGGATGATGGTCAGTTCGACCAAGTCGATGACCGGCCACCTGCTCGGTGCCGCCGGCGGCGTCGAGGCGATCTTCTCGGTGCTGGCGCTGCGCGACAACATCATTCCGCCGACCATCAACCTGCAGCAGCCGGGCGAAGGCTGCGACCTGGATTACGTGCCCAACGTGGCGCGCCAGCAGAAGGTGGATGTGGTCATGTCCAACGGCTTCGGCTTTGGCGGTACCAACGGCACGCTGGTGTTCAAGCGCGTCTGATCCGCGCACCGTCGTACCCCGCGCCCGGGCCGCCATCATGGCGGCCTTGGTGTATCTGGCCCCCGCGCTCCTTTCCGGTTCCCTGCCATGCTCCAGATCCAGCCGTTGCCCGCCACCACCGATCTGCTCGCGCTGCAGCGCATGGACCCCTCGCGCTATCCGCTGCTGATGGAGTCCACCGCCTCGGGCACCGCCCAGGGGCGCTGGGACCTGCTGCTGATGGCCAACGGCCAGGCGCTGGCGCTGCACGCCGACGGCGTGGTCCGCGACGCTGACGGCACCGCCCACGCCGGCAGCTTTCTCGAGGCGCTGGATGCGCACTGGGCGGCCCTGCGCCTGCCCCGCGAGGAGACCATGCTGCCGTTCCGCGGCGGCTGGGCGCTGATGCTGGACTATGAACTGGCCGGGCAGATCGAAACCGTGCTGCAGGTGCCCGCGCGCGCCGACGGCCTGCCCTCCGCACTGGCCCTGCGCTGCCCGGCCGCCGTGCTGCACGACCGCGTTCTCGGCCAGTACCACGCCATCTGCGAAACCGACCACGCCGGGCTGCTGCCGACCCTGCTGGCCGATGTGCAGGCATCCACCACGCTGGCACCGCTGCCGGCCTGGCAGCCGCCGGCCGACGTGACGGAAGACGCCCCGCAGCGCTTCACCGACGGTGTTGGCAAGGTGATCGACTACCTGCGCGCCGGCGATGTGTTCCAGGTCAACCTGTCGCGCCGCTGGGCAGCGCAGTTCGCCCAGCCGCTGTCGCCGCAGGCCCTGTATGCCCAGTTGCGGGTGGCCAATCCGGCCCCGTTCGCCGGCCTGTTCATGGCGCAGGGCAGGGCAGTGGTCAGCTCCTCCCCCGAGCGCCTGGTCTCGGTGCATGGCGATGACGTGCAGACCCGTCCGATCGCCGGCACGCGCCCGCGCTTCGCCGGCGACGACGATGCCGCGCGCATCCAGGAGCTGGTGGGCCATCCCAAGGAGCGTGCCGAGCACGTCATGCTGATCGACCTGGAACGCAACGACCTGGGGCGCATCTGCACGCCCGGCAGCGTCGAGGTCGACGAGCTGATGACGGTGGAAAGCTACGCCCACGTGCATCACATCGTCAGCAACGTGCGTGGTCGCCTGCGCCAGGATGTCAGCCCCGGCGCGGTGATCGCCGCCACGTTCCCCGGCGGCACCATCACCGGCTGCCCCAAGGTGCGCTGCATGCAGATCATTGCCGAGCTGGAGCAGACCGCACGCGGCGCCTACACCGGCGCGTTCGGCTGGCTGAACCGTGATGGCGACCTGGACCTGAACATCCTGATCCGCACCGCCGAAGTGGCCGCCGACACGGCGGTGTTCCGCACCGGTGCCGGCATCGTGGTCGATTCGGACCCGGTCAAGGAACTGGACGAAACCCGTGCCAAGGCGCGTGGCCTGCTGCGTGCGCTGGGGCGGCAGGACTGAGCCACGGTATGCTGTCCGACGGGGTGCCGGCCGCTGGCCGGTGCCGCGCACTGAATAACGACACGAGGTGAACATGGCGGGTGCGAAGCGGGGATGTCTGGCCGTGCTGGCGGTGCTGCTGCTGGGCGGCCTGGTGCTGGCGGCAGTGGGTGCCTGGTTCTGGCACGACCAGAGCCGCTTTGCCGACGCGCCGATCACCCCGGACCAGTCCAGCGTGGTGATCGCCTCCGGCGATGGCCTGAATACGGTGCTGGGCAAGCTGCGTGCTGCCGGTGTGGACGAAGGCAACGATACCCAGTGGACACTGCTGGCACGCCAGCTCGATGCCGCCGGCAAGCTCAAGGTGGGCGAGTACGCGCTCGACGCCGGCCTCACCCCGCGCGAACTGCTCATCCGCATGCGTCAGGGCCGCGTGCTTCAGCACCGGCTGACCATCGTCGAAGGCTGGAACATCCGCCAGGTGCGCGCCGCGCTCAAGCGTGCCGATCCGCTGCGCCACACCACCGATGACATGGACGACCCCGCGCTGATGAAGGCGCTGGGCTTCCCGGGCGAGCACCCCGAAGGCCGCTTCCTGCCGGAGACCTACGTCTACCAGCGTGGCGACAGCGACCTGGACGTGCTCAAGCGCGCCCATGCCGCAATGGAGAAGGCGCTGACCGCCGCGTGGGACAGCCGCGCCGACGATCTGCCGCTGAATTCACCGTATGAGCTGCTGATCCTCGCCTCGATCATCGAGAAGGAAACCGCGCTGCCCAGCGAGCGCCCCCAGATTGCCGGCGTGTTCGTGCGCCGCCTGAAGATCGGCATGCGCCTGCAGACCGATCCGACGGTGATCTACGGCATCGGCAGCCGCTACGACGGCAACATCCGCAAGCGCGACCTGACCACCGACACGCCGTACAACACCTACACCCGCGCCGGCCTCACCCCGACCCCGATCGCCATGCCCGGCCGCGACGCCCTGCATGCGGCCGCGCAGCCGGCCGCCGGCGACGCGCTGTATTTCGTGGCGGTTGGCGACGGCAGCGGCGCGCATGTGTTCTCGGCCAACTACACCGACCACAACGCCGCGGTCGCGCGTTACCTGCAGCAGCTGCGCCAGCAGCGCAGCCAGGCGGCACCGCAATGACGGTTTCGCTGCTGCGCCACCCGCGCCTGATCAGCCTGGAAGGCGGCGAGGGCGCGGGCAAGACCACGGCCATCAACGCCCTGCGCGATGCCTTGCACGCGCGGGGCCACGAGGTGCTGCTGACCCGCGAGCCCGGCGGCACGCCGCTGGCCGAGCGCATCCGCGCGCTGGTGCTCACCCCCGATGCGGAGATCGCCGCCGAGCCGCTGTCGGCCGAAGCCGAGCTGCTGCTGGTGTTCGCTGCGCGCGCCCAGCATGTGCGCGAGGTGATCCAGCCAGCCCTGCAACGCGGCGCCTACGTCATCAGCGACCGTTTCACTGATTCCAGTTACGCCTATCAGGGCGGCGGACGCGGCCTCGATGCGGCCTGGATTGCCGACCTGGAGCGCCGCGCCGTCGGCCTGCTGCCGGGATTGACCCTGCTGCTGGATGTGGACGTGGCCGTGGGCCGCGCCCGCGCCAATGGCCGCGATCTGTGGCCGGACCGCATCGAGAGCGAGCAGGACGATTTCTTCCAGCGAGTGCGCGCGGTATTCCGCCAGCGCGCCAGCGATGACGCCGCGCGTTTCCGCCTGATCGACGCCGGCCAGGACCAGGCCGGCGTGGCGCGGTCGGTGGTGGCCGCGGTGGACGCGTGGCTGGCACAGGAGCCTGCCCATGACTGATACGTTCTCACCCTGGCAGCAGCGCGCCTACGACCAGACCGTGGCCGCGCTGGATGCCGGCCGCCTGGGCCACGGCCTGCTCATCTGCGGCCCGGCCGGGCTGGGCAAGCGCGCGGTTGCGCTGCGCCTGGCCGAACATGTGCTCGGGCGTGGCGAACCGGCGGCGGCCAAGCGCAGCGCACAGCTGATTGCCGCCGGTACCCACCCGGACCTGCAACTGATCTCGTTCATTCCCAACAAGTCCGGCGACAAGCTGCGCACCGAGATCGTGATCGAGCAGGTGCGCGAGATCTCGCAGAAGCTGGCGCTCACCCCGCAGTACGGCATTGCCCAGGTCGTGATCGTCGATCCGGCCGATGCGATCAATCGCGCCGCCTGCAACGCGCTGCTCAAGACCCTCGAAGAGCCGCAGCCCGGCCGCTACCTGTGGCTGATCAGCAGCGACCCGGCGCGCCTGCCGGCGACCGTGCGCAGCCGCTGCCAGCGGCTGGAGTTCAAGCTGCCGCCGCGCGAGGAAGCACTGGCGTGGCTGCAGGCGCAGGGCCACAGCGACGCCAGTGCGCGCGAAGCCCTCGACGCCGCGCGCGGTCATCCCGGCCTGGCCGATGACTGGCTGCGCGAAGATGGCCTGGCGCTGCGCCGCCAGGTGGCCACCGATCTGGAATCGCTGGTGGCCGGCCGCGCCGGCGCGGTGGAACTGGCCCAGCGCTGGACCGGCGACGAGCACGGCGCGCTGCGCCTGCGCCATGCCGCCGACCTCGCGCTGGCCCAGGCGGCGGGGGGCGGCTTGACCGATCCGGACCGATTGCACAAGCTGGCGTCGTGGTTCGACGCCGCCAACCGAACCCGCGACCTGCTGCGCACCACCGTGCGCGCCGATCTGGCGGTGGTGGAATTGTTGTTGGCCTGGAACAAGGTCAACGAGCGGCACCCAAGGGGAACTAGAGCATGAGCGCCACCAACGCCCGCCAGGGCATCCTGTCCCTGGCCGTGAAGGACAAGGCCGCGCTGTACAGCGCATACATGCCGTTCGTGAAGAACGGCGGCATCTTCGTGCCCACGCCCAAGCGTTACTTCCTCGGCGACGAGGTGTTCCTGCTGCTGACCCTGCCGGACTCCAGCGAGCGCCTGCCGGTGGCCGGCAAGGTGATCTGGGTGACCCCGGCCGGTGCGCAGGGCAACCGCGCCGCCGGCATCGGCGTACAGCTCGCCGAAGGCACCGAAGGCGAGGCCGTACGGCACAAGATCGAGACGCTGCTGGCCGGCATCATCACCTCGGACAAGCCCACGCACACGATGTGAAGAAATTTCAGGAAAACCGTTGACGTGAAAATTTGCCGCCCTATAATGAGCGGCTCAGCAGCATCGGGCGGTTAGCTCAGCGGTAGAGCATTGCCTTCACACGGCAAGGGTCGCAGGTTCGAACCCTGCACCGCCCACCATGATTCAGTCGAAAAAGCCTCCGGAAACGGGGGCTTTTTTGTTGGCGTGAACCCGGCGGGCAGCGCGATCACACCCGCCGCCGCGACGCAGGCCTGCAGGATCAGTCCGGCGTCATGCCGGCGCGCCGGATGAGGCGAATATCGAAGTCGGATTCGTCGTCCTGTACAGGAACGGTGACCTCCACGCCCATCCTCGGCAGGTTCCGCTGCCAGAACGCCTTCGCCTGCAGATCCCTGCGCCAGGTGGCCAGCAACCATTGCCCGCTCTGCGGCGTGACCAGCGCCGCAACGACGGCGGTGGCGATGCCTTTGCCCCGGTGTGTGGGCAGGACGAACAGATCGGCCAGCTCGCGTATCGGTTGGCCCTGGAACGCGACGTCGTCCACCAGCACAAAGCCGCACAGCGTGTCCTCCCACCACAGCAATCGCGCCCACGTCGGCTGCTCGCGCAGGGTGGCCTCGACATCGCTTCGTGTGCAGTCGTACAGACCGTCGGGCTGGATGTTCTCGCCGCTCCACCGGGATGCGTCGAAGTAGTACAGCTGCATCAGCCGGAACAGGGTGTCGGTGTCGGCTACCGAGGCGGTGGGCATTCTCAACGGTGGCATCACGGACCGCTCCTTGGCGTGGGCCTCGCAGTATCTCCCAGCCGCGCGCCACCACGTCGGGTGGGTGCCAAACCGCGACAATCAGGTGCCCGGGCCGGCGCATGCCTGGCCCGGACCCCAGTTCCGGCAGCGCGGGCGGGACTGCCTTATGATCCACCCACTTCATTCCCGCACCGGCATCATGGAACGAGCCTGTACGACCTCTGCTGTACGACCCCTGTGGGCACGTGTCGCCGTTCTCACATTGCTGCTGGGGTGTGCCGCTCCCGCGCTGGCGCAGACCGCGCGCAAACCGTCGCCCTACGAGTACCGGCAGGGCAGCGATACGTCCGCCACGCCGGTGGCCGAGGGACCGGATTACCTGTCGCGCATCGACAGCCGCGCCCAGTTCATGCAGCTCGCGCGCGTGTACAACGCAGGCACCGCGCTGGAAATGCCGCACCTGATCTTCGTGATCGACCGGCGCAACGCGGCGCGCATCTACTACATCAACACCCCGCGCATTGCGCTGCACGAGCAGTTCGTACGCCGCCAACGGCTGCTGCCGGGCATGGACAAGGCCACGCTCAATGCGCAGTACCGCGATCCGCAGCGGCGCTTCCTGTTCGGCACGATCAGTTGGCAGCAGGATCTGCCGGGCTACACCTACGAGTTCTGGGAGGGCGACCAGCTCACCGCGCCCCTGCTGCTGCAGACCGACCAGGTGGTGCGCGCCTCGTTCCGCGACCCCATCCGCTTCAAGACCAACTCCACCCGGCACGAGCAGCTGGCCAGCACCATGAAGCTGCCTTACGTCAGCCAGGAGGCCCTGCTGCGCGAGCAGCGCTTCCTGCCGCTGAACACCGGCCGCGCGGAAGGCCGGCTGCGCATCGTGCGTTCCGAGCAGCAGCTGCGCACGCTGTCGCCGCGCGATATTCCGGTGTTGGATGAGGTGCCGATCGCGCTGGCACCGGTGGCCGGCCTGGTGACGCAGCGACCGTCCACGCTGCTGTCGCACGTCAACCTGCTGGCCAAGGGCTGGGGCATCCCCAACGCATACGTGGCCGACGCGCAGAATGCGCTGCGCCAATATGACGGGCGCTGGGTGACGCTGGAGGTGACCGCCAACAACTACCGGGTTACGCCGCTGGCGCGCCCGGCCAGAACGCCTTCCGCCACGGCGGCCCGCCCGGCGGCACGCAATCTGCCCCGCCCGGACCTGACGGTGGTGGCGCTCAAGCCGCTGGCGTCCCTGCGTGCGCGCGACAGTTCCCACTGCGGGGTGAAGGCGGCCAACCTGGGCACACTGAAAACCGCGCTGCCGCCCGCCGCGCGCGTGCCGGACGGTTTCTGCATCCCGTTCTCGCACTACCAGGCGATGATGCAGCGGCTGCAGATCGACGAGCGGCTGCACGCGCTGCAGCGGCGCCCCGGCTTCGGCACAGACCCGGACGTGCGCCGCGAGGCGCTGGCCACGCTGCGTGCCGAGATCGCCAATGCCGCGCCCGATCCGGCCTTCATCCGCACGTTGGAGGCCCGCTGGCGCGAGCAGCTGCAGGGAGGCGGGGTGTTCGTACGCAGCTCGTCCAACTCCGAAGATCTCCCCGGTTTCAGCGGTGCAGGCCTGTACACCACCGTTCCCAACGTGACCCGCGCCGATGACCTGGCCAAGGCCGTGCAGACGGTGTGGGCATCGGTCTACAACTTCGAGGCATACGAAGCGCGCACGGCCGCCGGGCTGCAGCAGGATGCCGTGGCGATGGCGGTACTGGTCCAGCGCGCCGCGCCTTCAGACAGTTCCGGTGTGATGATCACCCGTGACCCCTTCGATGCCGCGCGCCGCCACATCACCTACATTTCGGCCAAGCGCGGTCTGGGCATCCGCGTGGTGGAAGGCAAGCGCCAGGCCGAGCAGGTGATGTACTCCAGCTGGTCCAAGGCAGTGCAGGTGCTGAGCCGGTCGGCCGAGGATACCCAGCTGGTGGCCAACGCCGCGGGTGGCGTCCGCGAGGTGCCCATCACCGGCTCGCGGCAGGTCCTGACCGATGCGCTGATCGCGCGGCTGGCCAGGATCGGAACAACCACCAAGCAGGCACTGGGCGGCGTGGACCAGGACATCGAGTGGGCCGTGGTGGGCGATGAGGTGCTGATGCTGCAGTCGCGACCCTATGTGGACGGAAGCGCGCGCTGACGGGCGGCTGCCTGCCCACGCCCGCTTGCCGGCCGTCCTGTGCTTGCCTATGCTCCAGCCAGATCAGGGGGAGCCAGGGACGATGAAGAAGATCATTATCGGCGCGGTACTGTGCCTGGTCGCCGCGTACGGCTACAGCAAGCTCAGGCACGTTGACCTTGCCGATGTTGGAACCTCCCGCAGCGCCTGGGCTGCACCTGAACCTGCCACGGCAGCGCCTGCGCGCTACAGCTGCGATGGCCGCACGCACTGCTCGCACATGCGCTCGTGCGAAGAGGCCACGTATTTCATCCAGAACTGTCCCGGTACGCAGATGGACGGGGACAACGACGGCATCCCGTGTGAGCAGCAGTGGTGCGGGTGAGTGACCGGATCACGGTGAGCGACCCGGGGCACTGGCAGAGCCGGCGGGCAATGGCGTTCAATGCGGTCACCCTTGCTCACCGCCTGGAACAACGATGCCCGCGCTTGCCCTGCTGATTGCCGCTGTCGCTGCCGTGGCAGCGAACACGCCGTCCGCGCCGGATGCCGCCACACTGGCGGCCATCGAGGCCACCTGCCTGGACTATGTGGACGGCCAACTGGAGGCGGACCCGGACCGGGTGGCGCGGTCGCTGCACCCGGACCTGGCCAAGCGCAGGGTGCTGGGCGATACCCCGGACGAGCGGCTGGGCCTGCGCCGCATGAGCAGGGAGGAACTGGTGGAGCTCACCCGCCAGGGTGCGTTGAAGACCCCGAGGGAGCAGTGGAACCGCAGCTGCCGCGTGCTGGATGTGACGGCCGATGCGGCCTCGGTGCGGTTGGAGACGCCGTGGTTCGTGGACTACTTCCACATGGGGCGATTCGGCGAACGCTGGATCATCGTCAACGCGCTCTGGTACAGCAAGCCGGCGTCGACGCGCACCCCGCAGCCCTGACGCAGGGCGCGGGCGCGCGTCGCCGATGCTTACGCCACCCGCACCAGCTGGTGCTTCACGCTGGGCCACAAGGCCAGCTTGTGGGTCACGTTGGTGATGGTACGGCGCGGGTCGGTGGGATGGGGCCGGGACGAGGTGGTGGTTCTGCCCTGGCGCCACAGCCCGAACATCACGATTTCCGTCCCCACCGGGAAGGACTGCAGCCACGCCGCATCGCTGTGCCCGACGCTGATTTCATAGAAATCCCTGCGGTCGGTCACGCCGGTGTGCTGGTACTTCGGTGCGCAGTTGAGGTACACCGAACCAGGCTGGGTGGCGCGGTGCGAGCGGACCGTGCCGACCAGCGGCAGGGGCAGGTCGGTGGATGTCGCGCCCAGCCGTTCCCAGGCCTCGTCGTACCGGTCCTGCGTGTAGAAGAAGCTGCTCCAGTCGACCTTCTTCTTGCCCAGGCGCAGGGTCAGGTGCGTCGCCAGCAGCGTGTCGCTGCCGCACATCGCGCGCAGGATGAGCAGATCGGCAAGGGTGCGCAGGTAGCCCGCCAGTACCGGGTCCGCGCCGTGATGCTCAGCACCGCCACGTTTCAGGCCCTGCTGCAGGAGCAACAGCCGCAGCTCGTGCGTTCCTTCGCCAAGCGGGGGCAGGAAGTCGGCATCGGCGCCGGCGGCGAGCAGGGCCTGCAGGTGCGCCGGCGCATCGTACCGGCAGCCGGGGCGGTGCTCGGCTTCCTTGCCCAGGTCGATGTAGGCCGGCATGTGCACGGGCTCGGCATGACCGGCGTGGCGCCTGCTGTGCCCGGGCACGAACGTCACCGGAACGCCGCACCCCGGGCTGTCACACAGCAGGGTGGGCAGGGTCTGTTTTGTGTCATGGCGCTTCTGCAGGTCGTCAACACGGTGCAGGGTGCCGTGCGTACCCACGGCGGTGCGCATCTTCATGCCGCGACTCATCGTGAACCGCTGCGTGATTCGGCGGCGGGCATCGTCGCAAACCGCAGCCGGTTGTTGTCCGGATCGACCACCATCATCTCGCGCCCGCCCCACGGCATGTCTGCCGGCGCGCGCAACACCGGCGCGCCGGCCGCCACGAACGCCGCATGCACGGCATCCACGTCCGCCACGCGGAAGTACACCGCGCCGCCCGGCTCACAATCACCGGCGTGCTCGCTGAGGAACACCTGCTGCCCTGCGCGGCTGATCTGCACGAACAGCGGCATGCCGTCGGCGAACCGGTGCTCCCAGTCAACGGCAAACCCGAGCCGCTGATAGAACGGCACGCTTAGGGTGGCGTCGGTCATGCGCAGTTGCGGAATGACCGTCTGATGCGCGTCTGCGTCCATCAGCCCGGGTACGCCGGGAAGCGTTCGTCGGGGTGGTGCTTTTTCCATTCGGTATGGGCCACGGTGCCTTCCCAGGCGAGGAAGGCCTGGGGCACGCGGCCGCGGCCGGACCAGGTGACCTGGCTGTGCGGCAGCCAGTAGCGTGGCGGCGTCTCTGCCGCCGCTTTGGCGGGCTTGGCGCGGGGGCCGGGGTGGGTCGAGTGCTCAACGGCCACGGCGGCCCGGATCCTGCGCTGCTGTTCCGGGCTGAAGTCGGCGAAACTGGCGTTGAGCAGCACGAGGACGCGCTCATACGCCTCCTTGGTAGCTACCCGCAGCAGGGCGGCCGGGGAGGCGGAGGCGGGCGGTTTACGGGGCATGCGAATCCAGGGAAGCGGGAGCTGACGGGGGGCACGATAGCAAATGTCCCTGTGAAGCCGTGGCGGGCGGCACGATGACCGCGCGTTGCCACGCAGCGGACGCGGCCGGAGCCACCCGGCAGTGGGGCCGGTGGACCCGGCGGCGGCATCGGGATGGGGCACAATAGGGGGATCGGGCTGTCGCGCTCGGGTGCGTCGCAACGGATGCACGGTGTGGCAGTCGTCCCTGCATGGAGGTTGGAATGACGTTCCGGGCATGCGTGCGTTCTGTACACGTGGCGGCGTTGCTGGCGGGGCTGTCGTTGGCAGGCTGTGGTGAGGCGCCATCGACGGCAACAAGGACGGGTGTGCCCTCCGCCCCGACGGCGTCTGCCGACCCCGCAGCGGCGCTGGTCGCGCGCTTCAGGCTCGGCAAGGGGCTGGCGCAGCTCGCCGACGAGGCGGCACGCAGCACCACCACGTTCGCGTCGATGGTCGAACAGACCGGGGCCGATGCCGCGACGCAGCGCGTGCAGGCGGAGATCGGCCGCATGCTGCCGGCCTACCAGGCCCGCTGGGACGGCATGCTGGCGGCAATCTATGCCCGGCACTTCTCCGCGGACGCGCTGCATTCGCTGGCATCGCAAGGGACCCGCTCACCGCACGCGGCGCGTTTCAACGCGCTGCAGAACACGGTGGCTGCCGAGATGCGGGCCGACGCGCGGCCGCTGCTGCGGCAGTTGGTTGCCGACGCGCTGACCCGCGCCTCGCAACCGCGCTGACACCGCGTACAGCCGTACCCGCAGTCACCAGAGAGACGCAATGGCAGATCCTTACAACAACAGCGCACATCCGCCTGCCGCCCCCCGGCTCGACGATTCGATGGTGACCACGGCAATGGAACTGCCCGGCTTCCGCGTGGTGCGCAGTCTCGGCGTGGTACGCGGCATTACCGTGCGCTCGCGCTCGATCGTGGGCAACGTCCTTGGCAGCCTGCAGACGCTGTTTGGCGGCAACATCACCATCTACACCGAGCTGTGCGAGCAGGCGCGCGAGGAAACCTACCGCGACATGGCCAGGCACGCGCGGCTGCTGGGTGCCAACGCGATCATCGCCATGCGCTATGACGCGACCGACATCATGACCGGATTGACCGAGGTGCTGTGCTACGGGACGGCGGTGGTGGTGGAGCCTACCAGCCGGTGAGGTACCGTGCGGCGTACCGGAAGCGGTACGCCGCAGTTGCGTTCAACGATCTGTTCCCTTCTGAAGAAACGCAGTCAGATTCAACAAGCCGGCCAGCGCGCTTTCAAGGTAGGCGACGAAGCTGCTGTGATGCTCCTGCAATTGTGTCCAGTAGGTCACGATTTCGTTCTCTTCGCCAGGATGCATGAACGTTGGATCCAGCAAGATGAAGTCTTCACCTTTGCCGGGCGGCCCGGACAGCTGAATCGCGTCGCCAAGACGTGCCATCAGCCACGGCTCATCCTCCGATGCCTCCTCTTCAAGCATGCTCCTCCAGTCGGAGGCAATCGTCGCGTTCTCATTGCCGAATGGCTGGATCAACTCGACCGGAAGCAAGGTGCTGATGTAGTTGCCGGGCATCAAGAACCCATTGCTGACAGACAGAAACTGCTTGTAGCTTGGCGGAAGCGAGATCCCAAGCCGCGCCTCTGCAGCGAGAATGCTGGCCTTGGATGCGGGGGGCATTCCGAGCCAGACGACATCCCCCGACAGGCAGCGTCGCGCCAGATCGGCCAGTGCGGAATCCGGGTGCGTTGCGAGGAATGGACTCAGCCCAAGGTCGACATGCGCCTCTGCTGGCGAGGCTCTCCAGTGCGCGATTGCAGCAGTGTTCATTGCCTGCATCAGCTCATCCATTGCCATCATCGTTACTGTCTCCGATCAATGACTGGTGCGCCGCTGCGCTCGCGCGACGTCTCATTCGCATTACTCGACGACCTTCACCCGGAACTGCTCACCATCGAGCACGCGTGCCGCGGTGCAGAAGAAGTTGCCCAGTCTGCGCCCGACCTTCTGATTGCCTTCGCCAAGAATGTAGCGTACCGACATGGACGATTCCGGCACGACAGAGGCGCCCTGGTTCGTTGCTGCGAACGGGTATTCGTCACAGTTCAGTCCAGCGCCCGCGCTCTCTGGAAATCGCGTGCGACACAGTTTCCCGGCTGCAGTGCGGTTGGCGGTCTTTAGTCTGGCGTCACTCGTTCGTGTCAGTGCCGCGCCTCTCAGCCAAGCATCGTGATGCCAGTAGCCGATGTTCCCCGGCAGTATCGACTGTGCAACCTTGATGTGCTCGGCCGACTCATCCGTATCGGGGTTGCTCAGGCTTACCTCGAAGACGGCAGGGTAGTCGGCGAACCCTGATGCTGCTCGGGCTGGTGCTGCTGCTGGTGGCGCCGCTGCTGCTGGGCGCCAACTGAGCGCTGCGATACGCGCCAGGTATCGCAGCGGCATACAACGGGTATTGGATATCCGCGCGGTATGTAGCGTCTCCGTCGCCCGTCTGGGCTGACGTGCCGTCACCAAGCCGATGCAGGGCATGGGCTTGGCGTGCGCGTCTCATGGCAGACATCACCGCCACCGCACAGGAAACCGGGCTGCTCGGGCATGTGATGGAGCTACCTGTAATTGCAAACAAGCTCCTGGATGAGTTCGGTAAAGGTCGAACTGGCCTCATACCCTTGGCGACTGTACATGATTGTCCACAGCTCTCCTTCTGGACTTGTGTTGACCGTGTCGATAAGCGCGAACCAATCAAAGTCGCTGGGGCATGCAGAGATCTGGAGGGCCTCGCCGATATGTGCTGTGAAATCAGCTTCCTCAAGATACGGGTCGGCTTCGTGCAGATCATTCCACATTGCCACAATCGGGTAGTTGTCGTCGCTAAACCGCCGTACAAGTTCAATCGGCAGTAGTACGCAGCAGTAAGTGCCGGGAACAAGGAATCCGTTCGACTCCAGCAGGAACTCACGGTAGCTCGCAGGGAGAATCACGCCAAGACGTTGTTCGGCTTCGCGAATCTGCTCAAGTGATGCTCCCGGTTGCCCGAGCCATCCAACATGTTCCTTGCCGATCCGGGCGGCAAGTTGAGCCAGCGGACTGTCCGGAAAACCATTGATGAACGGCTCAAGGCCAAGATGCTCGCTTGGTTCGAGCCGCTTTCGCTCAATGTTTGCGAGAGCTGCGGCGTTCAATTCGTCAAGTAACTGCTTCCACATGATGAGCCTCTATCCGGCGGTTCAATCCACAACCTTGACCCAGAACTCTTCTCCATCCAGAAGCCGCGCATGCGTGCAGTAGAACGCGCCCAGCTTTCCACCCGCCTTCTTGTTGTCTTCGCCGAGAATGTAACGGACAGACATGGATGTCTCCGGTACGAGAGATGCGCCCTCATGCGTTGCTGCGAAAGGATACTCGTCGCAGTTCAGTCCAGTCGCGGCTCCATCAGGAAAGCGTGCTCTGCACAGCGCCCCGGATACGTTGCGATTCTCTCCTGCAACTCTCTTGTTCCTCAAGCGTCGCAAAGGTACACCCCGTGCATCAGGATTTTCATGCCACCTGCCGATCGTGCCGGGAGCGTCGACTGTGCAACCTTGATGTGCTCGGCCGACTCATCCGTATCGGGATCGCTCAGGCTTACCTCGAAGACGGCAGGGTAGTCGGCGAATCGACACCCGGACGTACTGCTCCTGGCTACTTTGTCGCAGCGAAGTGTCGGTGCCGAACTCTGAATCAGTGATTGGTCGTTGTTGAAGCGCGACAGCACCAGTTGGGTGTCCTGGCCGGTCTTTCCCTCATCGGTATCGAATCCCAGGGGGACGGCAAAGTCGTACGTACCTGGGCCCGAAAGGGTCAGGGGAGCGAAGGGCTGCTTGTCGGTGCAGCTCCCGCAGTAAAGCTCGGGCGTAACCACCAGCCCGGCCATTGCATTGCCCTGCACGGCATCGAACACCACGCGGACGCGATGCATCCATGTCTGGCCGTTGCGGGGCAGGGACACGTAGTCGTACAGCGTAACGGTGGCGGTTTCGGTCTTGCCGGTGTCGGGGTTGTGGGAGGAATAGGGTGCAGT
This sequence comes from Stenotrophomonas sp. NPDC077461, assembly GCF_049545475.1. Taxonomy (NCBI): domain Bacteria; kingdom Pseudomonadati; phylum Pseudomonadota; class Gammaproteobacteria; order Lysobacterales; family Lysobacteraceae; genus Stenotrophomonas; species Stenotrophomonas sp. NPDC077461. Next base: position 124,600 of record NZ_JBMWDO010000004.1, read on the forward strand.
TCGCTTCACGCAGTAGTGCAGGCGCGAGCCTGCAGCGTCGGCTTCGTCCTGGTCGCTGGCGTCCTTGCAGACCTCGTCGAAGGGAAGCTCTGGATTCTCCAGCGCGGCCTCGTACTGCCGAAGCTCGGCCATCGACATGCTGGCGATCATCTGCGCGTCGGACGGGCAGTCGTCGTCTTCGCGTGCGTTCACAGAGACGCTGAAAAGCAGGGCGACCAGCGCCAGTGCAAGCGGTGTGCGGTTCATGTGGGCTCCTTGGGTGCAACGGCGACAGGCGCACGGCGGCGTGCAGTGCCGTGGGTGATACGCCGAAACCCGGGAGGTGCTATGTAGGGAAAGTGCGGGGCGAATGCGAAGCGTGACGGGCCATGTATGTCGTTTACGACTACTGGCACGCTTCGGATGCCTCACCCTGCGGCCGCAGGGCCGATGCTGTGAACCCGTTCCGATCCATGCTGTGCCGCATTCGGCACGTTCTGGTGCGACGGGCTGCGGCTATGATTGAGGCGGCCGCCCCGCGCCGCATGCCTGCGTCCGCCGTTCAAAGGAAGATGATGCCGACGACCGTCCCCCGCGTTTCCTCGCCCTGCCTGCGCGTCTGCGCGGCCGTGGTGGCCTGCCTGCCGTTGCCGGCGATGGCCTCGGATTTCACCGGCATGCTGACCGGGCTGACCCTGATGCTGCTCGGGCTGGTGCTGCTGCTGGTGGCGCCGCTGCTGCTGGTGCGCCGGCACGCCTGGGCGCGCTGGCTGGGCACGGGGCTGGGCGGCTTGGCGATGCTGGTCGCGGTGGGCACGTTCTGTGTGGATACGTGGCGGGTGCTGGCGCGGATGCGGGCGGACACGGCAATACCGCAGCTGATGTATGTGGCGCTGTACATCGCGCTGTGGCTGGCCATCGGGTATGTGATCGCGCGCCTTCGACGCCGGCCGCCGCCGGGCGCCAACTGAGCGCCGCGATACGCGCCAGGTATCGCAGCGGCATACAACGGGTATTGGATGCCCGCGCGGTATCCGGCCGATGCTGTGTGGATGACAACGCACAACACGCTTTCTTTCGATGGACAGGTAGGCCTGGTGACCGGTGCTGCCGGCGGCCTCGGGCTGGCGTACAGCCGGTTGCTGGCCCAGCGCGGCGCACGGGTGGTGATGCAGGACGTAGGGGCCGGGCTGGATGGCACCGGCTGCGATCCGCAGCGGATCGCGATGGCCGCCGCGCGGCTGCGCGAGGAGGGCCTGGAGGCGCAGGCAGCACCCGGTGGCATCGCCTGCCGCAGCGACTGCCATGCGCAGGTGGACGCGATCCTGCAGCAGCATGGCCGGCTGGACTTCATCATCCACAACGCCGGCTGGGTGGAGTACCAGCAGATTGACGTGCTCGACGAGGCGCGCTTCGACCAGATGATGACCATCGCGGCGAAGGCCCCGCTGTGGCTGGCGCAGGCGGCCTGGCCGGCGATGCAGGCGGCCGGCTACGGCCGGATCGTGCTGACCACGTCCGACCGCGCGCTGTATCCGCAGTACGTGCAGAAGGGTCTGGCGGCCTATGCCGCGGCGAAGCTCGCGGCGGTGGGCATCGTCAATGTGCTGGCCGACGAGGGCGCGGCGCACGGCATCGTGGTGAACGCGGTGTCGCCGGTGGCCAAGACCCGGGTGTGGGGCATACAGGGCGAACCGGATGAGCTGCACCCGGCCGCGGTGGCGCCCGGTGTTGCGTTCCTCGCATCGCCGGCGTGCCGGGACGGGGGCTGGATCCTGCGTGCCAGCAATGGCCAGTTCCATGCCACCCGCAGCGTGGAAGCGGCCGCAGTCACCTATCCGCGCGATCTGCACGCGGTGAGCGCCGGCAGCGTCGAGGCGGTGGCCGCGCAGTGGCCGGCGATTGCGCAGGCGACGATCGAGCCACGCTGACCGCACGCGGTTTACGCTTGGGGCTGTGTTCCGGGACAACATCGCACATGGTCGATCTCCGCCAGCTCCGTCAGTTCGTCGCCGTCGCCGAGGAGCTGCACTTCCACCGTGCGGCCGCGCGCCTGCACATGTCGCAGCCACCGTTGACCGCGGCCATCCGGCGGCTGGAGGAAGCGATCGGCAGCGAGCTCATCCAACGTGGCAACCGCACGCTGGGACTGACTGCGGCCGGCAAGGTGCTGCTGGAGGAGGCACGCGCGACCCTGCAGCAGGCCGACCATGCGTTGGTGGCCACCCGTGATGCGGCGGCCGGGCGCACCGGTACGGTACGGGTGGGGTATGTGGGCAGTGCGCTGTACGGGCGCCTGCCGCGGGTGATCCGTGCGTTCCGGGTCAGCCATCCACAGGTGCGGCTGGAACTGATCGAGGCGACGTCCGCACGCCAGGTCGCGCTGCTGCGCGGGCAGCGGCTGGATGTCGGGGTGCTGATTCCACCGGTGCACGAGGCCGGCGACATGCAGCTGCGCGCGTTCGATACGGACCGGCTGGCGATCGCGTTGCCGCGAAGCCATCCGCGTGCCGGCGATGCCTCCCTTGCCTTGTCCGCACTGGCCGCGGAGCCGTTCGTACTGTGGCCCGCGCGCGAAGGACAGGGCTTCCATGCGCAGGTGGTGCGGCTGTGCGCTGCCGCCGGCTTCGTGCCGCATGTGGTGCAGGAGGCGCACGGCATGCATGCGGTGCTGTCGCTGGTGGCGGTCGGCGCGGGCATCGCGATCGTGCCGGCGAGCATGCGCGGCTTCCGCGCGGAGGATATCCACTACCAGCCGCTGGCCGATGCGGACGCGTCGTTCGATCTGCAGTTGTGCCTGCGTGGCGGTGAGCGGGCGCCGGCGCTGCAGCAATGGATGCAGGCAGCGGCGATGACGGCAGGGAAATAGCCGCATTCATGCGGATGCCACATGCCCTCCACGGCGCGTACGCACGCACGGCCGTAACGTGGATCGTCCCCACTGCTGCTGGAGACCCCCATGAATCCCTTGCAGGCTGCGAGCCGCGTGATGCGCGACGGTCTGGTGGAGATCGCCGCGCTGCTGGTCGGCGAGCGCGCCGACGCGCTGCGCCGCGATGACGCTCCTGCTCCGGGCGTGGGCATCGCGCTGCCGCGTCGCCCGCCGTTGAAGCGTCCGCTGCTGCATGGGCGAAAGGGCATGGCGCCGTGGCAGAAGGTTGCAGGCGGTCCTCGCCGGCGCGACTGAGCGGCCCATTCTGATGCGGCCCCGACAAACCTGAACACGTAAACGTGTTGCCTTCGGCGGGGTTGTGGCTAACTAGCGCCCCGGATCATCAACGACGGAACGACGCGTGTGAAGAAAGCAGGACGATGGGGGCTGGCCGCCCTGATGCTGGTGGCGGCCCTGTGGGTGAGCGGCTGGCTGGCCTTCCAGTTCCCCGGGCCCGCGTGGGTGCGTTACGGGGTGGTCGGGGCCTGGGCGTTGTTTGCCGTCGGTACTGCGGTGGCGGTGGGCCGCGCCCGCGCCGGCCGTTGGCCGGGGCCGGTGTTCGTGACGGTGCTGGTGGTGACCGGGGTGTGGTGGATGCTGGTGGCGCCGCGCCAGGACCGGGTCTGGGCCGACGATGTCGCCCAGCGGCTCAAGGTGGTCGCGTTCGATGGCAACCACGTGGTGCTCGACAACGTGCGGAACTTCACCTGGCGCAGCGAGGACGATCACGATGTGCGCTGGGAGCGCCGCGCCTATGACCTCGACCAGTTGCGCTCTGCCGATCTGATCCTGTCCTACTGGATGGGCCCGACGATCGCGCACACGCTGGTGTCCTTTGGCTTCGCCGATGGCCGCTACCTGGTGTTCTCGCTGGAGATCCGCAAGGAGCGGGGCGAGTCGTTCTCGGCCTTGGGCGGCTTTTTCCGCAAGTTCGAAATGACCCTGGTGGCGTCGGAGGAAACCGACATCGTGCGCGTGCGCAGCAATTTGCGCGGCGAAGATGTGTATCTGTACCGCCTGCAGGGCATGACCCGCGAGCAGCTCAAGGGGCTGTTCGTGTCCTACCTGGGCGAGGCGCGCAAGCTGGATGCCGCACCGGCGTTCTACAACACGCTGACCAGCAACTGCACCACGATCGTCTACGAACTGGCCAGGCAGATCGCGCCGGGCCTGCCACTGGACTACCGGCTGCTGGTATCGGGCTATTTCGCCGAGTACGCGCGCGATCTGGGCGTGCTGACCCCAGGCGTGCCGTTCGCCACGCTGAAGGCGCGTGGGCGCATTACTGAACGGGCCCGCGCCGCCGGCGACGCGCCCGATTTCTCCCGCCAGATCCGCCGCGGTGTCCCCGGCATCGAGCAAGGAATCGAACCATGATGCTGCGTGTGAATGGCCTGTCGCGGCGCGTGCTGCCGTTGCTGGCGATGGTGCTGTCGCTGCTGTTGTCCAGCGGTTGCGCGATGGTGACGATGAAACAGGTGGCGCCTACCGACTACCTGGCCAACAAGCGCGGCGACGTACTGACGTCAGGCAAGTTGAGCGCCGCCTCGCAGGAAACGCTGAGCGTCATCGGCCTGGATGAGGATCTGTGCGCCAAGGACACGGTGGCCTGCCAGAAGACGCTCGAGGACACCGTGGTCCTGCCCGAGGAACAGCGGTTGTCGGCGCTGTCCGAGCTGTGGGTGAAGACGGCGCTGGGCCTGAGCCCCAAGCCGAAGGACCGCGACAAATACCCTATGTCCGATGCGGCGCTGGATGCGTGGCTGGAAGCGGCACGCTATGCCTATGCCTACCTCTTCTTCAGCGGGCGTACGCCGTCCGATCGCGCGTTCGAGGACCGGCAGACCCAGGTTCGCGACTACTACAACTACGCTGCCGAACAGACGGCGGCGGTAGTGTTCAAACGTGCCCGCGCGCGCGCGCTGGAAGGCGAGGACTACAACGCACCAGTGGCCGGCGAGCGCTGGACGCTGACCTCGGACTTCGATGAACTGCGGATGCCCAGCATCCCCACCAGCATGGTCTCGGCCTCCTCGGTGAGCTTCGCCGGGCTGCGCAGCACGTATCGCCGTGATGGTTTCGGCGCCGAACTGGTGGTGGTGATGGACCCGCCCAAGCTGGTGGCGCCGGCGGACGGCCAGAAGGCCGCGATTCCGCAGTACAGCGAGATGTCGGCGATCAATGCCACCGCCCTGCTGCGCTTCAAGGGCGATACCCTGCAGCAGGTGCTGGATACCACCCAGGTGCTGTTCGATGTGTACTCGCCGGAGTCCACCGAAAGCGTGGACCTGCACGGCGAAAAGGTGCCGCTGGCCGGCAACTTCACGGCCGCCTACGGCATGTGGCTGGCCCAGTCGGGATTCGCCACGCAGTCGCTGCGCACGTTGTTCGGACTGAGCGAAGGCATCGCCGAGCCGCACATGTACCTGATGCAGCCGTGGGACCCGAACCGCCGCATCATCTTCATGCTGCACGGCCTGGGCAGCAGTCCGGAGGCGTGGGTCAACGTGGCCAACGAGGTCATGGGCGATCCTGAGCTGCGCCGGCATTTCCAGGTGTGGCAGGTGTACTACCCGACCAATGCGCCGATCGCGTTGAACCGGTTCGAGATCAACCAGGCGTTCAACAACACGCTGAAACACTTCGATCCCACCGGCAGCAGCCCGGCCTCCAAAGACATGGTGTTCATCGGCCACAGCATGGGCGGCGTGCTGGCGCGCCTGCTGGTGACCTCATCCGGCGACGCACTGTGGGACCAGCTTCTGGCCAACTACGATCTCAAGGGCGAACGGCTGAAGCGGGTGGAGGCCAAGCTCGGGCCACTGCTGCACTTCACCGCCGAGCCCAGCGTGGAGCGTGCGATCTTCATCGCCGCGCCGCACAAGGGCACCGATATCGCCGGCAACCGGATCGGTCGCCTGATCGGGCGGCTGGTGCGTCTGCCGATCACCCTCCTGGGCAAGTTCGAGGATGTGTTCCAGACCCTGCAGCAGGCCGAGACGCAGTCGGCGCAGCCGACCAAGCTGCAGATTCCCAACAGCATCGACAACCTCAAGGCAAGCGATCCATTCGTGAAGGCGGCCGGTGCGCTGCCGATCATGCCGGGGCTGAAGTACCACTCGATCATCGCCCAGCGCAAACCCGAGGTGCCGCTGGAACAGTCCGACGACGGGCTGGTGCCGTACTGGAGCGCGCATCTGGAGGGGGCGGTGTCGGAGAAGGTGATCATCTCCGGCCACAGCGTGCAGGAAACCCCGCAGGCCGTGCTGGAAATCCGCCGCATCCTGCGCGAGGACCTCAAGGAAGTGGGCGACGCGCACCCGTAGCGCGGGGCGCTGACCTGCGGCGTTGGGCCGATGCGAAGGGCAGCCGGGTAGAACCCGGCTCTACAGGGGCCTTCAACGGTTGCCGGGTGGAAGCCGGCGCGCGGTTGGGCGCGCACCCGTAGAGCGGGGCGCTGCCCTGCGGCGTTGGGCCGATGCGAAAGGCAGCCGGGTAGAACCCGGCTCTACAGGGGCCTTCAACGGTTGCCGGAGGGAAACCGGCGCGCGGTTGGGCGCGCTCCCGTAGAGCGGGGCTCTGCCCCGCTGCGTTGGGCCGATGCGAAGGGCAGCCGGGTAGAACCCGGCTCTACGGGGGCCTCAACGGTTGCCGGGTAGAACCCGGCTCTACAGGGGCCTTCAACGGTTGCCGGGTGGAAGCCGGCGCGCGGTTGGGCGCGCTCCCGTAGAGCGGGGCTCTGCCCCGCTGCGATGGGCCGATGCGAAAGGCAGCCGGGTGGAACCCGGCTCTACGGGGGACTTCAACGGCAGCCGGGTAGAACCCGGCTCTACGGGGGGCCTTCAACGGTTGCCGGGCGCTACACGCGCCGTGCCACGGCTGCGCTGGCCACGGCGAGGAGCAGCATGATGGCGTAGGTGAGCAGGTAGCCGACCATCACGTTGCCCTGCAGCAACAGGGCGAACAGCGAGCCGGAGATGGCCAGCGTGGTCGCCACGCCGAGCGCTTCGCTCAACTGCAGGGCCGATGTGTTGGCGCCCTGTTCGGCCGGCGGCGACAGTGACAGCGTGAGCACCGACAGGCTCGGGTAGATCAGGCCCATGCCGAGTCCGGTCAGCGACCAGCCGGCCAGCGCCAGCCACAGCGGCACGCCGGGCTGGATCGCCAGTGATGTGGCGAGGATGCCTGCGCACATCAGCAGGGCGCCGCTCTGCAGCAGTTGCCGGCGTGACCAGCCGCGCTGCTGATGGCCCTGCAACCAGGAGCCACTGAACCAGCCCAGTGCGCCCAGGCTCAATGCCACGCCCGCCAGCAACGGGGTCAGGCCGCGTTCGCGCTGCAGCAGCAGCGGCAGGAAGGCTTCGCAGCCGAAGAAGGCCGAGGCGGCGATGCCGCGCAACGCGATCACGCTGGGCAGGCCGCGATGCAGGCGCAGGGTGCCGCGCGGCAGCAGCCTCCAACTGCACAGCGCGAGCAACGCCAGGGCCGGCAGCAGCAGGCCCAGGGCTGCCCAGCCGGACTGCTGGCCGCCGATATACAGCAGCAGCGCGCCGATCGACGCACCGATGGCCCAACGCACCACCGTGGGGTGGCTGTCGGCAGCGGCGCCGGTGGGCGGCAGCTTGCGCAGCGCCGGGCGCAGCAGCAAGGCGGCCGGGATGGCGAGCAGAGGCACGGCCAGGAACACCCAGCGCCAGCCCAGATGCTGCACGATCAGCCCGCTGATGCTGGGGCCGATCAGCGAAGGCACCACCCAACCGGCGGAAAATGCGGCGAACACGCGTGGGCGCATTGCCTCTGGAAATGTGCGGCCGACCAGGACATACAGCGCCACCGAGATCGCACCGGCGCCCAAGCCCTGCATCAGCCGGCCCAGCACCAGTATCGGCATGTGCTGGGCCAGCCCGGCCACCAGCAGGCCGGCGATGAAGCAGGCCAGACCCAGCCACAGCGGCCGCGCCGGACCGCGCTGATCGCTCCAGCGTCCGGCCAGGGTCATGCCGATGACGCTGGTGGCCAGCGTTCCGCCGAAGGCGAGTGCGTAGAGCCGCAGGCCATCCAGGTCATGCGCGACAGTGGGCATGGCGGCGGCCACTGCCAACGCCTCAAACCCGTGCAGCGACACGAGGGCGACCATGCCGATGGTGGTGGCGCGGTAGGTCGGGGACAGGATCGACGGCGATGGGGCACGATCGGGGGCGGACGCGGTGACGCTGACATCGGAAGACATGGGAACATCCAGGCAACAGGGGGGCAGGGCGCTTGCAGGGCGCCGGCGCACAGCGCAGGATGTCACCTGAACCAAGGTTGAGGTCAAGCAGTGATCGCGCAGGAATTGAGTGTAGGCGAAGTGGCCAGGCGCAGTGGCGTGGCGGTATCGGCGCTGCACTTCTACGAGCGCAAAGGGCTGATCCGCAGTCTGCGCACGGCGGGCAACCAGCGCCGTTTCGCCCGCGATGTACTGCGCCGGCTGGCGGTGATCCGCGTCGCGCAGCGGGTGGGAATGCCGTTGGAGGCCGTCTCCGCCGCCTTTGCCGCGCTACCGGAGAACAAGACCCCGACCAAGGCCGAATGGGCACGGATGTCGGCGCTGTGGCGCAGTGAGCTGGATCAGCGGATCGAGCAGCTGCTGCTGTTGCGCGACCAGCTCACCGACTGCATCGGCTGCGGCTGCCTGTCGCTCAAGCGCTGCCGGCTGACCAACCCGGGCGATGCACTGGGCGAGCAGGGCGACGGCCCGCGGCGCTGGGAATGAACACGTACCGGCCAGCGGCCGGCACGGCCGGGCCTGGGCGTCGGCTCACCAGACGGTAAGCACCTGGCCGCTCTGCACACCTTCCACGCTGCGCTGGTAGGCCAGTGACGCACGCTGCGCGGTCACCGGTTCAAACCCGGGGAAGTACGCGCCGTAGTTGTCCATCGACTCGACCAGCACGTTCGGGCTGACCACATTGATGCGCAGCCCGCGCGGCAGCAGTTCGCAGGCGGCACCGCGCACGAAGCCTTCCAGCGCCGCATTGACGGCGGTGGCATTGGCGCCGTCGCGGATCGGCTGGGCGCTGACGATGCCGCTGGTCAGCGTGATCGATCCCCCCACCCGCAGATGGCGCTGTGCGGCCAGTGCCAGCCGCACCTGGCCGAGCAGTTTGTCCTGCAGGCCCAGGTTGAACTGGTCGGCACGCATGTCGGCCAGTGGACCGAAGTGCAGGCGGCCGGTCGTGGCGACCACCGCATCCAGCGTGCCGACCTGGTCGAACATCGCCTGCACGCTGGCATCGTCGGTGAGGTCCACCTGCACGTCGCCGCCGTGCCGGCCGGCACGAATCAGTTCATGGTGCGCGCCCAAGGTGGCGGCAACGGCTTGGCCGAGGGTACCGCTGGCGCCGACAAGCAGAATTTTCATGGGGCTCGCTCCGGGTGAGGGAAGCCCAGTCTGCGCTGCTGCGAGTGGTTCGGTAACCGGCGTATGCTTTGCAGATTGCAAAGCAGGGGTTTCCAATGGATACGTTGCGCTGCATGCAGGCGTTCGTGGCCGTGGTTGAACAGGGCAGCTTCAACGCCGCCGCCGAGCAGTTGGCGGTGTCGTCAGTGATGGTCGGCAAGTACATCCAGCAGCTGGAGACGCACCTTGGCGTGCGCCTGCTGCAGCGGAACACACGCCGCCAGAGTCTCACCGATGCCGGCCGCAATTACCTGGCCGGCTGCCGGGCGGTGCTCGAGCAGGTGCAGCAGGCCGAAGCCAGTGTGGAAGGCCTCCAGGCGCAACCGCAGGGTGTGCTGCGGATCAGCGCGCCGGTGACCTGGGGCAGCTGCGTGCTGGCGCCGCTGGTGGCGCGCTACCTGGCCGCGTATCCGCAGGTGACGGTGGAATTGGACCTCAACAACCGCCGCGTGGACATGATCGAAGAGCAGTTCGACGCGGTGGTGCGGATGGGCCAGCTCGGGTCGGCCGAATGGGTGGCGCGACCGCTGCCGCCGTATGCGATGCAGATCTGCGCGGCGCCGTCCTACCTCGCGCGCAAGGGCATTCCGCAGCATCCGGGTGACCTGCGCGACCACGATTGCCTGACCCACCTGGCCTGGCGCGGGGGGCATGGCTGGCGGTTGCGCGGGCACCCCGAGCAGGACTGGTCGGAGCATTCGCGGCTGCTGTGCAACGACGGCGACGGCCTGCGTCGCGCCGCATTGGCCGGCGCCGGGCTGATCCTGCAGCCGGCGGTGCTGCTGGCCGAGGATGTGGCGGCGGGGCGATTGCAGCCGGTGCTGGCCGATTACCTGCCCGAGCCGCGTCCGTTGCATCTGGCCTACCTGCCGGATCGCCGGCCGCGGCCGAAGCTGTCCAGCTTCGTGGCGTTTCTGCTGGACAGCGTCGGCGCGGCAGCGCCGGCCTGAGGGCCGTCAGTCGTTGGCGGCCGACAACGCCTGGCCGCGGCGGGTGGCGGCCTCGATCGCCCGTCCGACGATGGCCTCGAAACCGTCGGCCTGGAACGATTCGATGGCCGCCTGGGTGGTGCCGTTCGGCGAGGTCACGCGGCGGCGCAGCTCGGCGGGCGCTTCGCCGGATTCATCGAGCATGCGCGACGCACCGAGCAGCGTCTGCACAACCAGCACGCGCGCGGCATCCGGAGCGAGGCCCTGCGCTTGCGCGGCCGCCTCCATCGCTTCGGCCAGCAGGAAGACATACGCGGGGCCGCTGCCGGAGACGGCGGTGACCGCGTCCATCCGCGCTTCGTCGTCGATCCAGACCGTGCGCCCGGCGCTGGCCAGCAGCGTGTCGGCCTGCTGGCGCTGGGCGTGGCTGACACCGGCGGTGGCGAACAGCCCGGTGACGCCGGCGCCGAGCAGGGCGGGGGTGTTGGGCATGGCGCGGACCACCGCCGGGCTGCCCCCCAGCCAGCGCACCAGCTGCGCGCTGGTGATGCCGGCTGCGATGGAGACCACCAGGGGGGCCTGTGCTGCGGCACTCTCTTCCAGCGACGCGCAGACGTCGCGCAGCACCTGCGGTTTCACCGCCAGCAGCCAGACCTGCCCCTGCGCGGCGGCTTCGCTGGCGCTGGCGTAGGTGTGCACGCCGAAGTCGGCGGTGAGCTGGCTGCGCAGCTCGGCCACCGGTTCGGCGACATGCAGATGGGCGGGGGCGACCCCTTGGCGGATCAAGCCGGCGATCAGGCTGCGGGCCATGTTGCCGCCGCCGATGAAGGTGATCGAAGTGCTGGTCATGAGGCGTCCTTGGTCAGAGGGGAGCGCCGGGGGCAACCCGGCTGCGTGGTGCGAGGCAGATCGTAGCGGCGGGTTCCACGGGGCTGCGGGTGCCGTGTGCGGGAAGCCGCGGGGCAGGGCCCCGCTCTTCGGATCAATGGCGTGCGCCGAACAGGGCGGTGCCGATGCGGACCAGGGTGGCACCGTGGGCGATGGCCTCGGGGTAGTCGCCGCTCATGCCCATCGACAGCGTATCCACCGCCGGATGGGTGGCCGACAGTGCCTGGAACAGCCCGCCCATGCGCTCGAACGCCGCCGCTCGGCGCGATGCTTCGGGCCACGGCGCGGGGATGGCCATCAGGCCGCGCAGGCGCAGGGTGGGCGCGGCATCGATTGCTGCCGCCAGCGCCGGGATCGCCTCGGGCGTGCAGCCGTGCTTGCTGTCTTCATCGTCGATGTTGACCTGGATCAGCACGTTCAGCGGCGTGAGGGAGGCCGGGCGATGTGCGGCCAGCGCGGCGACCAGTTTTGGCCGATCCACGCTCTGCACCCAGTCGAAGCGCTGTGCCGCCAGTTCGGCCTTGTTCGACTGCAGGTGACCGATCAGGTGCCACTCCAAGCCCAGCGCGGCCAACGCGTCGATCTTGGCCACCGCTTCCTGCACGTAGTTCTCGCCGAACGCACGCTGCCCCTGTGCGGCCAGTGCGGCGACCGCGTCGGCCGGCTGGGTCTTGGAGACGGCCAGAAGACGGGGATCTGGCCGCCCGGCGGCCGAGGCCGCGTTGTGCAGGTTCATCAGGAGGGTGGACAGGGGCAGCGCGGACACGGGCGTATTCCGGTAGATCAGGAACGCTATACTGCCGCCCGGGGAAAGAACCTTCCAGTCGCAGCAGTCATGGGGAGTAGCAGCGCATGGATATCGCCGAACTGTTGGCGTTTTCCGTAAAGAACAAAGCGTCGGATCTGCATCTGTCGGCCGGCCTGCCGCCGATGATCCGCGTGGACGGCGATGTCCGTCGCATCAACATTCCGGCCCTGGACCACAAGCAGGTGCATGCGCTGGTGTACGACATCATGTCGGACAAGCAGCGCCGCGATTTCGAAGAGTTTCTCGAGGTCGACTTCTCGTTCGAGATCCCGTCGCTGGCGCGCTTCCGTGTCAACGCGTTCAACCAGAACCGGGGCGCCGGTGCGGTGTTCCGTACCATTCCCTCGGAAGTGCTCACGCTGGAAGACCTGGCGTGCCCGCCGATCTTCCGCGAGCTGATCGACCAGCCGCAGGGCCTGATTCTGGTCACCGGCCCGACCGGTTCGGGCAAGTCGACCACGCTGGCGGCGATGATCGACCACATCAACAAGAACGAATACGGCCACATCCTCACCGTCGAGGACCCGATCGAATTCGTCCACACCTCGCAGAAGTGCCTGATCAACCAGCGTGAAGTCCATCGCGATACGCATGGCTTCAACGAAGCGCTGCGTTCGGCCCTCCGCGAAGATCCGGACATCATCCTGGTCGGCGAACTCCGCGACCTGGAGACCATCCGTCTGGCACTGACCGCTGCCGAAACCGGTCACCTGGTGTTCGGTACGCTGCACACCAGCTCGGCGGCCAAGACCATCGACCGCATCATCGACGTGTTCCCCGCCGGCGAGAAGTCGATGGTGCGCTCGATGCTGTCCGAGTCGCTGCGTGCGGTGATCTCGCAGGCGCTGTTGAAGAAAGTCGGCGGCGGGCGTACCGCCGCGTGGGAAATCATGGTGGGCACCCCGGCCATCCGCAACCTGATCCGCGAGGACAAGGTGGCGCAGATGTACTCGGCGATCCAGACCGGCCAGCAGATGGGCATGATGACGCTCGACCAGCATCTCCAGGACCTGGTCAAGCGCAGCCTGATCACGCGCAACCAGGCCAAGGATTACGCCAAGGACAAGCGCATTTTCGAATAGAGGTCGCGCCGGGCCCGGCCCGGTTCGATACGTTCGGTAGTGCCGGCCGCTGGCCGGCACCTGGCAATCTTCGGAGCACACCGCGATGAGCACCACCACCATCGACTTCACCTCGTTCCTCAAGCTGATGGCGCACCAGAAGGCGTCGGACCTGTTCATCACCGCCGGCATGCCGCCGGCGATCAAGGTCAACGGCAAGATCTCGCCGATCACCCAGACCCCGCTGACGCCGCAGCAGAGCCGCGACCTGGTGCTCAACGTGATGACGCCGGCGCAGCGCGAGGAGTTCGAGAAGACCCACGAATGCAACTTCGCCATCGGCCTGTCCGGTGTCGGCCGTTTCCGCGTGAGCTGCTTCTACCAGCGCAACCAGGTGGGGATGGTGCTGCGTCGGATCGAGACGCGCATTCCCACCGTGGAAGAGCTGAGCCTGCCGCCGATCATCAAGACGCTGGCGATGACCAAGCGCGGCATCATCCTGTTCGTCGGCGCGACCGGCACCGGCAAGTCGACCTCGCTGGCGGCGATGATCGGCTACCGCAACCACAACTCCACCGGGCACATCATCACCATCGAAGACCCGATCGAGTTTGTGCACAAGCACGAAGGCTGCATCATCACCCAGCGTGAAGTGGGCATCGATACCGACAGCTGGGAAGCGGCGCTGAAAAACACGCTGCGCCAGGCACCGGACGTCATCATGATCGGCGAGGTGCGGACCCGCGAAGGCATGGACCACGCCATCGCATTTGCCGAGACCGGCCACCTGGTGCTGTGTACGCTGCATGCCAACAACGCCAACCAGGCGATGGACCGCATCATCAACTTCTTCCCCGAGGACCGCCGCAACCAGCTGCTGATGGATCTGTCGCTGAATCTCAAGGGCGTGGTGGCCCAGCAGTTGATTCCCTCGCCGGACGGCAAGTCGCGCAAGGTGGCGATGGAGATCATGCTTGGCACGCCGCTGGTGCAGGATTACATCCGCGACGGCGAGATCCACAAGCTCAAGGAAGTGATGAAGGAGTCCGTGCAGCTGGGCATGCGCACGTTCGACCAGAGCCTGTTCGAGCTGTACCAGGCCGGCGAGATCAGCTACGAGGATGCCCTGCGCTACGCCGACTCGCAGAACGAAGTACGCCTGCGCATCAAGCTGTCGCAGGGCGGCGACGCGCGCACGCTGTCGCAGGGTCTGGATGGGGTGGAGATTTCCGAGATCCGCTGACGCGGCGGGGTCGGACGCGGGCGCGCGCGGTGCATGACCGGCGCGCCCTTGACCCGGTGCGTTTACCTCATCCGCGGATGAACGCCAGCAGATCCGGATTGATCACGTCGGCGTGGGTGGTGCACATGCCGTGCGGATAGCCTTTGTAGACCTTCAACGTGCCGTGCTTGAGCAGCTTGATCGCCAGCTCCGCCGAGTCGGCGATCGGCACGATCTGGTCGTCGTCGCCGTGCATCACCAGCACCGGCACGTCGATCTTCTTCAGGTCCTCGGTGAAGTCGGTTTCCGAGAAGGCCTTGATGCAGTCGTAGTGCGCGTTGATCGCGCCCATCATGCCCTGGCGCCACCAGTTGTCGATGATGCCCTGCACCGGCGGGGTGCCGTCGCGGTTGAAACCATAGAAGGGAATCGGTACCTCGCGGTAGAACGCGGCGCGCCCGGCTGCCAGCTGCGCGCGGAAGCCGTCGAACACCTCCCTGGGCGTGCCGCCCGGGTTGGTGGCGCTCTTGATCATGACCGGCGGCACCGCGCCGATCAGGACGGCCTTGGCAACGCGCCCGGGCTTGGCCTGGGCCACGTAATGGGCCACCTCCCCGCCGCCGGTGGAATGCCCCACGTGCACGGCGTCGCGCAGGTCCAGGTGCTCGGCCAGGGCATTGACGTCGGCCACATAGGTGTCCATCTCGTGGCCGTCACGGGTCTGCGAGGAGCGGCCGTGGCCACGCCGGTCGTGGGCGATCACGCGGTAGCCCTGCAGCAGGAAGAACTGCAGCTGGCTGTCCCAGTCGTCGGCGCTGAGCGGCCAGCCGTGGTGGAAGACGATCGGCTGGCCCTTGCCCCAGTCCTTGTAGAAGATCTGGGTGTTGTCCGGGGTGGTGACATACGGCATGACGCGAACTCCTTTGGGGGTGGGGGATACGCGGGGTGAGGCCAGCATGCTGCCGCAGCCGGGTGTTCAGCCGGCATGAAAAGAACCGGCGGCCGGCGGCGTGTCGATTCTCCACCCGCTGCAGCGTCGAACCGATGACAGGCGTGCCCTCCGGCCCGCCGCCCTGCGGAGTACCGAGATGAGCGACACCCCGATCAAAGGCCCTGCGTCCTACTTCCCATCCATCGAGAAAACCTATGGCCAGCCGGTCGGCCACTGGCTGGCGCTGCTGGTTACCCAGGGCGGGCTCAAGCACATGGAACTGGTGGCGTTCCTGAAAACCGAGCACGGGCTGGGCCACGGCCACGCCAATGCGCTGGTGGCCCACCACCTGCGCGGTGGGGGCGGCTGAACGGCCCGGCCAGCTGGCTGAACGATTTCAACTGCAACTGTCACGTAGATCGTGTCTAATACCGCCCCCACCCGCGGTACCCCCACGTGACTTCCCTTGATTCCCACAGCCCCGAGCCGTGCGGCGACGCTGACGGCCACCTGGTCACCGCCGGCCCGCTGACCCCGCCGCCGGACAGTGCCGGCACCGTCGCCGACGAGAAGGCGCTGCGCCATTCCGTTGCCGAGGACGTGCAGGGCATGCTGCTGGCCACGCTGGTGGCCTCGCTGGGCCTGGCCATCTTCGCCAAGGGCGGGCTGATGATCGGGGGCATGGCCGGGTTGGCGTTCCTGGCCCATTACGCCTTCGGCTGGAACTTCGGCCTGGTGTTCGTGCTGGTCAACCTGCCGTTCTACTGGGTGGCGGTGCGACGCATGGGCTGGGAGTTCACGCTCAAGACCTTCGCGGCGGTGACCGCCTGTGGCGTGCTGACCGACCTGCTGCCGCGCTGGGCCGATTTCGCCCACATCAGCTCGCTGTACTCGGCCATCGTCGGTGGCGCGCTGGCTGGCCTGGGCATCCTGTTCTACATCCGCCACCGTGCCAGCCTCGGCGGCATCGGCATCCTGGCGGTGTACCTGCAGCGCACCCGTGGCTGGAGCGCGGGCAAGGTGCAGATGTCCTTCGACACGCTGCTGATGTGCGTGGCCTTCTTCGTGCTGTCCCCGTCGAAGGTGATGTACTCGGCGATCGGCGCGGTGGTGCTCAGCCTGGTGCTGATGTTCAACCACCGCCCCGGCCGTTACATGGGCGTGTGACCCGAGGCGGCTGCCAGCCGCGCGAACACCGGGCAGTCCGGGCTGTGCGCGCCTGGCAGGTAGCCCAGGCTCATCAGGAACTCGCCGGTGATCTCGCCCCCGGTGAAGCGGAAGGTCTTCTTGAACAGCTTCACCCAGGCCGCCTTGTCCTGCGGATGGTGCGCGTCCAGCCAGGCGGCGAAACTGCCGTGGCTGGCCCGCAGCTGCTGGATGACCTGCGCGTTGTGGACGGCGGCATGCACCTTGAGCCGGTTGCGGATGATGCCGGCGTCGCCCAGCAGGCGTTCGATGTCGCGCTCGCCATAGGCGGCCACGGTGTCCACATCGAAACCGTCGTAGGCGGCACGGAAGCCCTCGCGTTTCTTCAGGATGGTCTCCCAGCTCAGCCCGGCCTGGTTGATCTCCAGGATCAGCCGTTCGAACAGCTCGCGTTCGTCGCGTTGCGGGAAGCCGTACTCGTGGTCGTGGTAGTGGCCATGCACGGGATGGCCAGGGGCGATCAGGCAGTAGCCGCTCACGGGGTGTCCTCGGACGAAGGGGGAGGGGTCTGGATGTCCTGCGGCTCGCCGCCATCCAGTGATACCTGCGGCCAGCGCGGGCGATGCAGCGTGATGTTGCCCTGGCGCACTGCGGTCTGGATGCGGCCGGTGCTGCCGGCCCAGAAGGTGAGGGTACCGCCGTCACGCCACTGTGCGCCTTCCAGGACATGCAGCTGGCAGGACGATCCCACCGTGCCGCTCACATCGCACAACAGAATCTCGTCGCGGCCGTCGCCATCCAGATCGCGGCGCAGGGCGACGCACGGATGGCCGGGCCGCAGGCAGTCGTTGGCGGACACCTTGCCGGCGAGCAGCGCGTCCCACCAGGCGGTATCCGGTGCCGGGCTGTTGGCGGCAGGCACGAGCTGGCGCTGCAGCACCGCGCGCTCGGTGACCGCCGCCACCGACGACGACGACGTCGCACGGTCGCCATGCCAGCGCGACTGGCGCGCCAGCGCGGCATCGATCACCGCCACGGCGGCGGGAGCGTCCTTGAAGCCCGGGGCGTCACGCAGCGCCTGCAGGGCCTGGTAGCCGCGCCGGCCGAGCTCGAAACGCAGTACGCGTGCGTCATCTTCCTCGATCTGCGGCGCCTGCGCCTGCAGGCGGGCGACCTGGCTGTGCACGCTCAGCCGCAGCGGGTCCAGCAGGGGCGTATGCGGCAGCACCGCAGCGGCCAGCACGGCCCAGCAGACCCATCGGTTGATCGTCTCGATGCCCTGCAACCAGCGCGGGAACCGGCGCAGCGCGGCCCACGCGTAGCCGAGCGCGTACCCGGCCAGCAGCAGCGCGATCAGCGCCACCCACACCCGCGGCAGCGTCCAGCCATGCTGCTCCACGCGCAGGGCCACTGCGTAGAGGGCCAATCCGGCGTAGACCGGCAACGCCAGCAGGCTGGCATCCACCAGCCGCCGCAACCACGCCGGATACGGCGTCACGTCGCTGTCCTGCTGGTAAACCGCATTGGTGAACACCACCAGCAGCGCCACGATGGACAGCAGCAGGGCGGCAGCCGAGCGGGTCTTCCACAGCGGTTCCAACCCGGTGAACGGCAGGCTGCACACGAACAGCACCGCGATGAACGCCAGCAGTGGCAGCAGTCCCTTGCACACCGCGAACAGCACCTGCCGGGTGACCTGCACCGCGCGCTGCTGGGTGCGTCCGATCAGGATGCCAAAGCCCATCAGCGTGCCGGTGGCCAATGCGATGAAGGCGCCCTGCTGGAACAGGTCGCGGAAGAAGCGGATATCCACCAGCATGAACAGCAGTGCCCACAACGACAGCAGCAGCCAGGTCAGTCCGGTGAACGCCACCGCCAGGGCCAGCGTCAGGGCGTTCTGCCAGGCGTGTTCAAACAACGCGGTGTAGGTGGCGCGCCAATGGCCGCTGGCGAGCCGGTACTGCCACCACGGCAGCAGCACGAAGAAGCCCACCGCCATGCTCAAGGCGAATGGCGTCACCAGCGGGCCTTCGGCCAGGCCGGGCGCGCCCTGCAGATTCCAGCCGATCCAGCCGGACAGCGCCAGCACACCCAGCAGGCCGACGGCGGCGTGCACCCAGAGACGGCGGTCGTTGAGCCGTGTTGCCGCCAGTACGATCGCGCCCGGTACCAGCAGGACGGCCGCGTTCCAGCACAATTGGCCGGTGATGCTGTCGAACGGCCAGGTGGTATCTGCCTGGGTGGCGATGTACAGCAGCAGTCCCTGCAACAAGGCAATCAGCACGATCGCGCTGCGGGTGTTCAGCGGCAGCGGCGGGCTGTCGTTCATGGAGGCTCTCCTTGCGTGAGTGCGTGCATCGTAGCGGAGGGCTCACGCCGGTGCGCAGGCCAGCGGGTAGAATGGCCCCATGTCCGAGCTTTCCACCTCTCTCGCCCATCATTTCCTGGTCGCGCTGCCGTCGCTGAGCGATCCCCCGTTCGCGCGCGGCGTTGCGCTGATCTGCCAGCACGACGACAACGGTGCGATGGGAGTACTGGTCAACCAGCCTTCCGAGTACACCCTCGGCGACGTGCTGGCGCAGATGGAGATCCCGACCGATGACGGCGCGCTGCGTGGGCAGATCGTGCTCAACGGCGGACCGGTGCATCCCGAACGCGGCTTTGTGATCCATGACGATGCGCGACCGTGGGATTCCAGCCTCAACGTGGGCCAGGGTGTGTACCTGACCACCTCGCGCGACATCCTCGAAGCGATGGCCCGCGGCGAAGGCCCGCGCAACGCGCTGGTCACGCTGGGCTGCGCGGGATGGAGCGAAGGCCAGCTTGAAAGCGAACTGGCCGACAACAGCTGGCTCACCGTGCCGGCCGACGAGGAGCTGCTGTTCACCACGCCGCTGGAGCAGCGCTGGCAGGGCGCGGCCTCGCGCATCGGCGTGGATCTGTTCCGCCTCACCGACTACAGCGGCCATGTCTGAGCCGACCGCCACCGCGCCCGGCACCATCCGCCGAGACGGCACCGTGCTCGGTTTCGACGTGGGCTCGCGCCGGATCGGTGTGGCCATCGGCAGTTCGTTCGGCACGCATGCCCGGGCCATCGCGGTTGTGGATGTGCATGGCAATGGGCCGGACTGGGCAGCGGTCGAGCGCCTGCTCAAGGAATGGCGCCCGGACGGGCTGGTGGTTGGCGATCCGCTGACCCTGGACGGCCAGGACCAGCCCAACCGCAAGCGCGCGCAGGGTTTCGCGCGGCAGCTGCGCGAACGTTTCAAACTGCCGGTGGTGCTGATCGACGAGCGCTCCAGCTCGGTCGAGGCGGCACGCCGGTTTGCGGTCGAGCGCGCCGAAGGCCGCAAGCGTCGCCGTGATGCCGCCACCCTGGATGCGGTGGCCGCAGCGGTGATCATCGAACGCTGGCTGTCTTCGCCCGACGACGCCACCCCCGTTTCCTGACCCCCAGACCTAGCCCATGACCGCCTCGCAACTCGATTCCGATGGACGCCTGCGCCACCTGCTGACCCTGGAAGGGCTTCCCCGCCAGACCCTGCTGCAGCTGCTCGACCGGGCCGGCCAGATCCGCGACGCCGCGGTCGGCCGGGTCGGCAACAAGCGTCACGTGCTGGGGGGCTCGGCGGTGTGCACCCTGTTCTTCGAACCGTCCACGCGCACGCGCAGTTCGTTCCAGCTGGCTGCACAGCGACTGGGCGCGGATGTGCTGAACTTCGACGCGTCGACCTCGTCCACGCGCAAGGGCGAAACCGCATGCGATACGCTGAAGAACCTGGAAGCGATGGGCGTGCGCGGCTTTGTCGTACGCCATCCCGATGACGGCGCCGTGGCTGCGCTGGCCGCGGCCGCAGGCGAGGGCACGGCCCTGGTCAATGCCGGTGACGGCCGCAGCGCGCACCCGACCCAGGGCCTGCTCGACATGTTGACCCTGCGCCAGGCCAAGGGCAGCGATTTCTCGAAAATGAAGGTGATCATCGTCGGCGACGTGAAGCACTCGCGCGTGGCCCGTACCGATCTGCATGCGCTGCGCACGCTGGGCGTGGGCGAGATCCGCGTGTGCGGCCCGCAGTCGCTGCTGCCGGACGACGACACCCTGAAAGGCTGCATCGTCGGCCAGGATTTCGACGCCATGCTGGAAGGCGCCGATGCGCTGATGATGCTGCGCCTGCAGCGCGAGCGCATGGAAGAAGGCCTGGTGCCGTCGCTCGAGCAGTATCACGCGCAGTACGGCCTGGATGCCGCGCGCCTGAAGCGTGCCGGCCAGGAGGCCGCCGTGCTGCACCCCGGCCCGATCAACCGCGGCGTGGAAGTCACCGACGAAGTGGCCGACGGCCCGCAGTCGTGGGTGCTGCGCCAGGTCGCCAACGGCGTCGCCGTGCGCATGGCGGTGCTGGAAACGCTGCTGGGGTAAGGACCGCTCGCCGGCACTTCCGGTGCCTGTGGCCCGCGTGAAGCGCCGGCCAGCGGCCGGCCATGCCCGGACGTCGCGGGCCCCGTGGTCCGGATGGCGGGCGGCCTGAGGTGGGTTCAGTTGGGTGGAGTGGATGGGCGCCGGCCGGCGGCCTGCTCCAGCTGGTCGATGTAGATCAGTTCGTTCCTGGCGGTCTTGCTGTCGGGGTCGATTTTCTGCGAGGCGAGGTAGGCGGCGCGCGCGCTTGGGAGATCGCCCAGTTCGATGTGGGCGAAGCCGACGCCACGCAGGGCGAGGGCTTCCATGCGGCGGTTCTCGGGTTGGCTGCGGGCCAGCTCGAGGGCGCGGGTGTAGGCGTCCATCGCGCCCTGCCAATCCTTGCGCCGGACCAGGGCCGCGCCGCGTTCGCACAGCGCTTCGGCATCGTAGGGCGCCACCGCGATGGCCTTGTCCAGCCACCGCAGCGCGGCGTCCACGTCGCCGTGCTCCAGAGCGATGTAGCCGAGGTGGTTGTAGGCCTTGGCACAGGCCAGGTCCAGCCATTCGGTCGGCGTGCCACGCCCCGGGCCTTCCATGTACATCGCGTACTGGCGGTGGGTCTGGAAACTCAGTGCACGGCGCCCGGGTACCGCCTGCTGCGCATCGCAGTAGCGCACGGCGTCGGTGAGCACCGGTGCGGCGGCGGCGGGGTTGCCGGCCAGACTGAGGTCCACGGCGTCCTGCACGGCAGTGCGGTACTGCGTGCCCAGCGCGGGTTCGCCCTGCGCGGCGGGCAGCGCGGTGGTGACGCTGTAGCTGGAGGACGGCGGTTCCTGGGCCAGCCCCAGGGGCGGAACGGCAAGGGCAATCAACAGTACCTGCGGGCGCACACGCATCGTCAGCTTCCATGCAACCAGTGTGGCGGCGACGATACCGCGTCTTCGGGCCGGATGTCAGTGCTGCGTCTGCGCCCAGAGCCACGACCACATCGCCGGATCGGCATAGGTCGCATCCCAGGCGTTGTGGTTGCCCTGCGGGTACTCGGTATAGCGCACGTCGCGGGCACCGGCCTGCTGGAAGGCGGCGTAGAGCCGGCGGTCGTCGTCGGGCAGCACCACGTCGTCCAGCGCGCCGTGGAAGATCCAGATCGGGGTCTGCTTCAGGCGCTGGGCGATGGTGGCATACGGGTCGCTTTCGTGCGCGACGTCCTCTACGCGCAGGGTGGGGCGTACCGCGCGCGGGGCCGCTACCGCGCCGCACACCGGGACGATCGCGGCGAAGCGGGTGGGGACGTCCAGAGCGATGTTCCAACTGCCGTAGCCCCCCATCGACATGCCGGTCAGGTATTGCCGGCGGGGATCGGCCCCGAACTCGGCGATGGTCGCATCGAGGGCGGCCAGGGCGATGCGGTTGTTGTCGTCGGACCAGTGCTGGTTCTGCGGCACCTGCGGCAACACGACCAGACCCGGGAAGCTGTCCGCGTTCTGGCGGAGGTACGGCCCGAGCCCGGCCAGCGTCTGGCGGCGGCCATCACGACCGCGTTCGCCCGAGCCATGCAGGAACAGCACCACCGGCAGCGCACCGCGCGAGGCCGCCGCGCCGCGTGGCACGAAGACCTGGTAGTACGAGGTTCGGCCATCGACCTTGACCGCGCGGCCGACGAAGGTGCCGGTCGCGTCGTCCGGGGTGGACGCGCATCCGGTCACCATCATCATCGTCACCGCCCACAGCAGCCATCCACCCCAGCGTCGCGCCATTGTCGTGCCCTGATTGAAATCGATTTCAGTCTAGGCGGCGCGGCGTGCCGTGGCATCGTGCAGTGCGTCAGTCCCGCTGCGGTGCGGCCGCCAGGATCTGCAACTGCTCGATCGCTTCGGGGTGGCCGTCGGCGGCGGCGGCCTGCACCTGCGCCAGACTGGGGTGGACCACCAGCAGCAGGGGGTTCTCGCACTGGGGGCAGTCGAACTCGGCCTCGTCCTCGTGCAGTTCCAGTGTCATCTGGCGCGCGCTGCCCTGCCATTCACAGGCGGGGCAGGCATGGGTCTGCTCGCGCCAGCCGGGCTGGAAGTAGTTGTCGAGAGTGAGCGCCATAGGGGTGTCCGGGTCAGTGCAGCAGGATCAGGGTGGCCAGGCCGAGGAAACTGAAGAAGCCCATGACGTCGGTCACTGCGGTGACCACCACGGTGCCGGCCACGGCCGGATCGACGTTCATGCGCTTGAGCAGCAGCGGCAGCAGCACGCCGGCCAGCGCGGCGGCGCAGAAATTGATGATCAGCGCGAGCGTGATGACCAGCGAGAGCAGGAAACTGTGGAACCACAGGAAGGCGATGATGCCGACCACGGTGCCGATCAGGGTGCCGTTGATCAGCGCCACCCGCGATTCCTTCCACAGCAGGATGCGCGCATTGCTCTGGCCCACCTGGCCCAGCGCGATGCCGCGCACCATCAGGGTCAGCACCTGCACGGCGGCGTTGCCGCCGACGCCGGCCACGATCGGCATCAGCACCGCCAGGGCCACCACTTTCTGCAGGGTCATCTCGAACTGACCGATCACGCTGGCGGCGAGGAAGGCGGTGCACAGGTTGATGCCCAGCCAGACCACGCGGCCGCGCACGGCGCGCCTGATCGGCGAGAACAGGTCTTCCTCCTCGTCCAGACCGGCGGCGCCCAGCGCCTGGTGCTCGGCCTGCGACCGGATGATGTCGACCACGTCATCGATGGTGATGCGGCCGAGCAGGATGTTGTTGTCATCCACCACGGGCGCCGACACCCAGTCATGGTCGGAGAACTGGCGGGCCACTTCCTCGGCACTCTCGCCGACGTCGATGGCCGGCTGCTCGTCGTCGATCAGCCGGTTGATCGGGGTGTTGTCCTCATGGGTGACCAGCGATGCCAGCGACAGCCGGCCCAGGTACTGGTGACGGCGGCTGACCACGAACAGGTGATCGGTATGGTCCGGGAGCTCGCCGCGCAGGCGCAGGTAGCGCAGCACCACGTCGACGTTGACGTCGGCGCGCACGGTCACCACGTCCGGGTTCATCAGGCGGCCGGCACTGTCCTCGGGATACGACAGCACCTGCTCGAGCCGCTCGCGGTTCTCGCGGTCCATCGACTTGAGCACTTCATCGATGACCGTGTCCGGCAGGTCTTCGACCAGGTCGGCCAGATCGTCGATGTCGAGATCTTCGACCGCAGCGATGATTTCGTCGGGGTCCATGTCCGCGAGCAGGCTCTCGCGCACTTCCTCACCGACGTGGACCAGCACCTCACCGTCGTCTTCCGGGTCGACCAGTCCCCACACCACCTCGCGCTTGCCCGGCGGCAGCGATTCGAGCAGGTTGCCGATCTCGGCCGGTGCCAGCGTATTGACCAGCCGGCGTACCGGACCCAGGCGCCCGCTGTCCAGTGCATCGGACAACAGCCGCAGCTGGCGTGCCGTCTTGTCGTGGCGTACGGCTTCGGCCATGCACAGCTCCTGCGGAAAAAGAAAAGGCCGCTATCCCGGAGAGGATGCGGCATCGGCGGTGGTCAGCGCGTCATTATCGCGCGCTTGTGTGTCAATCGGGTAGGTGCGCGGGGTGGGCCGCACGCGGCGCGATGGCGCCGGCTGCTGGCCGGCAACCACGCAGATTCATCCGCCTGCCTTCTCGATCCAGCGTTCGATGCCACGGCGGTCCCGCGCCTGCAGCAGCTTGGGCGCCATTGCCTGCAGCATCGACAGGTCGCTGTCACGGATGGCGCGGCGGACTTCCAGCAGCGTGCCCGGGTGCAGGCTGAACTCGGTCAGGCCAAGCGCCAGCAGCAGCGGGGTCATGCGCGGATCGCCGGCGATCTCGCCGCAGACCGCCACCGGGATGTCGTAGGCCTGGCCGGTGCGCAGAATGTGCGCGAGCAGGCGTACCACCGCCGGATGCAGCGGCGAGTACAGCTCGCCCACGGCTTCGTTGTTGCGGTCGGCGGCGAGCAGGTACTGCACCAGGTCGTTGGTGCCGATCGACAGGAAGTCGACCAGGTCGATGAAACTCTCCAGTGCGATGGCGGCGGCAGGTACCTCGATCATGGCGCCGAACGGGATGTGTTCGGCCACCTCGTGGCCCTCGGCGCGCAGCAGCTCGGCCTGCTTGTTCAAGCGCCGGCGCACCGCCAGCACTTCCTCGCGGGTGCTCACCATCGGGATCAGGATGCGCAGCTTGCCGTAGGCCGAGGCGCGCAGGATCGCGCGCAGCTGGGTATCGGCCACTTTGGGCCGGGCCAGCGACAGGCGCACACCGCGCAGGCCCAATGCCGGATTCTCTTCGTTGCTCAGGGTCAGCCCGGTGCGGTCGGCCTTGTCCGCGCCCAGGTCCAGGGTGCGGATGGTGACGGGCCGGCCGCTCATGCCGAGCGCGGCGTCGCGGTAGGTTTCGAACTGCTCCTGCTCGTCCGGCAGCTCGTTGCGCTGCAGGAACAGGAATTCGGTGCGGTACAGGCCCAGGCCCTGCGCGCCGAGGGCGTGCGCCTGGGTGACATCCTCGCTGGATTCGGCATTGGCGAGCAGGACGATGTCGACGTTGTCGCGGGTGCGGCTGGGCTTGGTGCGCAGCCGGCCCAGTTCGCGCTGCTCGCGCGCATGTTCGCGCAGCCGCCCGCGGTAGTCGCGCAGGTCCGGTGCGTGCGGGTTGATGGTGACGGTGCCGTCGCTGCCGTCCATGATCAGCACGTCGCCGTCGGCCACCTTCTGCAGCGCGTTGGGCACGTTGACGATCAGCGGCAGGTGCAGGCTGCGCGCCAGGATCGCGCTGTGCGACAGCGCGCTGCCGCCGGCGGTGACGATGCCGACCACGCCGTGCGCCTGCAATTGTGCGAGCTCGGACGGGGCGATGTTGTCGCAGACCAGAATCTCCCCGGCCATGCCTTTGACGTCGGGCGGGCGCTTCTGCAGGAAGGCGTGGATGCGGCCGATCACATGGTCCAGATCGTCCATGCGGCTCTTCAGGTAGGCATCGTCCATGCCGTCGAAGACCTTGGCCAGCCGGTCACGCTGCACGCGCAGGGCATAGCCGGCGCTGTACGGACCGCTGCGGATCAGTTCATCCAGCCCGAACAGCAGCTCCGGGTCGTCCAGCAGCAGCGCGTGCAGGTCAAGGAACTCGCCGGCCTCCTGGTTCAGCGCGCCGTGCAGCCGTTGGCGCAGGTCGTGCATTTCGCCGCGGGCGGCGTCCACCGCGCTATGCAGCCGCTTGAGCTCGGCATCCACCTTGGCGGCGGGAATGCGCTGCTCGGCCACCTCCAGCACGTGCGGCAGGCGGACCCGCGCACGCCCGAGCGCGTTGCCGCGCGAGGCACCGTGGCCGCCCAGCAGCACCGCCCCGGACGCGGTCCGTGACGTGGTGCTGGCGGCCGGTCGCGACGGTTGCCCCGGCATGCTCAGCTGTCCTCGTCGAAACGCCGTTCGAACAGCGACACCACCGCATCCATCGCGGCAGCTTCGTCCTCGCCGTCGATGCGCACGGTCACCGGGGTGCCTTGGCCGGCGGCCAGCAGCATGACGCCCATGATGCTCTTGGCGTTGATCTCACGGCCCTTGGCGGCCATGGTCACGTTGCAGCGGAAGGGCGCCAGCTCCTGCACCAGCTTGGCAGTGGCGCGGGCATGCAGGCCCAGACGGTTGGATACAGTGAGTTCTCGTTCAAGCATCGTCGACAATCGCTCCATTGCGAGTGCCTGCCGCAGCAGTGGCAGGTAGTTGATCCAGTCCCTGTTCCGGATAATTCATCACCCGCAACAACATCGGCAGGCTAAGCGCCGAAACCCGGCGCGCCGGGGTGCCCAGACGAGCCAGCTGCCCGGCCAGATTGCTGGGGCTGGCGCCGTACAGGTCGGTCAGGATCAGCACGCCCTGTCCACTGTCCACCCGGCGCAAGGCGGCCGAGGCGAGTGGGAGCAGGGCGTCCAGGTCTGCGTCGAACGGTACTTCGAAAGCGTCGGTCTTCAGCGGCAGGTGCCGCAGCAACCGGGTTGCCACGTCCAACAGGGAAGTGCCAACACCGGGGTGGGTTACGAGGAGAATGCCACAGGTCATTGCCAAACGTTAACAGGTCAACGTGAATTGGCGATAGCCGCAAAACAGGGGCGCTGTATCCCGTATTCATGATGAGTCGGTGTGGCGCCTGCGCCGGGTGTCCCGGAGAGCCGGCCAGCGGCCGGCTCGACGGATCAATCCAGTTCGCGATGGAACGTGGCCACGTCCGGCCAGCCCTGGTCCCGCGCATGCCGGGCCATCCGCTCGGCCAGGTACACCGAACGGTGCTTGCCGCCGGTGCAGCCGAAGGCGACGGTCACGTAGCTGCGGGTGTCGTTGCCCAGGCGCGGCAGCCAGGTGTCGAGGAAATCCACCAGCTGGGCGGCATAGCGCTTTACGTCCGGCTGCTCGTCCAGGTACTCGCGCACCCCCCGGTCGCGGCCCGACAGCGGGCGCAGTTCCGTGTTCCAGTGCGGATTGGGCAGCACGCGGACGTCGAACACGAAGTCGGCCTCGGCCGGCACGCCGCGCTTGTAGGCGAACGACTCGAACAGCAGGGACAGCTTGCTGCCGTGGTTGAGCGCGAACCCTGTCACCACCTTGCGGCGCAGCTGGTGCACGTTGAGGTCGGTGGTGTCGATCACGGCATCGGCGGCGCGGCGCAGCGGGGCGGTCAGTTCGCGCTCGCGGGCGATCGCCTCGGGCAGCGACAGGCCAAGCTGGCTCAGCGGGTGGCGGCGCCGGGTGTCGGCGTAGCGCTTGAGCAGGGTTTCATCGGTGGCATCGAAGAACAGCAGCTGGGCGTCGAGCCCGGCGGCCTTGGCATCCTCGCGCCAGTGCGAAAGCTGGGTCAGGTCGCTCTGCGCGCGCACGTCGATGCCCACCGCCAGCCGGCGCGGGCCCTCGGTGCCGCTGTCGCCGAGCAGGCTGCGCACGAAGTCCGGCAGCAGGTTGATCGGCAGGTTGTCCGAGCAGTAGTAGTCGAGGTCTTCGAAGGTCTTCAGTGCGACCGTCTTGCCCGAGCCGGACAGCCCGCTGACGATTATCAGCGTGGCCGGGGGCGGGGCAGTGGCGGGGGCAGTGGGCAGGCTCATGGGGTGCGGCGTTCCAACATGTTGCTGTGGCGGGCGATGAACATCGCGGCGGGGTCGATACCCTTGGTACGTAGAATGTGCAGCCGGGTGGCCGCTTCGGTCAGCACGGCCAGGTTGCGGCCGGGCATCACCGGCAGGGTGATCAGCGGCACGTCCAGGTCCAGCACGTGGCGGGTGCCCGAATCGCCGGTGAGGCGTTCGTACCCGTGGGGTGTCGGCTCGGTCATCGGCTTGGTCAGGTGGACGATCAGCCGAAGGTACTTGTTCTTCTTTACCGCGGTGTCACCGAACATCTCCCGCACGTTCAGCACGCCCAGTCCGCGCACTTCCAGCAGATCCTGCAGCAGCTCCGGGCAGGTGCCGTCGAGCACGTCCGGGGCGATCTGGGTGAACTCGGGGGCGTCATCGGCCACCAGCCGATGGCCGCGGCTGAGCAGCTCCAGGGCCAGCTCGCTCTTGCCCGACCCGGCCTCGCCGGTGATCAGCACGCCGATGGAGTAGATCTCCATGAATACGCCATGCAGGATCACCCGCGGCGCCAGCGTGCGCGCCAGATGGTAGGACAGATGGTTGAGCAGCTCGTGGCCGCGCTTGGGCGAGACCCACAGCGGGGTCTGCGACTCGTCGGCGGCCGCGCGCAGGTCTTCCGGGCAGGACTGGTTGCGGGTGATCACCAGCGCCAGCGGATGCGACTGCATGATCCGCTCGATGGTCTCCCAGCGCTGGCGCGAGTCCAGCGAATCCAGCCAGGACAGTTCCTCGGTGCCGAGGATCTGCACTTTGTTGGGGTAGATCGCGTTGAGGTAGCCGGCCAGCGAGGGCCGGCGCGACACGGTATTGCCGGCCTCGAGCTCGCGGCGCTCGCCCTTCTGCCCCGCCACCCAGCGCAGGCTGAGGCGATCGCGCTGCTGTTCGAACAATTCGCGTGCGGTGATGCTCGTATTCATGCGGCACTCGCCGGCGGAGGGAATTCGATGACCTGGCGCAGGGCGTCGCCGTCGCGCGCCTCGCGCAGTGCCTGGCGGATGGCCGGTTCGGAGAACAGTTCGGCCAGCTCGGACAGCAGCATCAGATGTTGATGGGTGTAGTGCGCGGGGACGGCGATGGCGAACACCAGGTCCACCGGTTCGTCGCTGCCGAATTCCACCGGTGACTCCAGGCGCAGCAGGGCACCGCGGGGGCGCTCGAGCAGCGGCGCGCGGCCGTGCGGGATGGCGATGCCGTGCCCGATCCCGGTGCTGCCCAGCGCTTCGCGCTGGCACAGGTTCTGGTAGATCAGCTCGGCATTGGCTTCGCGGCAGGCCAGCAGGCGGGCGGCCGCTTTGAGGACACTGTCGCGGTCGGCGGCCGGCAACACTTGCGTGCGCACGGCCGCCAGGAGGTCAGTCAAAGGCATGTCAGGGAAGAACGAGGGCGTCAGCCCTCATTGTCGCCCACCGGCAGCGGCAGCGGCGCGTGCTGCTGCTTTTTCTCCTTGTGCTTGATCACGAGGCGGTCGAGCTTGTCGGCCAGGATATCGATGGCGGCGTACATGGTCGGGCCGCTGGCGTCGGCGTGCAGGGTCTGCCCGGGGACGTTCACACTGGCATCTGCATGGTGGTCCGGCTTGCGGATCGACAGCTGCACGCGAATCTCGCAGTGCTGGTCGAAATGCTTCCCCAGCCGCTTCAGCTTGGTTTCCACGTACTCGTTCAGAGCGGGGGTGAGTTCAAGCTGCTGGCCATACGTTTCGATGCGCATCGGGTTTCTCCTTCGTTCGGATTTGCCAATGAACCTTCCCGCCTGGCGCGGTGGAGCGTCAGGCGATTCTTACTCTTTCGTGCGAGGCGGAAATGTTCATGGCCTCACGATACTTCGCCACGGTGCGCCGCGCCACCGGTATTCCCGAGGTCTTGAGCAGGTCAGCCAGCTTGGCGTCAGAAAGCGGCTTGCGCGGGTTCTCGTCGTCGATCAGGCGCCGGATCATGGCCTGGATGGCGGTGCTGGAGGCTTCCCCGCCGCTGTCGGTATCGATGCCCGAGGCGAAGAACGACCGCAGCGCCAAGGTGCCGCGGGGGGTACGGACGTATTTGCGTGCGATGGCGCGGGAGATGGTCGATTCGTGCAGGCCCAGCTCGCCGGCCACCTCGCGCAGCGTCAGCGGGCGCAGGGCCTGTTCGCCGAACTCCAGGAAGGCGGCCTGCTGCTGCAGCAGGCAGCGCACCACCCGCAGCAGGGTTTCGCCCCGGGCTTCCAGGCCCTTGAGCAGCCAGCGCGCTTCCTGCAGGTGGGCGCGCAGGTAGCCGGCGTCGCTTTCCCCGCAGCGGCGGATCATCTGTTCGTAGCCCCGGTGGATCACGACCCGGGGGCCGGCATGGCCGGCCAGGGCCGCCCGCCAGATGCCGTTCTGGCGCCAGACCACGCAGTCGGGCACCACGTAGCTGTCGTGGGAAAGCTCGCCGATCTGGGTGCCGGGGCGGGGGTCCAGGGTCCGCAGCAGCTGCACGGCGGTGTCCACTTCGGCCAGTGGCTCGCGCAGCTCGTGGGCAATGCCGGCCACGCCGCTGCGCGGCAGGCGCTCCAGCGGGCCGTCGGCGATGCGGCGGGCCAGGGCCAGCCCGGGGGTGTCGGCGGGCAGCACGTCCAACTGCAGGCGCAGGCACTCGCCCAGGCTGCGCGCGCCGATCCCGATCGGGTCGAAGCGCTGGATCTGGTGCAGGACGGTCAGGATTTCCGCTTCACTGGCGTGGATGCCCGGGAGCAGGGTGTCGGCGATGGCGCTCAGCGGCTCGCGCAGATAGCCATCATCCTCGAGCGCATCGATCAGCGCCGCGCCGATGCTGCGGTCGCGGCTGGAGAGGTGGGACAGGTGCAGCTGCCACAGCAGGTGGTCGGCCAGCGATTCGGTTTCGGCCACGCGCTCGGCGGCGCTACCGGTGTCGTCGTCATCGAACGAGCCGCCGCTGTTGCCGCTGCTCCAGTCGCCCTCGCCAGGCGCCCAGTCATCCGCACCGGGACCGGCGGTATCGGCATCCCGGTCGCCGTGCTCCTCGCCGTCGCCTGCATTCACGGTCGTGGCGGTCTCGCCGGGCAGGGCCTCCAGCGCCGGTTCGGCGTTCTCGGCCCATTCCAGCAGCGGGTTGGTCTCCACGGCCTCGGCGATTTCCAGGTCGAGCTCGGCGCTGGACATCTGCAGCAGCTTGATGGCCTGACGCAGCTGCGGCGTCATGACCAGTTGTTGCCCCATCGATGTCTGCAGCCGTGCTTTCATGCCTGTGCCGAACGGAGGGAAGGCGTTGCGGCGGCCGCTGGATCAGAGCTTGAAGGTGTCCCCAAGGTAGACGCGTCGGACGTCGGCGTTGGCCAGGATCTCGTCCGGCGCGCCCTGTGCCAGCACGCTGCCTTCGTTGAGGATATACGCGCGGTCGCAGATTCCCAAGGTTTCGCGCACATTGTGGTCGGTGATCAGGACCCCGATCCCGCGCTGCTTGAGGTGGGTGACGATGCGCTGGATCTCACCGACCGAGATCGGGTCCACGCCGGCGAACGGTTCATCGAGCAGGATCAGGCGCGGGCGGGCCGCCAGCGCGCGGGCGATCTCGCAGCGACGGCGCTCGCCGCCGGACAGGCTGGCGCCGAGCTGGTCGGCAACGTGACCGATCTGCAGTTCGTCGAGCAGCGAGTTGAGCTCCTTCTCGCGGCCGTCCTTGTCCAGGTCTTCGCGCAGTTCCAGCACCAGGCGCAGGTTGTCGGCCACGGTCAGCTTGCGGAACACCGACGGTTCCTGCGGCAGGTAACCCACGCCCTGCTTGGCGCGGGTGTACATCGGGTCGCCGGTGATGTCCTTGCCGTCCAGCACGATGCTGCCGGCATCGGCTTCGACCAGCCCGACAATCATGTAGAAGCAGGTGGTCTTGCCGGCGCCGTTCGGCC
Source organism: Stenotrophomonas sp. NPDC077461 (assembly GCF_049545475.1). Lineage (NCBI taxonomy): Bacteria > Pseudomonadati > Pseudomonadota > Gammaproteobacteria > Lysobacterales > Lysobacteraceae > Stenotrophomonas > Stenotrophomonas sp. NPDC077461. The sequence goes on from NZ_JBMWDO010000004.1 coordinate 156,341, forward strand.
CGAGCAGGCCGACCACTTCACCGGCGTCCAGGGTCAGGCCGAAATCCTTCACCACTTCGCGCTGCTTGTAGCGCTTGCGCAGGCCTTTGGCGACGAGCATTACTTCTTGCTCCCGGCAGCGGCCGGCGCGGCGGCCTTGGCCTTCGGCTGGATCACGGTGCGCACACGGGTGCCGTCGCCACCGCTGTTCATCTCGCCGGTACGGGTGTTGTAGGTCATCTTCTGGCCGGCATTGGTGCCGCGCGCGCTCTTGACGTTGTAGTTGCCGGTCATCGTGAGCACTTCGCCCTTGATGTCGTAGTCGATGCGGTCGGCCGAGGCATCCATCCAGCTGCCGTCATCGAGCTGCTGCTTGAGCTTGGCCTGCTTGCCGGTGAATACCGCACGCACCGGCTCGCCGTCCTTGAGGTAGATCTCCGCTTCGGACGAGCGCAGGTCCAGCGTGCCCTGGATGACGATGACGCCCTGGGACAGGGTGGTCTTGCCATTGCCGTCGAGCGTGCCGGTCTGCGCGCCCGCGTCGATGGACATCGGCTCGTTGCGGTCGGTGGACTTGGCGCTGGCGGCGAAGGCGGGGACGAGAAGACTGATCGCGCAGGCGGCTGCAAAGAGGATCTTCATGAGGTGGTCTGTTCTGCCGGTGTTGGGGCCGGGCCGTGGGGCCGGGGCGGTATCGGGGTCACGGCTGGCACCATGCCAGACGCGTGGAGGGGGCAACCGCTGCTGGCCTGCGCCTGTCCGGGGACGGCGGCACGGCCGGCAGCCTGGTCAGCGGGTGGGCGTGTAGCTGCCCTTGGACTGACTGAGGAAACGGTAGGTCTTGGTCTTGGAATCCAGTTCGAACCCGACCCCGGACTGCATCATACCCGGGCGGGTCATGGTGACCTTGGCATCGGTGCTGGCGCGGTTCTCCTTGGGGAACACGTCGAGGTGGTCGGTGCGGAACGTGGTGGGGGGGACCGCAGGCACCTTCGGGCTGTCGCCGCTGACGTTGCCGGTCAGTTTGAGCTGCTCGCCCTTGGCGCTGACCCAGCCCTTGTCGCTGCGCAGCTCCCAGTGGTTGCCGTCCTGGTCGGGCAGCAGGAACACCGGGGTGGTGATGTTCATGGTGGCGTCGCTGCGGGTGCGTTCCAGCAGCGGCGCGCGCAGGGTGGTGGACTCCTTGCCCTGTTCGTCGAGCGCCACGATCTGGAAGTCGTGCAGCACGTAGTCCTTGCCGCCGTCGTCGCCGGCCACGATGTCGCTCCTGCTGCCATTGCGCAGCAGCGACCAGCCGCTGAGCAGCGCGGCAACCAGCAGCAGGGCGCCCAGTCCGGTCCGCCAGCTCATGCGCCGAACCTCGCCAGCACCGCATCGACCTTGCCCTGAGCGGCCAGCAGCACATCGCACAGTTCGCGGGCCGCGCCGCGGCCGCCATCGGCGCGGGTCTGCCAGTGGACGCGCTCGGCGATCCAGGGATGTGCATTGGCCGGGGCCACCGCCAGGCCGACCGCGCACAGCGGCGCGAGGTCGGGCAGGTCATCGCCCATGAAGGCGACCTGGTCCAGGCCGATGTCGTGTTGGGCGCACAGCGCGCGCACGCTGGCCAGCTTGTCGCCGACCGCGATCTGGGTGTCGATGCCCAGGTCGGCGCCGCGCCGGAGCGCGGACTGGCTGTTGCGCGCGGTGATCAGCACCGGGTGGATCCCGTGCTGCTGCAGCAGTTTCAGGCCAAGTCCATCCTGCACGTAGTACGCCTTGCTCTCGTTGCCGTCCTTGTCGTAGTAGAGCCGACCGTCGGTGAGCGTGCCGTCCACGTCGAAGCAGGCCAGCCGGATACGGCCGGCGATGGCATGCAGGTGGGGCGGAAAACCGGGCAACGGGGAGTAGGGCATCAGGGCGGCAGGTCAGCTGAATGGAAGGGGGGAACTGTGGTTTAAACCACCCGCGCCCGCAACAGGTCATGAATATTGAGCGCACCGACCAGCCGGCCGTCGGCGTCGACCACCATCAGGCCGGTGATTTTGTGGGTTTCCATCAGCCGCGCCGCTTCGGCGGCGAGCTGGTCGGCCCCGATGGTACGCGGGTGGCGGGTCATCACATCGGCGATGCGCGCGCTGCGCACGTCCAGCGCGCTGTCCAGCGCGCGGCGCAGGTCGCCGTCGGTGAACAGCCCGATCAGGCGCTCATCGGCATCGACCACGGCGGTCATGCCCAGCCGCTTGCGGCTCATTTCCACCAGCGCTTCGCTGAGGCTGGCGTCGGCGCCCACGCGGGGCAGTTCGTCGCCGCTGTGCATGACGTCGGTGATGTGCAGCAGCAGGCGTCGTCCGAGGCTGCCGGCCGGGTGCGAACGGGCGAAGTCGTCGGCGGTGAAGCCACGCGCGTCGAGCAGGGCCACGGCCAGGGCATCACCCATCGCCAGCGAGGCGGTGGTGCTGGAGGTCGGCGCCAGCGCCAGCGGGCACGCCTCGGCCGGCACGCTGACGTCCAGGTGGATATCGGCGGCCTGGGCCAGGCTGGAGGCCGGGCGGCCGGTCATGGCGATCAGCCGGTTGCCCTGGCGCTTGAGCACCGGCAGCAGCATCAGCAGCTCGTCGGACTCGCCCGAGTAGGACAGCGCCAGCACCACGTCGGCCTCGGTGATCATGCCCAAGTCGCCGTGGCCGGCTTCGCCGGGGTGCACATAGAAGGCCGGGGTGCCGGTGGAGGCCAGGGTCGCGGCGATCTTGCGCGCCACGTGCCCGGATTTGCCCATGCCGGTGGCCACCACCCGGCCCTTGCTCTCCAGTACCAGCTGGCAGGCCTGGCTGAACGCATCACCCAGCCGCTCGGCAACGGCGGCCAGCGCATCGCGCTCGATGTCGAACACGCGGCGGCCGCTGGCGACCAGGGCGGCGGGGTCGGCCGGATGGGGCAGAAGGGGCGATACAGCCATGCGGGCGCCACGCGGAAGAGTAGAATGAGCCCACATTTTATTAGGAAAGCCCGTTGGACGCTGAGACCATCCGCAAACTGATCGAATCCGGCCTGCCGGGCGCCCGCGCGGACGTGCAGGGCGATGACGGGGTACATTTCGAGGCCACCGTGGTGTGCGAGGCCTTTGCCGGCAAGCTGCCGCTGGCACGCCACCGCATGGTCTATGCCACGCTGGGTGATCTGATGGGCGGGGCGATCCACGCGCTGGCGCTGAAGACGGTTACGCCGGCTGAAGTGGGCTGACGGGCCGTTCAGCCGACTGACAGCCGGCTCCACCCCCGTCGCCTGCATTCCTTCCTCTTCCCCCTTTTTCTGCAGAGTTTATGGCCAAGATCGTAGTGACCGGCGGCAAGCCGCTGCACGGTGAAGTGAACATTTCCGGCGCCAAGAACGCCGTCCTCCCCATCCTGTGCGCGACGCTGCTGGCCGATGCGCCGGTGGAGATCACCAACGTGCCGCACCTGCACGACGTGGTCACCACGGTGAAGCTGCTCGGCGAACTGGGCGCCAAGGTCACCATCGACCAGGGCACCCTGTCGCGCGGCAGCGCGATCGTGGTCGATCCGCGTCCGGTCAACCAGCACGTGGCGCCGTATGAGCTGGTCAAGACCATGCGCGCGTCGATCCTGGTGCTGGGCCCGCTGCTGGCCCGCTTTGGCGCGGCCGAAGTGTCGCTGCCCGGCGGCTGCGCGATCGGGTCGCGTCCGGTCGACCAGCACATCAAGGGCCTGCAGGCGCTGGGGGCTGAGATCACTGTCGAGAACGGCTTCATCAAGGCCCACGCCACCCGTCTGAAGGGGGCCCACTTCACCTTTGACATGGTCAGCGTCACCGGCACCGAGAACGTGCTGATGGCTGCCGTGCTGGCCGAAGGCACCACCGTGCTGGACAACGCGGCGATGGAGCCGGAAGTGACCGATCTCGCCCACTGCCTGATCGCGCTGGGCGCGAAGATCGAGGGCCTGGGCACCGCCCGCCTGGTGATCGAAGGCGTCGAGCGTCTCTCCGGCGGCCGTCACGAAGTGCTCCCGGACCGCATCGAAACCGGTACGTTCCTGGTCGCCGCCGCGATGACCGGCGGCAAGGTCACGGTCAACCGCGCACGTCCGAACACGATGGACGCGGTGCTGTCCAAGCTGGTTGAAGCCGGTGCGACGATCGAGACCACCGACGACAGCATCACCCTGGACATGCAGGGCAAGCGTCCGCGCGCGGTCAACCTGACCACCGCGCCGTATCCGGCCTTCCCGACGGACATGCAGGCGCAGTTCATGGCGCTCAACTGCGTGGCCGACGGCGTGGGCGTGATCAACGAGACGATCTTCGAAAACCGCTTCATGCACGTCAACGAGCTGCTGCGCCTCGGCGCGGACATCCAGGTTGAAGGCCACACGGCGATCGTGCGCGGCTCGGTCGAACTCAGCGGCGCGCCGGTGATGGCGACCGATCTGCGCGCGTCGGCGTCGCTGATCCTGGCCGGGCTGATGGCCGACGGCGATACCACCATCGACCGCATCTACCACCTGGACCGCGGCTACGAGAACATCGAAGAGAAGCTGTCTTCGCTGGGGGCCACCATCCGGCGCGTGGCCGCATGATCCTGCGCGGCCGGTTCACCCGCCGCCGCAAGGCGCTGCTGATCCTGGTGCTGGTGGTGCTGGGTTGGCTGGGCTATGCCTGGTACGCCAGGATCGCCATCACCCGTGGCATCGAGCAGCAGGACATGGACTGGAACGCCGACGGCAGCGTCAGCCGCATCGAAGTGCTGCAGGCGTTCTACGCGGTGGGCGTGGACGATACCCAGGAAGGCAACCGGCACTGCCGCACCTTCTACTGGCGCGCCAATCACGAGCAGATCCGCGTGGACTGCAAGACCGTGTTTGGCGAGGCCAGCCCGGAATGAAAAAACGCCCGCGCAAGCGGGCGTTTTTTTTGGCGGCTTACTTGAAGGACTTGATGGTCAGGTCCAGCGCGTCCTTGCCGCCCTCACGCTGCAGCAGGCGCGCCGGTACCGGGAACTCCTTCACGATCCAGGCGATCAGTTCCTTGTTTCCATCGCCGCGCGAGACCTTGGTGGCATCGTAGGTCTTGCCTTCGACGGTGATCTTTTCCTGGCCGACCACCTTGTAGGTCATCGGCTTGATCCGGCCTTCGTCGACCATGCGGTAGTTCAGCGGCTTGCCGGCCGCCAGATCGCGCGCGATCGCCAGGTTGATCAGCAGGGCGTCCATGTCGCCGGCCTTGAGCGCCACCGGCCCGCGACGCTCGGGCTTGATGTCGCCGGTCCAGGTCGCCTGATTGCTGGTCCAGTTGTAGGCGGCATCCACATTGCGCTTCTTGACCAGCAGGATCGAGCGGTCGTGGCTGCTCAGCGGGCGCAGGCGGCCGGCGGCTTCCTCGAACACCGTGCTCTGGCTGAGGTCGGCCAGCTGGTTCTTCACGTTCAGGCTGTAGCGCCACTTGTTGGCGCCTTCGCTGGCCAGGGTCATGGTGCCATTGGCCTGCATGCCCATGTAACTGGCCTGGTAATCGGCCTTGAAGGGCTGCAACGCCATTGCCGGCAGGCTCACCACGGCCAGTGCGCCGGCGGCGATCCAGGTCAGCGGACGGTTCATCATGGTCATGCTCAAACTCCTTGGTATTCGATCAGGCGCAGGTCGATCCGATCTTCGCCGTCTTCGCGTTGCAGGATACGTACGGGCGTGGGCACGCCGTTGGCGATCCAGAGGATGGTTTCATCGTTGCCGCCGTTGGTGCGATACACCCGCAGCGCGTTGTAGGACAGGTCGCCGACCTGGACGTTCTCGGTGTCCGGGGCGGCCTGGTAGTCGTGCTGGCGCACGCGGCCCACGTCCACGTAGCGGTAGTGCATCTGACCGCCCGGGCGCGCGTCGCGCATGATCGCCAGGTTCAGCAGCAGGGCGCTCTGGTCGCCGCGCTGCAGCGGGATCGGCACGGTGCGTTCCTTCTTCAGGTCGCCCAGCCACTGCGCGGTGCCGGCCTGCCAGTTGTAGGTGCCGGTGACCTTCTTGCCCAGGAACAGGCCCTTGCGGACGGTGGCCTGGCTGAGCGGCACATAGGTGTCGCCCTGTTTCTCGAACACGGTGCTCTGTTCCAGGTTCAGACCGAGCACGCTGGCGAAGCCACGGCGTCCCACCACCTGCATGTCCACGCGCCACTGCGCACCGCCGGTATGGGTGACCCGCATCGTGGCATCGCCGGCCTCCTTGCCCTTGTACATCGCCTGGTAGGTGGCAGTGAACGGCTGCAGCGGCGGTGCCTCCCACGGCGTTGCAGGCAGGGCCGGCGGCGGTTCGGGCGCGGCCGGAGCTTCCTGCGCCTGCACGAGGGCAGCGGTGCACAGCAGGGATGCGATCAGCAGCACTGGCTTGAACAAGGGCGTTCTCATGCGGTCAAGAAGAGCGGAGGAGGGAGGATGCCAGCGCCGGGGTCAGCGGCATGTGTGCGCCGCAGTCAGCGGTTCAGCTGTCCGGCGCAATCTAGGCGCAGCGGATTAAACAGGGGGTGACCGTCGACAGCAACCTGACCGTCGCGTTCAGACACGCGCCCGGCCACGAGCAGGCGCAGGCTGGCGATCAGCAGCGGGTGTTCGACCGCCAGCACCCGCTGGGCCAGCGATTCGGCGCTGTCGCCGGGCAGGACCGGGACCCGCGCCTGGGCCAGTACCGTGCCGGCATCCAGCTCGGGCACCACGAAGTGCACGCTGGCGCCGTGCTCGGCATCGCCGGCTTCCAGCGCACGGGCGTGGGTGTGCAGGCCCTTGTAGCGCGGCAGCAGCGAGGGATGGATGTTGACCAGGCGGCCACTGAAACGCTGCACGAAGGCCGGCCCGAGGATGCGCATGTAACCGGCGCAGACCACCCAGTCCGGCGCGAACGCGGCCAGCGCATCGGCCAGGGCTGCATCGAACGCGGCGCGGTCGGCGAAGTCGGCCGGCGCACATGCCCAGCGCCGTTCCGGTGCCACCTTCAGCAGCGCGGCCGCGCCGGGGCGGTCGGACAGCACGCCCACCACGTCGGCGTCGAGCTGCCCGGCCGCCTGGGCATCCAGAATGGCCTGCAGGTTGCTGCCACGGCCGGAGGCCAGCACCGCGATGCGCGTACTCATGCCGGGAGGGCGTTGCCGTCGTCGAAGGCCGCGCGCACTTCCGGACGCTTGAAGGCCACGTAGGCGTACGCACACAGGGCCATGCCCAGCGGCCCGGCGAAGCAGGCCAGGAAGCTGGCGATGGTGCAGTACCGCAGGCGGATCCGACGGCCGATGTAGCGGGCGGTGAAGAACTGCACCACGCCCAGGATCGCGCCCAGTACCGACAACGCCAGCAGGACGATGAACAGGCCGACCGGCGCGGCGTCCGGGCTGGTCGACCCGCGCTCGCTGACATAGCCGGCCACGCTGATCAGCACGAACAGGCCGCCGGCCAGGACGTGCACGATGGCCAGCACGTAGAACAGGATGTTGAGATTCTGCAGGTGCGAACGGACCTGCAGCGGGGTCCACTGCGAGGACGGGGCGGGCAAGGGGGGCGGGGTCGGGGTCATCGGGCGCTCAGGGTTGGGCCGGCACGGGCTGGAAGGCGGGCTTCACCGCCGGCTTCAACAGCACCACCAGGGTGAACACGCCCAGCACGGTGCCGAACGGCGTGAACAGACACGACAGGGCCGCCACCACCAGGCACAGCGTGTACCGGCGGCGCTGCGCCAGGCTTCGCCCGGCCAGCACCATCAGCGATGTCATGGTCAGGCAGACCACCAGGAACAGCGCGCCCATGCCGACGAACATCCAGCCCACCATCAGGTCGCTGTTGGCGCCGGCGGCCTGCTGGTTGGCCGGGAACCAGCCGTTGACGATGCCAAGGCCGATCCCGATGTAGAGCAGCGGGAAGAGCGCGAACAGGGCCATCAGGCCGGCGACCACGTAGTGGAAGATCGACAGCAGGCGCAGATGGCCCTGGTCTTCCAGCGACAGCAGCGGCGGCGGAGCCAGCGGGGTGGGGGCAGCGTCCATGCGTATCTCCCGGATCAGCCGATGTGGACGCGTTCGGCGCCATCGGTGGCGGCGGTGACCTCGCCGATGGTCCAGTGCGCCAGGCCCAGGCCGTCCAGCGCGGTGCCGATGCGCCCGGCCTGCGCCGGCGGGACCACCAGCACGAAGCCGATGCCGCAGTTGAAGGTGCGCCACATTTCGGCATCGGCCACGGCGCCTTCGCGCTGCAGCCACTGGAACACCGGCGGCAGCGACCAGGCGCTGGCGCGGATGTCCAGGCCCAGGCCATCGGGCACCACCCGGATGATGTTCTCGGTCAGGCCGCCACCGGTGATGTGGGCCATGCCGTGGATGGCCTCGCCGTGGGCCTTGAGCAGCGCCAGCACCGGCTTGACGTACAGCGCGGTCGGCGCCATCAGCGCATCGACCAGGCGCTTGCCGTCCTCCAGCACCAGGTCGGCCGGCTGCCCGGCGCGGTCGTAGATGCGGCGGATCAGCGAGTAGCCGTTGGAGTGCGGGCCGGAGGAGGCGATGCCGATCAGCAGGTCGCCCTGGGCCACGCGCGCGCCGTCGAGCAGCTCGGACTTCTCCACCGCGCCCACGGTGAAGCCGGCCAGGTCGTATTCGCCCGGCGGGTACATGTCCGGCATTTCGGCGGTTTCACCGCCGATCAGCGCGCAACCGGCCTCGGTGCAGCCATTGGCGATGCCGCCGACCACGGCGGCGGCCGTGTCGATGTCCAGCTTGCCGGTGGCGAAATAATCCAGGAAGAACAGCGGCTCGGCGCCCTGCACCAGCACGTCGTTCACGCACATGGCCACCAGGTCGATGCCGATGGTGTCGTGGCGGCCCAGCTGCTGGGCCAGCTTCAGCTTGGTTCCCACGCCGTCGGTGCCCGAGACCAGCACCGGTTCGCGGTACTTGTTGGACAGGTCGAACAGAGCACCGAAACCGCCCAGGCCGCCCATCACTTCCGGCCGGAAGCTGCGCTTGACCAGCGGCTTGATGCGTTCGACCAGCTCGTTGCCTGCGTCGATGTCGACACCGGCGTCGCGGTAGGTCAGGGAAGGAGGGGTCGAAGACGGGGAGTTGGTCACGGGCGTAGGCGCTGCGCTGGGGTGAAAGCGGGATTTTAACAGGCCACGTTGGCGCACAGGCCCTATTCGGGCAACAATTCCCCCTGGATACGCTCTATGGAAAGTCCTGATGCGCCGCAGCCTCCTGTTTGTGATGTTCCTCGCCCTGTGCCTGCCGGTGGCCACGATGGCCCAGAGTGGCCTGCGGACCGAGGGCGATGTCGCCAGCGCCTCCGGCGCCTATGAGGCGGAGGTGCCGGTCAACAGCCAGAGCGATGCCGACCGCAATGGCGCCTTGGCGCGCGCGCTGGGCAACGTGCTGGCCAAGCTCTCCGGCGACCGCGGCGTGATGGCCCGGCCGGGCGTGGCGCAGTCGCTGCGCGGGGCCAAGGATTACGTGGCCAGCTACGACTACCGCCAGGACCAGAGCACCTCGGCCAGCGGCGCCCCCAGCTACCGGACGGTGCTGGTGGCGCGCTTCCGCCAGGATGACGTGGATGGGCTGATCGGCGCATTGGGGCTGCCGCTGTGGCCGCAGCCGCGGCCCAAGCCGGTGGTCTGGCTGGCCATCGATGACGGCTCGGGCCCGCGCCTGGTCACCGTGCAGCAGGCCAATGCCGCCCGCCCGTTGCTGAACCGCGCGATCGAGCGCGGCTACAAGCTGGGCCTGCCGTCGGGCAGTGCGGCCGAGCAGGCCCTGGTCGGTGCGATCTGGCGCCAGGACACCGCCGCGGTGGCCCGTGCGTCGGCGCGCTATGCCCCGCCGATGCAGCTGGTGGGCAAGCTGTACCGCGACAAGAGCGGCGGCTGGGTGGCCGACTGGGTGTTCGTCGATGGCGGCAAGGAACTGAACAAGTGGTCCACCAGGGACACCGATGCCCGCCGCGCGATGGCCGGTGGTGCCGACGGGGCCGCCGACGCGCTGGTGCGGCGTTACGCCAAGGCCGGTGCAGCCACCGGTACGGCGGGTACCTACCGGATCGTGGTCACCGGCATCCACAGCGCCGAGGACTACATGCGCCTGGCCGCCGGCCTGCGCGAGACCCCGGTGGTGCGCAACGTGGTGCCGGTGCGCGCTGCCGGCGACCGCCTGGAGCTGGCGCTGGACATGACCACCGGCCTGGCCGGCCTGAACCGCATGCTCGGCGACAATGGCGTGCTGGTGCCGGTCGCACCGCTGCCCGTCCCGGTCGATGGCGACGAACCCACTGCCGCGCCGGTGCCGGCCAGCAACGAGTACCGCCTGCGATGATCCTCAGCCCCGAAGCGGAAATCGCGCAGTTCCTGCGCCGCCTCAAATACGTGCTGGTCGCGCTGGCGGCGGGCTGGGTGATCTGGCTGCTCGGCCCGATTCTGACCCCGTTCGTGCTGGCACTGGCGTTGGCCTGGCTGGGCGACCCGCTGGTCGATCGGATCGAGGCCACCGGCCGTTCCCGCAATACCGGCGTGGTGCTGGTGTTCGTGGCGATGATCCTGGTGATCACGGCGGCACTGCTGATCCTGGTGCCGATGATCGAGCGCCAGATCGCCACGCTGATCGCGGCGATCCCGCAGGCGCAGCAGTGGCTGATGCAGACCGGGATTCCGTGGTTCGAGCAGAAGACCGGCCTGGAAGTCATGCAGTGGCTGGACCCGGACCGCCTGATCGAGTGGGTGCGCAGCCATTGGCAGCAGGCCGGCGGCTTTGCCAAGACCTTCTTCGGCTACGTGTCGCGCTCTGGCTTCACGATGGTCACCTGGGTGGTCAACATCCTGCTGCTGCCGATCCTGGCGTTCTACTTCCTGCGCGACTGGGACAAGCTGGTGGAGCGGGTGGCCTCGATGATCCCACGCAACCACATTGCCACCATCACCAACCTGGCGCGCGAGTCGGATGAAGTGCTCGGTGCGTTCATCCGCGGCCAGTTCCTGGTGATGATCGCGCTGGGCGTGGTGTACGCGGCCGGGCTGTCGCTGGTGGGGCTCAAGCTGGGCCTGTTGATCGGCCTGGTCGCCGGTCTGATCAGCTTCATCCCCTACCTGGGTGCGACCACCGGCATCGTCATGGCCGTGGTGGCCGCGCTGGTGCAGGCGCAGGGCTTCGATCTCAAGCTGCTGATCCTGGTGGGCGTGGTGTTCACCGTGGGCCAGCTGCTGGAGAGCTACGTGCTGACCCCGCGCATCGTCGGCGACAAGATCGGCCTGCATCCGGTGGCCGTCATCTTCGCGGTGATGGCCGGTGGCCAGCTGTTCGGCTTCCTGGGCATGCTGCTGGCGCTGCCGGTGGCGGCGGTGAGCAACGTGCTGCTGCGCTACGCGCACCAGCGCTACCGCGAAAGCGAGCTGTATGCCGGGGAGCGCTCGGCAATCGTGCTCGATTCCTACATCGACAAGACCGACGTGGTGATCACGATGCCGAAGGATCCGGACGGCCAGTGAGCGTGGTCCCGCAGCTGCCGCTTGCCCTGCGCTACCCGCAGGACGAGCGCCTGGAAACCTTCATCGGCGCCCCGGACGGGGCGCTGGCGCAGCTGCGTGCGATCGCCATCGGCGCGGCATCGGACTGGGTCTACCTGGAAGGCGCGGCAGGCACCGGCAAGACCCACCAGGCGCTGGCGATGTGCTCGCTGGCCGAGCAGGCCGGTCGGCAGCCGACGTACCTCCCGCTGAAGGCGGTGGTCGGGCGCACGCGCGCCGCGCTGGAATCACTGGAAGGCCGCGATCTGGTCGCGCTCGACGGCCTGGATGCCGTGGCCGGGCACCGCGACGATGAAGTGGCATTGTTCGACTTCCACAACCGCGCACGCAGTGCCGGCATCACGCTGCTGTACACCGCCCAGCATGCGCCCGACCAGCTGGGCCTGGTGCTGCCGGACCTGCGTTCGCGCCTGCAGCAGTGCGTGCGCGTGGTGTTGCAGCCGCTGGACGATGAAGGCCGTGCGGCGGTGCTGCGCGAGCGTGCGGCGCGCCGTGGCCTGGCCATCGACGAGGCCGCGATCGAATGGCTGCTGACCCGCACCGGACGCGAGCTGGGCAGCCTGGTCAGCCTGCTGGACTGGCTGGACCGCGAATCATTGGCCGCGCAGCGGCGCATCACCGTGCCGTTCCTGCGCCAGGTGGTGGAAGAAGGCTCGCACCGCCTGTAGCGCGCTCTACCGCTGTGGCTGCCGGCGCAGCGCCGCATCCAGTGCCGCCAACCGCTCCGGCGTGCCCACATCGGTCCATTGCCCACGATGATGCTGCCCGGTGACCCGGCCGTCGCCCATCGCGTGACGCATCAACGGCGCCAGTCCGAACTGCGGCGGCGTGGCAGCGGCACCGTCGGTACCGCCGATGACCTCGCGCCATCCCTGCACAATCCCCGGGCGGAACACGCCCACACCGGCATAGGTCAGGCGCGGCGCATCGCCCACATCGCCCACCGTGCCATCGTCGTGCAGGATGAAATCCCCGCGCGGGTGCTGCACCGGATTGTCGACCAGCACCAGGTGCGCGTCGCCGTGCGGCTGTACCGGCAACGTGGCGAAATCCACGTCGGTCCAGACATCGCCGTTGACCACCAGGAACGGGCCGTCACCCAGCACCGGCAGCGCGTTGAGAATGCCGCCGCCGGTCTCCAGCGGTATCGGACCTTCGTCGACCAGATGCAGGCGCAGGCCCCAGCGCGCGCCATCGCCCAGCGCCGGCGCGAACCGGTCGCCCAGCCACGAGGTATTGATCACCACCTCGTCGATGCCGGCCGCGGCCAGGCGTTCGAGGTGCCACACCACCAGCGGTTTGCCACCGGCCACCAGCAGCGGCTTGGGTGTGTGCAGGGTCAGCGGTCGCATCCGCTCGCCCTTGCCGGCGCAGAACACCAGCGCCTTCATGCGCGCGCCGGCCGCGGTTGCGCCAGCCGGGCCAGCGCGGGCTTGATGCGGTCTTCCAGCAGCGCCCGCAGCGGGGCCAGTTCCGGGTGGCGCGGCAGCACTTCGTCCAGGTACCGGATGAAGCGCGGCGCATCGTCGAAGTAATGGCCCTTGCCGTCGCGGTCGCGCAGGCGCACGAACAGGCCGAGAATCTTCAGGTGCCGCTGCACACCCATCCAGTCCGCGTCGCGCAGGAACTGCGGCCACGGCCGCACCGGCAGGCCGGCGGCCCGTGCCTGTGCGTGGTAGCGCGCCAGCCAGGCATCCACCCGCGCCAGCGGCCAGCTCAGGAAGGCATCCTTGAACAGGCTGACCGGGTCGTAGGCGATCGGGCCGCGCACCAGGTCCTGGAAGTCGAGCACCGCGGGCCCGTCGTCGACCGGCATCAGATTGCGCGGCATGAAATCGCGGTGGGTCAGTACCTGCGGCTGGCCCAGGGCGTTGTCCATCAGGCGGCGATGCACCAGCTGCAGGCCTTCCAGCTCGCCGCAGTCCAGTTGCAGCCCCAGGTGGCGCTGCAGGAACCACTCGTCGAACAGGCCGGCGTCGCGCTGCAGCAGTGCCTCACCGAAGCTGCCCATGCCGTCGGGCACGGGGATCGACTGCAGCCGGATCAGTTGCGCGAAGGCGGCGTCGAACCAGGCATCTGCGTTGGCATCGTCGATGTGGCGGGCCAGCGTGGGGCCGCCGAGGTCCTCAAGCAGCAGGAACCCCTGCTCGACATCGCGCTCGAACACCTGCGGCACGCGCACGCCGTTGGGTGCGAGCAGATCATGCATGCGCAGCCACGGGCGCACGTCCTCCAGGCCAGGCGGAGAATCCATCACGATGTGGCTGCCACGCGTGCTGGTGGCGCGCCAGTAGCTGCGGAAGCCGGCGTCCACCGAGGCGCGGTCGAGCGCCAGGTGCGGGTCGCCAAGCATGGAACCTGCCCACTGCCGGCGGAGGTCGGCGCGCAGCGGGTCGGAAGCGGGATCGTTCATGGACGGGTACGTCGAAGCGGCGCCGGATGGCGCGCGGAAGGAAAGGAGTGGGGCAAGGTCAGCGTTTGCCGCTGACCAGTCGCAGCACGGCCAGGATGGCGACCGCGCCGATCACCGCGCCGATGAAGCCGGCCGGTTCGCCGCGTGCATACCAGCCCATGTACTGGCCGAACCAGCCGGCAAACAGCGCACCGCCGATGCCCAGCACGATGGTCAGCAGACAGCCCATGCGGTTGTCGCCGGGCATGAAGAAACGCCCGAGCAGGCCGACGATGAAGCCGACCAGGATGATGTAGAGCCAGCTGGTGCTGCCGAACAGACTGTTCATGACGCCGATTCCCGCAGGAGATGGACGCAGCCTACCAAGTGCAGGCTGCGTCCGTCACCGGGACGGTCAGCAGCAGCCGTGGCCGCCGTGGCGGGTGCCGCTGTCGGCCGCCACCGGCGAGCCGCTGGTCTCACCGCGCAGGCTGGCCGCGTAGTGCTCGCTGATCACCTTGGACACGCAGGCGGTCACGCGCTTGCCCATCGGGATGTGCAGGAACTCGTTCGGGCCGTGTGCGTTGGAGTGCGGGCCGAGCACGCCGGTGATCATGAACTGCGCGCCGGGGAACTTCTCGCCGAGCATGCCCATGAACGGAATCGAGCCGCCTTCGCCCATGTACATCGCCGGCTTGCCGAAGAAGGTCTGGCTGGCATCGTCGATTGCCTTGGTCAGCCACGGCGCCATCGCCGGCGCGTTCCAGCCGGTGGAGGCCTTCTCCAGGTCCAGCGTCACTTCGGCACCGTTCGGCGGATCGCGCAGCAGGGCGTCCTTGAGCAGCTCGCCGCAGGTCTTGCCGTCGGCGGTCGGCGGCAGGCGCAGCGACAGCTTCACAGCGGTATGCGGGCGCAGCACGTTGCCGGCCGAGGCCAGTGGCGGCATGCCGTCCACACCGGTCACCGACAGCGCCGGGCGCCAGGTGCGGTTGAGCACCAGTTCGGTAAGGTCGTCATTCATCGGCGTGAGGCCGTCGACCAGCGGGAATTTCTCGAAGATCGCGGTGTCCACCACGTCGGCGGCGCGCTTGGCCTGTTCCAGGCGCTCGGCCGGAATGTCCACATTCATGCCGTCGATCAGGATGCGGCCGGTGTTCTCGTCCTCGATGCGCGAGAGCAGCTGGCGCAGCAGGCGGAAGCTGGACGGCACCACGCCGGAGGCATCACCGGAATGCACGCCTTCATTGAGCACCTTGACCGAGAAATTGCCGCCGGTCAGGCCGCGCAGCGAGGTGGTGCACCACAGCTGGTCGTAGTTGGCGCAGCCCGAATCCAGGCACACCACCAGCGACGGCTTGCCGATGCGGTCGGCCAGGTGATCCACGTAGGCGGGCAGGTCGTAGCTGCCCGATTCCTCGCAGGCTTCGATCAGCACCACACAGCGTGCGTGCGGCAGGCCCTGTTCCTGCAGCGCCAGCACCGCGGCCAGCGAGCCGAAGATCGCATAGCCGTCGTCGGCGCCACCGCGGCCGTACAGCTTGTCGCCGCGCAGCACCGGCACCCACGGGCCGAGGTCGTCGTCCCAGCCGGTCATTTCCGGCTGCTTGTCCAGGTGCCCGTACAGCAGCACGGTGTCGTCGCCGGTTTCGGCGCCGGTGGCGGGAATCTCCAGCAGGATCAGCGGCGTGCGGCCTTCCAGGCGCACCACTTCCACGTTCAGGCCGGGCAGGTTCTGGGCCTTGGCCCAGTTCTCCATCAGCGTGACCGCCTGCTCCATGTAGCCGTTCGCGACCCAATCAGCGTCGAACATCGGCGATTTGTTGGGGATACGGATGTAATCGACCAGTTGCGGGACGATGTCGTTGTCCCACTTGTCACTGAGGAATTGGCCGAGTTTGGCGCTGTCCATCTGAAACTCCGAGTGCATTGGCTAGTCCTCACATTCTACGCCTCCCATCGGGGTAGGGATTTCCCTACATCACGTCGGGTATTTGGCCGGCTGCGTGAAGGTGCAGTGGACGATAGGCTGTGTGTATGTGGCGCGGGACACTGTTTTGGCCGAAGGGAATGTCGGCAGGCACTGTTTCCAAGTCACAAGGAGTTTCACGGTGGGGCCTTGGGTTTCGTGGAAGGCGCTGGTGCTGGGAATGCTGTTGATGTGGCCTGCCCATGCGGCGGACCGGATCGACATCAATACCGCCGATGCGTCGATGCTGGAGCAGGGACTGGCGAACGTAGGGCCCAGACGGGCTGAGGCGATCGTTGCATACCGGCGACAACACGGCCCTTTTCTTCGAGTCGAGGAACTGGCTCGGGTCAAGGGGATAGGGACAGCAACCGTCGAACGGAATCGACAGCGGATGACGGCAGGCATCAGGACGATGCCCGTCGAGGAGCCTCCCAGGAAGGAGGCGCCGCGCTCCGTACCCAGGCGCTGACGGACAGGATTGCCGGAGACGGGCAGGACGCTGGTCGGCCACGCGGGCAGGACGCCCGATGGCACCGGACGCAGCAGGGACGCCCATGCCGCACGGACGCGGCGCCAACGGAAGGCAGGACACCACCAGGACGGTGGCATCCAGACCCGGGAAGGGAATGCGATGGCGGATAGAACAACGGCCCAGTGCAGGGAGCATGGTCGGGACCCATTTGGCAGGATGCGAAAGGGGGAAGGCGGGATGCCGACAAGGACGTGAAGATTGCCCGGTACCGTACAGGACGTATGGCCGGGCAATTTCTTTTCTGCGCGCGTGGCGCACTGCCGCGCCGCGAATCACCACTGCCGTGCGGCGCATCGTGTAGCCTCGGCGCGTCACTGCACAGGAATGAAGCAATGCGCGTACGTCGTTGTCTGTTGAGCGGGGTGGCAACCGCGCTTGTCGCTGCACTGTCCCTGGCCCACGCCGCCACGCCCCCGTCCCCGGCGACGGCGGCCACCACCGAGGTCGTACGCGGCCCCACCGACCTCAAGCCCGGCGAGTTCCTCTGGCATCCGGAGATTTCGCCGGCCGGTCCGATCGTGCTGGTGGTCAGCCTGGATGAGCAGCGCGCCTATGTGTATCGCAACGGCATCGCCATCGGGCTGAGCACCATCAGCTCGGGCAAGGCCGGGCACGAAACCCCGACCGGCGTGTTCACCATCCTGCAGAAGGACAAGGACCACCGGTCCAATCTCTACAACAGCGCGCCGATGCCGTACATGCAGCGCCTGACCTGGGATGGCATCGCGCTGCACGGCGGCAGCCTGCCCGGGCATCCGGCATCCCACGGTTGCGTGCGCCTGCCGCAGGCGTTCGCGCAGAAGCTGTTTGGCGAGACCCGGCGCGGCGACACCGTGGTGGTGGCCGATGCCAAGAGCGCGCCGATGACGCTGGCCTATCCGGCGGTATTGGCACCGGTCAACAGCACCGGCAAACCGCTGGTCGAAACCACCGATGCACCGGACCACTACTGGAACGACGCCGCCGCGCCCTCCGGACAGGTCGGTATCCTGGTCAGCCTGCACGACCAGCGCCTGTACGTGCTGCGCGACGGCGTGCTGATCGGTGAATCGCGGCTGGAAGCCAAGGCGCTGCCGGCCTTCGAGGGCACTACGCTGTTCGTGATGCAGCAGGGGTACGCGGATGTTCCCAGCCCCCTGGACGCGCACCAGCGCCTGCACAAGTGGACGGCGTACCCGTTGCTGGGCCAGAGCGAGGGCAACGCCAGCCCGGACCTGCTGGCCACGCCGAGCCTGCCGATGGCGCTGCCGCCGGCGTTTGCCGAGCAGTTGTACAAGGCGCTGGTGCCGGGCACCACGCTGCTGGTGACCAGTCTGCCGGCGGTACGCCCGGTGGCCGATGAACAGAACCTGCAGCCGGTCTTGGAATCCGACGCCCCGGGGTCCACCTTGTAGGGATTGCTCCCGTTGGCGGGTGGTTGCCCATGTCTGCTGTGAAAGCCCTGTTGGCCGCTGCGCTCGGCCTGATTGCGTCCGCCTCGGCGGGCGCAGCCGGGATCCCCGTGGCGGCGGCTGCGCCATCCGCCTCGAGCGCCGCGCGCCCGGCGGCGCAGGACCCGGCCCGGTTGGCCGAGATGCTGGCGCAGGCGGCACCGTCGGCCGACCGCAACGTGCTGCAGCTGGCGGCCAAGGCGATGTCGTGCGCGCTGCGTCGGCCCGATCTTGGCGTCGACCCGGCGCGGTTGAGCGTGATCGACTATTCGCGCCCCTCCACCGAACCGCGCATGTGGGTGTTCGACCTGCGCCGGCAGACGCTGCTGTTCGAGGAATGGGTGGCGCATGGCCGCAACAGCGGCGGCAATCGTACCGAGCATTTCTCCAACCGCGACGGCAGCTTCATGTCCAGCCTGGGCGCGTTCACCGCGAAGGAAACCTACATGGGCGGCAACGGTTACTCGCTGCGCCTGGAAGGCCTGGAGCCGGGCTTCAATGACAACGCGCGCGATCGGGCCATCGTCATCCACGGCGCGCCGTACGTGAACCCTACCTTCGCCCGCATGCAGGGCCGGCTCGGCCGCAGTCTCGGTTGCCCGGCCGTGCGGTTGACGGTGGCCAAGCCGCTGATCGACAGCCTGCGCGGTGGTGCGATGGTGTTCGCCTACTACCCGGACAAGGACTGGCTGGCGCGTTCGCGGCTGCTGGAACCGGACTGCGGCGGCAGCGCCGGCTGAGGCACAATGCCGGCATGTCGACCGATACCTTCCTGAGCGCGGCCACGCGCGTGATTCCCAGTGTCGAGTACCGCCGCGAGCGCTGGCGCAACGGCCTGGGCTGGACCCGCGAGATTGTGCGCGTGCCCGACACCGACGACTGGCAGGTGCGCCTGTCGATCGCCGAGATCGAGCAGGATGCCGCCTTCTCCGCGTTTCCCGGGATCGAGCGCGAGCTGGTACTGCTGCGTGGCGAAGGCCTGCGCCTGCGCTTTGCCGATGGCACGCTGCACACGCTGATGCCGCCGCATGACCGCCTGCGCTTTGCCGGCGAAGCGCAGGTGCGTGGCGAGCTGGTGGACGGCGTCACCCACGACTTCAACCTGATGTGGCGCCGTGATGCAGTGAACGCCGAACTGCTGCATCGCCCGCTGGTGGGCAGCATGTTCTTCTTCACCGAAGCGGACACCGCCTGGGCGATCCACCTGTTGTCCGGACAGGCGCAGTTCGACGGCGACACCAACCTGCCGCCGTTGGAAGCCGGCGATACCGCGTGGCTGGCCGCCGGTGAACGCCGGCGTTTCGCGCTGCGCGGCGGTGGGGAGTTGTTGGCGATCCGGGTTTCACCCGGAAAACCCCCACTTGCATGACGACACCGGCAATCAACGGCTGCTGACCCGGATCAGGGAAGCACGGCATGCGTTGCTGCATTGGCACTGCTCTCCCGCCGAACCGGCGCACACCTTGCGGGTAACTGGCCGTCGATCAACTGCCTACGCTGCGCAACGTCCGGCAAGGGCGTGACCGTCGATCGAAGGCGGCACCGGTGATGCGTTCGCCGCGCAGGCCACTGCTACAGGCAGTCGTTGCCGGCGATGCCCGATGGCCGTTGCTCAGTACACGTCGCGCCGATACCGTCCGGCGACGATCAGGGCTTCTTTGCCTTCGCGTCCCAGCGCCTGTTCGATCACTGCATCCACCGCCGGGGCCATGCCCTGCAGGCTGCCGCAGACCAGGATCGTGGCACCGTCGCGCACCCACTGGCGCAGCTCGTCCAGGCGCGCCTGCAGCCGGTCCTGCACGTAGCGATGTTCACCGCCGTCGCGACTGAACACCGTATCCAGCCGCTGGATGCCCCCGGCCTGATGCCAGGCGATGAGTTCATCGCCAAAGAAGAAATCGTGGGCCTGGGTACGCTCGCCGAACAGCAGCCAGTTGCGCCGCGCGCCGGCATCGATGCGGGCGCGCAGATGCGCGCGCAACCCGGCGATGCCGGTGCCGTTGCCGATCAGGATCAACGGTGCGTCGTGCGCCGGTGCATGGAAATTCGGGTTGCTGCGGAAGCGCAGGTCGATGCGGCCGCCCAGGTCGGCGTGGTCGCACAACCAGCCGCTGCCCAGCCCGGGCGTGCCGTCCGGGCGCAGCTGGCGGCGCAGCAACAGCATCACCTGGCCTTCGACGGGCATGCTGGCGATGGAGTACTCGCGGTGCGGCAGCGGCGTGAGCGAGGCGACCAGGGCCGCGTCCTCGGCGGGCACCGCATCGGGCAAGGCCGGCAGGTGCGCGCGCGCCAGGTGGGCCGACAGCGGCTCGCCGCCCACCATCCTCGCGCCGTCGCGTGCGTGGGTGGCCAGCCACGCCGCCACGTCGGCCGGCGCGTGCCGCGGCCCGATTTCCACTACGTCACCGGCCTGCCAGGCCGGCAGCGCGCCGTCAGCCGGCACCAGCGCGATCCGCCAGGTACCGGTGCCAGGGCTGCCGGGGTTCTCCAGCGTGCGCGCCTGCAGGTGCCACGGCCGGTACTCGGCCGGGGTCCAGTCCGGCAGGTCGGTGGCGGCGCCGCCGAGCTGGCCGAGCAGCTGCTGCCAGTGGCGCAGCGCGGCGGGATCGGCGTTGTCCACCTCCACGGTATCGAACAACGGGTGCGCGCCGTGCTGGCGCAGCCACGCATCGAGCTGGTGCCCGAACGCGCAGAAATGCCCGTAGCTGCGGTCGCCCAGCGCCAGTACGCCGTAGTGCAGCCCGGGCAGGGCCAGCGCTTGTGGCATGACGTTGCGCAGGAACGGCAGTGCGTGATCGGGCGCATCGCCTTCGCCGGTGGTGCTGACAACGAACAGGGCCTGCGTGGCCTGCTGCAGGGTCGCCGCATCAATCTGGTGCAGGCCGCGGACGCGTACCGCCACGCCGGCTGCACGCAGGGCGTCGGCGCTGCGTTCGCACAGCTGCTGGGCAAACCCGGTCTGGCTGGACCAGACCAGCAGGGTCGGCGGTGGGCCACTGTCGCTGGCGGTGTCGTCGCGCGGACGGCCCCGCCACCACACCACCGCGCAGAACACTGCATACGCCACCACGCTGCCGGCGGCCCAGCTCCAGCGCGCGGGCAGCGGTGCACTCTGCCACCACGCGTCCTGCTGGTGCAGGCCCAGCAGCCACACTGCGATCAGCAACAGCAGCGCGATGACGGCGGTGTTGCCGAGGGTGGCGCGCGAGGGGAATCTCATGCCGCGCCCGCCGCATCATCGCCAAGCAGCTGCGCGAAGGCCGGGCTCAGGTGTTCGTCGATGCCCTGCGCGCCACGGGTGACGAAGCGGGCCGCCAGGCCGTGGGCACGCGCGAAGGCGAGGCCCGTTTCCACGCCCATCACTGTCAGGGCGGTTGCCCACGCATCGGCGTGCATCGCATCGGGGGCCACCACGGTGACGGCGGCGGCCGCGCGTGCAACGGGCGCACCGCTGCGCGGGTCCAGGGTGTGGCTGAACTGCGCGCCGTCCTGTTCAAAGTGATGCCAGCGGTCGCCGGAGGTGGCGACGGCGCGATCGTCGAGCGTCAGCACGCGGGGCGGGTGGGTTGCCCGCGCATCGTCCTCCGGCGCGGATTCAACCAGCACGCGCCACGGCTGGCCGTCGGGCTTGCGCCCATAGCCATGCAGTTCGCCCCCCACTTCCACCAGCGCGGCGTGCACGTCCTGCTGGCGCAGCCAATGGACGATCTGGTCGACACCGAAGCCCTTGGCGATGGCCGAGAGATCCAGCTCCAGTCCACCGGGTTGGTACAGCCGGCCGGGTTCATGCCGCAGGCGCTGCCAGCCACAGCGTGCACGGGTGGCGGCCAGGGTCTGCGCGTCGGGCACGCGCCGGGCCTGCGCCTGTGCACCGAACCCCCACACCGCCACCAGCGGACCGACGGTGGGATCGAAGGCGCCGCCGCTGCGCCGGGTGATGTCCAGCGCGCACTGCACGACCGTGTCGAACAGCGGCGGCAGGGCCTGCCAGTGGCCGGCATCGGCGCGGTTGAACCGCGCGATGTCGCTGCCGGACTCCCAGGTGCTCATCTGCGCCACGACGGCGTCGAGCTGGGCCTGGATGCCGGCATGCAGCGGGTGCAGGTCGCGCGTACGCGCCACCGCCAGCTTTACCTGCCAGGTGGTGCCCATGCTGCGGCCACCGAGGCTGGCGATGTCGAGGAGCGTGTCGTTCATGGGCGAGGGCAGGGACGCCGGGCAGGGCCCGGCGTACGGTTACTGCGGCAGCACTTCCAGGGTGGCGACGTAGCTCAGGCGACGGGTCTTGGCCTGCTTGACGGACACTTTCCTGTCCTCTGTGCCGGTTTCCAGCCAGTACATGCCGGCCTCGGGCCAGGTGACGGTGAACTCGCCCTTCTTGTCGGTGGTGACCTTGATCTCTTCCTGGGCGTTGCGATAGCGCGTGCCGCCGCGGGTGATCTCGAACGCCAGACCGGCGCGCGGCTTGCCATCGACCAGCACGCGGAAGGACGCGGGCTCGCCGGCGACCAGGTCGTTGGGATGGGCCAGCGCCACCATCTCGATGCCCTGCTTGGTGGGCTTGAGGGCGGTGTCGTTCGGGGTGCCGTTGGTGACGAAGGTTTCCACGCGGCCGACCGACTGCGACACCTTCAGGTTCTTGGCCTTCTTCGGCACTTCGCTGGCGAAGGTGGCGGCGGTACCGCGCCAGCGCTTGGGCTTGCCATCTTCGTCCCAGGTGGCCGACAGGCCGTTGTTGACGGTGGCCAGGCGGTAGGTGCCCTGCTGGGTCAGCTCAACGTCGAACACGCTGCGGAACTTGCCGGTGGAGGCGTTCTGCGGCTGCACGGTGGTGCCGTCCGGTGCGGTGATCACCAGGTTGTCCAGGCGCAGCGGCACGTGGTTGAAGTAGAACAGGTCGTTGGACACGGCCGCGTCGACGGTGATCCACGGGTTGTTGCCGGCGATGACGGTCTGCGAGGGCTGCAGCCAGGCCTTGTGGGCCAGGGCGGAGAACGGAAGGGCGGCGGCCAGGGCGGCGGCTAGGACGAGCGTGCGCTTCATCAACAACTCCAGGGAAAGGGAAAGAATCAGGGCTTGGCCGACAGCGTGACCAGGCCGAGCTCGGTGCTGCCCTGGGCCTTGCCGGTCTGTGCGGACGTGGCAGGCCAGGTGAACGGGATCTTGAGCAGTTCACGGCCGCCGACTTCGCGCACCGCTTCCACCACCAGCGTGTAGTTGCCCGGCGCCAGGGCCTTCAGTGCCGGCTGCTTGTCGGAGAACGACAGTGCGTGCTTGCCGACCGGGCGGGTCGGGCCGGTGACACCGTCCACCGGCACGTCCAGCGTGCGGCCGCTCTTGCGCCACCACTGGCGCAGGTCGGGCAGCCACTTGGTGCCGTGGCCTTCGCTGTTGCTGGTCTGCTGGTACCAGACCGACAGGTTGGCGGCGACCTTCTGGTCGGCGCCTTCCAGCCACACCGCGACGTAGGGCCGGTGGTACTCGGCGACGTTGAGCTTGGGCACCTCGACGTTGATGTCCAGCGTGGTGGCATAGGCCGGCGAGGTGGCCAGCAGGCCGCTCAGGGCAATGGTCAGGGTGACGCGCATGGTGCGGCTCCGGAAAGGAAAACGGTCAATGGATGAGGATCAGGGCGATCAGCAGCGGCACCAGCAGGCCCAGCCCGACCAGTGGCCAGGTCATGCGGCGTTGGCGGGCGTGCAGGTGCAGCAGGAACAGGCCGGTGATGCAGAAGACCAGGCAGGCAACGGCGAAGATGTCCAGGAACCAGCCCCACGCCGGGCCGGCGTTGCGGCCCTTGTGGAGGTCGTTGAAATAGGAGACCCAGCCGCGCGCGGTGGATTCGTATTCCACGGCGCCGGAGTCGCGGTCGATGCTCAGCCAGGCGTCGGCGCCGGGGCTGGGCATGGAGAGATAGATTTCGCCGTCGGACCACTCGGCCGGGCGGCGGCCGATGGCGATGCCGAGCTGGGCATCGAGCCAGCGGCTGGCCTTGCGCGGCAGCGGGGCATGACCGTCGGCGCGGTCGCCGAGCGTGCCCAGCAGGTCGGCCGGCAGCGTCAACTGCTGGCTGACCACCACCGGTTTGGCTTCGATCTTCGCCGCATGGTTGAGGGTGATGCCGGTGGCGGCAAACAGCAGCATGCCGATCAGGCAGACGGCCGAGCTGATCCAGTGCCACTGGTGCAGCGTGCGCAGCCAGAAGCCGCGGCTTTGTTGTTGCTGCACGCTGGAGGAAGGAGTGGTCACAGGCAGGGATCAGGAGCTCAATGGCGAATTACACCATTGATGAGAATGGTTCGCAATTTTGGGCGGGAAGGGGGGCCGACCCGCGGTCGGCCCCTACCACAACACCCGGCAAGGTGGCGCCCGACCGCGGGTCGGGCGCCGCCTCAGAACCTTGCGTTCAGCGACATCCAGTAGCTGCGACGCTGGTCCTTGGTGGCGTAGTCGTCCACGCAGTTGTACTCGCTGTCGCTGATCAGCACGCACGACTGGGACACGAAGTCCTTGTCGAACAGGTTGTTGACGCGTGCGTTGAGGGTCAGCCACGGGGTGATGGTCCAGCTGCCACCGAGATGGAAGACGGTGTAGTCCTCGTAGTAGCGCACCTGCGAGGTGCTCACGCCGCCGACGCTGGTCACCAGCGTGTCGCGGTAGCGGTCGTAGCGGCCTTCGCCGATCAGCGACAGGCTGACCGCATCGTTGAGCTGCCAGTTCAGGCTGGCGTTGGCCATGTGGCGCGCCGGGGTCGTGGTGCCGCCCACCGGCTTGCCCTTGTCCACGCCGCTGGTCTGCTCGGAACGGGTGTAGGTGTAGTTGCCGCGCAGCTGCAGGTTGTCCAGCAGGTCCACGTAGGCAGCCGCTTCCACGCCCTTGGTTTCGGCCTTGTCCACGTTCACGCTCTGGGTGAACGTGCTGTAGCCCAGTTCGGCCCAGCCCGGGCCCACGTCCACGCAGTAGCCGCCGCCAGCCGGGGCGACCTCGCAGTTCGGGAACGTGCCGCCGCTGGCGATCTTGTCGTCGAACTGGTTGAAGAAGCCGGTGACGTTGAAGCCCCAGTCGGCGCCCTCGTAGTAGGCGGCCAGCTCATAGTTGGTGCTGGTTTCCGGCTTGAGGTTGGGCGAACCCACCAGCGGCAGCACGCCCTGGCCACCGAAACCGGTGACGCCGGGGAACAGCTGGTCCGGGCGCGGGGTCTTGTAGCCGGTGCTCACGCCACCCTTGACGGTCCAGGCATCGCTGGCGTTCCACACCAGGTAGCCGCGCGGGCTGAGGTGGCTGCCGAAGATGTTGTGGTGGTCGTAGCGCAGGCCGATGGTGGCGGTCAGCGTATCGGTCAGCGACCAGTTGTCCTCGGCGAACACCGACGACATGCGGTGCTTCTGCTTCACGTTGTCCTGGTAGCCGTTGCCGTCCATGCCGAACACGCCGTCGGTCATGTCGGTGTCGGTGTACTGGCCGCCCACGGTCAGCTTGTGCGCGCCGAAGGTCATGTCCAGCATCGTGTCGAGCACGATGCCGTCCAGTTCCATCGTGCGCAGCGGACGCGGCAGGAAGGCCTGCAGCCGCGCCAGCTCGGCCGGGTTCAGGGCGGTCAGCGCGTTGCCGCGGCCGGCGGCGCAGTTGTTGGCCGCGCCGGTGCGGCGGCACACGTCGTTCCACAGAGTCTGCAGGTCGGCGCGCTCGTCCAGGGTCAGCGGCAGCGAGCGGCCCAGGTTGTTGCTGGTGGTGTGGGTCAGCGTGGTCTGCCAGGTGCCGAAGTCGTACCGGCCCTGGTGGGTCAGGGCCACCTGATCGCGCTCATAGCGCTGGTAGGCGGTGTAGCCCACGCGCGGCTGCACCACGCGGCGGGTGGTGGTGCCGGTGCCGTTCGGGTTGGGAAGGGTGGCATTGCCGACGCGCCACAGGCTGGCCAGGCTGTCCAGTGTGCCGGTCTGGCCCTGGCTGTTGTCGTACTTCTGCCGCGAGACGTCGTAGTCCAGCCACAGGTCGTGATCGTCGTTGACGGTGAAGCTCAGGCGCAGACCGGTGTTCCAGTTGGTGTTGGCCACGGCCTTGCCGCCGCCGCCGAAGCCGATGCTGCGCGCCCACAGCGTGCCATCGGGCAGCGGCAGGTCATCCCATTCCGGGTTGGAGGCCTTGGCATCGTAGTAGCTGCCGCGCACCGACAGGCCGATGCGGTCCTTGACCAGCGGGCCGCTCAGGTACACGTCGGTGGTGCGCGCATCGCCGAACTGGTCGTCCTGCTGCACGGTGAAGCCCTGGGTGACCGAGCCGTGCCAAGTGTCCTGGTTGCGGCGGGTGATGATGTTGATCACTCCGCCCATCGCGTCCGAGCCGTACAGGGTGGACATCGGGCCGCGCACCACTTCGATGCGCTCGATGGCATCCAGCGGCGGCAGGTAGGCGAACTGGCCGCCGCCGAAGTTGTTCGGGTACAGCTGGCCGACATTGCTCTGGCGACGGCCGTCAATCAGCACCAGGGTGTATTCGGACGGCATGCCCCGCATGGAAATGGTGGCGCGGCCGTTCTTGTCGGTGGTTTCCATGCCCACGTCGATGCCTTCTACGTCGCGCAGCGCGTCCACCAGGCTGGTGTACGGGCGCTTGCTGAGTTCTTCGCGGCTGACCACGCTGATGCTGGCCGGCGCATCGGTGATCTTCTGTTCGAAGCCCGAGGCGGTGACCACCACCTTGTCCAGGGTCTGCGGGGCACCGCTGCCGGTGGCGAAGGCCGGCGCCGACAGCGCGCTGAGCAGGGCGATGGACAGGGTGTGGCGGGACAGGGACGTGCGGCGACGCTGGCGCAGGGCCATGAGCAATACCTCGAAAGAAAGACGGATGCGCGGGCCCGGGCTATCGGCCTCGGCACCTGCAGGGGATCAGGGAAGCGCCCGCAAGGCGGGCAGGCAGCGGTGGTACCGGCAGCGCGACGCGGTGGCGTCGGCCGTGACCGGGATCAGCCCTGCGGGGGCGCCTGGCCGCGCTGGACGCGCAGGCCGGGGGCAGCAGGCAGCGGCGTGGCCGGTGCCGAATCGATCGAGGGGGCCACCTGCGGTGGCGCGGCCACCAGTGTGGCCATCAGGGCGTCCAGTCCGTCGGCCGCAGTGGCGGACGGAACCAGGGGCGGTGCTGCGGCGGCGCGCGCGCTGGCGAGCCGGCGCGGCTTGGCCGGGGCCTCTTCCTGCGGGGCGGATTCGCCGCCGCCGGGCAGGCGTTCGTCCATCGGCGCCTGCACCAGCTGCGCACTGCCGGGCACGGCGTGCCCGAGCATCGGCAGTATGGCCAGCAGCATAGACAGCAGGGCCAGCCAGGCCAGCACCGTCGCCAACGCCGGACGCTGCCCGCGCATGGCGGGAGCGAAGCTGCGGTGGCGGTGAGGATGGCGCAAGACGATTCCCTGGACGGCGTTGGATGAGGCACTACGGCCCGACAGCCACGCGCCGGCGGCGGCGCAGGCGGATGGCCAGCGGCGCAGGGTGGGGCGGCGGGATTGTAGGTGAGATTGGTTATCCGGCGCAAATGCGAATGATTTGCGACTGTAGTCAGGCGCTGCCGTCGTCCAGCAGCGCGCGGACCTGCGCATGCGGGGAGGCGGCCAGCAGCGGGCGGATATGCGCCTGGAACGACGGGCTGCCGGTGGCGAGCGCGCGTTGCAGCCAGCTCACTGCGGCGTCCACCTGGCCGGCCGCGAGCAGCAGCGAGGCATGGCTGGCCTGGCCGCGGAAGTCGCCGGCCTCAGCCGAGCGTCGGTACCAGGCCGGCGCGGCGGCCGGGTCGGCCGCCACGCCGATGCCGTCTTCCAGGCAGCGGCCCACCAGGTTCATCGATTTGGCATGGCCGCGCTGGGCTGCCCGCAGGTACAGCGCGTACGCGGCGCGCTCGTCGCGTGCGGTGCCGCGCCCGGTGCCCACCAGGTTGGCCAGGTTGTACAGGCCCCAGTCCAGCCCCGCCTCGGCGGCGCGGCGGTACCAGACCACGGCCAGTTCCAGGTTGACCGGGGTGCCGGTGCCGAGCTCATGGCAGCGTCCCAGCATGTTGGCCGCGATGGCCAGGCCGCCGTTGGCGGCGCGCTCGAACCAGAGCATGGCGGCGGCGGCATCCTGGGCCACGCCGCGGCCTTCCATGCGCGCCTGCCCGAGCAGGAACTGCGCCTGCGCGTCGCCCCGTTGGGCGGTGGCTTCCAGCGCGGCCAGCGCCGCCGCAGGATCGCGCTGCATCAGCGCGACCAGCGCGTCGGCATCCAATGCCCCGGTGGTCGGCTCAGACATCGGCCCACTGCCGCAGCAGGTTGTGATACACGCCGGTGAGGTTGACCAGCGCGGGGTGTTCGGGGTGATCGTGGGTGAGGCGGCGGATGGACACGTCCAGATCCCACATCAGGCGGCGCTGGCCGTCGTCGCGCAGCATGCTCTGGATCCAGAAGAAGGACGCCAGCCGTGCGCCGGCGGTGACCGGGGTGACCTGGTGCAGGCTGGTGCCGGGGTAGAGCACCATGTGGCCGGCCGGCAGCTTGACCCGCTGGTTGCCGTAGGTGTCTTCGATGACCAGTTCGCCCCCCTCGTACTCGTCCGGATCGCTCAGGAACAGGGTGGCCGACAGGTCGGTGCGCACCGGCTGCGGCTGGCCGGCGGCGCTGTAGTCGTAGCGCACGGCATTGTCCACATGGAACCCGAACGTCTGCCCCGGCTGGTAGCAGTTGAACAGCGGCGGGAAGATGCGGCGCGGCAGGGCCGCGGAGAAGAAGGTGCTGTTGCGGCCGAGCGCGTCGAGGATGATCGAGCCGATCGCGCGGGCGGCCGGGTCGGACTCGGGCAGCTGCAGGTTGTGCTTGGCCTGCGCGGACTGATAGCCCGCCGTCAGGCGCCCGTCGGTCCATCCGGCGGTGGCCAGTTGCCGGCGGGCCAGGCTGACCTGCTCGGCGGTGAGAACGTCGGGAATGTGCAGCAGCATGGTCGGCTCCAACACCTCCCGCGCAGGCGCGCGGGAGGTGGCGTGTGGCTTAGAACGTGAAGTTGAACGCCAGCGTTGCCGAACGGCCCGGCGCGATGGCGGCGAAGTGCGAAGCGTACGCCTTGGTGAAGTAGGTTTTGTTGGTCAGGTTCTGCACGTTCAACTGCAGGCTGTAGCGCGGGTTGAACTGGTAGCCCACCATCGCGTCCCAGCGGGTGTACGACGGCACCCACTTGGTGTTGTTGACGTTGCCGTACACCTTGTCCACGTAGTTGGCGCCGGCGCCCAGGCTCAGACCGGGCACGAACGACGGGGCCCAGGTGGTCCACAGGCTGGCGCTGTGCCTGGCGGTGTTGGGGAACTGGTTGCCGTTGTACGGCGAAGGCACGTACACGCCATTGACCAGCAGGAAGCCGTTGTCCTCGACCACCGCATCCAGGTAGGTGTAGCCACCGAACACCTGCCAGCCCTCCACGATGGTGCCGCTGAAGCCGATCTCGGCGCCCTTGACCTTCTTGCGGCCCGCGTTCTGGGTGGTGCCCGCGTCGCTGAGCACGCGGGCGTTGGTCATCTCGGTCTCGAAGATCGCACCGGTCAGCGACAGGCGGGCATCGAACAGGTCCCACTTGGTGCCCAGCTCGATGTTGCGGCTGCGCTGGGGTTCGAGGTCCTTGATGGTCGCGGTGATGCCGTCGGCGCCGTCGCCGGCATCCACGCCCACCGGCGTGGACGAGGTGCCCCACGACAGGTAGATGCTGCCGTTGGCGACCGGCTTGTAGACCAGCCCGGCCTGGCCATTCCAGAACGAGGTGTCGTTGCGCAGGTGCTGTGCGTTGGCCGCCGCGGTCGGGCTGAACAGATGGGTGCTGTAGTCGTCGAAGCGCGCGCCCAGGTTCAACATCCACTGTTCGCTGAAGCTGATGGTGTCGAACACATAGGCCGACGTGGTGCGGGTGGTCTGGCGCGCATCGTTGAGCGGGTTGCTGCGGGTGACGGTGTGGGTCGCCGACCACGGGTCGTTCGGGTTCGGGTTGGTCAGGTCGGTGCAGTTGTAGCCGGTGGCCGCGCCGGTGGTCGGGCAGCTCTGGTTGCCGGTGACCGGGTTGTTGGTGCCGCCGGTGGTCTGGCCGTTCGGGCGCACCACGTCGCCGATCACGTAGTTGCCGCGTACGGTCTTCTCATCGCTGTATTCCACGCCGGCCGTGAAGCTGTGGCGCAGCGGGCCGGTCTCCAACTCGCCGGTGACGCTGGTCTGGTTGACGAAGCTGTCGGTCTGCGTGGCGCGCGAGTTGGTGCGGCGCCAGATCGTGCCGAACAGGTTCGGGTTGCCCTTGCTGTCGTCCGGCTGGGTCCACAGGTAGTCGTTGCGGGTGTCGCCGTAGCGGGTGATGTTGCGCAGGACGATGCCGCCGAAGTCGTGCGACAGGTTCAGCGTGGTGATGTCTGCCTTGGTCTTCTGGAAATCGCGGTCCACCAGGCCGTAGAACGCATCGCGGTTGGTCACGATCGGGCTGCCGTCGCCGTTAAGCGGCAGGTTGGGGCCACTGGTGAACGGGTTGTTGTACGGGAAGCCGCCGGCGTCGGGCAGGTCGTCGGTTTCCATGTGGTAATGGCTGATCACCGCCTGGGTCGGGCCGTTCAGGCCGAACGCCAGCGACGGCGCGATGCCCCAGCGGCTGCTGTTGACCGCGTCGCGGCCGGCCACATCGGCATCGTGGCTCATGATGTTCACGCGGGCGGCGATGCCGTCACCGATCACCTGGTTGGCATCCAGCGTGCCGCGGCGGTAGCTGTCGGTGCCGGCGGCCAGCGAGCCCTGCACAAAGTTGTCCAGCTTTGGGGTCTTGCTGACCAGGCTGATGGTGCCGCCAGCCGAGCCGCGGCCGGAGTAGGCCGAGCTCGGGCCCTTGACCACGTCGATCTGCTCGATCGCGAATACTTCGCGGGTCTGGCTGCCGGCATCGCGCAGGCCATCCACGTAGATGTCCGACGCCGAGTCGAAGCCACGGATGAAAGGACGGTCGCCGGTCGGGTTGCCGCCTTCACCGGCGCCGAAAGTGATACCGGGGACCGTGCGCAGCGCATCGAGCAGGGTGGTGGCGGCGGTCTGCTCGATCACCTGCTGGGAAATCACGCTGACCGATTTGGGGGTGTCCAGCAGCGGCGCGGTGAATTTGGACGACTGCGGGCGCACGCGCTCCCCGTGCACATCGACGCCATCCAGCTCGGTGGCGCGCTGCGGATCGGCGCCCGCGTCGGTCTCGGCGTGGGCCAGGGCGGGGGCGGCGATGGCCAGCAGCAGGGCGGACGACAGCGGAGTGGGGCGGACGGTCATGGGATTTCCTGGGGATGCGGACAGGGGCCGGAACAGGCGGAGCGTCGCGGCCGGTGGGTGTGGGGCGGGAAGACAGCGGACAGGAGCGGGCAGGCATGGCCCACGACGCCGCGGCGCGCAGGCGTGCAGGGCATCAACGCAGGGCGTTGACGCCGGGATCAGGCGTAGGGAGGGGCGTGGCCGGGATTGAGCCGCAGCGCGGGTTCCAGCCGCTGCCAGCGCAGCGCGTCGGCGCGCCACAGTGGCACCCGGGCGATCCACGGGGTCCGGTGGCTGGCGCGACGGATGGCAGTGCTGTCCGACTCGGCGTCGCCGCCGGTCTCGCTGCCCAGCCGGGCCGCGTGCACCCCCTCGGGAACCGGAGCAGGCGCCGGCTGGGCGTGCGAGACGAGGTCGAGGGTGCTGTGGCCGGCCGCCTCGACGGCAGCCGCGGGGCGGCCCGGTGCACCCGGTCGGCCACTGTCGCCCGGCCACGCCAGGCCCAGCAGCACCACGCAGAGCGTGGCCCACAGGGCGGCGATACCGAAGCGGCGGCGGCGACGAAGCACGAAGGACCAGGCAGGAGCGGCCAAAGCGCCGCAATGCCTATGTTAATAGCAACAATTCGCGTTATCAAAGACCCGCCATTCAGGCGTCGAAACCGGTCAGTCGCGGTCGTCGCGGGTCCAGACGGCGTCGTGCTCGCGCTTCACCGGGAACCGGGACACCGGCGAGTAGGCCGGCGCACACAGGGCGCGGCCGTCGCGGATGTCGAAGCGCGCGCCGTGCAGTACGCACTCGATGCTGCCCTCGGCGGTGTCGAAGGTGCCCGAGGACAGCTCGAACTCGTCATGCGTGCACTGGTCTTCCAGTGCATACAGCTCGCCATCGAGGTTGAACACCACGATCGGCGTGCCGGTCACCTCGTCGAAGGTGCTCTTCATCTCACCGGGAAGCAGCTCGGCGCTGGCGCAGACGAAGGTCCAGGTGTCGCTCATGCCTGGGCCACCAGCGGCTTTTCAAGGATCTCGAACTGCAGGTCATCGCGCTTGGGGATGCCGAAGCGCTCGTCACCGTAGGGGAACGGCTTCTTGATCCCGGTGCGGCGGTAGCCGCGGCGCTCATAGAAGGCGATCAGCTCGTCGCGGATGTCGATCACCGTCATCTGCATCACCTCCAGCTGCCACGCCGCAGCCGCATGGGCTTCGGCGGCGTCCATCACCTGCTTGCCCACGCCGCCGCCCTGCAGGGTCGGCTCGACCGCGAACATGCCGAAGTAGCCCTTGCCCTGGTCGTCGGCCACATGCGCGCAGGCCAGCAGACGGCCCTCGCGTTCGGCCAGCAGGATGGTGCTGCGCGGACGTTCGATATCGGCCTGCAGACCCTGCGGGTCGATGCGGGCGCCATCGAGCATGTCCGCCTCGGTGGTCCAGCCGGCCCGGCTGGCATCACCCCGGTAGGCAGCGGTGACAAGGGCAACAAGGGCGGGGATGTCGGCCAGCGTGGCCGCACGGAAGGTGAGGGTGGTCATGGGCACATTCTAGGCGGGCCGGGGCGGGCTGGAAACGCTCCCGCCCTGTTTGGGGATTCGTCCATGCAACGATGCCAAATGCAACGGAACGTGGCTGCTCGATGAATAGATCAAGGTTGATTGAATGTCCGCCTGCAGTGGCCGGGAAACGTCACTGACGTGCAATGATGCGCAGAGGGGGCGAGATGGGGGCGGGGACGCGCTGGCTGGAGAGCTTCCTGCGCTCGATCAAGCCGGGAAATGCGGGGGCTCTCGGGCCTGAGGGGGGGCCAAACAAAGCGGTGGAGAGGTCGGGGATGAGCGCCTGGGCGCGCGGATTTGGGTTGTCAATTGGTTTGATCATTATCGCGTATGGCGGCGCGGTAATGCGTGGCTTGGCTCAAGGGCCGATCCCATGTCGCGCGAAATGCGGAATTGATTATGCACTGGTGATCTATTTTGGAGAGCCCCGCGCGCATCTGATCATCGGCATGCAATGGGCTGTGGTGGGTGTCGCGCTGTGCATCATTTCTCTTCTGGCATCCCGGCGCAGTCCAAAGATAGAGCGCCGTAGGCGTAACCGCAGTCGCAATCGTAGTCGCAAGCGCAAACGCTTCGAAGGCAAGCAATGAAACGCCGCAGCCGTTCCCGCGGCTGCAGTGTGGCCGCCGCGCTTGTCAGCGCATGAAAAACTCCACCGGGAACGACAGTTCCACCGGCGCCGGGCGTTCGTCGGGCACGGCCGGCAGCGGCGCGGCGCGGCGGAAGGTTTCCAGTGCGGCCTGGTCGAGCAGCGGGAAGCCGGACGACTGTTCCAGCGACAGCGCCAGCAGGGTGCCGTTGCGGGCCAGGCTCACGCGGACCTGCACGATGCCTTCCTGGCGCCGCGCGCGCGCTGCATTGGGGTAGCGGCGGAAGCGCTCCAGCCGCGCCATGACGCGGCCTTCCCAGCTGTCGCGGCCAGGCGTGGCTTCACTGGGGCCGGGTGGCAGCGGCGGCGTGAGCGGTGCCGCGGCCACCGACGCGTCCTGCTGCCGCGGCGCGGGCGATTCGACCGTGGGCAGTGGCGGCGTCGGCGGCGGAATCACCCAGTTCGCTGCGGCGCGCGGCGGGGTGTCCGGCAGCGGGCGCGGCGGCTCGGGTTTCTGCTGCTGCACCGACGCGGCCGTGCTCGGGGTCGGTGCGACGATCTCCTCCAGTGGCACTTCCGGCGCACGGGGCGGCAACAGCACCAGCTGGGTGCGCTCGGCGGGCGGCGGTGGCAGGTCCGGCGCGGTCGGCACGCGGGTCCACAGCAGCAGGGCAAAGACGGTGACGTGGGCGAGCACGGTCAGTACGGCCGCCAGGCCATGCGCATGGCGTTCGGCAATCTGCAGCAGGCGGCTGGGCGGGGTGCCGCGCGGAACCGGGCGGCACAGCAGGTACAGCGCGCAGCCGCCCATGCCGATCGCCACGGCGATCCACAGCACGAACGAGGGATGGGCGGCGATCCAGAACGCGGCGAAGCCGACGGCCATGCCACCGCAGGCGAATGCCTTGGCACGGCGCGACATCGCCCCCTGCTCGCGCCACAGCACCAGCGGCGGGCCGAAGCGGGGGTGCTGCAGCAGCCAGCGTTCGAAACGGGGCGAGGATCTGCCGAAGCAGGCCGCCGCTAGGATCATGAAAATGGTCGTGGGCATCACCGGCAGCAGCGCCCCGATGATGCCCAGGCCCACCATCAGCAGCCCGAGCAGCAGGTAACCGGCACGCACCACGCGGTGACGTGGGCGGACGGCCGGGACGGCGAGGGTGGGCTGGGTGGCGTCCATCTCAGGCCGCGAACGCCTGTTCGACATAGCCGTGCACGCGCACGAATGCCTGGGTGGCACCGTCGATCATCCGCTGCTCCTGGGCCGGGTCCAGCGCGGCGCCGTCCAGCGCCGCGGTGAACTGGCGCCAGTGCCGGGCGCGCCCTTCCGGGTGTCCGGCGAGGTGACGCGCCCCGCGGGTCTCATCCAGGCCGATGCGTGCGGCCAGTTTGAACAGGATCGCCGCGCCGAGGTTGGAGCCCTCGGCGACGTACAGCCATCCCAGCGCTGTGGCCAGATCGACGTCGGCCGGCAGTGCGCGGCCGTCATCGGCCGGCACGGGCTCGCCGAGGTCGGCCAGGTCGGCCGCCAGATCCTGCAGACGCTGGCGTTCGGCCAGATTCTCCACCAGCGCGTGCAGCGCCGGCACCGCGTACAGCGCGGCGATGTCGCGGTGGAAGCGGTACTGCACGCGCAGAAAGCGGCGGTAGGTGTCGATGGAGGCAAACGGGTCGCCGCGCATGATGCGCTGGTCGAGCCGGTCGTGAGTGGCGTGGGTGGCTGCCTTCAGCCGCTGACTGCGGGTCGGGGCGGCGGCAGCAGGGGATGTCGTGGACATGGGCGGGCGCTCCTTAGAAGTTCACGGTGAAGCCCAACCGCACCGTGCGCCCCGGCGAGGCCATCAGGCCCAGCGTCATGGCGTCCATGTAGTAGCGGTCGGTGAGGTTGTCGACGGTGAGGTCGACGGCGACGTGGTCGTTGAGGCGGTAGTTGGCGAATACGTCCACCAGCACGTACGAGCCCCAGTCCACCACCGGGATCAGGCTGGCACCGGCCTCGCGCATCGGCCGGTGGCCGGTGTAGCTGACCCGCGTGCCGGCGGTGAGGCGCTGCTCGAACAGGTGGGTGCCCAACGTCAGCGCGCCGGCCGCGCGCGGCGGGATGTGGTTGCTGGCGTAGCTGTCGTTGACACCGCCGGCGTGGCACGCCTCGGTCCGGGTGGGATACGCGCGGCCGCTGTGGCAGAAGTTGGTGTAGGTGTAGTCGGCGTCCCAGCGGCAGCGCATCTGGCGGCTCAGCCGCGCCAGCAGCCAGCGGTGATGCTCACGGAACAGCGAGGCGAGCGCATCGGGGGAGACGACCGGGGACGCCATTGCGATCTATGCAAATGAGAAGTGTTCGCATTATTGCATGATTGGGGGCGGGCCGGGAGGGCGGGGGCAAGGGGGCACAACGGGGACCGTGCAAGCGCGTCGCCTGATTGCGCTGCAGCATCAGTGCGTAGGAAAAAGCCTCATTGAAATGCAGGTGAATATAACGATAGCCGATGTGGGTTCGAGTATCAGTTTTCGATAGCCAATTGGTTATTGACGATAGGCCGCCGCTGATTCATAAAAACGGTCTTCAAAACTTTCCGCGACTATATCCAGAGCTATGGAAGCGTCTGGGCTGTCCAGAATCCCTGGGCCTGCATGGTCAGGCAACGTACTTGACGGTGGTGTTGGGGTTGGAAAAGCGGGTGCCGTTACACGCTCTGCGTCAAGTTCGCGGCGAGATGGTTGCAATACGCGTGCTGTTGGCGATTGCGGTAGTTGCTTTTACCGGCGTGGCGTTCATGACCGGGTGAGTCATTAAAATGCCGGCGCGGCATCGCAACCGGGAGGCGTCCACCACGACGCCACACCGGTAGCGTTGCGCGCCGGACCGACGAACTGACGGACACTTGCTCAGCTCTTCGGTGAAGTGCGCCAGCAGGGCGGCCTCGCGTGTTTCCACGTGCTTCAGGCTGAGGGTCCCCAGGTAGTCCACCGCCACGCCCAGGCCGATGAAGCCGGCGATGTGGGGATGCCGGCCTCGAACATATGTGGGGCATCGTTGAACACGGTGCCCTCGACGCCGACCTCCTTGATCATCTCGCCGCCGCCCAGGAACGGCGGCATGGCATCTCCCGGCTTGTCGACTGGGGAATGTTCCTGCTGTTCATCTGGTTGGTCCCCTATCTGGGGATCACGTTCTATGTTGGAGTTGTTGCCGCGCGCTTTATGCTCAAGCCCGCCAGCCAAGGGGCGGCATCCGGCGAATAGCGTTCACCCTGGATGGTCGTTGGTAGGAGTCGTGGAAAGTCAAACCCGAATACGCTATGCAGGGTTGGTATCAAAAAGTGGATGGGTGGTTTGCGTGCCTGGGGCTAGAACGCCCGTACCGAAGGATGGGTTCACCAACGCACATTTCATGTCGGACCGAGGCGGGTCAAATGAAGGCACTTCGAAACTTGACCTGAGAGACTTCAAGGGATTCCATAGCATCGAAGGGAGGCTTGATGCCAAGCGGCTTGATCGGCAGTTCTCGGATACGTCCACGTGGCTTTTTGCCTATGGAGACCAGTGTGGACGTCAGCCTGACTCGGAGTGCGGTGCTGTTGGCGATCATCTGCGGAACGTCGGGGTGCGTAAGCAGGCCGGCGTGCGATTTTGATGTGCTGAATCATCAGCCGCATAGTGGCAGCGCACAGAAGTTTGAGGTGGAGCTTCTCCGTCGTCTGGAATCAGACGGCCGGGTGGGTGGTCCTGGAATCAAGGTGAATCTGATTGCATCTCAGATCGAGCGCTCGGCTGACGGGAAGACGGGGGATAGGTTCTACTACGTGGTGGCTGATGGCCAGAACCGGTTCGTAGCCGCTGAGACATGCTCCGATGGTGTTGGAGATTGCGTAGCCAAGGCAGCCGATCTCGCCCGTTCCGCCTGTAAGAATCCGCAGGAGTAGCTGGGTTGTGCGTACTGGAAGGGCCCTGCAGGGAACCTCGGTTCGAGGGGCGCACGGGTGGAGTCGATCGGTCACGTTCCGGAGCAGGTAGCTACGATGCGCAAGTTTCCAAGGGTTGCCAAGTTGGGTGGGTCTGGCGAATCAGCCGGTATCCTGTCCCGGGTGGGTGCGTTGACTGGGTGCGTGGGCAGCCTGGGCTTCTGCACGATCTTCGCAAGCGCCTGCACACCGGAGCGGGCCGCAGATGTCAATGTGATCAATCAACAGCCGGGTAACCCGCTGGCGATTGACTATGCGATGTCGGTGGCAGACGTGCTGCGCTCCACTGCCGCACCATTGTATTGCAGCGTGCGGATAGTAGACGTGGTCCGTGTTGCTGGCGCAGGCACCATCGAGCCCACCAGACAGCGGGTCTACTTCGCAATTGTCGGGTCCGATGACAGGTTTCTGGAGGCGGACAGCTGTGGCGTCGACATGACAACGTGCGCGCGGACGGTCGCGCACACGGCCAAGCGCCTGTGCCTGTCGGCGCGTGGAACCCAGTCCTTCTGAGCAGCCGCGTCCGCCACCCTGGTAGTAATGCGGCCAGCGCTGCAGCACTTCTTCGCGGTGGTGACGGCGACGATCAGTGTGGTGCGCAGCAGATCCGGCCGTGTGGACTGGGGAGTGTTTATGCTGTTCATCTGGCGGGTCCCCCATCTGGGGCTCATGTTCTATGGTGCCGGTAAGAATCGTGGATTTGACAGGGGGCTGGGAATGAATGGGGTTGATGGGGTGCTATCCATGATGCTCGTGATCGTGGGGCTGGCCGCGTGGGTTAACGGTATTGCCGCGCACGTTCTTCTTGTCAGGATGGATAAGTCACACCCGAATGTGCTGCGCCGGGTTGGTATTCAGAACGTGGATTGGTGGTTTGCGTGCCTGCGTGGCGTGTTCGCGCTCGCAATGACGCAGCAGGGGCTGAGCGTCCCTGCCAGAACGCGGTGGGTGCTGAGAGGCGTTGTGGCTACATACGCAGTTCTGATTGTGTATGGAATCGTCACGATGCTGCGGTTGTAGCGTGCTGGCGTCGTCACGCGCGAAGGAGGCGCGGGCGGCAGCGAGTGTCGGGATGTGTGACGTTGCGGGTTGCACCCGGGGAACTACCATGATGATCAATATCGTTTTTCTAGTGGCGTTTGTTTCTGTTTTTTTCTACCTGATCACGTTTTTCAGATTTACCCGGCGATTTCCTCAGCTGTATCCAGCGCTATGGAGGCGTCTGGGCTGTCCAGAATCCCTGGGCCTGCACGGGCAGGCAACGTACCTGACGGTGGTACTGGGGTTGGAGAAGCGGGCACCGTTACACGCGCTGCATCAGGTTCGCGGCGAGATGGCTGCAATACGCGTACTGTTGGTGATTGCGGTAGTGGCTTTTGCCAGCGTGGCGTTGATGACCGGCTGATTCATTGAAATGCCGGCGGGCTCTGCAATCGGGAGATGTCCACTACGACCCGAGCGGCGCCGTATGATCATTCCCACGCGGATGTTTCATCCGCATGGATCAGCGGGATTGCTTCCCGCTGGCAGGTTGCCAGGATTGAGGATGCCGACCCCGTGATGACGCCCTGCCTACGCCTGTTCCTGCTCGCCGCAGGTCTCGTCGCACTTCCCGGATGCGGGTATCTACCGGCGGGCGGGGAGGGCAGTCAGGTGCCTGCGGCATGCAGGATGCAGGGGAATGGCGATGGCTCGCCGACCTGCATGACCAGCCTAACCAGCGTGCTTGCTGCACCGGATCGATTCGACGGAATGAAGATATCGGTGGGCGTATGGGTGGATGAGGTCAACGACGCCGTTCTTGTCTTTCCTACGCGTGAGGCGCTGGACATGCGGGACTCGTCCAGTTCACTGGTGATCTATCGAGGAACGAGTCCGGGCATGGGAGCGGTGTCCTTCAAGGCTGCGCCTGACAACGCGATGTATGTCCGGGCAACCGGTGTCTTTCATTGGAATCAGGCGGGTGTCCGCAACGCTCACGCAGATCCGGTTGATTCAGGCCGGATGGGTGTCCTCGAGAGCGTCACTATTGAACGGTGACATGCCGGCGCGGGCTGGCCACGGTGCAGAGGCAATGGCAAAAAAAACGCCGCGATCTCCCGCAGCGTTTTCTCTGGCGCCCAGTACTCACCGACGCATCACCCCAGCAACTTGCGCACCTTGTTCAACGCCGCAATGAAGCGCTCGATTTCATCATGCGTGTTGTAGAACGCGAGCGAAGCACGGCACGTGGCCGCCACGCCGTAGTACTGCAGCAGCGGGTGCGCGCAGTGCTGGCCGGAGCGCACAGCGACCCCTTCCAGGTCGAGCAGGGTGGCCAGATCGTGCGAATGGGCGCCGTCGATCAGGAAGGACACCACCGCTGCCTTGTCCGGCGTGGTGCCGAAAATGCGCAGGCCGTCGATCTTGTTCAGCTCTTCAGTGAAGTGCGCCAGCAGGTCGGCCTCGCGCGCTTCCACGTGCTCCAGGCCGAGCGTTTCCAGGTAGTCCACCGCCACACCCAGGCCGATGAAGCCGGCGATGTTGGGGGTGCCGGCCTCGAACTTGTGCGGGGCGTCGTTGAACACGGTGCCCTCGAAGCTGACTTCCTTGATCATCTCGCCGCCACCCAGGAACGGGGGCATGGCATCGAGGTGCTCGCGTCGGGCCCACAGGGCGCCGGTGCCGGTGGGGCCGCACATCTTGTGGCCGGTGATGGCGTAGAAGTCGCAGCCGATCGCGGCGATGTCGACCTTGCGGTGCGGCACGGCCTGCGAGCCGTCCACCACGGTGACGATGCCGCGCTTGCGCGCTTCCCGGCAGATCTCGCGGACCGGATTTACCGTGCCCAGCACGTTGGAGACGTGGGTGACAGCAAGCAGCTTGACCTCGGGGGTCATGGCCTTGCGCAGGGCGTCCAGGTCGAGCGCGCCTTCCGGGGTGATCTCGGCAACGCGGATGGTCGCGCCGGTGCGCTGGGCGACCAGCTGCCACGGCACGATGTTGGCGTGGTGCTCCATGCGCGAGACCAGGATGACGTCGCCGGCCTTCAGGCGCGGCAGCGCCCACGAGTAGGCCACCAGGTTGAGCGCGAAGGTGGTGCCGCTGCACAGCACCAGCTCGCTGGCGCGCGCGTTGAGGAAGCGTGCCAGCTTCGCACGCGCGCCCTCGTAGGCATCGGTGGCTTCGGTACCCAGCGCGTGCACGGCACGGCTGACGTTGGCGTTGTAGCGGCGGTAGAACTCGTCCACCGCGCCGATCACCTGCACCGGCTTCTGGCCGGTGTTGGCGTTGTCGAAGTACACCAGCGGCTTGCCGTGCACTTCGCGCATCAGCAGCGGGAAGTCCAGGCGCACGCGCGCCCAGTCGGGGGCGCTGCCGGTGGGCACGACCGGGCGCGGCGTGGACAGGTTCATGCCACGCCCGCCTGTGCCAGGGCGCGGTCGAGGTGGCGGGCGAGCTGCCCGGTCAGGCGCGCGTCGAGCACCTTGAGCGGTTCGTGGCAGAACGCCGCGCTGAGCAGTTGCTGCGCCTGGTCGGCGGGCAGGCCGCGCGAGCGCAGGTAGAACAGCGCATTGGCGTCGAGCTGGCCCACGGTGGCACCGTGCGCGGCCTTCACCTCGTCGGCGTCGATCACCAGCGTGGGCTGGGTATCGATCTCGGCATCGGCCGAGAGCAGCAGGTTCTTGTTGGACAGGTTGGCGTCGGTGCCATCGGCGCCTTCGCGGATGTGGATGCCGCCGTGGAAGACCACGCGGCTGCGGTTGGCGGCCACGCCGCGCCACAGCATTTCCGAGGCGGTATCACGTGCGATGTGGTCGATGCCCAGGCGGGTATCGACATGGCGGCGGCCATTGCCGAGCAGCACGCCGTTGGCGGTCAGCTGGGCGTTGTCGCCTTCCAGGCGCACGTTGAGCTCGTGGCGGCTCAGTGCCGCGCCCAGCTCCAGGTCGATGCGGCGGTATTGGGCGTTGCGGGCCAGCACGGCGTCGGTGCGCAGCAGCGCGGTGGCGCGCACGCCATCGGCCTGCACGCGGGCGTGGGCCAGCACACTGTCCTGCGCCAGGTGCACATGCACCAGCGTGTTGCCCAGGTGGGCGACATCGCCCACATGCAGGTGGTGCTCGATCACGCCGAGCGAGGCGCCGGCGCGCAGTTCGATCAGGTGGCGGTGGTGCCAGGCCAGGTCGGCGCTGCCGGCCACGCTGACGAACACCAGCTGCAGCGGCAGGTCGATCTGCGCCTTGTCGTCCACTCGCACCAGCACGCCTTCATCGGCGAGGGCGGCGTTGAGGCGGGCGAAGATCTCGTCGCTGCGCTCGAAACGGCGGCCGAGGAAGCGCAGCGCGTCTTCGCCGCCGGCCAGGGCCGCGGACAGGGTCTGCAGCTGCACGCCGGCCGGCAGGTCGCCCAGCTCGCTCAGCGCCGCGGAGGGGCGGCCATTGACGAACACCAGGCGCGGCGACGGCACGTCGGCCAGCAGCGCGGGGTCGACCTCGGCGGCGGCCAGCGGCGCCGGGCGGAAGCTGCGGCGTTCCAGCTGGCGCAGCGAGGTGTACTTCCAGGCTTCGGTGCGCGGACCCGGCAGGCCGGCCTGCAGCGCGGCATCCAGCTCGGCGCGACGGGCGTCGCTGCCGCAGAAGCCACTGGCGAGGGAATCGAGCAGTGCGCTCATCAGACCGCTGCCTCCGGCACCACGCGGTCCTTCAGGAAGTGGTAGCCGTGGGCTTCCAGTTCCAGCGCCAGTTCCGGGCCGCCGCTCTGCACGATCTTCCCGTCGGCCAGCACGTGCACCACGTCCGGCTTGATGTAGTCCAGCAGGCGCTGGTAGTGGGTGATGACCAGGAACGAGCGGTCCGGCGAGCGCAGTGCGTTGACGCCGTCGGCCACGCTCTTGAGCGCGTCGATGTCCAGGCCGGAGTCGGTTTCGTCCAGGATGGCCAGCTTCGGCTCGAGCACCGCCAGCTGGAAGATCTCGTTGCGTTTCTTCTCGCCACCGGAGAAGCCTTCATTGACGCCACGGTGCAGCAGTTCGTCCTTCAGGTGCAGCACGGCCAGCTTCTGCCGCACCAGCTTGAGGAACTGCATGGAATCCAGTTCTTCCTGGCCACGTGCCTTGCGCTGCGCGTTGAGTGCGGCACGCAGGAAGTAGGTGTTGTTCACCCCGGGGATTTCCACCGGGTACTGGAAGGCCAGGAACAGGCCGGCGGCAGCCCGTTCTTCGGGGGCCAGCTCGAGCAGGTCGGCGCCCTCGAACTGGACGCTGCCTTCGCTGACCTCATAGCCGTCGCGGCCGGCCAGGACGTTGCCCAGGGTGGACTTGCCGGCGCCGTTGGGGCCCATGATGGCGTGCACCTGGCCGGGCTTCACGTCCAGCGACAGGCCCTTGAGGATTTCCTTGTCGCCGATGCGGGCGTGCAGGTTGTCGATCTTCAACATTGCAATAGTCGTCTTGTCAGATAGGGATTTGGGCGTGCAGCGCGACTCAGAGGTCGTATTCGCTGCGCTCCAGGAATTCGTTGCGCAGGTAGGTGGTGCGGATTTCGGTCAGCGCGGCCTTGTAGCCGGCATACAGCATCGGGTACATCGAGCCGTACAGGACGCGCGG
The DNA here is from genome assembly GCF_049545475.1 of Stenotrophomonas sp. NPDC077461. Lineage (NCBI taxonomy): Bacteria > Pseudomonadati > Pseudomonadota > Gammaproteobacteria > Lysobacterales > Lysobacteraceae > Stenotrophomonas > Stenotrophomonas sp. NPDC077461. Next base: position 199,122 of record NZ_JBMWDO010000004.1, read on the forward strand.
GTTCTCGTCCTTGCCTACCGGATAACGCGCCTCCAGGTCGGCGTCGCGCAGTTGGATCCACAACCGCTGGGCGGCTTTGATCTTCTCCAGCGCGACCGCTTCACCGGCGTGTTTGGCCAGCACCTGGCGATACACGGCGTTGAGCGCGGCGTCGGCCCGCTGCAGTTCCTGCGCGGCGCAGGCATTGAGTTCCATCTGGTTGCCGCCCGGGTTGCAGTCGGCGCGCTGCGCGAACGCCGGACACGTGGCACCCAGCAGCAGGACGAGAGCGAGGAGGGTCTTCATCCGACCGAGCCTTCCAGGCTGACTTCCAGCAGCTTCTTGGCTTCCACCGCGAATTCCATCGGCAGCTCGCGGAAGACCTGCTTGCAGAAGCCGTCGACGATCATCGACACCGCGTTCTCCTGGTCGATGCCGCGCGCGCGGCAATAGAACAGCTGGTCGTCGGAAATCTTGGAGGTGGTCGCCTCGTGCTCCACCGTCGCGCTCGGGTTCTTGACCTCGATGTACGGGAAGGTGTGTGCACCGCACTTCTTGCCGATCAGCAGCGAGTCGCACTGGGTGTAGTTGCGCGCGCCGTCGGCATTGCGGTCCACCTTGACCAGGCCCCGGTAGGTGTTCTGGCCGCGGCCGGCGCTGATGCCCTTGCTGACGATCTTGCTCTTGGTGCGCTTGCCGATGTGGATCATCTTGGTGCCGGTATCGGCCTGCTGGCGGTGATGGGTCAGCGCCACCGAGTGGAACTCGCCCACCGAGTCGTCGCCGAGCAGCACGCAGGACGGGTACTTCCAGGTGATCGCCGAACCGGTTTCGACCTGGGTCCAGGTGACCTTGCTGCGTGCGCCACGGCATTCGGCACGCTTGGTGACGAAGTTGTAGATGCCGCCCACGCCGTTCTCGTCGCCCGGGTACCAGTTCTGCACCGTGGAATACTTGATCTCGGCGTCTTCCAGCGCCACCAGCTCGACGACCGCGGCGTGCAGCTGGTTCTCATCGCGCATCGGCGCGGTGCAGCCTTCCAGGTAGGACACGTATGCCTTGTCCTCGCAGATGATCAGGGTGCGCTCGAACTGGCCGGTGTGGCCGGCGTTGATGCGGAAATAGGTGCTCAGCTCCATCGGGCAGCGCACGCCCTTGGGGATGAACACGAAGCTGCCGTCGGAGAACACCGCCGAGTTCAGCGCGGCGAAGTAGTTGTCGCCCACCGGCACCACGCTGCCCAGGTACTGCCTGACCAGTTCCGGGTGCTCCTTGATGGCTTCGGACATCGAGCAGAAGATCACGCCCTTCTCGGCCAGCTCCTTGCGGAAGGTGGTGCCGACCGAGACCGAGTCGAACACCGCGTCCACGGCGACGCCGGCCAGCTTGGCGCGCTCGTGCAGGGGCACGCCCAGCTTGTCGTAGGTATCCAGCAGTTCCTTGGGCACGTCATCCAGCGAGGCGTACTTGGGGCCCTTCGGCGCGGAGTAGTAGCTCAGCGCCTGCAGGTCGATCGCCGCGATCTGCAGCTTGGCCCAGTCCGGCATCGGCATGGTCAGGAAGTGGCGGTAGGCGTCCAGGCGCCACTGCGTCATCCATTCCGGCTCGTCCTTCTTGGCCGACAGGGCACGGATGGTGTCCTCGTCCAGGCCTGGCGGCAGCGAGTCCGATTCGATCTCCGTGATGAAGCCCGCCGCGTACTTGCGGCCGAGCTGCTCGTGGATCTCGCGGTTGGGGGTATCGCCGGCGGCGACGGTATCGAGGGTATCGGTGGCCATGGGGGCTGCCTGTGGATCAGGAGACGACGTCCGCCGCGATGGCGCGGCGGTGGGCGTCAACAAGGGGGAGAGGGGGCAGGATCTGCGCCAGACTGACCGCGCGCAGGGCTTCGGCCACCACGTCGTTGATCAGGCGCCAGCTGCTGCGCGCACCACACTGCAGCTCGCGGCCGCACTGGCTGTGGTCGTGGCTGCATTCGGTCAGGGCCAGCGGCCCCTCCATCGCCTCGACGATCTCGAACAGCGAGATCCGCTCGGCGGGCCGGGTGAGGCGGTAACCGCCACGCACGCCGCGCAGGCCTTCCACCAGACCGGCCTGGGCGAGCGGCTTGAGCAGCTTGCTGACGGTCGGCGGTTCGAGGCTGGCGAAGTCGGCCAGTTCGGTCGCGCTGAGTACCTCGCCCGGACGGGCAGCGAGTACGGTCAGTACGACGGTGGCGTAATCGGTGAGCTTGGTGACGCGGAGCATGGGGAAGGCAGAGCCATAAAGCGGACTGAAATTGTACGCTTTTATCCCCGGGCATCCAACCCACCCCGTTCAGGACGCTGACAGCGGGGCCGCGGCAGGGCCGGGACACAGTGTAGCTTTGGCAATCACAAAGATTAAGGGAGAATCGGCCCTTCCCATCGCAACGGCCAGCCAGATGCCCAAGAAGATCCAAGCGCGCAAGTCCACCATTCATGGCAATGGCGTGTTCGCGCTGGCGCCGATCAGCAAGGGTGAGCGCGTGATCCAGTACAAGGGGCTGCTGCGCAGCCACGCCGATGTCGACGCGGACGACACCGGTGACGTCGAGAGTGGCCACACCTTCCTGTTCACTCTCAATGACGACTACGTCATCGATGCCAACTACAAAGGTAACGATGCGCGCTGGCTCAACCACAGCTGCGACCCGAACTGCGAGGCGGTGATCGAAGAGGCCGAGGGCGACAACCGTCGCGAGGACAAGGTGTTCATTGAGGCGATCAAGGATATCCAGCCGGGCGACGAGCTGACCTACAACTACGGCATTGTCCTGGCCGAGCGGCACACCGCGCGCCTGAAGAAGATCTGGGAATGCCGCTGTGGGTCGAAGAAGTGCACCGGGACCATGCTGCAGCCCAAGCGGTAAGCCTACGCTGCGTGCACATCGCGGTCACCGGGGCCCAATGGCCGTGCCGGCACACTGCAGGCTCCCTCATCCACGGAGCCCTGCATGGCACACGCACTCAACGGCAAGCACGTCGCGATCCTGGCCACCGACGGGTTCGAGCAGTCCGAACTGCTTGAACCCAAACGCCTTCTCGAATCCTGGGGCGCCACGGTGAAGGTGGTGGCGCCAGGTGACGGCGCGGGGATCCGCGGCTGGAAAGACAAGAACTGGGGCGACAGTGTGGCCGTGGACCAGCCGCTGCAGGGCGCCACGGCGGACGACTACGATGCATTGGTGCTGCCTGGCGGAGTGATCAATCCGGACAAGCTGCGCATCGATGCGCAGGCGGTGGCGTTCATCAAGGCGTTCGGCGCAGCCGGCAAGCCGGTGGCGGCGATCTGCCACGGCCCGTGGCTGCTGATCGAATCCGGCCTGGCCAGCGGCCACCGCCTGACCTCGTGGCCGTCGCTGAAAACCGATCTGGGCAATGCCGGCGCCGAATGGACCGACGCCGAGGTGGTGGTGGACGGGCATGTGATCACCAGCCGCAAGCCGGGCGACATTCCGGCGTTTGCCGACGCAGTGGCCAAGGCACTGGCGGCGTAGACGGGCAGGGCACCGACCCGCAGTCGGTGCCATCCCCGGGTCCGGCGGTGGTTGCCGGTGCCGCCGCTGCGGTCAGCGGCCCAGTACGCCGGCCGGGATCAGCTTGCCCAGGTCCTGGTTGAAGGTGACCACCAGCTTGCCGTTCTCGACCTGCGCCGACTGCACCTGCAATGCACCGAGCACCGCGGCCACGCTGGGGTCGATCCTGTAGATCGGTTCGCGGCGCGCATAGTCGGTCAGCCTAGCGTTGAGCAGGCCGCGCGTGCGCGAGTCCAGCTTGCCGCCGTTGTTGGCCGGGGTGAAGTCGTCCACGGTGGGTTGTTCAAGGTGGAAGCCCTGGGTCTGCGCGTCGTAGCGCAGACCGCTGCTGAGCTTGACCTTGCCCAGCGGTGCCGGCGCGCTGCCGGCGGTACCCAGCGCGACATCGAAACCGAGATCCAGGCGGTTGCCCTGCGGCAGCGCGAGCTGCGGATGGCTCATGGTCATCGCGATCAGGCCGCCGAGGGCGTCCTGGGTCCGCGGGAAACTGCCATCCAGATACTGCTGCACGTCGGCCGCGCCAACCGACAGCTGGCGGCCGGACACGGTGGGCGCGGCCTGCGCGCCGATGGCGGCGGCCAGAAGAACGGTGCAGGCGGCGAGGCGGGACAACATCGGGCGAACGTTCATGGCGGCGGCCGTGGGGAATGAGTGGCCAACGATAGCGCCATTGCCTGAATCCAGCTTTGACACGTGCGCGCCGGTGCCGCTCGGTCAGTCCAGGCTCGGCTGCAGCGACGCGCCGCTGAGTTCCCAGCCGCTGCCATCGGCGCGTGGCTGCAGGCGGTACCAGCCGTGGTAGTGCAGCGTGCCCTGCCGGGTCAGGATGCGGAGGCGGATCGGCACCTCGCGCAGGCGCGAGGGACGGGCGGTGTCGCGCGCGATCGGCGTGTCGGTATCCACCCGCAGCGACACCACGTCGGTGAGACGGTGCAGCGGGGCGTCGTCGGGCTGCAGGCGGGTGGTGCCGCCATCCCAGTACGCCGCAGCGGCAGCGCGATCCCCGCGCAGCAGCACACCGATGTAGTTGCGCACGGTGGCCCCTTCATCGGCTGCGCCCGCTGCCACCGCACCGGGCGGCGGCGTCGCCGGCACTGTGCCGGCAGCCGCGGCAGCGGCATCGGCATCCGCAGGGACGGTGACGGCGGTGGTGCGCGGCGACGGCGTGGCCGACGCAGCGGCGGCCGCCTCGACCCCATCGCCCTGACGCTGGCACGAGCAGCCGGCGATCAGCAGCAGCGGCAGCAGGACACTGGCAGAACGCATCGGCACCCCTCCCCTGGAATGGGGCGAGTGTAGCCGGCGCGGTCGATCAGGGCGCGCCCTGGATGGCGTCCAGCGCGCCGAGCACCTCGTCCAGCTGGGGCTGCAGCACAGTCAGTGCGTGCGTCGGCTCGGCGGCGTGGCGCTGGGCCAGATCGCGCAGCAGCTGGGTGGCGACGATGGCGGCGGCGCGCTCATCGCCGCTGAGCCCGGTATGGCGCCTGGCCACTTCCAGCAGGCGCATCCAGTCGCGCTGCGCCCGGTGCTCCAGTTCGATGGTGCAGCGCCCGCTGCACTGCAACCCGTCCTTCTCGATCGGGGTGACGGTAATGCGGTAACGCTGGGAGGAGGTGGACATGGCGGCCTGCACAGTGGGGACAGGCCCACCATAGGCCGCACGCCCGGGATCGGCGACAGGGACGGTCGCACGCAGTGTTCCACCTTGTGCGTTCCAGCCGCAGGCGGTGTGCCGCACAGTGGGGCCGGCGCAGGGTTTGCGCGCATTGCAGGCATGGCCGGACGCTGCGGCAACGCTGTGTTGCGCGGGAGGCGTGGGCAAGGGCGCTGCGATCGGCAGACCAGCCAAAAAAAGACGGGACGACCGTGGCCGTCCCGTCCGGGTGCTGCAGGAAGCGCGCTGATTACAGCGCAGCGTCCTTGAGCTTCTTGAGCGGACGCACCTTCAGCTTGGTGGAGGCCGGCTTGGCGGCGAACCACTGCTCTTCCTTGGTGAACGGGTTGATGCCCTTGCGCTTCGGCTTGGCCGGCACGTTGACGGTGGTGATCTTCAGCAGGCCCGGCAGGGTGAAGCTGCCTGCGCCCTTCTTGTGGACCGAGGCGGCCACGGCACCTTCCAGCGAGGCCAGCACAGCGCGCACGTCCTTGGCGACAACGCCGGACGCTTCAACGATGTGTGCAACCAGACCAGACTTGCTCAGCACTTCCTTGATCGGCTTGGGAGCGGCCGGCTTCGCGGCTGCCTTCGTAGCGACTTTCTTCACTGCCTTCTTCGGGGCAGCCTTTTTAGCGGTCTTTGCCATGGTGTCCTGTTCTCGTGAACGGTTGGTGGTGTGGTCGCGCCGAACCCCGTCGGCAAGCGAAATGTAGGGCAACACGGGTGCGCCGCCAATAGGCAGACGCATAAAAATCGCGTTTTTCGCCGTTCCGGTTACCGCAGTGCATCAGCACATGCCCTGAAAACACGGGGCTGTGCGTACCCCCGGCTTGCCGATGCTGGCGGTTGGCGCACTGCGTACCTGCGGAAAATGCCTTGAAAACAGCCTCCGTGTGCGGAAAACGTGGCGCGTGCGACCCGCCGCGGCACGCCGGGGGCCGCGCCACCTCCGACCCGACGCCACGCTAACGCCCGCCGGTCTAGGCTGGGCCTGCCATTCATCCCGAAGGAGACTCACGATGGGCATTTCGCGACACGCTACCGCGCACTGGGAAGGTGACCTCAAGACAGGCAAGGGACAATTGAGCACCCCGCAGAGCGGGCTCATGGACCGTACCCGCTACGCCTTCAGCAGCCGCTTCGGCGACGAGAAGGGCACCAATCCCGAAGAGCTGATCGCCGCCGCGCATGCCGGCTGCTTCACGATGGCGCTGTCGGCCAAGCTGACCGAGGCCGGCTTCGTGCCAACCTCGCTGGATACCGAGGCCAAGGTCGATCTGTCGATGGAAGGCGGCCCGCAGTTGTCGCAGATCACGTTGAAGGTCAAGGCGGTGGTGCCGAAGATCGATGCGGCGCAGTTCCGCGCCATCGCCGACGATGCCAAGCAGAACTGTCCGGTGTCCAAGGCGCTCAGCGCGGTGCCGATCTCGCTGGAGGCCGAGCTCGCCGGCTGACGCATGCCGCAGCGCGGATTGAGTGATCCCGGCAGGGGCGGCATAGTCGCCCCTGTTTCGTTCTGCGGGAGCTTCGCGTGCGCCATTGCCTTCTGGCTGTCCTGCTGTCGTGTTTCTGCGCCGCCCAGGCGCAGGCCGATGTCCGTCTGGTCACGGCCGCCACCATCCATACCGGCGCCGCGGATGCGCCGGTGGCGACCGCACTGGCCTGGGACACGGCAGATGGGCGGGTGCTGGCGGTAGGCGACCGCCAGGCCCTCCTGACGCTGTACCCCTTGGCACCGCTCACCGACCTCGGCGATGTCACGGTGGTGCCGGGCCTGATCGACGCACATGCGCACCTGATGTACCTGGGGCAGACGCTGATGCAGGCCGATCTGACCGGTGCGGACAGCGGCGCGGAGGTAGTGGCACGCCTGCAGCGCTTCGCTGCCGACCACCCCGACGGGTGGCTGCTCGGCAACGGCTGGGACCAGAATCGATGGGCCGACACGCGCTTCCCCAGTGCCGCCGATCTGGACGCGGCGTTCCCGGATCGACCGGTCTGGTTGGGGCGCGTGGACGGCCACGCCGGCTGGGGCAACAGCGCAGCCCTGCGCGCGCTGGCGGCGGTGCCGGGGCAGCGCACGCTGCAGGGGCGCTGGCAGCCGGCGGGCGGACGCATCGAGCGCGATGCGGCGGGTCGGCCGACCGGCGTGTTCGTCGATGAGGCGATGGGGCTGATGCAAGCCGCGATCCCCGCGCCCACTGCAGCGGCGCGCGAACAGATGCTGACGCGCGCACTGGCTGCGGCGGCAAGCCAGGGACTGACCGGCGTGCACGACATGGGCGTGTCGCGCGAGGACCTGGCGCTGATGCGTCGCTTCGCCGATGCCGGTCGCCTGCCGTTGCGCATCGAGGCGTATGCCGACGGCAATGGCGGAGCACTGGACGATCTGTGCGCGCAGGGGCCATACCGGCATGCCGGCGGTCACCTGGCGATGCGCGGCGTGAAGCTGTTCATGGACGGCGCACTCGGCAGTCGTGGCGCCGCCCTGCTGGCCGACTACAGCGATGATCCGCACAACCGCGGCCTGCTGGTGACGTCGCCGGCCGATTTCGAAACGGCCGTGCGCAAGGCCGATGGCTGCGGACTGCAGGTGGCCACACACGCCATCGGCGACCGCGGCAACCGCATCGTGCTCGACACCTACGCACGCGTGCTGGGCGAGCGCAGCGGCGGCGATCACCGCTGGCGCGTGGAACATGCCCAGGTGGTGGCGCTGGAGGACATTCCGCGGTTCGCGCAGGGCAAGGTGATCGCCTCGATGCAGCCCACCCACGCGACCTCGGACATGGGCTGGGCGCAGGATCGCGTCGGGCCGCAGCGCATCCTGGGGGCGTACGCCTGGCGGCGCATGCTGGCGGCGGGCGTGCCGCTGGCGCTGGGCTCGGACTTCCCGGTGGAGCAGGTTGATCCGCGGCTGGGGCTGTATGCCGCCGTGACGCGACAGGACCGCACCGGCCACCCGTCGGCTGGCTGGCAGCCGGATGAGCGGTTGAGCGCCGCCGAGGCGCTGCGTGGGTTCACCGCCGATGCCGCGTTCGCCGGTCGCGACGAGGATCGCGTTGGTCGCCTGCAGCCGGGGCTGCAGGCCGACTTCGTGGTGTTCGACCGCGATCCGCTGCAGGTGCCCCCGGCGCAGCTGGCCGACCTGCAGGTGCGAGCCACCTGGGTGGGCGGCACGCCGGTATACGAGGCGGCGCGCTGACGCGCCGCCCCTGCGCTTACCAGTCCAGGGTGCCGCGGATGACGGTCTGCACCTGGCCGCCGGACCAGACATCGCCCCCGGCATCGATGTGCAGGCTCAGCCGCGCATCGTGGCCGACTTCGCGGCCCTGGCTGACCACGTAGCGCGGTTCGTCGCGGGGCAGCGCGCCCCGGCTGTCCAGCCACGCCGCGAGCACCGCATTGGCCGCGCCCGAGGCGGCATCCTCGAAGCGGCGGCCATTGCCGACGAAGGCGCGCACCGCCAGGTCGTAGGCCGGCTCCTGGCTGCGCGCATAGGCGAACACGCCCATGCTGCCGGTGGATTCAGCCAGGGCCGCAATCGCGGCCCAGTCCGGCGTGAGGCCGCGCAGGTGCGCTTCGTCGGCCAGTTCCACCACCCACCAGCTGCGCCCGCCGTCCATGCGGGCCGGCGGCAGGTCACCCAGCGCCCAGCCGGCCAGCACGGCCTGCAGGCGCGGGTCATCGGCCACGGTCACCTCGGCCACCTGGGCACGCGGGGTGCGGATGGCGATGGTGCGCTGGGCGCCGCTGCCCTCCACACGCAGCGGCAGCGCGCCGGCAATACCGTCCTGGACCAGCACGCCGTCCACCGGCGCGGCCAGGCCGGCCTCGAGCACGGCGTGCGCGGTCCCCACGCTGGGGTGGCCGGCGAACGGCACTTCCTTCTGCGGGCTGAACATGCGGATGCCGTAGCTGGCGCCCGGCGCCTGCGGGGCGAACACGAAGGTGGTCTCCGGCAGCCGCGTCCAGCGGGCGATGGCCTGCATGGCCACATCGTCCAGGCCTTCGGCGTCGAGCACCACGGCCAGCGGATTGCCGGCACCGGGATAGGGGGAAAACACGTCCAACTGCAGGAAACGGCGGGTGGTCATCGAGGCGGCGGGCAGGGGCAAAGGGGTGCGCAGCTTACCAACCCGCGCCGGGCCGACGGCGGCGCGCCGGGCATGAATGCGTCAGGGCCGCCGCACGCCGGCCCTGCACGGCCCGGGCTTGGCATAGAATCGGGGGTTCGGCCCGGCGTGCCGGGCGAATCCCCTCACTACGACTTCTCCATTACCTCCATGTCAGCTTCCCCCCTTGTCGATCGTTGGATCGTACTGAAGTTCGGCGGCACCTCCGTGTCGCGTCGTCACCGCTGGGACACGATCGGGAAGCTGGCGAAAAAACGTGCGGAAGAAACCGGCTCGCGCGTGCTGGTGGTGGTCTCGGCGCTGTCCGGGGTGACCAACGAGCTGACCGCGATCGCCGATGGCGCCGCCGACAGCCGTGCCCGTGTGGACGCGCTGGTCGCCCGCCATCGCGAGTTCCTGGTCGAACTGTCGCTGGAGGCGGGCGCGCTCGACGCGCGGCTGGCTGCGCTGGCCGGGCTGCTCGACGATCCGCGCGCGGCGACGCGGCCGCTGGACTGGCAGGCCGACGTGCTGGGCCAGGGCGAACTGCTGTCCTCCACGGTGGGCGCGGCCTACCTGCGCGCCAGCGGCCTGGATTTCGGCTGGATGGATGCGCGCGAGTGGCTCGATGCCCTGCCGCCGCAGCCCAACCAGAGCGAGTGGTCGCAGCGCCTGTCGGTGAACTGCCAGTGGCGCGCCGATGCTGCCTGGGTCGCGCGCTTCCACGCACAGCCCACCCGCATGCTGATCACCCAGGGCTTCATCTCGCGGCATGCCGACGGCGGTACCGCCATTCTTGGCCGCGGCGGCTCGGATACCTCGGCGGCCTATTTCGGCGCGCTGCTCGGTGCCAGTCGCGTGGAGATCTGGACCGACGTGCCGGGCATGTTCAGTGCCAATCCGAAGGACGTGCCCGATGCGCGCCTGCTGACCCGGCTGGATTACTACGAAGCCCAGGAAATCGCCACCACCGGTGCCAAAGTGCTGCATCCGCGCTCGATCAAGCCCTGCCGCGATGCCGGCGTGCCGATGGCGATCCTGGATACCGAGCGCCCCGAACTGCCGGGCACCAGCATCGACGGCAATGCCGCACCGGTGCCGGGCGTGAAGGCGATCAGCCGCCGCAACGGCATCGTGCTGGTGTCGATGGAAGGCATCGGCATGTGGCAGCAGGTCGGCTTCCTGGCCGATGTGTTCGGGCTGTTCAAGAAGCATGGGTTGTCGGTGGACCTGATCGGTTCGGCCGAGACCAACGTCACCGTGTCGCTTGACCCGTCCGAGAACCTGGTCAACACCGACGTGCTGGCCGCGCTGTCGGCGGACCTGTCGCAGATCTGCAAGGTCAAGGTGATCGTGCCGTGCGCGGCGATCACCCTGGTAGGCCGCGGCATGCGTTCGCTGCTGCACAAGCTGTCCGACGTGTGGGCCACGTTCGGCCGCGAGCGCGTGCACATGATTTCGCAGTCGTCCAACGACCTCAACCTGACCTTCGTGATCGATGAGTCCGATGCCGATGGCCTGCTGCCGATCCTGCACGCCGAGCTGATCGACAGCGGCGCGATGCCGGTGGAGGAGGGCGAAGTGTTCGGCCCGCGCTGGCGCGAGATCGCCGGCACCGTCCGCGCGCGCGAAACCGCGTGGTGGCGTGGGCAGCGCGAGCACCTGCTGGCGCTGGCCCAGGCCGGCACGCCGCGCTACGTGTACAACCTGCCGACCGTGCGTGCGCGTGCGCGCGCGCTGACCGCGATCAAGGCCATCGACCAGCGCTACTACGCGATCAAGGCCAACTCGCACCCGGCCATCCTGGCACTGCTCGAACAGGAGGGTTTCGGTCTGGAGTGCGTGTCGCACGGCGAGCTTAAGCATGTCTTCAACACCTTGCCCACGCTGTCACCCAGGCGTGTGCTGTTCACCCCGAGCTTCGCACCGCGGACCGAGTACGAGGCCGCCTTCGCGCTCGGCGTGACCGTTACCCTGGACAATGTGGAAGCGCTGCAGCGTTGGCCGGAACTGTTCAGCAACCGCGAGCTGTGGCTGCGCGTGGACCTGGGCCGTGGCGAAGGCCACCACGCCAAGGTGCGCACCGGCGGCAAGGAGTCCAAGTTCGGTCTGCCGATCGCGCGCGTGGACGAATTCGTGCGTCTGGCCACCGCGCTGGGCACCCGCGTGGTCGGCCTGCACGCGCACCTGGGCAGCGGCGTGGAAACCGCGCAGCACTGGCGCCTGATGTGCGATGAACTGGCCGGTTTTGCGCGCCGCATCGGCAGCATCGAAACCATCGACATCGGCGGCGGGCTGCCGATTCCGTACAGCGCCGACGACGAGCCGTTCGACCTGGAGGCCTGGGCGGTTGGCCTGGCCGAGGTCAAGGCGGTGCACCCGGCGTTCCGCCTGGCGATCGAACCCGGCCGCTACCTGGTGGCCGAATCCGGCGTGCTGCTGGCCCGCGCCACCCAGGTGGTGGAGAAGGACGGCGTTCGCCGCGTGGGCCTGGATGCGGGCATGAACACGTTGATGCGCCCGGCGCTCTACGACGCCTGGCACGACATCGACAACCTCAGCCGCCTCGGTGGCTATGCGGAGGCCGCCTTCGACGTGGTCGGCCCGATCTGCGAGTCCAGCGATGTGTTCGGCAAGCGCCGCCGCCTGCCGGTGTCGACCGCCCCGGACGATGTGATGCTGATCGCCGATGCCGGCGCCTACGGTTACGTCATGGCCAACACTTACAACCAGCGCGAGCTGCCGCGCGAGGACGTCATCGATGACGTGCCTTGATTGCCGCCTGCCGCCCTCTGAACCGGATACACCATGACTGCTTTCGATAAACACCAGGTTGCCGTTTTCCGCTTCGTCCGCTGCGATTTCGCGGCGGACACGGGCGTGGCGCAACTGGTCTACGCCTTCGACGACGGCCCCGAGCTGATCGAGACGGTGACCATTCCGGGCGCCCCGTTCGTGCTCGACGGTGCCCGCGCCGAGGCCGTGCAGCAGGCGCTGCGGCTGCTGCACCTGATTGCCGGCGTCAGCTACTACAAGGCCGGCGTGCCGGACCAGGTGCGCATCGACAGCTATGCCATCGACGCGGCCACCGCCGCGCTGGTGGAAACGGTCTACCTCAACGGCCTGGGTGAGTTCGCCTACCGCAATGGCCTGAACCTGCGCGGGCGGTTCCGCCTGCCGGTCGAGGGCGCACCGGTGGCCGCGCCCGCGTTGGGCCTGCGCGAGCATGCCCTGGTCGCCATCGGTGGCGGCAAGGATTCGCTGGTCAGCATCGAGGCCCTGCGCACGCTGGGCATCGCCGAGACGGTGACCTGGATCGGCGGTTCGCAACTGATCCGCGCCTGCGCCGAACGCACTGGCCTGCCGATCCTCAACATCGGCCGCACGCTGGCCCCGGAGCTGTTCGAACTGAACCGCCAGGGCGCGTGGAACGGGCATATCCCGGTCACTGCGGTGAACTCGATGATCATGGTGCTGGCCGCGCTGCTGCAGGGCGTGGACCAGGTGGTGTTCTCCAACGAGCGCTCGGCCAGCTATGGCAGCCAGATTCCGGGCACCGGCGAGGTCAACCACCAGTGGTCCAAGGGCTGGGCGTTCGAGCAGGCGTTCGGCGAGCATGTGGAAACGCACATCGCCGCCGATCTCCACTATTACTCGCTGCTGCGGCCGCTGTCGGAGTTGGCGGTGGCACGCCAGTTCGCCAAGAGTGATTTCTACGACGCGCACTTCTCCAGCTGCAACCGCAACTTCCACATCCTCGGCGAACGCCCGGTCAACCGCTGGTGCGGGGTGTGCCCGAAGTGCCACTTCGTGTTCCTGGCGCTGGCGCCGTTCATGCCCAAGCCGCGCCTGGTGAACATCTTCGGCCGCAACCTGCTGGACGATGCCGACCAGGCCGGCGGCTTCGATGCGCTGCTGGAATTCCAGGACCACAAGCCGTTCGAATGCGTCGGCGAAGGCCGCGAATCGCGTGCGGCGATGGCGACCCTGGCCGCGCGCCCGGAATGGAGCGAAGACGCGCTGGTGAAGCGTTTCATCCAGGAGATCCAGCCGCACCTCGACGCAGGCGAACTGCAGGTCGAGCCGCTGCTGGTACTGGAAGGCGAACACCGGATTCCGGCGGCGATCTGGGAGCGCCTGCGTGCGGATTTCGCAGCTTGAGGGCAAGCGGGTCGCGCTGTGGGGCTGGGGCCGTGAAGGCCGTGCGGCCTTCCGCGTGCTGCAGCAGCGGCTGCCGTCGCTGCCGCTGACGCTGTTCTGTCCCGAGGCCGAAGCCGCCGCTGCCCGTGAGGAGACCCACGGCGCGCTGCAGGTGCGTTCGGATGTCAGCGGCGAGGCGCTGGGGGCGTTCGAGCTGGTGATCAAATCGCCGGGGATCAGCCCGTACGGGGAGGTCGCGCAGGCCGCTGCCGCACAGGGCACGCAGTTCATCGGCGGCACCGCGCTGTGGTTCGCCGAGCACGCCGATGCCGATGGCACCGTGCGCGACACGGTGTGCGTGACCGGCACCAAGGGCAAGAGCACCACGACCTCGCTGCTGGCGCATCTGCTGCGTGCCTCCGGCGCGCCGACTGCGCTGGTGGGCAACATCGGCCTGCCGCTGCTGGAAGTGCTCGATCCGGAGCCGGTGCCGCGGTACTGGGCGGTGGAGCTGTCCAGCTACCAGACCGGCGAAGTGGCGCGCAGCGGCGTGCATCCGCAGGTGGCGGTCATCCTGAACCTGTTCCCCGAGCACCTGGACTGGCACGGCAGCGAAGCGCGTTACATCCAGGACAAACTGCGGCTGGTCACCGAGGCTGCGCCGCGCATCGCGGTGCTCAATGCCGCCGATCCGCACCTGGCCGCGCTGTCGCTGCCCGACAGCGAGGTGGTGTGGTTCAACCAGCCGCAGGGCTGGCACATGCGCGGCGATGTGGTCCATCGGGGCGGGCAGGCCGTGTTCGACACCGCCAGCACGCCGTTGCCAGGGCGTCACAACCGCGGCAACCTGTGCGCGGTACTGGCCGCCGTCGAAGCGCTGGGGCTGGACGCGGTGGCGCTGGCGCCGTCGGTGCAGGCGTTCCGGCCGTTGCCCAATCGGCTGCAGACGGTGGGCAGCCGCGAGGGCGTCACGTTCGTCAACGATTCCATCAGCACCACACCGCATGCCAGTCTGGCGGCGCTGGAATGCTTCGCCGGCCGCCGCATCGCGCTGCTGGTGGGCGGGCATGATCGTGGTCTGGACTGGCACGACTTCGTGCAGCATATGGCCCATGACGTGCCGCCGGTGGAGATCGTGACGATGGGGGCCAACGGGCCGCGCATCCATGATCTGCTGCAGCCGCTGGCAGACCAGGGGCGTTTCGGCCTGCATGCGGCCACCGACCTGGCCGAGGCGATGCGCCTGGCGCGTGCTGCACTGGGCGCGCAGGGCGGGGTGGTACTGATGTCGCCCGGCGCACCGAGCTACGGGGTATACCGCGACTATGTCGCCCGCGGCCGGCATTTCGCCGAACTGGCCGGATTCGACCCCGACCAGATCACCGCGATCCCGGGCATCGGCATTGCCTGAGCGCAGCGCTCCCCCGTAGCGCCGGGCTCTGCCCGGCTGCTCTCCGATCCGGCCACGCACCCCCCGCTGTGCGCGATAGCCGGGCAGAGCCCGGCTCTACGTGGGTCCGGCCAGGCGCCTCTCACACCGCACGCGATCCCCCGTAGAGCCGGGCGCTGCCCGGCTGCTCTCCGGTCCGGCCACGCGCCCCCGCGCTGCGCGCGACAGCCGGGCAGAGCCCGGCTCTACGTGGGTCCGGCCAGGCACCTCTCACACCGCGCGTGATCCCCGTAGAGCCGGGCTCTGCCCGGCTGCTCTCCGGTCCGGCCACGACCTCTCACACCGCGCGCGATCCCACGTAGATCCGGCCACGCGCCCCCCGCGCTGCGCGCGATAGCCGGGCAGAGCCCGGCTCTACGTGGGTCCGGCCACGCACCTCTCACACCGCACGCGATCCCCCGTAGATCCGGCCACGCGCCCCCGCGCTGCGCGCGACAGCCGGGCAGAGCCCGGCTCTACGTGACGTTGCGGCTTCGCGCCGTATAGTCGGATTCTCTTCCGAGGAGCAGGCGAATGAACAGGCGATGGCAGTGGGGTGCGGCGATGCTGCTGGGCATGGCCGCGTTGCCGGCGATGGCGGCGATGAAGACCCAGCCGGTGGAGTGGAGCCTGGACGGCACCACCTTCAGCGGCGTGCTGGTCTACGACGACAGCGAATCCGACACGCGTCCCGGTCTGGTGATGGTGCCCAACTGGAAGGGTGTGAACGACTCGGCGATCGGCAAGGCCAAGCAGCTGGCCGGCGACGACTACGTGGTGCTGGTCGCCGATGTGTACGGCAAGGGGGGGCGCCCGAAGACCGATGCCGAGGCCGGACCGGTCGCGACGAAACTCCGCAATGACCGGCCGGTGCTGCGCGCACGCGCGCTGAAGGCGATCGAGGTGCTCAAGGCGCAGGCCGGCAAGGCGCCGGTGGACGCCGCCCGGATCGGCGCGGTCGGCTTCTGTTTCGGCGGCACCACGGTGCTGGAGATGGCGCGCGCCGGTGCGCCGTTGGCCGGCGTGGTCAGCCTGCACGGCGGGCTGGGTTCGCCGTTGCCTGCGAAGGCCGGTGGCACGCATCCCTCGGTGCTGGTGCTCAACGGTGCCGACGACAAGGGCGTCAGCAAGGACGACATCGCCAGCTTCGAGCAGGAAATGAACGCGGCCAAGGTCGACTGGACGTTCACCAACTACAGCGGCGCGGTGCACTGCTTTGCCGAGTCCGACGCCAACAGTCCGCCGGGCTGTCTGTACAACCCGCGCGCCGCCAGGCGTGCCTGGAAGGCACTGGACGAGTTCTTCGAGGAGCGCTTCGAGCGCCGCTGAGGGGAGCCGGCCGGCGCGATGCGCGGTGCAGCCGACCCGCGGTCGGCCCAGCTTGCCTCAATGCGAGCGCTGCACCGCGTAGCGCGCCAGACCGCGCAGGGCGGCGACGGCATCGTTGTCGGCCAGGGCGTCGAGCGCGCGCTCGGCGGCGTCGGCATATTCCTCGGCCCGACGGCGGCTGTAGTCCAGCCCGCCGGTGGCGTGGATGGCGGCCAGTACCTCCGGCATCGCCTCGGCATCGCCGTTCTGCACGATCTCGCGCAGGCGCTCGCGGGTGGTCGCATCCGAATGTGCCATCGCGTGGATCAGCGGCAGGGTCGCCTTGCCCTCGGCGAGGTCGTCGCCCAGGTTCTTGCCCAGTTCGTCGGCGTTGGCCGAGTAGTCCAGCACATCGTCGGCAATCTGGAAGGCGTAGCCCAGGTGCATGCCGTAGTCGTACAGCGCCTGCTGGGTGGCCTCGTCCACGCCGCTGGCCAGCGCGCCCAGACGGGTGCCGGCGGCGAACAGCACCGCGGTCTTGCGCTCGATCACGCGCAGGTAGGCCGCCTCGTCGGTGTCCGGATTGTGGACGTGCAGCAGCTGCAGCACCTCGCCCTCGGCGATGCGGTTGGTGGTGTCGGCCAGAATCCGCATGACCGGCATGCGGTCCAACTCGACCATCAGCTGGAAGCTGCGCGAGTACAGGAAATCGCCCACCAGCACGCTCGGCGCATTGCCCCACAGGGCGTTGGCGGTGCTGCGACCACGGCGCAGGCTGGACTCGTCCACCACGTCGTCGTGCAGCAGGGTCGAGGTGTGGATGAACTCGATGATCGCTGCCAGCTGGTGGTGCTCCGGCCCGGCCTGGCCGACCGCGTGGCCGGCCAGCATGACCAGCATCGGGCGCAGGCGCTTGCCGCCGGCGGAGATGATGTGGTCGGCGATCTGGTTGATCAGGACGACATCCGAAGACAGTCGGCGGCGAATCAGGGCATCGACGGCGGCCATGTCGGGCGCGGCAAGCGACTGGATCTGGGGCAGGCCCAGCGCGGGGCGGGTGTCTTCGGTGATGGTCATGCGGTCTGACTTTCAGGCGTACAGCGAATTATAGGCGTTGCGGCCGTCTTCCGCCCGCGAAGACCGCCCGGGGCGGCCGCAGGCGTGAATACGTATGCATGCAGCGCCATCCCGGCAGGGCCGCCGCTAAGCTTGGCGGGTATGTTCTGGCCCCCGGATCGGGTGCCCTGGAAGCCCGGAGGGGGCCCTCAAATGTTGCAGATTCCCTGGTGGCGCGGCGCCGTCATCTATCAGATCTACCCGCGCAGCTTCCTCGATGCCAACGGCGACGGGGTGGGCGACCTGCCCGGCATCATCGACCGGTTGGACTACGTGGCCGCGCTGGGCGTGGACGCGATCTGGATCTCCCCGTTCTTCACCTCGCCGATGGCCGACTTCGGCTACGACATCGCCGATCACCGCGATGTGGACCCGCTGTTCGGCACCCTGGCCGACTTCGACCGCCTGCTGGCCAAGGCGCATGCGCTGGGCCTGAAGGTGATGATCGACCAGGTGTTCAGCCACACCTCGATCGAGCATGCCTGGTTCCGCGAGAGCCGCCAGGACCGCACCAACCCCAAGGCGGACTGGTACGTGTGGGCCGACCCGCGCGAGGACGGCACCCCGCCCAACAACTGGATGTCGATTTTCGGCGGCGTGGCCTGGCAGTGGGAGCCGCGCCGGGAGCAGTATTTCCTGCACAACTTCCTGGCCGACCAGCCGGACCTGGATTTCCACAATCCGGCCGTGCAGCAGGCCACGCTGGACTATGTGCGGTTCTGGCTGGACCGCGGCGTGGACGGGTTCCGCCTGGACTCGATCAACTTCTGCTTCCATGACGCGCAGCTGCGCGACAACCCGGCCAAGCCGCTGGAGCAGCGGGTGGGCCGGGGCTTCAGCGCGGACAATCCGTACGCCTACCAGTACCACTACTACAACAACACGCAGCCGGAGAACCTGGGCTTCATCGAGCGCCTGCGCGGCCTGCTCGACGAGTACCCGGGGACGGTGAGTCTGGGCGAGATTTCCGCCGAGGATTCGCTGGCCACCACCGCCGAGTACACCGCGCCTGGCCGCCTGCACATGGGCTACAGCTTCGAGCTGCTGGTGAAGGATTTCAGCGCCGGTTACATCCGCGACACCGTGTCGCGGCTGGAAGCGACCATGACCGAGGGCTGGCCGTGCTGGGCGATCTCCAATCACGATGTGGAGCGTGCGGTGACCCGCTGGGGCGGGCATCCGGCGCAGCCGCGGCTGGCGCGCCTGCTGGTGGCGCTGCTGTGCTCGCTGCGTGGCTCGATCTGCCTGTACCAGGGCGAAGAGTTGGGGCTTGGCGAGGCCGACGTCCCGTTCGAGGCCCTGCAGGACCCGTACGGCATCACCTTCTGGCCGAACTTCAAGGGCCGCGACGGCTGCCGCACGCCGATGCCGTGGATCGACGCGCCACTGGCCGGTTTCACCACCGGCACGCCGTGGCTGCCGATTCCGGCCGAGCATCAGGCAGCGGCGGTAGCCGTGCAGAGCCACGATCCACAGTCGGTGCTCAACGCATTCCGCCAGTTCCTGGCGTGGCGGCGGACCATGCCGACCCTGCTGGTGGGTGACATCGCGTTCCTGGAGACGGCCGAGCCGGTGCTGATGTTCGAGCGTCGCCATGCCGGCGAGACGCTGCTGCTGGCGTTCAACCTGTCGGCCGACACGGCGCGCGTGGCGCTGCCGGCGGGCCAGTGGCAGCCGCTGCACGTGCCGGGGCCGGACGTGGGAACCGCAGCGGCGGGCGAGCTGACATTGCCGGCACAGTCGATGTATTGCGCGCGCAGGGACTGACACGTTTTTCCGGTGGTATTGAGAGGGCGGGGCCACGTGCCCCGCCCTTTTTTTGGCCCGGCAGGCAGCGACAACCCCGACATCCCCGTAGCGCCGGGCTCTGCTCGGCTGCCCTTCGTGCCGGCGCCAAAAATCCCGCGCGTGGCGCGGCAGCCGGGCAGAGCCCGGCTCTACGGTGCGACAGCCGAGGGCTCGGCGCTGTCTGGCGGGGGTGCGAAGATTCCGCGTTCGCCGAAAACAGAAAACCCGCTGCCAGGCAGCGGGTTCTCGTCAACGTTGCTGCGCGGGAATCAGAACCTGTAGTTCACACCCAGCATGTACGTCCGGCCCCACTCGACGTACTCCAGCGGTTTGTCCTTGGTGCCGGCATAGGTGCGGTACGGCTCGTTGGTCAGGTTGCTTCCCTGCAGGAGCAGGGTCAGCCCGTGCAGGCTGCTGCTGTCGGCGAAGGTATAGCTCACCTGCGCATCGGTCACGTTCTCGCCCACCACGTAACGCAGGGTGCGGTTGCCGTTGAAGTTGCCGATCTCGCCGATGAAGTCCGAGCGCCGCCGCTGGCTGATGCGGGCCTCGAACCCATTGCGCTCGAAGTACGCGGTGAAGTTGTACACGCGTTCGGACAGGCCCGGCAGGCTGATCGGATCGCTGCCGACGCTGGACGCGCTTTCCGGGTCGAGGATCTTGATGTCGCTGTCGTTGAAGGTGGCAGCGGCCTGGATGCCGAAGCCGCGCAGGCTGTCGGAGAGCATCTCGAGCGGGAACGAGGCGGTCAGCTCCAGGCCCTTCAGCTTGCCGCCCTGGCCGTTCTGCGGTGCGGAGAAGGTGCCGGTGGTCAGCAGCGGGGCGCTCATGCCCGGCGGAATCACATAGCTGGCCAGCAGGTCGCTGAAGTCGTAGTCATCCACCGACTGGGTGTAGACGTAGCTCTTCAGATCCTTGAAGAAGACAGCCGCGGCCACGTAGGCCTTCTCGCCAAAGTACTTCTCGTAGGACAGGTCGATCGCGTTGGCGCGCCACGGGTCGAGCAGAGGGTTGCCGCCGCTGCCGCCGGGCTTGCCGGTGGCGGTATCCACACCGAACTCCAGGCCGGCGCGCATCTGGTCCACACGCGGGCGCGCGACCTGCTTGGCGGCGGCGAAGCGCAGCGTCTGCTGGTGCGGGAACATGAAGACCAGGTTCAAGCTCGGCAGCCAGTCGGTGTAGGTCTTGCCGGCGTCGATCGGCAGCACTTCCTGGCCGGCCGGGCGCGAGCGGTCGAAGTAGTTGGACTGCGAGCTCTGGTCGGTGCGGATCATCTGCACACCGATGTTGCCGCGCACGCCCACCTCGCCGATGTCGGTGTTGAGGTTGGCGCGCAGCCACGCCGTGGTGGTCTTCTCCTGCACCACCCACGACTTGGGAATCAGGTAGTCCAGATTGGTGACCGGATTGAACGTCATGTAGCGCGAGACGGCGCCCGGTACGTTCCAGGCCGGAATATAGCCCAGCCCGGCAAAGCCCAGGTTGACCGGCGCGTACTGCAGGTCGCGTTCGATGTTCGCATCACCCTGTGCGCCGAGCAGGATGTTGCCTTCGGCCTGGGTCTTTTCCTTGCGGCGGTCGGCGTAGTTCACGCCAACGTCCAGGTCGGAGAACCAGTCCAGCGCCTCGGGCATGGCGAAGGTGGCCTGCAGGCGCGCGCCCTTCAGCCGGTCTTCCACCTGCGGCACCTTGCCGTAGCCGGAGCCGTAGATGGTGTTGGTCAGGAACAACGCGTCGGGGTTGGAATAGTCCAGGCCCGGGCGGATCTGCGAGAAGCCGTTCGGGTTCACCACCACGCCCACCGAATCCAGCTGCGGCATCGGGGTGAGCTGCAGGTTGTTTTCCAGATTCAGCTCGTCGCGCGTGGCCTTGGAGTAGTTGACGTCGGCAACCACCTTGATGCCGTCGAAGTTCAACTCGTTGTTCCAGCCGAACGCGTCGATCTTGTCCTTGCGCTGGTTGTACATACCGCGCACCAGCGGGTACACGCCGGTGGCAGTGCCACCGGTGAAGGTGCCGTCGGCGTTCACCTGCGGGTTGGTGATCAGCAGGCCCGGGGTGTAGCCGCCGTTGTAGTTGCTGAGGTTGAGCTCGAACTGGTTGGCGGTATCGATCTGCTCGGCTTCGGTGTGGAAGGCGTCGAGCGTGCTGGTCCAGGTGTTGGACGGACGGAACTGCACGGTGGCCATGTAGCCGTCACGCTTGTTGTTGCCGGTACGGCGCAGCGCCTTGATGCCGTCGGAGAACGCGGTGCCCGGGGCCAGGCCGGGGCGGTTGCCGTTGTCGGTATGCTCGGTGGTCCACGGCTCGTACAGGCCGACCTGGTTTTCCTGGATCGGATTGTCGCTGTGCGCATAGCCGATCGACAGGCCCAGGGTGTTGTCCATGAACTGGTCGATGTAGCTGGCGCTGAAGCGGTTGCCGAACGCATCCACGTTGGCGGCCTTGCCGAGCGAGCTCTTCTGGTAGCGGCCGCTGATGGCGATCACGCGGTCGGCAAAGCTCAGCGGGCGCACGGTCTGCATATCGATGGTGCCCGACAGACCCTGGCCGACCAGCGCCGCATCGGGGGTCTTGTAGACCACCACGCCATTGACCAGTTCCGAGGGGTACTGATCGAACTCGACGCTGCGGTTGTCGCCAGTGCTGACTACCTCACGTCCGTTGAGCAGGGTGGTGGCGAAGTCCGGGGACAGGCCGCGCACGCTGATCACCTGGGCGCGACCGGCCACACGCTGGGCCGCCAGGCCGGGCAGGCGGCCAAGCGATTCGGCGATGCTCACGTCGGGCAGCTTGCCGATGTCCTCGGCCGAGATCGCTTCGACCACCGAGGTGGCGTCCTGCTTGATCGCGATCGCGTTCTCGATGCCGCGGCGGATGCCGGTGACCTGCACGGTGTCCAGGTTGGTGGCCGAGGTCGCGGTCTTCGGTGTGGTGGTGTTCGTTTCGGCGGTCTGCGCCGACGCCATCAACGGCGTCAGGGCGACGGCCAGCGCGAGACTCAGCGCGCTGCGCTTGCGGTTCAACATTTTCCCCTCCCAGGCAATGTTGCCAATCGATTTGTGTTTGCCCGGAGGACCCGGGAGCGTCGCGGCGCGGTGGCCGTTGACTGCGTGGCTATGGTAGGCAGGGCATCCGCTGCGGGAATCACCCTGCATACGTATTCAATGGAATTTCAGCGGCTGTAAGCGATTACAGATGCGTCATGAAGGGGCGTGCCGGGCAAGCGGCCGGCACGCCCGGTCAGGCGTGGTGCGCGCTGCCGCGGTTGTCGTTCACAACGGCGTGAAACGAATGGCCTGGCCACCGCCCGGCGCGAGAACGATGCTCAACGTATCGGCGCTGGTCACTTCGCGTGTTTCGCGCTCGAACGCGAACGGATTGCTGCGGTAATCGGCGCGCTCGCCATCGCGGTAGATCTCGGCGCGGTAGCGCACGTCCGGTTCCAGGAACCCCAGCGACACCGGCAGCACGCGGCCGTGCTCGTCGGTGATGCTGCCCAGGTACCAGTCGCGGCTGTGACGGTCCTTGCGCACCAGGGTGACGTAGTCCCCAACCTCGCCGTTCAGCACACGGCTGTCGTCCCAGTCCACGGCCACATCTTCGATGAAGCGGAACGCCTCGCGATGCTGTTCGTAGTGCTCGGGCAGGTCGGCCGCCATCTGGATCGGGCTGTAGATCGCCACGTACAGCGCGAGCTGCCGTGCGAGCGTGCTGGGGATGGCCTGGCCGCCGCGCCCCTTCAGGCTGAGGATGCCGGGGGTGTAATCCATCGGCCCGGACAGCATCCGGGTGAACACCAGGTTGACTTCGTGTTCGGGCGGATTGGGAGGCTGGCCCCAGGCGTTGTACTCCATGCCACGCGCGCCCTCGCGGGACACCCAGTTGGGATAGGTGCGGCGCAGGCCGGTGTCCTTGATCGGCTCGTGCGGGTTCACCGCGATGTGTCGTTTTGCCGCTTCCTGCACCACCTTCAAGTGGTGGCGGGCCATGAACTGGCCGTCGTGCCACTCACGCCAGAGCGGGCCGCCGGCCGGATTGCGCCGGTCCACCTGGCCGTCATCGCAGACGTAGCCACTCTTGAACGCATCCACGCCGAGCCGCGCATACAGGTCCAGCGCGGCACCGAGCTGGTCTTCATAATGCTCGATCGCGCAGCCGGTCTCGTGGTGGCCGATCAGGTGCACGCCCTTCTTCGCGCCATAGGCGGCCAGCGCCTCGATGTCGAAATCGGCGGTGGGGCGGGTGAAGTCGAAGTCGTAGCCGTTGCCCACCCAGTTGCCGTCCCAGCCGGGATTCCAGCCCTCCACGAGCACGCCGCGGAATCCGTGTGCGGCGGCGAAGTCGATCACCTTGCGGGTCTTGGCGGTGGTGGCCGCGTGCTTCGGGCCGGTGGCCCAGCTTTCGTTGTCCAGGTGCATCGACCACCACACGCCCAGGTACTTGGACGGCTTCACCCAGCTCACATCGCCCAGCACATTGGGTTCGTTGAGGTTGAGGATCAGGTCGGACTCGACCAGCCCGCCGGCCCGGTCGCTGATCTGCAGGGTGCGCCACGGCGTATCGAAGGGCAGGGTGCGGCGCACCTTCCATCCCTCGGCCGACGGCGACAGCTGCGCGCGCAGGCGTTGGCCTTCGGTACGGCGCAGCCACATGCCGGCGTAATCCACCAGCGCCGCTTCGTGGATCGCCACGTGCAGGCCGTCGCGGCTGCGCAGGGTGATCGGCGTATGCACCACCGGCACCTGCTCCAGCGGCGTGCGCTGGTACAGGTACTCATAGTGGATCGGCTCACCGGCCGGGATCCACCACGCGGTTGATTCGGGGGCGATGACGAACTCGGTCAGTTCCTCGTCGATGATCGCCTCGCGCATGCCTGCCTGCTCCGGGAAGCGGTAGCGGAAGCCAAGACCGTCGTCGTAGACGCGGAACACCAGATCGATGCGACGCCGGGCGCCGCTGCGTTCGCCCAGCTGCACGGTCACTTCGTTGTAGTGGTCGCGCACGAAGCGACGTTCGCCCCACGGCTGTTCCCATTGCCCGTCGGCACTGCGCGTGCTCTGGCCGAGCAGGGACAGGTCGCGGTCCAGGCGTCCGTCACGCAGTTGGAAACCGAGCCGGGACTCGGCCACCACCGTCTCGCCGAGGCGCTCCACCCGGTAGGTCGGCATGCCGCCATCGAGCTGCAGCGACACGCGCAGCACCTTCCCGGGTGATTCCACGCTGGCCACAGTGACCGGCGCAGCCCAGGCGGCCGCGCTGGCCACCAGCAGCGCCAGCATCGCACCCAGCCGGTAGACGTGCGCGTTCATGCCGCGCGGTGAAAGCAGTTTCGTCGGCATTTCCCCTCCCAAGGTGGCCGGAACCAGGCTGGACTATAGCCACGCGATTCCCGCGTCCCGGCCGGCCGGTGCGCTGCATCGGCATGAATACGTATGCAGGCAGGCGCGCGCCGTGGCGTGCCGTCTACCATGAGGACAGGCACCCTGGGAGGGGGCCGCGACCCCCGGGCCGGGCAGTCGGTGCAGGGGAACCACAACGCGTGCAAAGAGGGAGGGAGGCCGACGGGCGCAAGCCGGTCCGCCGCTTCGATGCTGAAGATGATCTGCCTGACCGCGGCCCTTGGGGCGGCGATGATGTCGACCGCTGCGGCGGCCGACCTGACGTTTGATGGCCGCACGGCGCGCGCGGATGTGGCTGCCGACGGCGGATTCCGCCTGTCCAGCGGGCAGAGCGTGGTGGCCATTGGTGCCCAGCCGATGCGCAGCCAGACCGGCAGCGTGATGTTCGATGCGCTGTTCGCGCTGGCGCAGCAGGAGCTTGCGGCCGACCGCGTCGAGGCGATCCGCGACCCCGCCTTCAACCAGGGCAACCCGGTGCCCTGCGCCTGCTTCCAGACCGGCGAGCGCTGGCCCTACGTATGGACGCGTGATGTGAGCTTCGCCGCCGACCTGGCGCTGTCGCGGCTGGATCCGGTGCGCACCCGGCAGTCCCTGCAGTTCAAACTCTCCGCCGCCCGCGACGGGCATACCCCGGGTCTGTTCGTGGCCCAGGACACCGGCTCCGGCGGCAGTTGGCCGATCAGCAGCGACCGGGTGGTCTGGTTCCTGGCCGCGCGCGGGCTGCTCGACAGTACCCCGTTCGCCAGCCAGACCTGGGAGGCACTGCAGGCCACGCTGGCGCAGGACCGCGCGATGGTGTTCGATGCGCGCGTGGGGCTGTACCGCGGTGAGACCTCATTCCTGGACTGGCGCGAACAGACCTACCCGGACTGGACCCGCGAGGACGTCCGTTTCATCGGGGATTCCTTCGCGCTGTCCACCAACGTGCTGCACTATCAGGCGTTGCGCCTGGCCGAGAAAATGGCGCGCGAGGTGGGCGACGAACGCGCCGTGACGTACGCCGCCTGGGCCGACGCGCTGGCCCGGCAGATCGACGCGCGCTTCTGGCGCGAGGACGCCGGGATGTACATGAGCTACATCGGCGAGGCCGCGCACCCGGTGCCCTACGCCAAGTACGACCTGCTGGGGATGTCGCTGGGCGTACTGGCCGATGTGTTCCCGGCCGACCGTGCACGCCGGGCGCTGGCCAACTACCCGGTGGTGGAGGGCGGCAGCCCGGTGGTCTGGCCGCAGGAAGCGCAGCAGCCGATCTATCACAACCGCGCTGTGTGGCCGTTCGTGAGCGCCTATTCGCTGCGCGCCGCACGCCGCGTCGACGATGCCGCGCGCATCCGGCTGGAGATCGAGTCGCTGATGCGTGGCAGCGCGCTGGCCGGATCGAACATGGAAAACTACGAGATGCGCCGCCTGGCCGTGCATGTGGACGAAGGCGCGCTGAGCGGCCCGGTGGTCAACTCGCCGCGCCAGCTGTGGTCGGTGGCCGGCTACCTCTCGATGGTGCTGGAAGGCGTGTTCGGCGTGGAGGCCGACGGCACGGTGGCCCCCAAGCTGCCCGTCGCCCTGGTGCCCCAACTGTTCGGCGCGCGTAGCAGCATCGAACTCGACGACGGCACCACCCGCTATGTTCTCAAGCGTCCGCGCACACTGGACGGCGCGCTGCTGGTGGCGAAGAAAATCGTGCGCAAGGGCAACACCGTGACCGTACAGCTCGAACCGCTCGCCGACCCGCCGGCGGCAGCATCGGCAGGAGACACGCCGCGCGCGTCCGCGTTCCGCCCCGACCAGGCAGACCCCAGCGCCTTCGCCCCCGCCACGCCGGCCGCCCCCCGGCCGCAGAAGCGGGGCAAGACCTGGACGGTCGTGGTTCCTGCGCATCACCAGCTATGGCAGGACGGCATGCCGGTGGGCGGCACCACGCATACCCTCACCGACAACGGCCATCAGCACTGCCTCAGCCTCACCCGGCGCGAAGGTGCCCTGGAATCGCTGCACAGCCCGACCACCTGCGTGGGTCCGCAGCAGCGTCTGGCCGGTGCGGCCGCATGGACCTGGACCGCCCCCGCGCCGACGCGCGTGCGGGTACGGCTGCGCTACGACAACCCCAACGGCCCGATCAACACCGGCGTCACCGCGGCAGTGAAGCAGCTCGAGGTGCAGTGCGCGGGCCAGCCGGCGCAGCGCGCCACGCTGGCGATGCCGCACAGCGTTGGCGCGCAGGAGTCCACCGCCGCCGAGTTCGACCTCCCCAGGGGGCGATGCCGGTTCAGCCTGGCGCAGGGCTTCAACATGAGCGCGCTGGAGCACTTCGCCCAGTACAACGGCGGCAAGGGCGGGCGCGATGGCATGCTCAACGCGGCCACCGTCAGCGCACTGCTGATCGCGCCGATTGCGGGCGACGCGGAGGTCGTGCGATGAGCCGCACCGCCAAGCCAACGCTGTCGTTCTGGCAGATCTGGAACATGTGCTTCGGCTTCCTCGGCATCCAGTTCGGTTTCGCGCTGCAGAACGCCAACGCCAGCCGCATCTTTGAAACGCTGGGCGCACCGATGGATGCCGTGCCCGGGCTGTGGATCGCCGCGCCGCTGACCGGCCTGCTGGTGCAGCCGATCATCGGCTACCTGTCCGACCGCACCTGGACGCGCTGGGGCCGCCGCCGCCCGTACTTCATGATCGGCGCGGTGTTCACCACGCTGGCGCTGCTGGTGATGCCGAACTCGCCCACCTTGTGGATCGCGGCCGGTACGCTGTGGGTGCTGGATGCCTCCATCAACATCTCGATGGAGCCGTTCCGCGCCTTCGTCGGTGACAAGCTCTCGCCGCGACAGCGCCCCACCGGCTATGCGATGCAGAGCTTCTTCATCGGCGTCGGTGCCATCATCGCCAGCTTCATGCCGTTCATCCTGGCCCACTTCGGCGTGGCCAACACCGCCGCTGCCGGCGAGGTGCCGCCGACCGTGCGCTACGCGTTCTACTTCGGCGCCGCGGTGCTGCTGGCGTCCATCGCGTGGACGGTGTTCAGCACCCGCGAGTATTCGCCGCAGGAACTGGCCGGCTTCGACGACGCCGAACCGCCTGCCGCGCAGCAGAGCGCGCCGTTGACCGGTCCGCCGGCGTGGAGCCGGATCGGCGCGTGGATCGCACTCGGCGTCGCGCTGGCGATGGCCATCGCGTGGCGTGACGGCGACAAGATGCTCTACGTGCTGGCCGGGTTGTGCGCGGCCTACGGCCTGCTGCTGGGCGTGGCGCGGGTGGTTCCCGGACGGCACATGCTGGCGGTCATCGTCGACGACCTGCGCGCCATGCCGCGCACCATGCGGCGGCTGGCGTGGGTGCAGTTCTTCTCCTGGTTCGCGCTGTTCGCGATGTGGATCTACACCACCGCCGCCGTGGCCGGTACCCACTTCGGCTCCAGCGATCCGGCCACGGCCGCCTACAACGAAGGCGCCAACTGGGTGGGCGTGCTGTTCGGCGCCTACAACGGCTTTGCGGCACTGGCCGCCCTGTTGATTCCGGTGATGGTCCGCTGGATGGGCCTGCGCTGGAGCCACCTGG
The DNA here is from genome assembly GCF_049545475.1 of Stenotrophomonas sp. NPDC077461. Lineage (NCBI taxonomy): Bacteria > Pseudomonadati > Pseudomonadota > Gammaproteobacteria > Lysobacterales > Lysobacteraceae > Stenotrophomonas > Stenotrophomonas sp. NPDC077461. The sequence continues at coordinate 227,164 of NZ_JBMWDO010000004.1, forward strand.
TCAACCTGTGGCTGGGCGGGCTGGGGCTCATCTCGCTGATGCTGATCGATGATCCGCGCTGGCTGCTGCTGTCGATGGTCGGCGTCGGCTTTGCCTGGGCGTCGATCCTGTCATTGCCCTATGCATTGCTGTCCGACAGCGTACCGGCCGCCAAGATGGGCATCTACATGGGCCTGTTCAATTTCTTCATCGTCATTCCCCAGCTGGTCGCGGCTGCCGCGCTCGGCTTCACCCTGCGCGTGTGGCTCGGCGGCGAGCCGATGCACGTGCTGGTGCTGGGCGGGGTGAGTCTGTTCATTGCCGGGCTGTGCGTACTGCGGGTGCCGGCCCACCAGGAGGTTGTCTGATGCGTGCGTATTCCCCCTTGTCGCTGGGCCTGACGCTGGCGCTGCTGAGCAACGCCGCGTGGGCGGGCAGCCGCCCGGAGTACGTGGGCACGCTGGAGCCCTTCGCCAGCGACGCGGTGTATTTCGTGGTCACCGACCGGTTTGTCAACGGCGACCCGTCCAATGACCACCGCGACCAGGGGGGCAAGCACCGCACCTTCGACATTCCCGTGCCGTGCGCGGACAAGGTGGACGGCAACATCGGCTACCTGGGCGGTGATTTCAAGGGCGTGCTCGACAACGCGGCGTACATCCGCAACCTCGGCTTCGGCGCGGTGTGGATCACCCCCATCGTCGACAACCCGGACGAGGCCTTCACCGGCAGCAAGCCGATCAGCTGCACCAGCACGCTCACCGACCGCGGCAAGACCGGCTACCACGGGTACTGGGGTGTCAACTTCTACAGAGTCGATGAGCACCTGCCCAGCAAGGACCTGGACTTCGCCGGGCTCACCCGCGGCCTGCACGACACCGACCTGAAGGTCGTGCTGGACATCGTCGCCAACCACGGCTCCCCGGCCTGGACGATGCCGGTGAAGCAGCCGCAGTTCGGCCAGATCTTCGACAAGGACGGCACCCTCATCGCCGACCACCAGAACCTGCCGCCGCCGCAGCTCGATCCGGCGCACGTTCCGCTGCACAGGTTCTACAACACCGTTGGCCCCGTCGACGGCAAGGACGGCTCGATCTTCGACGGCAACCTGGCCGAGCTGGGCGACTTCAACCAGCACAATCCGGCCGTGATGGACTATCTGGTGGGTGCCTACCTGCAGTGGGCCGCGCAGGGCGTGGACGCGCTGCGCATCGACACCATCGGCTGGCTGCCGCACCCCTGGTGGCATGCGTTCGTCAACCGCATCCGCGCTGAGCACCCGGGCATGTTCATGTTCGGCGAGGCCTTCGACTACGACGCCGGCAGGATTGCCGAGCACACCTGGCCTGCCAACGCCAATGTCAGCGTGCTGGACTTCCCGCTGCGCGGGGCGATGTCGTCGGTATTCGGCAAGGAGCAGAAGGGCTTCCAGGCGCTGGCCGAACCGCTGCACCTGCTCGGCGGCCCGTACGCGAACCCGTACGCGCTGATGAGCTTCTACGACAACCACGACATGGCGCGGCTGGATGCCACCGACAACGGCTTCATCGACGCGCACAACTGGCTGTTCACCGCGCGCGGCATCCCGGTGCTGTACTACGGCTCGGAAACCGGCTTCATGCGCAGCCGCGCCGAACACGCCGGCAACCGTGCGTACTTCGGCCAGGCACGGGTGGACGCCGCGCCGCAGAGTCCGATTTTCGGGCCGCTGCAGCGTATCGCCCGCCTGCGCCAGACAACCCCGGCGCTGCAGCGTGGCCTGCAGGTCAACGAACGTCTGCAGGGCGACGAAGCCGTGTTCTACCGTGTGCTGCAGCACGGCGATGTTGCCCAGACGGCGCTGGTACTGCTCAACAAGGGCGATGCCGCGTGCCGCATCGAGGTGCGCCGCTACCTGCAGCCCGGCACGTGGCGCGATGCGCTGGGGCAGGGCACCATCGAGGTGGGGGCGACGTTGAAGGCCGAGGTTCCCGCGCATGGTGTACGGGTGTTCGTGCTCGATGCGCCGGTTGCCCAGAAGGCGCTGGAGGTCGAGCTGCAGCGGGCGGTCGATGACCAGCAGGCCAGAACCCGCCGGCTGGCCCGTTAAGCCGCGCGGCGCCCGCAGGTACAATGGGTGCCCCCGCACCGCCCGCCCCGCCATGACCGATCTTCCCCCGCAGACCCCGATCGAAACCCTGCTCAGATCCGCAATGGACGGTCAGCTCCCGATCGGTCTGTTCATGAAGGCCTTCGTGGCCGCCGAGGTGGTGCTGCAGACCGGCAGCCTGGTTACCCCGGACGGCAGCGGCTTCGATCCCCTGCTGTTCGACAAGCAGGGCGTCCTGCACGTGGCGGTGTTCACCGATCTGTCGCGCGTGGGGGTCCACAACCAGCAGGCGCCGCACACGATCCGCATGCTGATGATCGAGGTCCTGCGCCGCGTGCCCGGTGGCTACGGCGTGGTCGTCAACCCGGGCACCGCGCTGGGCTTCGAACTGTCGCCGCAGGGCATCGGCGAAATCCTGAAGGATTTCGGCTGACGCACAGGGAACGCCGACCGTGGGTCGGCCGTCCCCGTTCCGTTCGTGCTGTACGTGGTTGCCGGGCAGAGCCCGGCACTACGGGTGTTGCCGGTGTGCGTGGTTGCCGGGCAGAGCCCGGCGCTACGGGGTGACGTTGCGACGGTTGTCGGTCGAAGCCGGCTTCGTCGGGTTTCTGGTCCACGGTGACGGTCAGGGTCGGCGTAGCGTCGGTGATGTGGTGCCGCTGCAGGTACAGTACCTTCTGGTCGCGTTCCTTGCCCGACGGGGCGCTGGCGAACACACCGACCTCGATCCAGTCGTCCATGTTCCCGGCCGTCTCCTTGCCCCTGCCGTCGGCGTACCGCTTCTCGGCGTGCAGCGCCAGGGTGACGTCGTAGCGTCCATCCGGACGCTTGCGCGCGGTGGCCGACAGCAACCGGTTGTCGTAGAAGCTGATCTTCTCGAACAGGTCGGTGACCAGCTGCTGGCGATCGGCCGGGGTTTCGGCACGGATGTAGCCCAGCAGCTCGCGCGAGGTGGTGTACGGCGGCTGCTGGAAGCCCTTGTCCTGCAGGAAACGCTTGAGCGCACGGTTCAAGGCCTCCTCGCCGATCTCCTCGCGCAGGCGGTAGAACACCAGCGAGCCCTTCTGGTAGTGGATGTACTGCTGGTTTTCCACCCGCTCCAGCGGCAGCTCCTCGATGCGTTCACCGCCGCGGCCGGACAGGTAGCGGTCCAGCTCGGTCTTCAGGAACTGGCGCATGTGCTGGCGACCGTACTCCTTCTCCATCACCATCAATGCCGAGTACTGCGACAGCGACTCGGACAGCACCGTGGCACCCTGCACGTTGGCGCCGATCACCTGGTGCGCCCACCATTGATGTGCGATCTCATGGGCGGTCACGTAGAACACGTAGTCCACATCGTCCGGGTCGCGCAGGTCGGCAATGAAGCCGATCGACTCGGAATAGGGGATGGTGTTGGCAAAGGACTGCGCAAAACTCTGGTAACCGGGGAACTCGATGATGCGTACCTGGCGGTGCTGGTACGGAGTGAAGTTGGCCTCGTAGTAGGCCATCGACTTCTGTACCGCCTCGATCATGCGGTCCACGTTGTAGGCATGGCGCGGGTCGTAATAGACCTCGATCGGAATGTCCCTGTAGCGGCCCCGCTTGACCTCCCAGCGTGCCGACAGGTACGCGTAGAAGTTGAGCATCGGCCGGTCCATTGCGTAGCGGAAGCAACGCCGCCCATCCACCGTGGTCTCCTCCTGCAGATAGCCGGGCGCCAGTGCGATCTGGTCCGGCGCGGTGCAGATGGTCGTGCGGAACTGCAGCCAGTCGGCGTCGTCGGTGATGTACGTGTTCGCGCGCGCGGCCTCGTCTTCCAGCTTGGGCATGCGGGTCGGTTCGCCCAGCCCGCGCTTGCGGCGTTCGTTGCGGTCGGTGAGCTGCACGCGCTCGTTGTAGCCGAACTGAGGCAGCATCTCGCTGTTGAAGAAGCTGCCGTTGTCCACCACGTTGGTCGGTGCCTGCCCGGCGGTGATGCCCTTGGGGCGCTGCTCCACGCGGAACCGGAAGCGTCGTTCCTCGCCTGGCTGCAGGGGCGTGCTCAGCCGGTAGATGCGGTAGCCCAGATCCACATCGTGGAAGCCCAGGGTCTGCCCGCCCAGGTCCACCGCGACCAGCTGGCGGTCATCGCTCATGCCCACGTGCACATCGGTGATCGGTGTGGCGTGGGTGTTGCGCACCGTCCAGTCCGCGTCGATGGTGAGGGTCTGGGTTTCCGGATGCAGGTCGACCCGGTTGTCCACCGCGACGATGCGGGGCTGCGGCAGGTTGCGGTATTTGGACAGTTCGCGTTCGTAGCGTACCTGCAGGTCGCGTTCCTGGTCGGGCGACATGAACGGGTTGCGGATGTTGGTGCTCCAATACAGCCACCCACCGACCGCCACGAAGGCGAGCAGGGCCGTTGCCATCCCCGCACCGGCGGGGCCGCGCAGACGGCGGCCGGCCAGTGCCAGCCGCTGGCGCAGGCCCATGCCGACGCCACGCACCCAGAAGGCCGAGGCCAGGCACAGCAGCGCCGCCAGCAGCAGCGCCCAATAGCCCTGGAAGGCCAGTTGCCCGGGCAGGAAGTGGCCGAAGCCGTTCATGTCCGAATAGGGCGCGTTCGGCCAGGCGCCGAAGTTGTACAGGTTCTGGGTGTAGTCCAGCAGGCCCAGCGCGATCTGGCCGATCATCACCACGATCAGCAGCGCATAGCCGATGAACTTGTTGTTGGTCAGTACCTGCAGCACCAGCGCCATGCCGCCCATCAGCACGTAGAACACCGCGTCCAGCGCCAGGGTCTGCAGGTACAGCAGCGGTTCCAGCCGCGTATAGCCCTGCGCCAGCTGGATCAGCATCGAGACCACCGCGCCGATGGCCTGGAAGCAGGCGATCACAGCCACCAGCACGGTGAACTTGGCCAGCAGCGGTACCCAGTTGGGCACCGGCATGGCGTCGTTGACCTCGTTGAGGCGCGCGCCGCGCTCCTTCCACACCAGTTCCCCGGCGTAGAACAGCACGATGATCACCAGCAGCCAGCTGTAGGCGCCCTGCAGTGACCCGAGCATCTCGGCGGTGACCGGGTAGATCGGCGTGCCATACAGCGACTGCTGGGACATCGCGTTGGGGATGAAGTTGGCCATGCCCAGCACCAGCAGCACCAGGAACGGCACGCTGCGCAGCACCCCGGCGGTATCGAAACGGACCTGGCGCAGGAACTGGCGCCAGCCGGTGGCCGCGCCGAAGGTCGGGTGGATGCGCGGCACCACCACATCGGCCGGGCGCACGCCCGACGCAACCGGCGGCGCCACCTTGCGGCCCCAGCGACGGCGGCCGCTGCCGCTGCGCTCGGTGCGGAACAGGGCGAAGGTCGCGGCGAACATCGCCAGTGCGGCCGCCAGCCATACGGCGCGGTTGGCCAGCAGATAGCCCGCCAGTTCAGGCAGCTGGGTGTTGCGTTGTTCCGCGGCCCAGTAGCGGATCGTCCGCGACAGCGCACGCATGCCCAGCGGCTCGGACAGGGTGGCGACCCAGGTGTTGTCGATGTCGCGCAGCAGCGAGGCGCTCACTCCATACAGCACGAAGTAGCCGATCAGGCCGATGTAGACCCACAGGATCGAGCGGGTCAGTGCAGCCAGCAGCGACAGCAGCGCCGTGGTGAAGATCAGGTTGGGAATGACGACGACGGCGAAGGTCCACGCATACGCGCGCAGCGAGACTGCGCCCATCCGCTCCGGGTCCACCCAGGGCATGAAGGGGGCCAGGAACATGCCCAGCGCGATGACCAGGTAGAACAGCAGTCCGGCGAACAGCGCCGCCAGGATGCGGCCGGTGAGGTAGTCGCGGCGCTTGATCGGGCTGGCGAAGATCAGTTCGGCGGTGCCCAGGTCGAAATCGCGCAGCAGCGCGTTGCTCACGAACAGGGTGGACACCAGCATTCCCAGCATGGTGAACCCGCCCATGAAGGTGGCGATCACCGTCGGGGCGTTGCTGTGGACATTGCCGATGCCCCCGCCGATCTGCACCGCATCGGAGGACGCCGCGGCAAAGGCCAGCGCCGCGAACAGCGCCGAGAGCAGCCACAGCAGGGGGGAACGGAGCTGCTCGCGCAGCTCGAAGCGGAAGAAGGCTGTGATCATGGGCGCGCTCCGGTCAGGCGGCCCGCGACTGCAGGCGCAGTCGCTGGAAATACACATCCTCGAGATCGGGCGCGACCGCCTGGAATCCATCGCCCGGATCGCTGGCACTGTGCACATGGATCACCGGCCGGCCCCCGACCAGGCGCGTGGACAGCACCACATGGTTGGCCTCGTAACCGGCCAGCGCGGACGGATCGACCTGCTTGCGCCACACCTGGTGCTGCAGGGCATCGATCGCATCGCTGGGTTTGCCGGTCAGCAGCACCTGGCCCTTGTTCATGATCGCCATCGTCGGGCACAGGTCGGTCACGTCCTCCACGATGTGGGTGGACAGGATCACCGCTACGTTCTCGCCGATGGCCGCCAGCAGGTTGAGGAAGCGGTTGCGCTCTTCCGGGTCCAGGCCGGCGGTAGGCTCATCGACGATCACCAGGCGCGGGTCGCCGAGCAGCGCTTGGGCGATACCGAAGCGCTGGCGCATGCCGCCGGAGTAGGTGCCCAGCTTGCGCTTGCGTGCGTCCCACAGGTTCACCTGCTGCAGCAGGCCGTCCACCACCTCGCGGCGCTGGCCCTTGTGGGTGATGCCCTTGAGCACGGCGAAGTGCTCCAGCAGATCCAGCGCGCTGACCTTGGGGTATACGCCGAAATCCTGCGGCAGATAGCCCAGCCGGCGGCGCACGGCATCCTTGTCGCGCAGCACGTCGATGGGGGCCTCGCCGGGGATTTCCAGCGTTACGCTGCCGCTGTCGGCTTCCTGCAGGGTGGACAGGGTCCGCATCAGCGAGGACTTGCCGGCGCCGTTGGGGCCGAGCAGCCCGAACATGCCACGGGGAATATCCAGGGTGACCGCGTCGAGCGCGTGCACGCCATTGGCGTAGGTCTTGGACAGCGAGCGGATCTGCAGCATGGGGGCGGACACCTTTCCCTGTGTTGAAGATCGACTTATCCGGGGAAACGGGCGGCGCTGCATCCGCCGTAAGTCATGGCCGCCGCCGGGCCCGCCTCAGCCGCGCCGCGAGGACTCCCGCAGCACCTGCTTCACCGCGATGGTCTGGCCGTCCACCGCCTCGCCGTTGATCAGCGCCAGCAGCTTCTCCACCAGCAGCTGGCCGGCCTGCTTGGTGTCCTGCTGCACGGTGGTGAGCGTGGGCGAGACCGATGCGGCCAGCGGAATATCGTCGAACCCGGCCAGCGCCACGTCCTGCGGCACGCGCAGGCCGTGCTCGCGCAGGGCGCGCATCGCTCCGATGGCGATCAGGTCGCTGGCGGCGAAGATCCCGTCCAGCGCCTCGCCGCGCGCCAGCAGTGCCTGGCACGCATCGAAGCCGTCCTGCTCGGTGGTGATCGCGTCATGCTGCAGCGCCGGCTCGGCAGCCACCCCGCGCGCGGCCATCGCCGCCACGTGGCCGCGATAACGTTCCTCGAACTCCGGGTAGTGGCTGGAGGCATGGCCGATGAAGGCGATGCGCCGGCAGCCCTGGTCGAGCAGGTGGGCGGTGATGTCGAAGCCGCCCTGGAAGTTGTCGCTGCCGATCGACAGCCCGGGCTGGTCGGGCAGGGCGGCACCCCAGCGCACGAAGTGGGTGCCTTGCTCGACCAGCCGCTGCAGGCGCTCGCGCGACTCGTGGTAGTCGCCGTAGCCGAGCAGGATGATGCCGTCGGCCTTGTTGCTGTCTTCGTAATCGGCCTGCCAGTCGGTGGACAGCTGCTGGAACGACACCAGCAGGTCGTAGCCACGCAGCGCGCAGGCGCGGGTGATCGAGCCGAGCATGGCGTGGAAGAACGGGTTGATCAGCGAGTCGTCGTTGGTGGGGTCCTCGAAGAACAGCAGCGCCAGCGTGCCGGCATTGCGCAGGCGCAGGCTGGAGGCGTTCTTGTCGACCTTGTAGTTCAGCTCCCGGGCGATGCGCAGGATACGCTCGCGGGTTTCCGGGTTGACCATCGGGCTGCCGCGCAGGGCGCGCGACACGGTCGGCTGCGACACCCCGGCCAGGTGGGCGATGTCCAGGGAAGTGGCTTTGCCTCGGATGGTCATTGCGGGGTACGGCGGGAACGACGACCTGCATGATGCCATGTGCGACCGGTCCTGGCCTGCCCCGGCCGCCCGCCAGCCCTGGCCGGACAGGCCGGCAGGGCAGGGGCCGGCGGCGCCAGCCTGAACCGCCGTGGCCCTTGCCGCACAGGCCATTGGGAGGTTTCTGGCCGCTTCCCACCGGAATTCCCACAGGGTCGGGCGTGGTGGCAATGGTAAGATGGGGCATTCTGTCACCCCCCAAATTTCCCTTGGGCGGCCCCGCGCATCCGCACCCCGTCCGGGCTGTGGTATGACTGCGGTCTGCCCTCGGACAACGGAAGAGCAACCCTATGGCGCGCGGCATCAACAAAGTCATCCTGGTCGGCAACCTCGGCAACGACCCGGACGTGAAGTACACCCAAGGCGGCATGGCGATCACCCGCATCAGCCTGGCGACCACCAGCGTCCGCAAGGACAAGGACGGCAACCAGCAGGAGCGTACCGAATGGCACCGCGTGGTGTTCTTCGGCAAGCTCGGCGAAATCGCCGGTGAATACCTGCGCAAGGGCAGCTCGGTCTACGTCGAAGGCAGCCTGCGTTACGACAAGTACACCGGCCAGGACGGCGTGGAGAAGTACTCCACCGACATCATCGCCGATGAAATGCAGATGCTGGGCGGCCGTGGTGAAGGCGGCGGTGGCGGTGGCGGCGGTGGCAACTACGCCGGCGGCGAGCGTCCGCAGCGCCAGCAGGCCCCGCGCCAGGAGTACGGCGGTGGTGGTGGTGGCGGCGGTCAGCGCGGCGGTGGCGGTGGTTACGGCCAGCAGCAGCGTCCGCAGCAGCAGCCGCAGCAGTCGGCACCGCCGATGGACGACTTCGCGGATGACGATATTCCGTTCTGAGTCTTCATTGACTTGGCGCATGAATCAAACCCCGGTGGCCTGGTGCCATCCGGGGTTTTTTCATGTTGACGTGGATGAGGCCAGCGTCCGGAACTTGCCTCCGCGCGCGCGGCGTTCGTGTTCGATGCGTTTCGCGATACCAGAAAGTCGGTTCCAGAAAGCCAGGACGCTGGGAAGCAGGACTGCTGTGCAGTCCAGCACGCCGTGACCGCGCTCACCCCAGGTCCTAGTCCTCGAACGCCTTCACCGGCACCACCGCATGGATATCGGTTCCCACGGCGGCAAGCAGCTCCTGGCGGTGCACCGGGTCCCACAGATCGAACACCTGAACCTCCCAGTTGACCCCCGGCAAGGTGGGCGCGTGCGTGACGATCATGCCGTCTTCGGCGTACATCGCATGGTCGTCGGTCACCACCGCGCGGGCGCGCAGCGTACCCAGCACTTCGAACACGGTGTCGTTGCAGGAACCGTAGACGAAGCCCTCGGCCACGCAGTCGCCGCCAACGATGAACCAGGCTTCCGAGCCCACGTGTCGGCAGTGCAGGTCACCGAGCACCGCTACATTGCCGGTGTCGCGCAGGACGCCGTTGACGGTGAGGTTGCCGGTGACCAGCAGCAGCGAGGGCGGCTGCAGGTCGCCGTCGACGATCAGGTTGCCGTGGTGGACGATGGCGTCGGTGCCGCCCTGGTGCAGGGTGCCGATGGCTGCCGCCTGCAGGCGCAGGTGGCGGGGCGGCAGATGCGCGCGCAGGATGTGGCCGAACGCATACAGCGTGCTGGTGAAACTGTCCTGCAGGAACGCGATGAGCGCGTCGATGTCGGCTGCATCACGTCCGGCCTTGGCCAGACTGCCCAGCTGCGGGTCCGGGCAGCAGGGAAACTCCGGGACGCCGGTGGCGTCCCATCCCGCGGTGGGTATCGCGCGGAGGTCGATCTGCATGGAGGGTCCTGGGGGGGCGGCAGTGCGTTGCTGCGCGGGGTGTCGATGATAGCGTGGCGCCCTTGCGGTTCCGCTGTACGGGGTTACATCGGTGATCCCACCGGCACGTCGCGGCGTGCATCCTGCGCGGCCTTGACCGTGCGCCACCACGGGCTGAACGACTGCGGCGCATCCAGATCCATGCGTTCGCCCATGCCCGGGGTGGCCAGCGGAATCGCCCGCTCGGCGGCCAGCGTGCTGACCCGCTCGAACGGCTCGTCCCATTGGTGCAGCGCCAGGTCGAAGGTGCCGTTGTGGATCGGCAGCAGCCAACGCCCGCGCAGGTCCTGGTGGGCCTGCACGGTCTGCTCGGGCTGCATGTGCACGAACGGCCACTTGGCATCGTAGGCACCGGTTTCGATGAAGGTGACATCGAAGGGACCGTAGCGTTCGCCGATGCGCTTGAAGCCGTCGAAATAGCCGGTGTCACCACTGAAGAACACGCGCAGGTCTGCGTCCAGAATCACCCAGGACGCCCACAGCGTTCGGTTGGCATCGCGGAGGCCGCGCCCGGAGAAGTGCTGCGCCGGGGTGGCGACAAAACGCACGCCGTCGATATCGATCTGCTCCCACCAGTCGAGCTGGTGCACGCGCTCGCGCGGAACGCCCCAGGCGATCAGGCGGTCGCCGACGCCAAGCGGGGTCAGGAACACGTCCGCGCGGGTGGCCAGATGCTTGATCGTGGCGCGGTCGAGGTGGTCGTAGTGATCGTGCGAGAGCACCACGCCGCGGATCGGTGGCAGGTCCTTCAACGCGATCGGCGGCGCATGGAAGCGCTTGGGTCCCATCCACTGCACCGGCGAGGCGCGCCTTGAGAACACCGGGTCGGTCAGCCACCAGCCACCGCGCAGCTTGATCAGCAGCGTCGAATGACCAAGCCGGTACAGGCTGTGGTCGGGGGCCGTGGCCAGTTCCCGCGCGCTTACCGCACGCACCGGAGGCGCCTGCGGCGGCGTGGTGCCGGCCGGGCGGTCGAACAGGAATTCCCACAGCAGCTTGAGCGTGCCGCCCAGGGTTTCCTTTGGCTTCGGGGCGGGATTGGTGAACTGGCCGGCGGTCATCTGCGGCGAGCGGTCATGGGCGGCGATAGGCACGTGCAGGGTCCAGATGAGGAGGGAAGTGGTGGCAAGCACAACGGCGAGGACGGGCAGGAATCGCATGCGGGTCTCGATATATGAGTGTGTAGGCACTCATTTAAATGGTGAAAAAACAGGTCAGCGCTGGATGCCTTTCCAGAACAGGTCAAACGCGGCCTGCTGCAGGGCCTGGCGCTGGTCGGGCTGGGCGGCCATCGCTTCCAGCGTGGTTTCCAGCAGGCTGACCAGCACCCGGCCGAGGTAGAACGGCAGCCGGTCGGCGTCGATGTGCGGGGCCAGGTTGGTTTCCAGCGACTGCAGCATGCCGCCGAACAGGCCTTCGCAGTGGGCCCGCGTCGGCGCGCTGATGCGCTCGGAGACCTTGAGCTGGCGCAGCGCCATGCGGTCCACCGGGTGCGCCGCGCCCCACGCAACCAGCGCGTTCCAGACATGCTGCAACTGGTCGTGGGCGTCGGCATCGGCAGGGAAGTCGTCACCGATGGCGGCTGCCAGGCGCATCTCCAGGCGCACGAACAGCGCGTTGAGCAGCGCATCCTTGGTCTCGAAATAGGTGAACACCGTGCCTTCGGCGACCTTGGCCGCGCGCGCGATCTGCGCGGTCGACGCGCCCACGCCCTGCGCCGCCACCAGCGCACCGGCGGCAGCCAGGATGGCGTCTCGTTTCGCTTCGCTGAGGGGACGGGCCATGAGGATCATTAAGTGAGTGAGTGCTCATTTAACGGTGTTTCGCCGCCCCGAGCAAGCACACGTTACGCCGCGCTGCGGAGCGGTTCATACTGAGCGGTGACCCGTACGGAACGCTGTTGGATGGACGCCGCTTCGATCATCACCCTGCTGACGCCGCGCCTGCGCCTGCGTGCCCAGACCCTGGACGACTTCCCGGCCTACGCGGCGTTTCTCGCCTCGGCGCGGTCGGGCGGGGTGGGCGGGCCCTATGACCAACGCGGCGCGTGGGGCCTGTTCTGCCACGACCTGGCGAACTGGCACTTTTTCGGCCACGGCGCGTTGATGATCGAGCACCGCGACACCGGCGCCTGCATCGGCCAGGTCGGCATCAACCACGGTCCGCTGTTCCCGGAGAAGGAGCTGGGCTGGCTGCTGTATGCCGGGCAGGAGGGCCAGGGCTATGCCACCGAAGCCGCCACCGCGCTGCGTGATTGGGCGTACACGACGTTGGCGCTGGACACGCTGGTCAGCTACATGAGTCCCGGCAATGTGGCTTCCGCGCGGGTCGCGCAGCGCATGGGCGCTGTGCGCGATGATGCGGCGCCGCGTGCGGACCCCACGGACCTGGTCTACCGACACCGGCGCTGAGTGCGTGCATTGTCATGCGCCGCGCACGGGTCTATAAGGCGGAGGGACCCCGCCGCAGAGACCTGCCATGTCGACCAGACCGCCTGCGCGCCCCGCATCTGAAGCACCCCGCCTGCTGTCCGGCGGCAATCCGCAGATCGCCAAAGGCGACGGCGATGCGCCCGTGCAGGCGTACATCGCGGCCATGCCTGGTTGGAAACGCGCCGTTGGCGCGCGGCTGGATGCGCTGATCGTGGCCGCCGTTCCCGGCGTGCACAAGGCAGTGAAGTGGAATTCGCCGCTGTATGGCCAGCCGGGCGACGGCTGGTTCCTCAGCCTGCATTGCTTCACCGGCTACATCAAGGTGGCCTTCTTCCGCGGCCTGTCGCTGCAGCCGGTGCCCCCGGTGGCGTCGCGCAGCCAGGACACGCGCTACCTGCACATCGAGGAACATGTACCGCTGGATGAAGCGCAGTTCACGCGCTGGGTGGAACAGGCCAGCAGCCTGCCCGGCGAACGCATGTAACGCCATCGTTGTTCCCTTGCCCCGTTGACCGCTTGCCAGGAGCCGACCATGACCCCGCGTACCGCCCCCGCCCTGCCTGCCACCGACCCCGGCCCCTCCGCTGCCCGGCAGATCGACGCGAAGATCGCCGCCCTCGACGACTGGCGCGGCGAGGTGCTGGCCCGCATCCGCACGATCATCCACGCGGCCGATCCGCAGGTCGTGGAAACCGTGAAGTGGCGGGGCGTGCCGGTGTGGGAGCACGACGGCATCCTGTGCACCGGCGAAACCTACACGTCGGCGGTGAAGATGACCTTCGCCAAGGGCGCGTCGTTGCCGGATCCGGCCGGCCTGTTCAATGCCAGCCTGGACGGCAACACGCGCCGCGCCATCGATGTGCATGAGGGCGACACGCTCAACGCCACGGCGTTGAAAGCACTGATCCGCGCGGCGGTGGCGTTGAACGCGTCGAAGATGCGCGCGCCGGCGAAGAAGGCGGCTGCGCGGCCGGCGCGGAAGGTCGCCAGGAAGGTCTGACACCCGGCGAGGGCAGGGCAGCGCGCAACGCACTGGAGCCGGTCGGGCGGATCAGCCACCATGTCCGACTGCATGCGCGTCGCCGACGGCGGCCGTGCGCCTGTCCCCACGGTTTTCCAGGAATTGCCTGTGCTGAGTTTGGTTGCGTTGGTGCTGTCGTTGTATGTCGTCTGGCGGTTGGTATGGCCCTTGCGTGTGCCACGCGGGGCGCGCGGTGTGCTGGCGCTGCTGGTGGTGGCGATGGGGCTGCACCATCGCATCGTGGCAACCTTCGCCGGGACTATGGCATCCCCGGAGATTCCAGGCCCACTCATCGTCGTGCTGGCCACCGGCTTCATCGCAGTGCTGCTGTCCGCGCTCGCACTGCTTGCGCTCGATGGCCTGCTGCTTGGTGCCCGGCTCCTGCGGCGTCCGCAGGCGGTGGCCGCGCTGCGCCGTCCCTGGCTGCGTCCGGCCGCCGCCGCTGTGGCACTGCTGGTGTCGGCCTACGGCATCCAGCAGGGCATCGCCGTACCGAAGACGCGCCAGATCGAGGTCGCCATTGTCGGTCTCCCGGCACAGTTCGACGGCTACCGCGTGCTGCAGTTGACCGATCTCCACGCCAGCCGCCTGCTCACCGGGGACTGGGTGGCCGAGGTGGTGGCGCGCAGCAACGCGGTGGCGCCGGACCTGGTGGTGATCACCGGCGATCTGGTCGATGGCACCGTCGCGGCGCGCGCCGATGACATCCGTCCGCTCGGCCAGCTGCACGCACGCGATGGCGTGATCGCCATTACCGGCAATCATGAGTACTACGCCGACTACGCAGGCTGGATGCACACCTTCCGCGGCATGGGCATGCAGGTACTGGAGAACAGCCATGCGCAGATCCGGCGCAACGGGGCGACTTTGACCGTGGCGGGCGTGACCGACCCGGTCGCCACGCGCTACGACCTGCCGATGCCTGACCTCGACGCGGCGCTGGCGGGCGCCGATCCGGCGGCGCCAGTGATCCTGCTCGATCATCGCCCGCGCCAAGCGCATGCCCATGCCGCCCGCGGTGTGGCGCTGCAGTTGTCCGGGCATACGCACGGCGGCCATATCGTGGGCATGGACCAGCTGGTCAAGCGCGCCAACGGTGGCTTCGTGTCGGGCCGCTACGCGGTCGACGGCATGACGCTGTATGTCAGCAACGGTGCGGGCTTGTGGCCGGGCTTCGCGGCCCGCATCGGCGTGCCGTCGGAGATCACCCTGATCACGCTGCGCAGCGCCCGGCAGCCGTAGATCAGCGCGGTCGGCACGCGCGCTATAGTCCACCCCGGCGGCGAGGTGCCGCGTGGCGGAGATCCACTGCATGCTGAGTCAGGTGGCCATCGGGCTGGTGGTATTCAATCTGGTCGTGTCGCTGTACGCGTGGCGCCGGCTGAAAGGGTCTGCACGCCGGCGCGTGGGCATGCTGGCCATTGTCTGGCTGCTGCCGGTGTTCGGTGCGCTGCTCGGCGTGCTGATCACCTTCATGGACCGCACGCCGGGCCAGCCCTCGCGCAGCAGTGGCAGCACCACGCAGGACCCGGCGGATGGTGCCTATCCGTATTCCTACACCAGCAGCGATGCGGCTGGCACGGGCTGGAGTGGCGGCTGTGACAGTGGCGACAGCGGTGGCGGCAGCGATGGTGGGGGTGGCTGTGACGGTGGCGGTGGGGGCGACTGAGCCGCTAGACCGACGGTTGCACTGCGGTGTCCCGCGCGGTCCCGCTCGACGCTGGTGCCAGCGCATGTTCGACCGCCCTTCGCAGCAGGGTGGGGCCGATGTAGTGGCGGTGCACATGATCGATCAGCAGCATGTAGATCCGGCCGAACCGGTTGAGGGTACGCACCCGTGTGCCGAGCGACACCCGCGCGCTGCCGTCCTCCAGGTACTGCACGCTCACGCAGGAGCGGAACTGCAGATGGCGGTCGTCGGCACCGAGCATGACCTCGGCCCGGCGATCGTCGGCTGCCAGCGCCTGGGCCAGCACGGGGAAGCGGCCAGCGAACAGTTCGCGTCGATCCTCCGACAGCAGTGAGGACACCGGGCAGCCGAGCGGTGAGGTACGCAACCGCAACGGTGCCACCAGCACATTGCGCAGGGCCATCAGGCGACGCACCGACGCCGGCGGATTGCGCACGAACCCGTCGAGCACCGCCTCCAGCAGGCGGCGTGCAGAGGGCGTGCCGGACGCGCGCGGTGGCAGGGTGAGGAAGGCATGATCCTGATGGTGGCAGCCGTCGGGAAACGCGTGCCGTAGCAGGGAGTCGGCCGGCGGCGCCGGATGGCGCGTCACCGGCATCGGTGCTGCCGGGCGGCGCACGTGCCCGCGCGACGGGGCCTGCAGCGACAGGGTCACGCGCGGCACACTGTCCATGTCGAGTTCGTCCAGCAGGCGCTGCACGACCGGCGGCAGGGTATCGGTCAGCGTGGGAAGGTCGGCGCTGCCATCGGCCACGCGCGCGCGCTGCGCGTCGGACAGCGCGCCGGCGCGGTCGTCAGGATGGCAGGACAGGGCGAACAATGCCGGGTGCGGCGGTCGCCGGCTGACGAACTGGTGCCAGGTGCCGCCGCCGAAGCGCACGGTGAACAGGCAGTCCGGCGGAATGTCCACGCAGCGCAATGCCTGCACGAACGCCGCAGGCGCGTGGTCCAACTGTGCGTCCGTGACGGTCGAGAAGCGCAGCTGTGCGCCGCCGCTGCCGGCAATGGCGGTGAACATGCGTGGCCCGGCGTGGCGGTGGAACGGGTGCCCCTGCGGGCCAACCGCGAAGGAGTACAACGACGATGCATCGCCGTGCGCCAGATGCATGTCGCCGAGGCGGGCGGAGGGCTCATCCAGGGCGTCGACGAACTGCGGATGGGCGGCCTGTCGCGCGCCGGCATCGTTCACGGCCTGGTCGCCGGCACCGATGCCGAGCCGGGTGATCACGGTGACTTCGACGGGGCTGCCGTCGCCGACGGAGGGCAGGTGGATGCTGGGAAACGAACGACTGGGAAGGGTCACGTCCAGCATGCCGGGCTCCTTATCCGGTGGGGGTCCTGCGCCGCGCGCGGGCGCGGCTTTCGCGCTGCAGCGGCCCGCCGACCGGGCACACTTCGGCGGCCCAGGCGAACAGGGTGTTGGCCAGCCGGTCAGGCACCTGGCGGAAGTACACGAACTGGCCCCGCTTCTCGCGCTCGATCAGGCCGGCGTCTTCGAGGATGCGCAGATGGCTGGACAGGGCCGGCTTGCTGAAATCGAAGCGTTCGCCCAGTTCGCCGGCACTCAGCTCGCCGCCATTGAGGTAGGCGAGGATCTGGCGGCGGGCAGTGGAGGCGAGGGCGTCGAAGATGCGGTCCATGACGATCAGTTAACTAATTCGTTAACTAATGGTGTTCCGCCCGCGCGCCGATGTCAAGCGCCCGTCGGCACCACTCGGTCACCTGCAGCCGTTGCCCTGCGACGCACTTCACGCGCCATTGGCACGTGGCGTGTGGACGCCAACCGGGTGGTCCACCAGGCCCGGTGATGTGAAGGGCAAGGCAGCGTCCGTGCACGGCGGGGTCACCGGCCGGCACGGACGCTGTCCGTCCCTTCCCGAGTGGAACCGCCATGACCACCCTGACCCTGCACGACCTGGCCAAGAAGATGGCCGGCATCGACTTCACCCTGCTGCAGACCCATACCGACAGCGGCGACATCGCCGGCCGTCCGATGAGCAACAACGGCGACGTCGACTACGACGGCGACAGCTGGTTCTTCTCGCTGGAAGACACTGATGCGGTGCGTCAGATCCAGCGCAACCCCAAGGTGGCGCTGAGCTTCACCGGGAAGAAGTCACTGCTCGGCAAGCCGCCGCTGTTCGTTGCGGTGCAGGGCCGGGCGGCGCTGGTGCGCGACAAGGCGACGATGCAGCAGCATTGGGTGAAGGATCTGGAGCGCTGGTTCGACCAGGGCGTGGATACGCCCGGCCTGCTGCTCATCCATGTCGCCGCCACGCGCATCCATTATTGGGACGGTGAAGACGAGGGCGAGATCCTGCGCTGAGGACCGGCCGCGATGTCCCGCCAACCGCCGGCGCCGCCGGTCCAGGTCGGATGCGCCGGCTGGTCCATCCCGACCCGTGACGCCGCGCTGTTCGGGGCGGGCGACAGCCTGCTTGCGCGATACGCCACGCGATTCAGCGTGGTCGAGATCAACTCCTCGTTCTACCGGGCCCATCAGCGTCGTACGTACGAGCGTTGGGCAGCCACGGTGCCGGCGCACTTCCGCTTCTCGGTGAAGATGCCCCGCGCGGTGTCGCATGAGGCGGGCCTGGTCGGCGCAGGCCCGTTGCTGGATCGCTTCCTGGGTGAAGTGGCCGGTCTGGGGCCGCATCTGGGCGCGTTGCTGCTGCAGTTGCCGCCGTCACTGACCTTCGATGCGCGCCGCGTATCGGCCTTCCTGCGTGCGCTGCGCCGGCGTACGCGTGCGCCGGTGGTCTGCGAGCCGCGTCATGCCAGCTGGTTCGATCCGCGGGCCGATGCGTTGCTGCAGCGACATGGGGTGGCACGCGCGGCGGTTGATCCGGTCGTGCATCCGCAGTCGGCCGTTCCCGGTGGCGCGCCCACGCCAGCCTACTGGCGCTGGCACGGTTCACCCCGCATGTACTACAGCGACTACCCCGACGCCGCACTCGCGGCGCTGGCCGCCGCGGTGCAACGCCATCTGCCTGCGCATGCACCGGCGTGGGTCATCTTCGACAACACCGCGCAGGGCTTCGCCGTGCCCAATGCGGCACGGCTGCAGGTGCTGCTGGCCGGCATGGGCAGCGCGGGGTGAAGGGTACGCGGCGCGGCTGCTGTACGATGCGCGGGTCCCACGCCGTTACGCGCGTCCTGCGCGGTCCGTTCCCGACCGCCCGCTTCGCTCCACTTCCTGACTGCCGCTTTCCGCGTGGAGGCCGCCGTCGCCGTACCCCTACGGAGCGCACATGCCGGGCTATACCACCCGCATTCTCACCATTCCGGTTGCAGGCCACGACTTCCGCATCCGCGCACTCAGCGATCTGCAGCAGTTTGCCGACCCCACCGGCCGCGCCCAGCGCGCCGGCATCCACTCCTCGCTGTGGAGCCTGTTCGGCCAGATATGGCCAGCCGGGCGGGTGCTGGCCGAGACCATGAGCCGCGTCGATATCGCCGGCAAGCGCATCCTCGAGCTGGGGTGCGGTCTGGGCCTGTCCAGTCTGGTGCTGGCGCATCGCGGGGCCGATGTGGTGGCCAGTGACCACCATCCGTTGGCCGAGTCGTTCCTGGCCTACAACGCCGGCCTCAACGATCTTCCGGCGATCCACTACCGCGACCTGCCCTGGGAACTGCCGGATACGACACTGGGCCGGTTCGACCTGATCATCGGCAGCGATGTGCTGTACGAACGCGGGCACGGCGTGCAGATCGCCGCGATGATGGAGCGCCATGCGCGACCGGATGCCGAGCTCCTGCTCACCGACCCCGGGCGCGGCAATGTCGGAGGCTTCTCGCGCGCGATGGCGTTGCAGGGGTATGCGGTCAGCGAGGAGTACGGCCTGTTCGAGGACGAGGGCAATGCCCCGGGGCGTGGCCGTCTGCTGCGCTACACCCGCCAGGCTGGCAGTGTGACCGCCGTGGTCTGAGCCGGGATGACATGGCGTGGAGGCCCGATGCCGTAGGCTCGCCAGCCATGTCCCTGTCGTGGAGCCCGACCGCATGCGTGATGCCGAACCGATGATCAGTGGAGTGCCCGCAGCGCCTGCCGGACGCTCGCGCTCGATGCTGATCGCCGGCCTGTCCACGGTGGTGGAGTGGTACGACTTCACGCTGTACCTGTACCTGGCCACGGTGGTGTCGCGGGTGTTCTTCGGGGGCGGCGAGCATGCGTTGCTGGCCACCCTGGCCGGGTTCGCCGTGTCCTATCTGATGCGCCCGCTGGGGGCGCTGTGCTTTGGCCATCTCGGCGACCGCTTCGGGCGGCGCGTGATGATGCTGGCCTCGATGCTGCTGATGACCGTGGCCATGCTGGCCACCGCGCTGTTGCCCACGTTCGCCACGCTGGGCACCACTGCCGGGGTGCTGTTGCTGCTGCTGCGCTGCCTGATGGCGTTCTCGGTCGGTGGCGAGTACACCGGCGTGGTCGCCTACCTGCTGGAATCCGCGCCGCCGCGGCGGCGGGGGTTGATCACTTCGCTGGCGTCGGCTGCCAGTGAGGTGGGCGCGCTGCTGGCGGTGGGGCTGTCGGCATTGACCGTTGCGTTGTTGAGCACGGCGCAGCTGGATGCGTGGGGCTGGCGCATTCCGTTCTTTGTCGGGGCTGCCCTCGCTGGTGCGATCCTGCTGGCACGCTCGCGGATGCAGGAATCGCCGGAGTTCGAACGGCAACAGGCGGCTGGCACCGTGCCGGTGTCACCCATCCGCGACACCTGGCGGCATCATCGCAGCGCGGTGGCGCGCACCTTCGCGATTTCCGCGCTCGGTTCGATCACCTACTACGTGGGCATCACCTACGTTCCGGCGTTTCTCGGCTCGGTGGGCAAGGTCGGGGAGTCGACGGCGTTGTGGTTGTCCACCGTGGCGGCAGTGGCCGTGATCGGGGTGACGCCGCTGGCCGGCGCGCTGTCGGACCGGATCGGTCGACGCCCGGTGCTGATCGCGCTGGCGCTGCTGTCGGCGCTGCTGCCGTTGGGCATGTTCGCGGTGATGGCCGCGGGCAGCACCGTGCAGATCGCTGTTGCCGCCGTGGTGCTGGCCTGCCTGGCCGGAGGCGTCAGTGCGGTCGCCGCCCCGGCGACCGCTGAACAGTTCCCGGGCGAAGGCCGCCTCAGCGGGCTGGCGCTGGGCGTGACGATGGCGACGGCGTTCTTCGGCGGCGCCACGCCGCTGGTCGCCGAACTGCTGGTCCGGCACAGCGGGTGGTCCGCTGCGCCGGGCGCGATGATCGCGCTGGTGGCCGTGCTGGTGCTGCCGGTGATGTGGACGCTGCGCGAGACGCGTCCTCAGAACTTCCAGCGCAGGCTGGCCGAGACGAAGCGCGGCTCACCGTAGTTGTTGTAGTCCAGGTTGGCCCAGTAGGTCTTGTCCAGCGCGTTGCGCACGCTGAGGGTGGCCATCCAGTTGTCGCTGATGCGGTAGTTGGCGTTGAGGTTCACCAGCATGTACGCCGGCTGGTTGACGGTGACGGTGCCACCCAGCGGGTAGGGGATGTTGTAGCCGCGGACCCTGCTCTGCCATGAGAACCCGCCGCCCAGGCTCAGCCGCTCCAGCGCGCCGGACAGCTGCACGGTGGTGTTGAGCTGCAGGAAGTCTTCGGGCAGGTTGGCGTAGATCAGGTCGGTCGCCGCACGGGTCACCTTGACGTGCGTGTAGCCGGCATTGACCGTCCAGCCCGGCAGAATCTGGCCGTTGACGTCCACTTCCCAGCCACGTGACTTCGTGCCGTTCACGCCCACGTACGCCGAGCTGCCATCGCTCAGCGACCCGTCCGGCTGGGTCATGTCGCGCACCGCGTAGTTGTCCTGCTTGGCCTCGAAGATCGCCGCGTTGGCGGTCAGGCGGCCATCGAACCACTGCGACTTGATGCCCGCTTCCAGGTTGGAGCCCTGCACCGGCGCGAGCAGGTTCTCATTCCTGTCCTTGAAATTCTGCGGGTTGAAGATCTCGGTGTAGCTGGCATAGACCGACAGCGCCGGCAGGATCTCGTACACCAGGCCCACATACGGCGTGACCTCGTCGGTGACCTTGTACTGGCCGCTGGTGGCGGTATACGCACCGCGCGTGTTGTAGGCGCGGGTCAGGGTTTCCCAGCGGCTCAGGCGCGCGCCGGCGATCAGCGACAGCGGATCGGCCAGACGCAGGCGGGTGGAGGCGTACACGCCGCTCTGCGTGGTGCGTTGGACGCGGCGGGCGCCGGTGCGGCTGGCGGTCAGCTCGGGGATGTCGCCGTCCCAGGTGTACAGGTTCGGGATGTCGTAGCGCCAGGTGTTGACCGGGGTGAGCGTCCAGGTGGTCGATTCCAGGTCCGACCAGCTGCCACCCACCACCACATCGTGCTCGCGGCCGAACAGCGCGAAACTGCCCGACAGAAACACGTCCACGCCGTTGCGGGTGTCCTCGGCGTCACCGGCACCGGCCATCAGGGTCACGCCGCTGCCCGTGGTGGGATCGGGATAGCCGCTGCCGTAAACGCGCACGTTCTGCACATTGCCTTCGGTGTGAGCCGCATTGACCCTCAGCATCCAGTTCTCACCGAATGTCTGCTCCAGATTGGCGAACGCGGTGCTGGTCTCGCGCTGCCAGCGTGTCCACTTCGGGGCCATGTTGGTTTCGCGCGGGAGGTGCGCAAAGCTGCCATCGCTGTTGAAGAACGGCACGGTACCCCAGGTCGAGCCGACCGGGTTGTTGTCCTGGCGCTGGTAGCCCACGGTGACGGTGGTGCTGTCGGTGAGGTCGCCTTCCAGCACCGCCATCCCGGACATTTTGTCTTCGGTGTAGCGGTCGTAGTAGTAGTCGCGGTCCTGGTAGGCGGCGACCACGCGGCTGCGGAAACGGCCATCGGCGGTCAGCGGCGCGTTGACGTCCGCTTCCATGCGGCGGAAATCCCAGCTGCCGGCGCTGATCGCGAAGGACGCATCGAACTCGCGACCGGGCCGCTTGCGCAGCAGGTTGACCGTGGCCGAGGGAATACCGGCACCGCTGAGCAGGCCGTTGGCGCCGCGGATCACCTCGATGCGGTCGTAGAACGCGGTGTCATATTCCTGGTTGGTGGACCCGCTGTAGGTGGGCAGGCCATCCACCTGGAAGTCGGTGATGGTGAAGCCACGCGCGTAGTAGAGCGGGCGCTGGGTATCGTAGAAGGACACGTTGACGCCGGTGACGTTGCGCATCACGTCGTTGATGCTGTACAGCGATTCGCTCTGCAGGCGTTCCAGGCCGATCACGCTGGTCGACTGCGGGGTCTCCTGCAGCGTGATGGGCAGGCGCGTACTGCTCGACGGCGTGGCCTGGGCGGCGACTACGCGGACCTTGTCCAGGGTCCTGGCGTCGGTGGTGCCGGCTGCATCGGTGGCGGCATCGGCCAGCGCCAGCGACGGGGTCAGCGACAGCACGGAGAGCAGGGCCAGGCCCAGCGGCGCACGGCGGGGGGAGCGGAGCGGACGGTCACGGAAAGACATGCAGGGGTCTCGAATCGGTCTCGGGAGAGGGGGCAGCACCGCGGCCCGACGCGACAGCGCCAGGCGACAGGTCCTTCTGAAGGCGGCGCGGGCAAGCGTCCGCCAGGGGTGCCGTGGAGCGTTCAGCGGGGCAGACGGCAGTCCGTTGAGACCGTCCAGCACCCGCACCGGCGATGCAGCGGGGTGCAAATGTAAAGCGTTCTCATTCGCTTTACAAATACTCCCTGCGACGCCAAAGGGCGCGGAGGGTCGTGCGGGACGACATTGGCGGCCGGTATCCGCGTCGACGGGTGCCGCGACGGGCCGCCGCATCCGGCCGGCCCCCGGCGGGGGCCGCTCCGGCAAAGGCGCCCGGTGGCGGGCGCCGCAGGCCTTACAGTGCCTGGAGTTCTTCGTTGGCGTTGCGCTTCTTCTCGGCCGGTGCGTTGGCCGGCGGGGTCAGCATCACCGCCGGCGACGTGTCCACCGGCACGTCCAGGTAGGGCAGCTTCAGGGTTTCGCTGGTCTGGCGGCGCACTTCGTTGGTCAGCGCCGCGCTGTCGTTGAGCTTTCGCCCGTACGACGGCACGATCTGCTTCAGCCGCGTTTCCCACCCGGCCGCCATCTGCTCGGGGAAGGCTTTCCTGAGCAGCTCCAGCATGATCGGCGGCGAGGTCGAGGCGCCCGGAGACGCACCCAGCAGGGCCGCGAGGGTGTGGTCCTTGTCGGTCACGATCTCGGTGCCGAACTGCAGGATCGCGCCCTTGTCCGGATCACGCTTGATGATCTGCACCCGCTGCCCGGCGGTGACCAGTGTCCAGTCCTCGCGCTTGGCGCTGGGAAAGTACTTGACCAGTTCGGCCTGGCGGTCGTCGTCGTTCAGGCGCGCCTGGCCCATCAGATACTTCACCAGGTCCAGGTTCTCGGCGCCCACGTCGAGCATGCCGGCCACGTTGTTGTGGTTCACCGACGAATACAGATCGAACCATGACCCGTGCTTGAGGAACTTGGTGCTGTACAGCGCGAAGGGCCCGAACAGCACCACCGGCTTGCCATCCAGCCTGCGCGCATCCAGGTGCGGCACCGACATCGGCGGCGAGCCGGTCTCGGCCATGCCGTATGCCTTCACCCCGTGACGCCCGGCGATGGCCGGCGACTGGAACGCCAGGAACTGGCCGCCCACCGGGAAGCCGGCGTAGTTCTTCGACTCCGGGACGCCCGACAGCTGCAGCAGCTTCAACGCGGCACCACCGGCACCAATGAACACAAAGCGTGACTTGATCGTCGACTCGGTGCCCGAGGTGAGGTCCTTCACGGTGACGTTCCAGCTCTTGTCATCGTTCTGGCGCAGCGCGCCGACTTCATGCTTCAGATGCAGCTGGAAGTTCGGGCTGCGCTGCAGGCCGGCGGTGAGCTGGCGGGTGATCACGCCGAAGTTCACGTCGGTGCCCAGCGGCATCCAGGTGGCCGCCACCTTCTGCTTCGGATCGCGGCCTTCCATCAACAGCGGTGCCCACTGCCGGATCTGCGCGGGATCTTCGGAGTACTGCATGCCGTAGAACAGCGGGTTCTTCACCAGCGCCTGCTGGCGCTTGTGCAGATAGGCGATGTTGTCGTCGCCCCACACAAAGCTCATGTGCGGGGTGGGGTTGATGAAGTCCGACGGCTGGCTCAGGCGGCCGGCCTTGACCTGGTGCGACCAGAACTGGCGCGAGATCTCGAACTGCTCGGCGATGCCCACCGCACGCTTGGTCTCGATGCTGCCATCGGGCAGTTCCGGGGTGTAGTTGAGTTCGGCGAACGCCGAATGCCCGGTGCCGGCGTTGTTCCAGCCGTCCGAGCTTTCCAGCGCGACGCCGTCGAGGCGCTCATAGAGCTGGATGTTCCAGTCCGGCTGCAGTTCCTGCAGGAACGTGGCCAGGGTGATGCTCATGATGCCGCCGCCGATCAGGACCACGTCCACCGGCTTGTCGTTGCCGGCGGCGGGGACCGAGCGCTGCGTCAGCGGCCAGTACAGGAAGAGGGCCGATGCCAGCAGCAACAGCACGAGCAGGCCGAGGGCGACCTTCGCTATTTTTTTCATGGGGATCCCAGAGGAAGGAGACGTGAACAGGATGCCGCCGCTGCCGGGGACGCCCGTGAAAACAGGGGTCACAGCGGTTCCTTGGCGCGGATTCTAGCCCTTTCCGGTACGGATTTGGTGCAACGCAGCATCCGATGGGGTGACCCCACCGGTTCCCGCAGGTAAACTGAATGCGCAACGGATCGCTACGAAAGAGACAGGTACGCAATGGCAAGGACGCTGGTTGTGGTCGGTGACCACCTCCATCTGGGCGGCACGGTACTGGCCGGCTCGCCCTTCACGGATATCGACGGACGCGCAGTGGCCCGGGTCAACGACGCGGTGCTGTGCAGCAAGCACGGCCCCGGCGTGATCGCCAGCGGCGACGCCACCCTGATCATCGACGGCAACCCGGTCGCCCGGCATGGCGACAAGGCCAGCTGTGGCTGCACGCTGCTGGCCGGCCAGCAGGCGACGGTGAGCGTGGAGGCCGGCGGCGGCGGTGGCGGTGGTGGTAGCGGTGGGTCCGGCAACGCCGCCGCGGTGCTCGCCGCCGCAGTCTCCATCGCGGCGGCAGTGCTGAAGGCGAGCAAGCCTGCCGATGCGCCACCGGCCGCGCCCGAGGAGGCCCCGCAATGCTGGGTGAGTGACCATGAGGCGAAGATCGCGGTGAACGCCGACGGGCGTTATTCCGAAACGTTCGACCCGGCGGGCACCCGCTACGACTGGACGTTCCCGGTGACCTACAGCATCGCCGTGCCGCTCAGGTCCGGCGGGGATGTCGTGGTGTCGATCAAGGTCCGCGTACAGCCGCTGGCCGGCGTCACCGCCGGCGACGTCACCACGGCCAAGCTGCGCATGATGGAAGGCGTGGATACCTACTGGAACGGCAAGTTCACCCTGGCGGTCAACGACCCGCAGTGCGGCACGCGCACGTTCCCGATCCGCTATGCGATCCAGTGGGTGGACGGTGGCCAGGACTACACGCTGCAGCTGCACAAGGAGTACGACCGCGAAATGGTCGATCCGCCGCTGGTGTTTGTCGCCACCACCACCGACCCCTGGACCTACGCGCACGAGTTTGCCCACACCCTGGGCCTGCCCGACGAGTATTCCGAGAACGAGGACGACGCCTCGGACACGGTGCGCTACATCCGCCCCGACGGCACCGTCGACCCCGTGGGGGTGGAGGCGATGGCCTACCGCGACAGCACCGACCCGCAGGCCACCATCATGTCCACGTACCATAGCGCCGGTACCCACCCCAGGCATGCCTGGAACATTGGTCGCGAGGTGCAGGAACTGCTCCGTCGCGAGCTCGGCCGGGAGCTGACATGCACCGTTTCCTGATTCCCCTGATTCCCCTGATTGCCCTGTTTGCCGTTTCACCTTCGTCTGCACAGAACCCAGAGCCTGCCCCCATGATCGAACTCCACGCCCGCTGCATCGACGACGCCCACTGCCGCTTCACCGGCGACGACGTCCGGGTGGAACTGGAACTGCGCAACGGCGGCCGCAGCGCGGTGGCGCTGCCGGTCGCCTTCCTGCGCAAGCGCGGCCCGGCGGTACGGCTGGTGGACCGCCATTCGGGCAAGGAAAAGCAGTTGCGCCGCAACCCGGTGGACGGCCTGATGCTGAAGGACCTGGAGACCCTGGCACCGGGCCAGTCGGTGCGTTTCAGCTGGCCGATCGTGCCGAAGGAAATCAACGATTTCGCGCTGCGCCCGGTCGATCTGGATGCGGTCTTCAGCTTCAACATCACCCCCGAACGCAAGGGTGCCGACGCCACCATCGTGCGCGCGAAGGTGCACATCGTGGACGGCCGCGCCGGGCTCGACGCGCGCTGAGCCGGCTGGCGGCCGGGGGGCTCAGGTCCCGCCCAGCGTGAAGTACTCCAGCAGGAAGTAGGTCGCCTGGTACGCCAGCGCGGTCGCGGCCAGCAGCAGATGGGCGCGCCGCGATCGCAGCGCGACGCCCAGCCCGGCAATCAGCAGCATTGCCGCGGTGTGCAGCAGATAGGCCTCGCCCAGTGCCTGCCAGCGGCTGTGGCCCTTGATCGCCGTATCCCCCAGGTCCAGCAGGGTGATCAGCGCCAGCACCCCGAAAAAGCCGCTGCGACGCTGCAGCAGGTAGTTCTCCAGGCTGCCGAACTCGCGCACGTCGTCGGGGAACAGCAGCACGCACAGCATGTACCAGGCGGCGCAGTAGCCGATCACGAACACGTAGGTGCCGAAGGTCCAGTGCCGCACCTCGGTGAGCCGGAACTCCCACCACCAGAACGTCACCACCGAGACCAGCGCCCACGCCACCCAGCACAGGTGGACCCACGACAGTCCCCGGCGCTGGGGGTGCTCGATGATCGACGCCAGCCCGCGCAGCAGTGTGGTGATGCTCAGGCCGAGGATGATGCCGAGCACCACCCGGATATGCAGGAACAGCGGATCGCTTTCCATCGACGACCCCGTGGCGGGAATGGGCTGATGCTGCCCGCGCGCAGGTCAGCGGCGCGTGACCGCCGTCACCGCCGCGCTCGCGGGCTATCGCTTCTTCCGCACCAGCGCCGCCGAGGCCCCCAGCACCGCGCGGGTCAGCAGCGACATCGTCTGCACATCGCCCTTCCAGTGCTGCCAGTACAGCGGCACGTCTTCCCAGGCGCGCTGCTTCATCAGCACCAGCCGCCCGGCCTCCAGGTGGCGCTTGACCAGGGGCAGGGGATTCATGGTCCAGCCCAGCCCGCCGAGGTTGGCCTGCACGAATGCGCGGGTCGACGGAATCCACCAGGTCGGGGCGGTCAGCGGCAGGTCCTCACCGGCCAGGCGCCGGGCGAAGCGTGCCTGCAGGTCGTCCTTGCGGTTGAACACCAGCACCGGGGCCTGCGCCAGCGACTGCGCGTTGACGCCCTTGGCGAAGTGCTGGGCATGGAAGGCCGGGGTGCACGTGGCGGCGTAGCGGATGCTGCCCAGCGCGTGGATCTGGCAGCCCTGCACCGGCTCGTCCAGCGTGGTCACGGCACCCAGCACCGCGCCCTGGCGGAGCAGCGCGACTGTGTGGTCCTGGTCTTCCAGGCGCAGGTCCAGGGTGGTGCCGGTCTGTGCGGCGAAGCTGCGCGCAGCCTCGGGAAACCAGGTTTCCAGACTGTCGTGGTTGACCGCCACCGGGATGCTGGCGTGCGGGAGGTCCTCGTCGGCGATGCCCATGCGATGCAGGGCGTCGTGCTCGAGCAGCGCGGTCTGCTCGGCCAGCTGCACCAGCACCTGGCCTTCCGGGGTCGCCACCGCCGGGGACGAGCGCTTGACCAGCAGCCGGCCGACCCGGTCCTCCAGCGCCTTGATCCGTTGGGACACCGCCGAGGCGGTGACATTGAGCGACTGGGCGGCGCGCTCGAAACTGCCTTCGCGGACGACGGCGGCAAGGGCGCGGAGCTGGGCGTGGTCGATCCGCATGATCTTAAGTATGGCTAAAGGAGGTTAAGTAAGTTTAGCTCTACTTTTCCATGCTGCGGCGCGACAATACGCGCCATCCGGTGCTGTACGCCTTGGCGAGGCACCGCCCCCCGCAACACAGGTGGTCTCCCATGTTCTCCATCATTTCCGGCAGCGCCGGGCTCGCCGCATGGTTCAGCGGCGCCGCCACCGGCATTGGTCTGTTCGCCGTCGTCGGCGCGCAGAGCGCCTTCATCCTGCGCCAGGGCATCCTGCGCAAGCACATCGTGCCGGTCGTGGCGACCTGCGCGGCGATCGACGCCGCCTTCATTTTCGCCAGCGTCGCCGGCCTGCGCACCCTGACGCATGCGCTGCCGTGGCTGACCACGGCGGTGCTGTGGGGCGGCGTGGCGTTCCTGGCCTGGTATGCATGGCAGTCGGCGCGCCGCGCGCTGGCCGGCGGTGGCGGCGGCATGGACATGGACGACGGCGGCGACACCTCGCGCCGCGCGGTGCTGATGTCGGCCGTCGGCTTTTCGCTGATCAACCCGCACTTCTGGCTGGACATGATGGTGATCGGTTCGATTGCCGAGAACTTCGGTACGTCGCGCATGGCCTTCGCCGCCGGCGTGGTCACCGCCAGCTGCCTGTGGCTGACCGCGCAGGGGCTCGGCGCGCGCCTGCTGGCACCGTTGTTCACCAAGCCGAAGACCTGGCGCATCCTCGATGGCACCATCGCGGTGATCCTGTCGATCCTGGCGCTGACCCTCGCGTTCCGCGGTATGCATTGATACCTCTCTCCATCGATGCATGCCTTGAATGGCACCGTTCGCGGTGCCATTTTTCTGTGTGCTTTCCGCACTGGTTCCCGACCCTGCCTTCCGCCTAGAATCGGGCGCTTGGACATGAAGTCCGATAGCCGGGGGAATGGATGAGCAGGATCAGATGGGCCGCCATGCTGGCGGTGGTGTGTGCGGCACTTCCGGCGCAGGCCGGGACGGTGGATCTGGACCGCTATCTGCGGCAGCAGAGTTTCGAGGACATCCAGATATCGCCGGGAGGCGAGTACATCGCCGCGACGATACCGCTGGAAGATGCAACCGCGGTAGCGATCCTGCGTCTGCCGGACATGCAGATGGTGGGCAATTTCAAACCGCCCAGGAACAACCACGCCCATACGGTCAACTGGGTCAGCAACGAGCGCATCGTGGTCGGCCTGGCCCAGAAGCTCGGCGCGCGCGATGCGCCGCAGCCCACCGGCGAGCTGTTCGGCATCAATGCCGATGGCAAGCGCGCCGAGCTGCTCGTCGGCTACCGGGTGCAGGAAGGTCAGGGTACCTATATCAAGGTCAAGAAAGCGGGCGATGTGGCCGCCTACATGGCCGACGACCTGCCCGACGACGACCGGTATGCGCTGATCGAGGTGTGGCCCTTCAGCGACGATCCCTATCCGCAGGTCGAACGCATGGACGTGCTCAGCGGCCGGCGCACGATGGTGGTGCGGTCGCCGGTGCAGCGCGGCAGCTTCACCACCGACAACCAGGGCGAGGTGCGCTTTGCACTGGGCGCGGCGAACGACCGCGTCAACAAGCTGTACTACCGCGCGCCTGGCGGCGAGTGGTCGCTGGTCAACAGCCAGAGCGTGAGCGGGCGCACCGAGGTACCGCTGGGCTTCTCGGCCGATGGCCGTCTGGCCTACCTGCAGGTCGAACAGGCCAGCGGGCCGGATGCGATCGTCAGCTGGGACCCGGAGACCAACGAGCGCCGGACGCTGTTGCGCGATGCGGTCGTGGACCCGCATCGGATCATCCGCCAGCCCGGCACCCGCATCCCGGTTGGTGCGCTGTACCTGGGCGATACGCCCCGTACCGCGTTCTTCGATGACGCCTCGGCCACGGCGCGGCAGTACCGCAGCCTGGAAGCCGCGCTGGGTGGGCCGGTCTACATCACCTCCAGCACCCGCGATGGCAGCAAGCTGCTGCTGGAAACCTGGTCCGGGCGCAATCCCGGCGACTTCTTCCTGTTCGATACCGCCCGCAAGAACGCCGCGCACCTGGCCAGCCGCAGCCACTGGATCGACGCGACCAAGAGTGCCGAGGTACGGCCGGTTGCCTTCAAGGCCCGCGACGGTCTGCCGCTGCATGGGTTCCTCACGCTGCCGTACGGCAGCGACGGGCGCAACCTGCCGATGGTGGTGGTGCCGCACGGCGGGCCGATCGGCGTGTTCGACCGCGGTGATTACGACATCGAGTCGCAACTGCTGGCTGCCGCCGGTTATGCCGTCATGCAGATCAACTTCCGCGGCTCGTCCAACTATGGGCGCGCACATACCGAGGCCGGCCGCCTGCAGTGGGGCATGGCGATGCAGGACGATGTCACCGATGCCACGCGCTGGGCGATCGCGCAGGGCGTGGCCGACAAGGCGCGCATCTGCATCTACGGCGCCAGCTATGGCGGCTACGCGGCGATGATGGGGGCGGTGCGCGAGCCCGGCCTGTACCAGTGCGCGGCCGGGTATGTAGGCGTGTATGACCTGCCGCTGATGTACGCGCGCGGCGATGTGCAGAAGACCGCATTCGGCCTGACTTACCTGCGCGAGTGGATGGGCCGTCCGAAGGACCTGGCCGACCGCTCGCCGGTCAACCTGGCCGAGAGCATCAAGGTGCCGGTGTTCCTGGCTGCCGGCGGCAAGGACGAGCGCGCGCCGATCGAGCATACCAAGCGCATGGAAGCCGCCCTCAAGAAGGCCGGCGTACCGGTGGAATCGCTGTACTACCCCACCGAAGGGCACGGGTTCTACACCGAGGAACATCGCACCGTGTACTACACCCGGTTGCTGGCGTTCCTGTCGCGCAGCCTCGGCGGTGCCACGGCCACCACCACACCTGCCGGCAAGGGCAAGGCGCCCTGACCGCGCCGCGTGCGGTGGCGGCATCGCCCGCCGCCGCGCCACACCGGGGCCTGCCTGGCCCGGACCATCGTTATCTGCCGGACACGCCGTCCGGCAGCCAAGGGGGAAGGATGCGCACGTTGACTCTGGCGGCACTGGCCGTCTGCATGACCCTGGCCGGGCAGGCCGCCGCGGTGGATCTGGATCACTACCTCCGCCGGGACAAATTCACCAGCATCAAGATTTCGCCATCGGGCGACTACTTCGCCGCCACCGTGCCTATGGAGGACCGTACCGCGCTGGCGATCATGCACCGCGTGGAAGGTCGCCTGACCGGCTCGTTCGTGCCGCCGCGCGACAACCATGCGTCCGACTTCCACTGGGCCAGCGATGACCGTGTGGTGATCGGCCTGGCCGAGAAGTTCGGCTCGCATGATGCGCCGCGCCCCACCGGCGAGCTGTTCGCCATGAACGCCAACGGCGGCCGGGGCGAGCTGCTGATCGGCTACCGCGCGACCGCGCGGCAGGGATCGCGCATCCAGCCGAAGAAGGGCGACGCGGTGGCTGCGTTCCTGGCCGACGACCTGCCCAATGATCCGCGCGGCGTGCTGGTCACCACGTGGCCGTTCTCCGCCGATCCCTTCACCCGCGCCGAGCGCCTGGACGTGGTCACCGGTCATCGCCAGGTGGCCGCGCGCGCACCGGTCCAGCGCGCGCGCTTTGCGACCGACCCGCAGGGCGAGGTGCGTTTTGCCTATGGGGCCGGCGGCGACAACATCAACAAGCTGTACTACCGCGCGGCGGCCGGCAACGACTGGACGCTGGTCAACGATGAGAACGTCAGTGGGCACATCGAACGGCCGGTCGGCTTCTCCTCCGATGGCACGCTGGCCTACCTGATCGTGGAGCAGCCGCGCGGGCCGGCGGCATTCGTCTCGTGGAACCCGGCCACCGGCGAACGCCTGCCCGTGCTCTCCGATCCCGTCGTGGACCCGGCACGGGTGATCTACCGGCAGGGCACCTCGATCCCGGTCGGTGCGCTGTTCATGGGCGATACCCCGCGGACGCGCTTCTTCGACGAGAAATCCGCCGACGCACGCATGCATCGCAGCCTGGAAGCGGCCTTCGGCGGCGAGGCGGTGTATGTCACCTCGTCCACCCGCGACGGCAAGCGCCTGCTGCTGGAAGTCTGGTCCGGCCGCAAC
This sequence comes from Stenotrophomonas sp. NPDC077461, assembly GCF_049545475.1. Classification (NCBI taxonomy): domain Bacteria; kingdom Pseudomonadati; phylum Pseudomonadota; class Gammaproteobacteria; order Lysobacterales; family Lysobacteraceae; genus Stenotrophomonas; species Stenotrophomonas sp. NPDC077461. Next base: position 259,391 of record NZ_JBMWDO010000004.1, read on the forward strand.
CCCGGCGACTTCTTCCTGTTCGACACTGTGGCCAAACATGCCGAACACCTGCTGAGCCGCAGCGACTGGATCGATCCGGAGGCGGCGGCGGTGGTGCGCCCGATCGCGCTGAAGGCACGCGACGGTCTGCCGCTGCACGGCTACGTGACCGTGCCCAAGGGCAGCGAAGGCAAGCGCCTGCCGATGGTGGTGGTGCCGCACGGCGGTCCGTTCGATGTCTATGACGATGGCCGCTACGACAGCGAGAACCAGCTGCTGGCCGCCGCCGGTTATGCGGTGCTGCAGGTCAATTTCCGTGGCTCGGGCAACTACGGCCGTGCCCACGAGCAGGCCGGCGCGCGCCAGTGGGGCGGCACGATGCAGGACGACGTGACTGACGCCACCCGCTGGGCGGTGGAACAGGGCATCGCCGACGGCTCGAAGATCTGCATCTACGGTGCCAGCTACGGCGGCTACGCCGCGCTGATGGGCGTGGCCAGGGAACCGGCGCTGTACCGTTGCGCGGCGGGCTATGTGGGCGTCTACGACCTGCCGATGATGCATACCACCGGCGACATCCAGGGGCGGCGCTCGGGCGAAACCTATCTGAAGGAATGGATCGGCGAGCGGAGCGAGCTCGCGGCGGTGTCGCCGGTCAATCTGGCCGACCGCATCAAGGTGCCGGTGTTCCTGGCGGCCGGGGGCCAGGACGAACGCGCCCCCATCCAGCACACCAGGCGCATGGAAGCGGCGTTGCAGAAGGCCGGTGTTCCGGTGGAGTCGTTGTACTACCCCACCGAAGGCCACGGCTTCTACACCGACGACCACCGGCGCGAGTACTACACCAGGCTGCTCGCCTTCCTGTCGCGCAGCCTGGGCGGCGCGACCGCCACGGCACCGGCGGCACCGGCCCAGCCCTGAGCCGGCACGGCGGACGATGGCGCCTGCGCGCCATCGTCCGGCGGGATCAGAACACGTAGTTGAGGTGCATCTGCGCCTGGGTGTCCGGAGTGCCCAGCAGGCGTTGCGCCAGCACCGCCCCGCCCAGCGCCAGGCGCTGGCGACGGTAATCCGCGCCGATCATCACCCGGTAGTCCACGCCCGACGTGCGGCCCGGCAGCTCGAATGCGTGGCCCGCCGCCCCGTGCAGATACGCCAGGCGACCGCGGGCATGCTCCTTGACGGAGCCGATCAATGCCGCGTCGCCACGCACTGTCCACGCCGACCCGAGCCGCGCCTGCGCGCCCGTGCCGGCTTCCCACTGTACGCCACGGCGCGTGCCCGCGCCCACCGAGAGCCCGAATGCGTCGGCGCCATGTTCGTGGAAGGCGGCCTCGCGGGTGTGGAACGCGGTGACGCCCAGCCGCGGTTGCCAGTGCACGGCGGCGGCCACCACATCGCGGCTCAGCATGCTGCCGATGCGGGTGCGCGAGAGCGCGCGCCGGCTGTGCGCCGTCGTGTGCGTAGCGCCCCACTGGAGCTGTCGTTGACCGTCCATCCGGTGCCACTCGTTGCCGAGGGTGTGCTGCACGCGGAACGCACCCAACGACTGGCCGATGCCCACGCCGGCGAAGCGCGACTGGCTGCGCGTCTGCCCGCCGTCGTGCGCGACATCCGTGCTGAGCAGGCCGGACATCATCTGCAGATGGCGGCCGCCCTGCATCGGTACCGCCAACTGCAGGCCGCTGCCCACGCCCTGCACGCCGTAGCGGGTGTCAGCGCCCGGCCCGAACGCCAGCAGGTGGTGGCCGTCGGTCGGCGCGCTGCGTGCCAGGCTCGACCAGAACGCCTCGCCGTTGGCGGCCAGGCGCTGGCTCGCCGCCATCACCTGCCCACCGGACAGCTGGTGCAGGGCACGGTTGAACTCGGCGGTGTCGGCCACTTCCAGGCTGTGGAACAGCGCCGAGTTGCCATAACCAGCTTCCAGCGCGGCCGCCACGCCCTGGACCGATGCATCGGCCAGCGCGCGGTAGTCATTGCGTGTCATCACCACATCGACGTTGCCGCTGGCATCGCGCTCGGCCTGCGCGCGCCACACCACCGTCGCGCTGCGGATGTTGTCTTCACCGCTGTCGGCCCCGGTAAACACACCCGGCAGGTGGACCTGCGACGCGGCGGTACCGCGGGTGAAGCCGGTGTCCACCGCGACATCGGCCAAGTGACCGCCCTGATGCAGCGCCATGCGCCCGGCGCTGCCATCGGCGTTCGTGCCCACGGTGTAGCCGCTGATGCCGCGCGGTGCCTGCCAACCCAGGTCGGCACCGGGCCGATTGACCGCAGCGGTGGCGGCATCGGCGTTGATGCCGCTGCCGCTGCCATACACATTGACCTGGCCGTTGTTGATCAGCCGGCCGCTCCCGCCCCCCGCACTCTGGAAGGCATGCGAGTGGTCGGCGTGGATGTTGATCACGCCGCCACGGCGGTTGTTGAGCGTGGCCGAGCCATCCGAACGCATCGCCACCAGGTGCTGGCCGTTGTCCGCACCGGCGATACCGAGGTTGATCGTGCCGTCGTTGATCAGGGTGGCGCCGCGCGCGCCGGACATGGCCACGGCGTGATCACCGGTCACGGTGAGGGTACCCTGGTTGAGCAGCGTCGCCGATGCGCCTTCGGCATGCAGGGCCGCGTGGTTGCGGGCATGGCTGGTGATCTGTCCGCCCACCCGGTTGATGCCCGTGCTGGCGTGGGTATCGGCGAGCAGGGTGAGCACCCGGGCATCGGCATCGAGCACGATGCTGCCGTGGTTGTTGAACGCTTCGATGGTGTCGCGGTCATTGCCGACGCGCGCGGTGGTGGCGTGGATAAGGCTGCCCTGGTTCAGCGCGCCACTGGCGTGGAGGGTGCCGTGATTCTCGAACCCGGCGGCACCGCCCAGCACGAACCCGCCGCCGTCCACGACCAGCCTTGCGGGGCGCTGGCGCTCGCCGTTGTCGAAATCGCTGTCGCCCTGCAGCACCACCAGTGTGTCGCGCAGCTGCATGTCGCCGTGGTTGTCGATCTCCGCATCGCCGTCCAGGGTGATGCGTGCCCCCTGTGCCGACAGGCGGCCGAAATTCTCCAGGCTGGCATCGGCCTGCAGATGCAGGCTGCCGCGCAGGTCGAGCTGGCCACGGTTGTCGAGGTCGCCATCACGCTCGATCACCAGGCGCGCGGCCTCGCCGACGCGCAGCGTGCCGTGGTTGTGCAGATGACCGTTGCCGCGCACCGTGAGGCTGCCGGCATTCAGCGCCAGGTGGCCGTCGTTGCGTGCGCTGCCGATGATGCGGGTGTCCACCGGCTGATTCCAAGCGGACTCGCCGCCAGCCGCGACCAGGATCTGGCGATCGCCGAACTGGCCGCCTTCCTGGCCGGGGACGGGACCGCCGCCGCCGTTCCCACCGCCATTGCCGCCGCCGTTGCTACCGCCGCCGCCGGCAGCGCCCGCCGCACCTGCTGCCACCGCGACAATGCCGCCGATCCACCACGCCGACAGGCCGCCTCGGCCGCTGCCCTGCGCCGTTTCGCAGTCGGTGTCGCCGACCGGATCGCACTGCGCCGCGGTGTCCGCGTGGGCAGGCAGTGCGGGCACGCCGCACAGGGTCAGGGCAATCATCGCGGCGAGCGGGTGGTGGAAGAGAACGGTACGGCGCATGGGCAGCTCCAGTCATGGGTACAGGACGAGGAAAGACGGAGCGTGTGCGGGTCGCGACACCGCTCCGACCGCGCGAGGGCGGTGAAGGAGCGTCATGGTCGTGACAACGCCGGAGGCTGTATTTGAAACAAATACGAAAATCCCAGAATGTGACCGGGTCGTATGGTGTTAGGAAACGTTTATGTGTTGCTGCTAAATCACAGCGCCTGAAACGCACAACGGCACCACATGGGTGCCGTTGTGCAGGTGCGTTGCGATGCCGCGCTACTTCACCCCGTGCATCATCCTTTTCAGCAGCGGTGAGCACAGCAGCGCCACCGCCGCACAGCCCAGGCCGATCCACATCAGCAGCCAGAACAGATGCTCGTAGCTGGCTGCGGCAGCGGCGATGTTCATCGTTTCGCCTTCGGGCACGTCGATCGCGGCGAGCTTGCCGAACAGCGCGGCCAGGGTTTCGGAGAACGCGGTGGCCAGGAACCAGGTGCCCATCATCAGGCTGACCACGCGCGGCGCGGCCAGCTGGGTGACCGCCGACAGGCCAACCGGCGACAGGCACATTTCGCCGATCTCCAGGATCAGATAGGCCAGTACCAGCCACCACACGCTGGCCATCTGGCCGGTGGCACCAACGTGCTGCGCGGCCAGTGCCAGCGGCACGAACGAGAGCGCGGCGAAGACCAGGCCGAACGAGGATTTGACCGGCTTGGACGGGTCCATGCGGCGACGGTCCAGCCACGCCCAGAGCATCGCGAACAACGGCGCCAGCACCACCAGGAACAGGCCGCCGAGGTAGGTCAGTGAACCGGCGGTCTGCGGAATCACCAGGCAGTCGCGGACCAGCATCACCAGCATCAGCGCGACGATGGCGATGAACAGGGTGCGCGGCGCGGCCGAGGCCGGGTTGCGTTCGGACAGACGCGCGGCCACCACGAAGCCCAGCGGCGCCAGCAGCAGCGAGGCGATCGACCACGGCAGCGGGGTGCCGCCCTGGATCACCAGCGCGGGCACCAGGTCCTTGGTCAGCAGGCGGTCGGTAAAGGTCACCCACGAGCCGTAGGTCTGCTCGTACAGGGTGAAGAACACCAGGGCCATGAAGATCAGCGCCATCAACGCGATCATCTGCTGGCGCTGCACCGGCGTGCAGCGGGTGCCGGTGAACCAGGCGAACCACACCAGCACGCCGCCCAGCACGACGATCATCAGCATCAACGCGAGGCTGATTTCGCCGCCCAGCGCGAAGGCGCCATTGGCGGCGGCCCACATCAGCGCGGCCACCGGGATCACCCCGAGCACCGCGACCGCGTAGATCAGCCATTCGCGGCGGATGCCGAGCACGCGGTGGCGCAGGGCCGGTGCGTCGGACGGTTCGGCATGGCCCTGCAGGTACTTCTGGCCCCACAGGAACATGACCAGACCGATCACCATGCCGATGCCGGCGGCGCCGAAGCCGTACTTCCAGCCGTAGGCTTCGCCGAGAAATCCACACACCAGCGAGGCGAACAATGCACCGAGGTTGATGCCGGCATAGAACAGCGAGAAGCCCGAGTCGCGGCGCGGGTCGTTCTCGGGATAGAGCTTGCCGACGATGGTGGAGATGTTTGGCTTGAGGAAGCCCACGCCCATGATGATCAGCGCCAGCGACAGGTAAGTGATGCCCAGCGCCGCCTCGTCGCGCACGATCTGGCCGTCGATGCGGGTGGCCGCGTGACCTTCGAAGGCCATGCCCAGGTGGCCGAGCACGAGCAGCACGCCGCCGAACACCACCGCCTTGCGCATGCCCAGCCAGCGGTCGGCGAGCAGGCCGCCGAACACCGGGATGCAATACACCAGGCCTCCGTACGCACCGAGCAGGTCGAGCCCGGCCTTGTCGCCGAACAGGTGGTACTTGGTGAGGTACAGCAGCAGCAGCGCCTTCATGCCGTAGAACGAAAAGCGTTCCCACATCTCGGTGAAGAAGCAGACGTAGACCCCTTTGGGATGGCCGAGGAAGTCGTCGGAGGCGGGCAGGGCAATGGCGGTCATGGGCGGGCAGGCAACAGACAGGCGGCGATTATGCCCCCTGTGCTGCGCAGGTGCCGGCACCCGTTCGGGCCATTGCTACGGTGGGTGGGGGCCGACCGTTGGTCGGCACGCCCTGCTCACAGATACCGCAACCACGCCAGATCCCGCCGCCGTGCCTTCAACCGCGCGAACGCCCGGGTCGGCCAGTACAGGGCGAGGACCAGCACGGCGGTCAGGACCCACAGGGTGGCCACATGGTCCACCCCGACGTATGCCCCGTGGGTCGGCCCCCGGTACGCCTCGGCAAGCACGTACAGCAGCTTCAGCACGTACAGGTGCAGCAGGTAGAAGAACATCGGCGCGGCACCGATATCGGCCAGCGGTGCCAGCACACGCGCGACGGCCGGCCGCTCGTACAGGCGCAGCAGCAACAACCCCACACCCAGGGTCAGCAGCAGGAACAGCAGCGAAGGCGGGTACTTGGTGACGTTGAACATGCTCATCAGCGTCGCACCGGCGGTGCCCAGCGTCTGCCACGGACTGTCGCCGTAGACGTTGACCGCGCGCAGCAGCACGAAGCCGAGCAGGGCGCCCCCGCCGGCCAGCACCAGCCGCTGCTGGCGTTGTGCGGCATCGCCGCCGCGCGCGAACCACGGCCCGATCGCGTAGCCCAGGGCGATCACGCCGATCCACGGCAGCACCGGGTAGGAGGTGCGCAGGCGCAGATGGTCACCCAGCGCGATCCAGTCGCGCTGGTGCAGCACCTTCCACAGGATCGCCAGCGGCCCGTCGCCCGTCACCCGCACACCGTCCAGCAGGTTGTGCCCGGCGATCAGCACCAGTGCCAGTGCCGCCAGCGCGCCACGCGGCAGCCACAGCAGCCCGGCCAGGACGATCATGCTCAGGCCGATCGCCCAGATCACCTGCAGGTAGATCACGCTGGGCGGGAACTGCAGGGTCCAGGCGAAGTTGACCACCAGCAGCTCCAGCGCCACCAGGAACAGGCCCCGCTTGAGCAGGAACGCGCTGGTGGCGCGCCGGCCATCGGCCTTCGTGCTGCCATACAGCCAGGCCGACAGCCCGGTGAGCAGCACGAACACGGGGGCGCACAGGTGGGCGAGCAGGCGGCTGACGAACAGCGCCGGCTCGGTCTGGTCCACCACCATCGGGTCCGGGACCTGATGGTGCAGGTAGAACGTTTCGCGGACATGGTCCAGCAGCATCAGCACGATCACCGTGCCACGCAGCTGGTCGATGGAGGTCAGGCGGGAGGCGAGGGGAGTGGTCACGGCAACGCCAGGATGTGGCGCGATAGGATATAACATAACTAATTGGCGCGACCAGGTGACCGGGCGACCAGGCCTTGCCGATCCGGGCGGCATGGCGGCGGCGTTGCCGCCCTATCGTCGTGACCACCGTGAGTCACGCGCGCTGCAGCACGTTTCACACTGGACTTGCCCGGACATGAACGCTAGCGTGGACCAGATTTTTTGCCAGCAGGGGCTTACATGAACAACGACGCTGCGCCCAAACAGCTCACTTTCCGCGCGGTGGTGCTTGCCATCGTGCTGGCGGTGATCCTGTCGGCGGCCAACGCCTACCTGGGTCTGTTCGCAGGCCTGACCATCGCCACCGCGATTCCCGCGGCCGTCATCTCGATGGGCGTGCTGCGCCTGCTCGGCGGCGGCACCATCCTTGAGAACAACATCGTCCAGACCGGCGCCTCCGCCGGCTCGTCGATCGCCGCCGGTGTGATCTTCACCATCCCCGCGCTGGTGATCATGGGCTACTGGCCGGACTTCAAGTACTGGTGGGTGCTGGGCATCGCCGGTCTGGGCGGCCTGCTGGGCGTGCTGTTCTCGGTGCCGCTGCGCCGGTCGATGATCGTCGAAGATCCACTGCCCTTCCCGGAAGGCAAGGCGGCCGCCGAAGTGCTCAAGGCCGGTGAGAACCCGGGCCCGGGCCTGAAGATCCTGGCGGTGTCGGCCGTGATCGGCGCCTTCGTGAAGCTGGCGGCCGAAAGTGGCCTGCGCCTGATCCCGGATGCCTGGGCCACCTCGGCCTACGTGGGCAGCTCGAAGATCACCGCCTTCATCGGCACCAACCTGTCCCCGGCGCTGCTCGGCGTGGGGTACATCGTCGGCCTGAATGTCGGCATCGTGGTGGTGTCCGGCTCGATCCTGACCTGGCACATCGCCATTCCGCTGTACCAGGCGTTCTTCATGAACACCGATCCGGCACTGGCGGCATCGATCGCCACGGCCAGCTCGACCGAGGCGGCATTCGCCATCTGGGGCGCGAAAATGCGTTACCTGGGCGTGGGCGCAATGCTGATCGGCGGCGTCTGGACCCTGATCTCGCTGCGCAAGTCGCTGCTCAACGGCGTCAAGAGCGGCTTTGCCGCCGCGCGCAAGAGCGGCGGACCGGCGCTGGCACACACCGAGCGCGACCTGCCGATGAAGTGGATGCTGGTGGCCCTGGTGGTGTTCACCCTGCCGCTGCTGGCGCTGTACCAGGCCATCGTGGGCCAGTGGCACGTGTCGATCCCGATGACCCTGATCATGATCGCTGCGGGCTTCCTGTTCGTGTCGGTCTCGGCCTACCTGGCCGGCCTGATCGGTTCGTCCAACAACCCGGTCTCGGGCATCACCATTTCCACCATCCTGTTCGCCTCGGCGGTGCTGGTGGTGCTGCTGGGGGCCGACGGCCTCAAGCCGGTCGGCGTTGGCGGGGCCCCGCTGGGTGCCGTGGCCGCGATCATGATCGGCGCGGTGGTGTGCTGTGCGGCGGCGGTCGGCGGTGACAACCTGCAGGATCTCAAGGCCGGTTACATCGTCGGCGCCACGCCGTGGAAGCAGCAGCTGATGCTGGGCATCGGTGCGTTCTCCTGCGCCCTGATCATGGCCCCGGTGCTGAACCTGCTGGCCACCGCATACGGCATCGGCGTCAAGTCCGAGCTGCACCCCAATGCACTGGCGGCGCCGCAGGCGAACCTGATGGCCTCGGTGGCCAAGGGCCTGTTCGGTGGCGAGCTGCCGTGGACCTTCATCGGCATCGGCGCCGTGGTCGGCGCGGCGATCATCGCCTTCGACAGCTGGCTGAAGGCGCGCAACGCCCGCTTCCGCGTGCCGGTGCTGGCGGCGGCGATCGGTATCTACCTGCCGCTGGAGCTGATGGTGCCGATCTTCCTGGGCGGCTTGATCGCCTATCTGGTGGAACGCTTCCACAAGGTGCGCGCCGACGACGAAGAAGGCCGCGACCGCGTGCACAAGCCGGGCGTGCTGTTCGCCGCCGGCCTGATCACCGGTGAGGCCCTGATGGGCATCGCCATCGCGGTCCCGATCGTGCTGAGCAGCCGTGCCGACGTGCTGGCCCTGCCGTTCCACCTGCCGGGCGCCCAATGGATCGGCCTGGTCGTGCTGTTCCTGGTCGGCTGGTTGATCTACCGCACCGGCAAGCGCGCCGTCGGCAACGTGTAAGCCGCCGCAGGGAGCCGGGCAGGGCCCGGCTCCACCGCCAGGGGGCGCGCGCAACGCGTGCCCCCACGGGGTTTGCCGGATCTGGCCAAGCCCATGACCTGTGGCCTTTGCTTCGGACCGGGTGCCGCCCTACCATCGGCGTTTTGCCGTCCCGCGGAGACCCCGATGAAACTTCGTTACGCCCTGCTGCCGTTGTGCCTGCTGACCGCGATGCCGTCGCTGGCGGCCACGCGCGGCCTGGATGTGCGCGACATGATCGCGCTGGATCGGGTTTCGGCCCCGCTGCTGACCGCCGACGGCGGCAAGGTGGTGTTCGCCAAGCGCGTGGTCGGGACGGACAGCAAGGCCAGCACCGGCCTGTACATCCGCGATCTGCGCACCCGTGACGCCGCACCGCCGAAGCCGCTGACCCCGGCCGGCTGGAACGTCAACTCCGCCGCGCTGTCCGGTGACGGCCAGACCGTGTACTTCCTGAGCGCCAAGGGCGGCAGCCAGCAGCTGTATGCCATGCCGACCGCCGGCGGCACGCCGCGCCAGCTCACCGATTTCCCGGTCGATGTGGACAGCTACCACGTGTCCCCGCAGGGCGACCGCGTGGCCTTCAGCAGCGGCGTATTCCAGGCCTGCGGCTCGGACCTGGCCTGCACCAGCAGGAAGCTGGACGCGCACAAGGCGCGCAAGAACACCGGCGAAGTCTTCGACAGCCTGTTCGTGCGCCATTGGGACACCTGGAACGATGGCCGCCGCAATACGCTGTTCGTGGCGCCGCTGCCGGCAGCCAAGGGCGCCGCAGTCAAGGGCGCCTCGGCGATCAGCGCCACGCTCGATGGCGATGCGCCGTCCAAGCCGTTCGGTGGCAATGACGACTTCACCTGGTCCCCGGACGGTACGTCCGTGGTCGCTGCGATCCGCGTGGCCGGCAAGCAGGAGCCGTGGTCGACCAACTTCGACCTGTACCGTCTCGATGCAGACGGCAAGCAGGCACCGGTGAACCTCACCGCCGCCAACCCGGCCTGGGATGCCGGTCCGGTGTTCAGCGACGACGGCAAGACCCTGTACTACCGCGCGATGAAGCGCCCGGGCTTCGAAGCCGACCGCTTCGGCCTGATGGCGATGGACGTGGCCACCGGCAAGACCCGCGAGATCGCGCCGAAGTGGGACCGCTCGGCCGGCGAGATCGTCCTGTCCGGCGACGGCAAGGGCATCTACACCTCGGCCGACGACATGGGCGAACACCGCCTGTTCCTGGTCGATATCGACAGCGGCGAGGCGGCGGTGATCGCCGAAGGTGGCAGCATCGGGTCGCCGACCCGTGGCGGTACGACCCTGGCCTACACCCGCAACAGCCTCAAGAGCGGCGACCAGATCGTGGTGGCCGCCTTCGATGGTGCCAACGAGCGCGAGATCACCCCGAGCGCCGGCCAGATGCTGCCCGACGTGGCTTTTGGCGACTACGAGCAGTTCCAGTTCAAGGGCTGGAACAACGAGACCGTGCACGGTTACGTGGTCAAGCCGTACAACTACCAGGAAGGCAAGACCTACCCGGTGGCGTTCCTGATCCACGGCGGCCCGCAGGGCAGCTTCGGCAACGGCTGGAGCTACCGCTGGAACCCGCAGACCTACGCGGGCCAGGGCTACGCCGTGGTGATGATCGACTTCCACGGGTCCACCGGCTACGGCCAGGCCTTCACCGACGCGATCAGCCAGCACTGGGGCGACCGCCCGCTGGAAGACCTGCAGAAGGGCTGGGCGGCCGCGCAGAAGCAGTACCCGTTCCTCAACGGCGACAAGGCGTGCGCGCTGGGCGCCAGCTACGGCGGCTTCATGGTCAACTGGATCGCCGGCAACTGGAACGAGCCGTGGAAGTGCCTGGTCAACCATGACGGCGTGTTCGACCAGCGCATGATGGGCTACGCCACCGAGGAACTGTGGTTCACCGAGTGGGAGCAGGGCGGTACGCCGTACCAGAAGGCCGCGAACTACGAGAAGTTCAACCCGGTCAACCATGTTGCCGAGTGGAAGAAGCCGATCCTGGTGATCCACGGCCAGCTCGACTTCCGCATTCCGGTTGAACAGGGCCTGGCCGCGTTCACCGCTGCACAGCGCCAGGGCATCGAGTCCAAGTTCCTGTACTTCCCGGACGAAAACCACTGGGTGCTCAAGCCGCAGAACAGCGTGCAGTGGCACGACACCGTCAACGGCTGGTTGAAGCAGCACATCGGCCAGTAAGCCGGATTGCAGCGCCGCCCTCCGGGGCGGCGCTTTTCATTGGCGCCGGCGGCTGACCGGCACCCCCATCGACTCTGCAAGGTTGCCGGCCCCGGCCGGCACTACCAGGATGCTCTCATGCCCCTGATCCAGAACGACATCGTCGTCTTCGGCCTGATCGCCGCCACCCTCGGTGCCGTGTTCTGGACCGCCTCGCGACCGCGCGGGCTGTGGAAACACTTCTACGCCGTCGTGCCGGCTCTGCTGCTGTGCTATCTGATCCCCGGCATCTACAACACCGTCGGGCTGATCGACGGCCAGAACACGCGCCTGTACAACCCGATCGCCCGTGATGTCCTGCTGCCCGCCGCGCTGGTGCTGCTGACCCTGGCGGTGGACATCAAGGGCATTCTGCGGCTCGGCCCGAAACTCATCGCGATGTACCTGGGCGCGTCCTTCAGCATCATGCTCGGTGCAGTGGTGGCCTTTCTGGTGATGAAGTGGATGCATCCGTCCACCGTTGCCGGCGATACCTGGGCCGGCATGGCCGCGCTGGCCGGCAGCTGGATCGGTGGCGGCGCCAACATGCTGGCGATGCGCGAAGTGTTCGACGTCAACGCCACCACCTTCGGCCAGTTCGCCGTGGTCGACGTCGGCGTGGGCTACGTGTGGATGGCGGTGCTGATCTTCATGGCCGGCCATGCATCGAAGATCGACGCGGCCACCGGTGCCGATACCTCGGCGATCGATGCGCTGAAGGTGCGCATCGAGAAGTTCCAGGCCGAACACGAACGCGTGGCCAGCCTGACCGACCTGATGCTGATCATCGCGGTCGCCTTCGGCACCGTCGGCCTGTCGCATGCCATCGCCGGGCCGGTATCGGCCTGGTTCAAGGGCCACGTCAGCTGGGCCCCGCAGTTCAGTCTCGACGCGCCGTTCGTCTGGGTCGTGGTCATCTCCACCACCTGCGGCCTGGCCCTGAGCTTCACCCGGGCTCGCAATCTCGAAGGCGCCGGTGCCTCCAAGCTCGGCTCGTTGCTGCTCTACTTCCTGATCGCGTGCATCGGCATGCAGATGGACCTGCTCGCGCTGCTGGAACGCCCGTGGCTGTTCCTGCTCGGCTTGATCTGGATCGCCGTGCACATCGTCCTGCTGTCGACGCTGGCGATGGTGCTGAAGGTGCCGTTCTTCTACTTTGCGATCGGTTCGCAATCCAACATCGGTGGCCCGGCCTCGGCACCGGTCGTGGCGAGCGCGTTCCATCCGTCGCTGGCCCCGGTCGGCGTGCTGCTCGGCACGATGGGCTACGCCACCGGCACCTATCTGGCCTACATCGTCGGCGTCACCCTGCGCTCGCTGGCAGGGCACTAGCCCCCGGCCCACACCCGGGTAGCGCCCGACCGCCGGTCGGGCGACGGCGCGCAGCGCCGGGGACTTGCACGCACACAGAGCGCGTGCCGGCCAACGGCCGGCACTACCGATGCTTTACGCAGGAAGAAGACCGCGTTCGATCAGCCACGCTTTCGCGTCTTCCGCATCCTGCTCGAACCACGCTCTGGTCGACCCCAGGCGATACGTATACCCCCACGCGTCCATGTCGGCCATCAGCCGATCGCTGCCCACGCCCGGCAGCTGCGCGGCCAGCACGATCTGCAGGTAACAGGTGGCGTCTTCCTCGGGGACCGAATCGGTCGCGTCCGTGTGGACCCGTGCGCGCCGCTCCGGCGGCAGCACGATCAGGTGGCAGGCCTCGTGCAGCATCGAATGCACCGGCGTGTCGTCGCGGACGTACACATCGCTGCCGATGATGCCCGCCTCCGGCTCGCCCCAGTAGCTGCCCGGGATCGGCGCACCCGCCTCGATCCGATGCAGGCGCAGCGCATGCGCCGCCAGCAGTGTGGCGGCATCCTCGAAATCAATATCGCCTACGCAGGTGACCTGCGGCTGGGCGTCGGTGGCGACGGTGGTCATGCAATACGAAAAGTGCGCCCCTTCCGGAGGGAAGGGGCGGTGTCGGTCAGGGCTGCTGCGGACCTTCCGGCAGCGCCACGGAGATATCCAGCACGTCGTGCTCGCCGTCCTTGACCAGGTCCACCTTGACCGCGTCGGCGTCGATATTGACGTACTTCTTGATCACTTCCAGCAGCTCGCGCTGCAGCAGCGGCAGATAATCCGGGCCGCCACGGTGGCTGCGTTCCTGCGCGATGATGATCTGCAGGCGGTTCTTGGCCGTTTCGGCAGTGGTCTTCTTCCGGTTCAGGAAATCGAACAGTCCCATGCTTACCCTCCGAACAGCTTGCTGAAGAAGCCTTTCTTCTCCACGGTGGTGAAGCGCATCGGACGCTCTTCGCCGAGGATGCGGCCCACCGCATCTTCGTAGGCCTGGCCTGCCGCCGATTCGGGGTCCAGGATCACCGGCTCGCCCTTGTTGGACGCGTTCAGCACGTCGCCCGATTCGGGCACCACGCCGATCGCCTTCAGGCCCAGCACTTCCTCGACGTCGGTGATGCTCAGCATCTCGCCACTTTCCACCCGTGCCGGGCTGTAGCGCGTGAGAAGCAGGAACGCCGGCACACTCTGCCCGGACTCGGCCTTGTGCGTCTTCGAATCGAGCAGGCCGATGATGCGGTCGGAGTCGCGCACCGACGAAACTTCCGGGTTCACCACCACCACGGCGCGGTCGGCGTAGTACATCGCCAGGAAGGCACCCTTCTCGATACCGGCCGGCGAGTCGCAGATGATGTAGTCGAAGCCGTCGGCGGCCAGGTCCTTGAGCACCTTGCCCACGCCTTCCTGGGTCAGCGCATCCTTGTCGCGGGTCTGCGAGGCAGCCAGCACGTACAGGTTGTCGAACCGCTTGTCCTTGATCAGCGCCTGCTTGAGCGTGGCTTCGCCGTGCACCACGTTGACGAAGTCGTACACCACGCGGCGCTCGCAGCCCATGATCAGGTCCAGGTTGCGCAGGCCGACGTCGAAGTCGATCACCGCCACCTTTTTGCCACGACGTGCCAGCCCGCAGGCCAGGCTGGCGCTGCTGGTGGTCTTGCCGACGCCGCCTTTGCCGGAGGTGACTACGATGATTTCAGCCAAAGGACTTCTCCTGATTCTTGTATTTTGGGGGCTGCATCAGTCCAGCGCAGCGATCTTGATCTGGTCCTGTTCCAGCCACACCTGCACGGCCTTGCCGCGCAGCGTGTCCGGGACATCGTCCAGTACCTTGTAATGGCCGGCAATGGCGACCAGTTCAGCATGGAAATCACGGCAGAAAATACGCGCCGTGGTATTGCCTTGTGCACCTGCCAGGGCGCGGCCCCGCAGCGTACCGTAGATATGGATGCTGCCGTCGGCGATCACTTCCGCGCCGGCGCCCACCGTGGCCATCACGGTCAGGTCGCAGTTTTCGGCATACAGCTGCTGGCCCGACCGCACGTTGCTGGTCTGCATGCGGCCGGGCTGCGACGCCGCAGCGGCCGGGGGCGCTGCAACCGGTGCGGGCGTGGCCGCCGCCGCGCGGGTGCGGCGCGGCGGTTCCGGTGCCGGTGGCGGGGCGACGGGTTCGGCCTCGGCGCGCTCGTACTGCGCGCGGAACTTGGCCAGCAGGGGCAGGCCGAGCTGCTGGGACAGCAGCTCGGTCTCGGTGGTGCCATAGGCCAGCGCCACCGGCAGCACGCCGGCACCACGCAGGCCATCGAGCAGTGCCCGGGCCGTGGCCACGTCGGGCATCTGGCTCAGGCCGCCGAAATCCAGAATCACCGCCGCGCGCCCGAACAGTTTGGGCGCGCGTGCCACGCGGTCGTGCATTTCACGGGTGAGGCGTTCTACGTCGAGGGTGCGGATGCGCAGGTTGGCGATACCGACCTGGCCGATCTTCAGTTCCCCGGCCTGTTCAAAATCCATGTTCGCTGCCACCAATCAGGTCCCCGTCGGCCGTTGTACGCGCAGCGGCTCGCGACGGTGGCCCACCCAGGGCACGTCGGGCAGCTGGTCGCCGTAGGTGTCGTGCACCCACTGGTAACTGCACAGGTCCTTGAGCAGCATGCTGGCGCGCACGTCCACGTGCGACATCGTATTCTGCCCGACCTCGCGGAAGCCGAAGCTGCCGTGGAAGAGCAGGGCGGCGTCGGCGCCGTGGTCCAGGAACACCTCGCAGGTCATCTGCGGGTAGCGCAGCTCGGCGTAGCTCTGTGCATCGGCATAGAACGCACGGCCGACGCCACCGCCGCGACGGCGGCTGGCGACCACGATGCGGTCGATGTAGAAGAAGCCGGTGCCCAGGTGCTGCTTGAACCAGGCGAAGTTGGTGCTGTCGTGCTGGCTCTCGCTGCCGAAGCCGATCAGGAAACCGGCCAGGTTGCCGTCGCGCTCGGCGACGCGGAAATATTCAGCGGTTTCGTAGAACAGACGCAGTCGCGCGGCATCCAGCGGCAGGATGGCCAGGCCGGCGTTGTTGTTCAGGGCCAGGACGGAATCGAGCTCGTGCTCGCGCACGTCGCGGATGACAATCGACATTGTGACTCCGTGGGGTAACGCGGTTGGCCCATCAAGGGGCCCTGCGCCGGATTATTGCATGGGTGGCGCCCCCCCGCGACCCGGCGGCCATGACTTATGTCCGGGTGCAGGGGCGCAGGTTCAGCCTAAGATGCATCCATGTTGGGATACCTCAGCCAAACCCGAGTACTGCGACTGGCCGGCCTGTTCACCTGGGTCATGCTCGGCCTGCCGCTGGTGTACTCCCAGTACGAAGCCCTGATCCGCCACAGCGGTGGGGTGGACCTGTTCGCCGTGCTGCTGTTCGTGGCCTACCTGGCGTTCGGCGGGGGCTACCTGTGGCTGACCCGTGGTCTGCGCCACGGCGGCCACTCGGCCTGGTACGACCGCGCGATCCTGGTTCTGCTGACCGTGTCGGCCCTCGGGGTGAGCTTCCTCAGCGGTTCGGGCCTGGGCAGCATTCTGATGATGGTGGCCGCCGGGGTGATCCCGTGGATGCTGCCGGCACGGGTGGGCGTGATCTGGCTGCTGCTGAGCCAGCTGGCCGTCGCACCGGTCTACTACCTGTTCCTGCCGTTCTCGCTGTTCGAGGCGATAATGCAGTCGCTGCTGTACGGCGGCTTCTCCATGTTCATCTTCGTGACCAGCCTGGTCGCCCGGCAACAGACCGACGCCCGCGAGGAGCAGCGCCGGCTCAACACCGAACTGCGCGCCACCCGCGTGCTGCTGGCCGAGAGCGCGCGCGTCAACGAGCGCACCCGCATCTCGCGCGAGCTGCACGACCTGCTCGGCCACCACCTCACCGCGCTCAGCCTGAACCTGGAAGTGGCCGGCCACATCACCGAAGGCCAGGCCCAGGAACATGTGCACCAGGCCCACACCCTGGCCAAACTGCTGCTCACCGACGTGCGCGAGGCGGTCAGCCAGCTGCGCGACAGCGGCGCCATCGACCTGGCCGCCGCCCTGCGCCCGCTGACCGAACAGGTGCCGTCGCTGGACATCCACCTGGACATCGAAGAGCCGCTGAGCGTGGAAGACCCCGAGCGCGCGCACGTCCTGCTGCGCTGCACCCAGGAGATCATCACCAACGCCGTGCGCCACGCGCACGCCCGCAATCTCTGGATCCGCGTGCGCCGCGAGGCGCCGGGCATGGTGGTGCTGCAGGCGCATGATGACGGGGTGGGGGCCGACGGCATCGTGGTTGGCAATGGTTTGCGCGGGATGCGCGAACGCCTGCAACAATGCGGCGGAGAGCTGCAGATCGAAACCCGCCGGGGACAGGGCTTCCGCCTGTGCGCCTCGGTCCCCGGCGTGCCAGTGCTGATGCTGGGTGCCATCCTGGAAGGAGTGCGTTGATGATTCGCGTCTGCCTGGTCGACGACCAAACCCTGGTGCGGCAGGGGATCCGCTCGCTGCTGGCACTCGACGATGGCATCGAGGTGGTCGCCGAGGCCGCCGACGGGCGCCAGGCGGTGGACGTGGTTCCGCAGGTACGGCCCGACGTGGTGCTCATGGACATGCGCATGCCGGTGATGTCCGGGCTGGAAGCACTGCAGATGCTGTCGCGATTGAACCAGTTGCCGCCCACCATCATCCTGACCACGTTCGACGACGACCAGCTGGTGCTGGCCGGGTTGAAGGCCGGCGCCAAGGGCTACCTGCTCAAGGACGTCACCCTGGAACAGCTGGTCGGGGCGATCCGGACCGTGGCCGACGGCGGCTCGCTGGTCCAGCCGGCCGTGACCCAGCGCCTGCTGTCCGGGCTGGAGCACATGCGCAACGAATTCGTCAGCCTGGACCGGCCCGATCCGTTGACGGACCGCGAAACCGAGATCCTGCGGCTGATGGCCAGCGGGTTCTCCAACAAGGAGATCGCCAATTCGCTGGGCGTGGCCGAGGGCACCATCAAGAACCACGTGTCCAACATCCTGTCCAAGCTGGGCGTGCGCGACCGCACCCGGGCCGTATTGAAGGCCTTCGAACTCCAACTGGTCTGAGGCCCACGGCAAAAACATTCACCGATGGCCGAAAGGCTTGCGGCACAAGGGATGCGGGCGGCTGGCGAGGGGTTTTCGCCGAATCCGGCAAAGAAATATCGCCCATCCCCTACGTGCTGGCACCCGCGATGCGCTATCTTTCCGCTCCTTGTCTATGCAAAACCGCTGCCGGCATGGAAACCGGTGCGCCAATCCTGATCAACAACACCCGCGAAGCCTGCTAGGATTGGCGCTTCGCTTCAATCAACCCGGCCGTGGGATCGGCCCCGGAGACTCCTGAATGACCCGTATTATCGAGTTCCTGATCGCCTTGGGGATCGTGGCTGGCCTGTTCGTCATCATTGGCGTATGTCTGCCGGGCGAGCGCCATATTTCCGAAAGCATCGAGACCAACCGCAAGATGACGATCGTGTTCGACACGGTCAACAGCCTGCGCCGCTTCAAGGACTGGAACCCGCTGCTGCTGCGCGATCCCGCCGTTGAGCTGAAGCACTCCGGCCCGGCCGCCGGCGTGGGTGCCCGCCTGGACTACGCCTCCAAGGAAAGCTCCCTGGGCCAGGGCAGCTGGGTGATCACCGAGTCCGAGCAGAACAAGCACGTGGCGATCGCGATCGAGGACCCGAGCAAGGGCCACGACAAGACCACCAGCTTCACCCTCGAGCCGACCGGCAAGGGTGGCCGCAACGTCAAGATCACGCAGGACTACAGCGTCAAGTACGGCTTCGACCTGTTCGGTCGTTACGCCGGTCTGTACGTCAGCCGCCACATCGGTGACGACCTGAAGCTGGGTCTGAGCCGCATGGCCAACATGCTGGCCACCGTGCCGAACGTTGACTACCGCACTGCCGAAGCCCCGCTGACCGATCTGGCCATCGTCGATGTCGCGGTCGAAGACCTGCTGGTCGTCAACGCCGGCAACGTCGACCGCGGTCAGGAAACCATCACCAAGTCGATCCGCGACAACCAGGAATGGATCAAGCGCGTGATGGAGGCCAACAACCTCGAAGCCGCCGGTCCGCTGCGCATCATCACCACCGACTTCGGTCAGGAGAAGTACGCCTTCGACGTGGCCCAGCCGGTCAAGAAGAAGGGTGCTGAAGCGGCCTCGGCCGAGGCCCTGACGGTGAAGATCGACGGTGACGCACCGGTCAAGTACGTGCATGTCGCGCCGCACCGTTCGGCCCACGCGGCCTATACCGGCCACATGGCGGGTCTGGACGTGGCGCGCAACGCTCTGCGTGCCTGGGCTGTCACTGCCGGCAACGAAGTGATCGACCGTCCGTACGAATCCTGGAACGGTGGTGTGGACAAGTCCTTCACCCCGGAAGGTACGTACGACATCTACTGGGCCGTCAAGTAAACCGACGGTTGCCGTGATGTAACGCACGACGAAAACGCGCCGCTTCCTGCGGCGCGTTTTTTTTTGCCGCTCCGTTGTCGGAGCCTTGTCTGGAAGGATGGAAGGATGCTCAACCTCGAACGACGCGCGCGCAGACCCTCACTGCTGGCCTGCCTGGGCGGCCTGCTGGCCGCCGCGGCGGTGGGTCTGTCGGCCTATGCGTCGCATGGCATCGCCGAGCCGCTGGCGCAGTCGCACGTCAACACCGCCGCGCTGTTCGCCTTCGGGCACGGCGTGGCGCTGGCCGCGCTGGGGGCCACCCAGCAGAACCGGGTCGGCAAGCTGGCCCTGTCAGTGCTGCTGCTGGGCACGCTGCTTTTCTCGGGCAGCCTGGTCGCCGGAGCGGTCTGGCAGTTCCGCACCGGCCTGGCGCCGGTCGGCGGCAGCGCGCTGATGCTGGGGTGGGTGGTGTACGCCTTCAATGCCCTGAGGCGTTGAGGTGCCGCGCTTCCGCCGCGGCTTCGATGTGGAGGAGGCATACGCCTGGCTGAGCCGGCGTGACCGTCGCCTCGGCACCTGGATGAAACGGCTCGGTCCGATCGAGCCGCCCCCGGGGTGGGGCCGCTCGTTCGACCCGGTCGATGCGCTGGCGCGGGCGATCCTGTTCCAGCAGCTCAGCGGCAAGGCGGCGTCCACCATCGTGGGCCGGGTGGAAGCGGCGATCGGCAGCCCGCGCCTGCACGCCGATACCCTGGCGCGCATCGATGATCCGGGCCTGCGCGCGTGCGGGGTGTCGGGCAACAAAGCGCTGGCGCTGCGTGACCTGGCGCGGCGCGAGGCGGCCGGCGAGATTCCCGACCTGCGCCGGATGTCGGTGATGGACCACGATGCGATCATTGCCGCGCTGGTGCCGATCCGTGGCATCGGCCGCTGGACCGTGGAAATGATGCTGATGTTCCGCCTGGGCCGGCCGGACATCCTGCCGGTCGACGACCTCGGCGTGCGCAAGGGTGCCCAGCGCGTGGACAAGGCCGCGCTGATGCCGACGCCGAAGGAGCTGCAGGCGCGCGGCGCCGCGTGGGGCCCGTTCCGGACCTACGCCAGCCTGTACCTGTGGCGGATCGCCGATTTCACCGACGCGCCGAAGGCGCCCACCAACCGTTCGCAGGACTGAGCGCGGCGGGTCACTCCAGGGCCGGCGTCCTCGGCGCGAAGGCCGGGTCGTCGCTGAGCCGGCGGGGCGGATGGCGTTGCTCCTGCTTCAGGTGGCCGTGGTAGCGGAACGTGGCGATCGTGCCGCGCAGCATCACCCCGCAGACCACCACCATCCAGGCCAGGCCCGGCACCGTCGGGCCGTCGCCAACGACAAGCAGCAGGACCTTGCCCGCGAGGTAGTAGGCCATCAGCAGGCAGGCGGCCACGCGGCTGGCGCGCAGCACGCCCCAGGACAGCGCGATCTGGATGCACGCATCGACCAGGAACACGGCTGCGGCCAGCGACATGCCGATGCGCCCATCCGATGTCTCGATGCTGATCTGGACCGCATCACCCAGGTGGTACACGGCCATCCCCACTGCCAGCACGGCCAGGATCGCGCCCAGTGCGGCCATCTGCCGGATCGGTGAGGTGAGCGGGCGCGGTGCGTGATCCCACGCCCGGCGCGGTGCGGCTGGCCGCGTCGTCGTGCCCACCTGATACGGGCTGATGTCGTCCATGATCCCGCTCCCTTGTTCGAATGCGAAGGTTAGTCGCCCGCCGGGTGCCAGCACCAGTGCCAGGGTTCGTAGACGATGCCGTGCGGATTGTCGCGTGGGTAGCTCAACCGGAAGCCGGCGTCGGCCGCGTGCGCCGTCAGCCAGGCAAAGGCGGGGGTGGCCTCGAAGCTCGCTTCCGCCGGGGGTTCGCCCGGACTGCCGATGTCCAGCGCACGTCCACCGTGATGCTCGCTGTAGCCCGGTGCCGCGTTGACGGTGAGGATATCGGCCACCGCCAGCCCACGCGCGCGTTTGCGCTCGAAAATGCCGAGCTGGTAATCGTGGCTGCGATAGCCGGAGATGGCCTCCAGCACGATCCCGTCGGCGGCGGCCTGGGCGCGCATGCGCTGCCAGCTGAGTGCCGCGCGATGGTGCAGCCACAACGGGCGACGGTAGCGGTCGCGGCCGGCGAACTGCAGTCGTGCCGGTTCGGCTTCCAGCGCCAGCCCGGTCGTGTGCTCGTAGGCCTGCGCATCGACCCCGAGCTGCGCCAGGCGCAGCTCCAAGCCGTGCAGCGGCAATACCCCGTCCAGATCGTGCGCACGCTCGCGACCGGTGAGGCGGTGTTCGAGCGCATCCAGCGCCGCGTCGATGCCGGGTTCGCGCATCAGCCGCGGCACCAGCGGCAGTACGCCGTGCGTGGATACCGCCGCCAGGTAGCGACCATCACGCTTGCGCCGCAATACCGTGTGGGCAGTCGCCAGGGCACGCGCATCGGCATTGCCGCGTGCGCGCAGCAGTCCGCCGGGCCACAGTTCGATCTCGGCGGTATTGATCAGCAGGGCAGGGGATCGGCGCATGTGCCCAGCTTAGTGCGTGGCCGCAGGCCCGGCCAGCGCCTGCAGTGCCGCCAGCAGGGCGCGGGGCTGCTCGGGGCTGAGCAGGAGCACGCTGCCGTCGTGCAGGGGGATGTGCAGCACGCGGCTGGCGTCGGTGAGCAGGCAGTACGCACGGTTGCCGTCGCGCAGCCGGTAGTGCCCGGCGTTGAAGCCGGGCACGCCGTAGCCGTTGAGCATCATCCGCGGGCGGAGCGCGTCATGTCCGGCCAGGTCCACCACCCGCGCCTTGGCCAGCATCATCGCCTGCACCGGCACCTGCCTGCGGTAGAACGCGGCCGTGACGTCCAGCGTGCTGCCATGCAGGGTGATGCGGCGGCGGAAAAAGGCCCAGGTCAGCACCGCCAGCAGAAGCGCCAGGAACGGCACGGTCAACGCCAGTTCGTGCGTGGTGCGCTGGTCGGACTGCAGCGTGCCGACCACGATCAGCGCCGCGCAGCCGAGCAGCGGCACCCACAGCCAGAGCAGCCGCCACACCGGTGCAGGTGCCACCGCGAAGGTGCGGGCGGCAGGGAGTGCCGCGCTCACGGCTGTGCTCCGATCCATCGCGCCACATCATCAATCAGCGGCGCGGCCACGTGGCCGGGCCGGGTGTATTCCTTCGGCGATCCCGGACCTTCACCGGCGATGCCGAGGTGATTCAGTGCCGGGTAGTCGCGGAAGGTGACCGCACGTTGCCGTGCCAGCCCGCGCCTCCACAGCTGCCAGTCGGTATCGACCACCTGGAAGTCGCGCCCGCCCTGCAGCAGCAGGATCGGCTGCGCCAGGGCGCGCGCGTCGGCAACCGGATCGATCGCCTCGAACGACTGCCAGTACCGTGCCGGCTGGCCCAGCGGCAGGTCGGCGGCGGCAGTCGGTGTCGTGCCGCGCGCGGCGGCGATCTGCGCATCGAGCTTGTCCAGGAAGGCCTGCTCATCGGCACTGATCTGGCCGTCCAGGCCCAGCAGGTAGCGGTTCTGTTCGGGCAGCAGGGTGAGCAGCGAGCGCGCCGGCGCGGACCAGAGCACTACCCCGGCGACCTTGCCCGAGTGGCTGGCGATGCGCGGGGCCAGCATGCCGCCCTGGCTGTGGCCCATCACATAAAGATGCCGCGGATCGATACCGGCGGTAGCGGCCAGCGCCGCAATGGCGGCCACCGCATCGTCGGTGGTTTCATCGTCCACGGTGTAGTCGGTACCGCTGAAATCCTGCGGACGGGCGTGGGTACGCTTGTCGTAACGCAGGACCGCGATGCCCTGCGCCGCCAACCCGCGCGCCACGTCCAGGAAGGGCCGGTTGGCGCCGATGGTTTCATCGCGGTCTTGTGGACCGGAGCCATGCACCAGCACCACCGCGCGGAACGGCCCCGTGCCGGCGGGCATGGCCAGCGTGCCGGGAAGGCTGCCTCTGGTGGTGGGAATCTCCAGCGGCTGCTCGCGATAACCGGCGCCGGCAGGCACGTCCGGGGCGGGCGTCGCAGGCGTGGCGGCGGGCCGGAAGATCAGCCCGGCGACACGGCCGGCCGCATCCACGGCCACCTGCGCATCGACCGTGCCGGTGGCGAACTGCAGGGGCTGCACGACAACCTGCATGCCCTGGTGGGCGGTCACCCGCGCCGCGCCGCGGCCGCGCGGTTCGCCGAAGGACTGCCACAGCGCCTGCAGCGTGGCGGCGGGCGCGGCCTGGGCCAGTTCCGGCGTGAACAGCGCCTCGGCCGCCTGCGCATCGCCGGCCTGCAGTCGGTCCAGCACGGCAGTGGCGGTCTGTTCCGGCGGCGCGGCCGCAGCCGCCAGCGCCAGGCTGGCGAACATCAGAGCGGCGCCGCGACGGAGCGTCGTGTGCATCTCAGGCCTCCTGTTTGAAGACCAGGACCGCTGCGGTCATCGGTGCGGCCATGACGATGTTGACCAGCTCCCAGCCAAGCTGCCCATGCCGGTTCAGTTGCGTCTGCACTTCCTCGGTGTCCATCTTCCCCGACCAGCTGGGCTTCACTTCCACGGTCAGGTACTTCCAACGCTTGCTCATTCACTGTTCTCCTTGTTGGCATCCGGTTTGGGAAGGCGTCCGGCCTTGCGCAGTGCGTCGCGCAGCACGTACTCGATCTGTGCGTTGAGGCTGCGCAGCTCGTCATCGGCCCAGCGCTGCGCGGCCGCCAGCACGTCGGCGTTGATGCGCAGCGGATAGGCTTTCTTCTCGGCCATGACGTCAGTACAACGAGCCGGCGTTGACGATCGGCTGGGTGCCACGGTCCGAGCACAGCACCGTCAGCAGGTTGCTGACCATGTGCGCCTTGCGCTCTTCGTCCAGCTGCACGACGCCGTTTTTCTGCAGCTCGGCCAAGGCCATTTCGACCATGCCCACCGCACCGGCCACGATCCGCGTACGTGCGGCGATCACGGCGTTGGCCTGCTGGCGCTGCAGCATCGCCTGGGCGATTTCGGCGGCGTAGGCCAGGTGGCTGATGCGCGCGTCGAGCACCTGTACGCCGGCATCGGCCAGGCGCTCGGCCAGTTCGTCCTTGAGGTGCTGGGAGATCTCGGCGGCGTGACTGCGCAGGGAGAGCTGGCCGTCTTCATGCTGGTCGTACGGGTAGCTGGTGGCCATCGCGCGCAGGGCCGATTCGGACTGGATGTGCACGAAGCTCTCGTAGTCGTCCACGTTGTAGACCGCCTCGGAGGCGTCCACCACCTGCCAGACGATCACTGCGGCGATCTCGATCGGGCTGCCATCCAGTTCATTGACCTTCAGTTTGCCGCTTTCGAAGTTGCGCACGCGCTGGCTGACCTTTCTCTTGCTGAAGAAGGGGTTGTTCCAGCGCAGACCGTTGTCCTTGACCGTGCCGACATACTTGCCGAACAGGCTCAGCACCACGGCCTGGTTGGGCTGCACGGTGTATACGCCGGCCAGCACCAACAGCGCCAGGGCACCGATGCCCAGCCCCGCGAGGATCGACAGCACCGCCAGCGCGCCGCCGGCCTGCTTCTGCTCGATGACACCGCCCACAAACAGGGCGCCGCCCAGCAGAGACGCCAGCAGCACCAGGGCGAGCAGCACCAGGCCGGACATCGAACGGATGGTTTTCTCTTTCACG
Source organism: Stenotrophomonas sp. NPDC077461 (assembly GCF_049545475.1). NCBI lineage: Bacteria > Pseudomonadati > Pseudomonadota > Gammaproteobacteria > Lysobacterales > Lysobacteraceae > Stenotrophomonas > Stenotrophomonas sp. NPDC077461. Next base: position 284,173 of record NZ_JBMWDO010000004.1, read on the forward strand.
GGGATCGTCCTTGGGAGGGTTGGGAATCAAAGATATCAAAATGATATCAACATGCAAGTGCCTCCTGTCCCGGGATCATCCCGTCGCCGGCCGCCACGCTCTAGAATGCCCACCCGCCCCTGATGCCCGGAAAACGCCATGACCACGCTCGGCACGCCGCTGTCTCCTTCCGCCACCCGCGTCCTGCTGCTGGGCTCGGGCGAACTGGGCAAGGAGGTCGCCATCGAGCTGCAGCGGCTGGGGGTGGAGGTGATCGCCGCCGACCGCTATGCCGATGCCCCGGCGATGCAGGTGGCGCATCGCGCGCATGTGATCGACATGCTCGATGCGATGGCGCTGCGCGCGCTGATTGCCCAGGAACAGCCGCACCTGATCGTCCCGGAGATCGAGGCCATCCACACCGAAACGCTGGTGCAGCTCGAGCAGGAGACCGGCCAGCGCGTGGTGCCCACCGCGCGCGCCGCGCGCCTGACGATGGACCGCGAAGGCATCCGTCGCCTGGCCGCCGAAACCCTGGGGCTGCCGACCTCGCCGTACCGGTTCGTCGATACCGAGGCCGAGTACCGCGCCGCCGTGGCGGCGATCGGCCTGCCGTGCGTGGTCAAACCGGTGATGTCGTCGTCGGGCAAGGGCCAGAGCACCCTGCGCAGCGAGGCCGACATCGCGCCGGCCTGGGAATACGCGCAGACCGGCGGCCGCGCCGGCGCGGGGCGCTGCATCGTCGAAGGCTTCATCGATTTCGACTACGAAATCACCCTGCTGACGGTGCGCCATGCCGGCGGCACCTCGTTCTGTGCGCCGATCGGCCACTGGCAGAAGGACGGCGACTACCGCGAAAGCTGGCAGCCGCAGCCGATGTCGCCGCGCGCGCTGGCGCGTGCCGAGGAAATCTCGCAGGCCATCACCGACGATCTCGGCGGCTGGGGCCTGTTCGGCGTGGAGCTGTTCGTGAAGGGCGACGAGGTGTGGTTCAGCGAAGTCTCGCCGCGCCCGCATGACACCGGCCTGGTCACGCTGGCCTCGCAGGAACTGAGCGAGTTCGCGCTGCACGCCCGGGCGATTCTCGGCCTGCCGATCCCGCTGATCCGCCAGAGCGGTCCGTCCGCCTCCTGCGCGATGCTGGCGCACGGCGAAGGCGTGCCCTTCTTCAGCAATGTGGATGCCGCACTGGTCCATCCCGACACGGCGCTGCGCCTGTTCGGCAAGCCCAGCGTGCATGGTCACCGCCGCGTCGGCGTCACCCTGGCGCGCGGCGCCGATATCGACGACGCACGCCGCATCGCGCGTGAGGCGGCCGACGCCATCGGGATTGAACTGCGCCCCTGACCGGGGCGCAATGAAGCGGTAGGTACGTCCCTCAGCGCACGTCCACCCACACCAGGTGGTGGTCGCTGCCATCGGCGATTTTCGCCTCCGGGTGTTCGTTGGCGGGCCAGAACACGCCGCTGCCCACGTAGCTGAAACCGACCGAGGGCAGCACGTAATCCAGGCGCATCGTGCCCGACTTCGGCCCGAAATCGCCGGTGGCATGGAACGGCGCACCCTTGCGTACGATGCCCTTGGCCGCATAGGCCAGGCTGGTCTGTTCGGCGCCTGCACTGCGCGGGGTCGGATAGCGCAGCACGCGTGCGTTCTCGATCAGCTCGACAATCGCCTCGTGGCGGCCATCGCCATCGACCGGGTCGTTGTTGAGGTCGCCCAGGATCACGAAGCGCGCGTCCTGCGCCAGGCCGCCGCACTGGCCGCGGTCGTCGCACAGCCAGGGCTTGTGGCTGGCCGACAGGTACTCCTGCCACAGGCGCAGCTCATCGTGGTTGCGCGCGGCGTTGCGCTTTTCCGGGCCATCGAACACCGGCGGTGTGGGGTGCGAGACCAGCGCGTGGACCACGCCGTTCGGCGTGGTCACCGGCACGTCCCAATGCGATTTGGAGGACAGGCGCAGCTGCGACCACACGTGGTCGTTGTAGAAGGAGGTGCCCGTCCGCGGATCGATCGGCCGCAGCGCGCCCGGCATCGTGCTCCACTTCAGCAACTGGAAGCTGCGGACCTTGTCCGCATCGATCGGGTAGCGCGACAGCACCAGCATGCCGTACTGGCCCGGGTGCAGGCCGTAGCCCCAGGCATCGTTGCCGCGGGCGCGGCCGTCGCCGCCGATCTCACCGTTGTTGTCCAGGTCCAGCCCGCTCTGTACGCCGGTGTTGACCGGGGCGAGGTAGCGGTAGGCGTAGTGCAGCGGCTCGCCGCCGCCGGGCTGGGCGGTGCCCAGGTAGCGCTGCTGGAACAGGTCGGCGGCGCGGTGGGCGTCGTCGTAGTCGAACTCGTTGAGCAGCACCAGGTCCGGGCGGACCTGCTGCAGCACTGCGGCGATCTTGCGTGCGTGCTCGCTGTCGCCTTCCAGCTCGGCGATCAGCCCGCCGGTCTCGTCGCTGTACAGCGAGGTGTTATAGGTGGCAATCCGCAGGGGCGCGGAGGACGTGTCCGGCATGGCGGCGGTCTTGACGGGGCTCTGGGCGCAGGCGCTGCACAGCAGGGCCAGGGCAAGGATCAGGGGATGGGCTTTCATGCGCATATTCTGCACCCGACGCGATGTCAGCGGTGCGTCAGCGCCCGTCCCGGTCGTCGTCGAAATCGTGCCAGCGGCGGCCGTCGTAGGCCTCCAGCGGGCGGAAGCGGCGCTTGTAGTCCATCTTGCGGTGGTCGCGGATCCAGTAGCCCAGGTACAGGTGTGGCAACTGTTCGCGACGGGCCCAGGCGATCTGCTGCAGGATCGCGAAGGTGCCCAGGCCGCGCGCGGCCTGGTCCGGATCGAAGAAGGTGTACACCGCCGACAGCCCCTGCGCGGTGACGTCGGTGACGGCCACGCCGAGCAGGTCGCCGCGGTGCCCCGGCTGGCCCGGCCCGCGCACCTCCAGGAAGCGGCCCTGCGACCATTGCCCGATCAGGAACTGGTCGAACTCGTGCGGGCCGTGTTCGTCCATGCCGCCCTGGGCGTGGCGATGGGTCAGGTAGCGGTGGTACAGCGCGAACTGCTCGTCGGTCTGTTCGGCTGCCACGATCCGCACCTCAAGGTCGGCGTTGCGTGCCAGGCAGCGGCGCTGGCTGCGGTCCGGCGCGAAGCGCGCCACCGGGACACGCACCGCCACGCAGGCATGGCACTGCGCGCAGTGCGGGCGGTAGACCAGATCGCCCGAGCGGCGGAAGCCCCAGCTCAGCGCCATCGGGTACAGGGACCCCAGGCGTGCGTCGTGGGGGTCGAGCACCAGGTCGCGCGCGGCCCGGTCCGGCCAGTAGCCACAGGGGTGGTCGCCGGTCTGGAACAGTCGCAGCTCGTCGTCGCGGTCGCCGTGTATTGCCATGCGCCCAGCATAGCGCCCGGCCGTCGCAGGCGGCGCGACTGTCTGCCAAATGAACACGGCCGCCGGGACGGTCAACCCCGACGGCGCCCGCGCGTTGTTACCGGTGTGGGTGCCCACGCACCGCACACGGATTTCCCTACGAACCGGAGTGACCCATGCGCAATCGCAACCCCCTTCTGCTGATGGCCCTGCTGATGACCACCGGTGCGACCGGTCTGGCGGTGGCCGCCGATGCCCCGACCCCGACCGGTGCGCCGGCCCGCGCCACGCTGGACACCAACGGCGATGGTTTCATCGACCGCACCGAGGCGGCCAAGGCGCCGCGTCTTGCCGCCAAGTTCGACACCCTGGACGCCAACAAGGATGGCAAGCTCTCGCGCGAAGAACTGCCGCGCTGGCATGGCAAGCGGCACGGCCGTGGCCCGGGTGGCCGCGGCGACATGCTGGCCAGGCTGGATACCAACAAGGACGGCCGCATCAGCCGCGAGGAGGCCAAGGCTGATCCGCGCCTGGCCGCGCGCTTCGACCAGACGGACGTCAACAAGGATGGCTACCTGGACAAAGCCGACCGCGAGCTGCGCATGAAGCAGCACCGCGATGCGTGGTTCGCTGCCGCCGACACCAACAAGGACGGCCAGATCAGCAAGGCCGAGTTCGACGCCGCCAAGGGCCCGTTCGGTGGTCCGCGCGGCGGTCACCGGGGTGACGCTCCGCCGGCACCGAAGGCCCGCTGACGCAGCGTCCGCCCATCGCAACGCACCGCCGGGCCCCGGCCCGGCACCCCACACCGCCGGTCATCGACCGGCGATGTGCTGTCCGGCCTCAGGCATGCCCCAGCCGGACGCCCCGGGCGATCACCCCGGCGATCACCACGAGCATCAGCAGGTTCACCGCCATCATCGCCTTGCCGCCGTACATCCACTGGTAGGTCCACGTTGGCCCGCTGCGTCCGTGGCGGGCGGCATCGCGGGCGATCATCGGCGCCATGATCCGCTGCAGCGGCACCAGGCACTGGTAGTTGACGACGGCCAGCCCGATCACCAGCGCGACCAGCGGCCAATACCACGTGGCCTGCAGCGCGGTCAGAACGAAAACCGCCATGCACATCAGCATGGCGGTGAAGGTGCTGTAGTGCACGAACCCGCGCACGGCCGCGCGCTCGGCATTGGTTTCCGCATAGCGCATCAGGTAGCGCCCGCCGAGGTAGCTGCCGACCACGCCGCCCACCATGCCGCCCACCGCCGCGCCCCAGTCGAAGCCACTGCCAAACAGGTGGCTCTGGCTGGCGGCGGCGCCCAGCGAGCCCATCGCCGCGCCGCCGGACAGGCTGGCACCCCCCAACCCGAGCTTGCCGGTACCGATGCCGGTGCCGATCAGGATCGCCGCACTGGCCGTGCCGGGCGCAGCGACCAGCGCCATCGACACCACCGTGGTGGCGAACGCCGCGCTGGGCGCCGAACTGCGGGCAAAGTCGCCGAAGCGGCGCAGCATCTCCTCGCGTACCGTGGCCCGCGCCCGCGACAGCCGTTTGCGCACGGCGGCATCGCTCAACCCGAGCAGGTCGGCCACCTGCTGGGAACGCTGGCCCTCGCGGTAATACAGCAGCAGCGTTTCGCGGCTGTCTTCGGGCAGCGCTGAAATGATTTCCTCGGCGGCCACTTCTTCTTCCACCCGTTGCAGGTACTCCGGCGCGCTGGGACGGGGATCGGCGGCCATGCTGATCGCCATCTCGGCCGCCTCGCCCGACAGTGGCCGGCCGCGGTTGGCGCGCAGCCAGTCGCGGGCCAGGTTGCGGGTGATCTGGCGCAGCCACGGCAGGAAGCTGGCGTGGCTGTGCAGCTGGTTGAGCTGCTGCCAGGCCTTGATGAAGGCCTCCTGCGCGATGTCCTCGCTGGCCTGCACGTCGCGGGTGATCGCCAGGGCGATCGCGGTCACCGTGTTCTGGCAGGCCAGCACGATACGGCCGTAGGACTGCTGACAGCCGCCCGCAGCGGCGGGCAGTTCGCGCTCCAGTGTGGCGGTCAACGGGTGTGGCGTCATGGCATCGGTCCCTGGGGATAGTGACATCATGACGGGGCAGGGCAGGGAATGTGACCGCCGGACGCGGCTTACGGTTGCTGTGCCGGCGTGATCCGCACGCGGACGTCTTCCTCTTCCTGTGCCGGTTGGGTGGCCGGTGCCTGCGGTGGCGCCTGCCGGGTCTGCACGGGCTCCGCCGTGGGCGCGCCACGGTGGCGCATCATCACCACCATCGCCACTGCTGCGATGACCAGCAGCAGGCCGATGCGAATGCGCCAGGCCCAGTTGCGGCGCGGCGCCACCTCGCCTACCTGGTCGCGGAAGGCGAACTCGGCGGTGGGGTGGTCGCGCCGGGTGGTTTCCAGCAGGCGTGCGTCGCGCAGGATCTCACGCGCGCGCGGCTGATCGTCGGCATGCACCACCCACAGGGTCGGGTGGGTGGACGCCTTGCTGGTGTCCAGGTAGCTGAACTGGCTGCCGCGCTTGCTGTGGTACGAGCGCCCGTTGGTGATGCGCACGTCGATGCCCGCATCGCGCAGCAGCTGGGCCACGCCTTCCACGGTTTCCACGCGCTGGCTGCTGAAAATCTGACGCATATCGAATTAGTCCTTGGCCGGGACGGCGGCGGCCGCGGCACTGTCGGTGACCACGCGGATCAGCCCTTCCTGCGCGGTGCTGGCGACCAGTACACCGTCGCGGGTGAAGAACTGGCCACGGGCCAGGCCGCGCGAATCCTGCGCGCTGGGGCTGTCCAGCGAATACAGCAGCCAGTCGTCGGCGCGGAACGGGCGGTGGAACCAGATGGCGTGGTCAAGCGAGGCCATCTGCACGTGTGGCTGGTAATAGCTGATGCCGTGCGGGAACGTGGCCGTGCCGAGCAGGTGGAAGTCCGAGGCATAGGCCAGCAGGGCCTGATGCAGCTCGGGGGCATCGCCCACGGTTTCGTTCAACCGCAGCCACACCTGGTGGTAGGGCGGCCGCTTGGGCGGGTTGAGTTCGTCGCGCGGGTACACGTGGCGGAACTCGAACGGGCCGCCGCGCGACAGCCAGCGCTGGACCTTGATCGGCAGGCGTTCGAGCACCTCCGGCGGCAGCGGGCGGTTGGGTTCGATGTCTTCAGGTTGCGGCACTTCCGGCATCTTGTGCTGATGCTCGGCACCGCTCTCGGCCTGCTGGAACGAGGCCGCGCAGAAGAAAATGACCTTGCCGTGCTGGATCGCGGTGACCCGGCGCACCGAGAAGCTGCCGCCATCGCGGGTGCGGTCCACGTCGTAGACGATGGGGTGGTCGATGTTGCCGGCACGCAGGAAATAGGCGTGCAGTGAATGCACGTGGCGGCCGTTGTCCACCGTGGCCTGCGCGGCCGACAGCGCCTGGCCCAGTACCTGCCCACCGAACACATACTTGGTGCCGATGTCGCGGCTCTGGCCGCGGAACAGGTTGTCTTCCAGGCGTTCGAGCGTGAGCAGGTCGATCAGCTCGGAAACGACGGGTTCGTGCGTGTCGGACAAGGGAGGCAACCAGCAGAGGGGGGCGAACCCGAATTATAGGGCAGCGCCGGCCGCTGGCCGGCATGACGGCCCCCGCGTGCTGGTCAGGCCTTGCCCAGCCGGGCGACCAGGGTCTGGAGTGCCTGCTGGGCGTCCGGGGCGTACCAGGCCTCCACGAAGCGGTCCAGCTGGATCAGGTCAGGATGCAGCGCTTCATGCAGATCGGTGCGTGCGATGGCGCGGGTGAGCAGCATCGGCTGGCGCGGCAGCTTCAGCAGGCGCTGCAGCCAGGCCACCGCGCGCGGCACCACCTGCGGCGCGTCGGCCAGTTCGTCCACCAAGCCGATGGCCAGCGCGCGCTCGGCCGGCACCATCTCCCCGCCGATCAGCAACTGGGTGGCGCGGTGATGGCCCACCACGCGACGCATCAGGCGCTGGATGCCTTCCGGCGCCACCAGGCCGACCTGCACCTCGTTCAGTCCGATCACCGTCGGCTGGGCCGGGTCCGCGCTGCGCGCCAGCACCCGGTAGTCGCAGCACAGGGCCAGCACGCAACCGCCGGCCGGCGCATGCCCGGTCAGTGCCGCCACCACCGGTACGCGGCATTCGGCCAGGGTGCGCACCGCGCCGAAAAACGCCTGCCAGCTGTCCAGCAGCTTGTGCCTGTCCTCACCGTGGCCGAGCAGGTGCGGCACATCCATGCCGGCGCTGAAGATGCGCTCGCTGCCGGACAGCACGATGCCGTGCACATCGTCGGTCATGGCCTGGTTGACCGCATGGATCAGGTGACGGCACAGCTCGGTGTCCAGTGCGTTCACCGGCGGGCGTGCCAGCCGCAGCTCGCGGATGGGGCCGTGGTTGATCACCTCGATAAGCGTCGTCATGCTGCGATCTCGTTGCGGACAGGGAACTGAGGCGATGATAACCAAACCATTCGTGTGCGTATTGTTGGGCCTGTGTGCGTTCGCAGCATCGGCCGCGGCGGCCGAACCTGCGTGCGTGACCGTGCGTGAGGGCTGGGTGCGCCTGCCGCCGGGCGCGATGCCGATGGCGGCCGGCTACGGGCGGATCCGCAATGACTGCCCGAATGCCGTGGTGGTGGTCGGCGCGGGCAGCCGGGCATTCGGCGATGTGTCGCTGCATGAAACCACCCTGGTCAATGGCGTCAGCCGGATGCGCGAGGTCGAGCGGATGCCGATCGCACCGGGCGCCACGGTGGACCTGAAACCCGGTGGCCTGCACCTGATGCTGATGCAGCCTGCCATCGCCCTGAAGGAAGGCGGGCAGGTCCCGCTGCGGCTGAGCCTGGAAGACGGCCGCAAGGTGGACGCCACCCTGCAGGTGCGCAAAGCGACGCCCTGACAACGCGCGGCACTGATGGGGGCCGGATACGCGGATCAACCGCAGCCGGGTGGAACCCGGCGCTACGAGGCGTTGCGGATCGCATCCGGCAGGGGCGCGCTTTTGCCGGTCTGAGTGTCCATCCACACCACCACCACGTTGCCATCCGAATACAGGCGGGTGTCGTCCTGCTGGTCCACGATGCGATGTCCGATGGTGATGCTGCTGTTGCCCAGCCGCTCCACGAACAGTTCCACCACAATGTCGTTGGGCCACACGATCGGCAGGCGGTAATTGACGTTGGTGGCCGCCACCACGGGGGCGATGCGGTCGGTCATCGATACGCCGTCCACGCCCAGCATCCAGCGCACGCGCGCCTCCTCCAGATAGGAGATGTACTTGGCGTTGTTGACGTGGCCCATGCTGTCCATGTCGCGCCAGCGCACGCTGATCGGTACGCGGGCAAGAATGGTGTGGTCGGTGCTCATCAGGCGTCCTTCTTCTTGCGGGTGGTGCCGGTCTTGCTGGCCTTGCCGGTACTCTTGGCAGCGGCTGCCTTCCTGGCCGGCTTTTCCGGCTTGACCTTGCGGGGAGGGCGGGCGTCAGGCTTGTTGGCCACGGCGGCCGGGCGCTCCGGGCGCGCAGTGATCGAGGGCAGCATCTTGGCCAGGAACTGGCCGGTGTACGAAGCCGGGTGCGCGGCCACGTCTTCCGGCGTGCCGGTGACCAGGATGGTGCCACCGCGGTGGCCGCCCTCCGGACCCAGATCGACGATCCAGTCGGCGGTCTTGATCACATCCAGGTTGTGCTCGATCACCACCACCGTGTTGCCCTCGTCGCGCAGCTTGTGCAGCACGCCGAGCAGCGCTTCGATGTCGTGGAAGTGCAGGCCGGTGGTCGGCTCGTCGAGGATGTACAGGGTGCGGCCGGTATCGCGCCGCGAGAGTTCCTTGGACAGCTTCACGCGCTGCGCTTCACCGCCGGAGAGGGTGGTCGCGCTCTGGCCCAGCTTGATGTAGCTCAGGCCCACATCGACCAGCGTTTCCAGCTTGCGTGCGATGGACGGCACCGGCTCGAACAGCTTCAGCGCATCTTCGACGGTCATCTGCAGCACGTCGTTGATGTTGTAGCCCTTGTACAGGATCTCCAGCGTTTCGCGGTTGTAGCGTTTGCCGTGGCACACATCGCAGGGCACGTACACGTCCGGCAGGAAGTGCATTTCCACCTTGATCAGGCCATCGCCCTGGCAGGCTTCGCAGCGGCCGCCGCGGACGTTGAAGCTGAAGCGCCCCGGCGAATAGCCGCGCGCACGCGCTTCAGGCACCTGCGCGTACAGCTCGCGCAGCGGGGTGAACAGACCGGTGTAGGTGGCCGGGTTCGAGCGCGGCGTGCGGCCGATCGGCGACTGGTCGATGTCCACCACCTTGTCGAACAGGTCCAGCCCGTCGACCTCCTTGTACGGCGCGATCGGGTGTGAGGCACCGTTGATCTCGTTGGCGGCCAGCGAGAACAGGGTGTCGTTGATCAGCGTCGACTTGCCCGAGCCGGACACGCCGGTAATGCAGGTCAGCAGACCCGACGGAATGTCCAGGTCCACGCCCTTGAGATTGTTGCCGCTGGCACCGCGCAGGTGCAGCGTCATCTTCGGGTTGGGCTTGTGCCGGCGCGCCGGAATCTCGATGGCGCGCTTGCCCGACAGGTACTGGCCGGTGAGCGAGCGCGGTGCATCCAGGATGTCCTGCAGCGTGCCCTGACCGACGATCTCGCCGCCGTGCACGCCCGCGCCCGGGCCGATGTCCAGCACGTAATCGGCCAGGCGGATGGCGTCTTCGTCATGCTCGACCACGATCACCGTGTTGCCCAGGTCGCGCAGGCGGGTGAGGGTGCCGAGCAGGCGTTCGTTGTCGCGCTGGTGCAGGCCGATGGACGGCTCGTCGAGCACGTACATCACGCCGACCAGGCCTGCACCGATCTGGCTGGCCAGCCGGATGCGCTGGGCTTCGCCACCGGACAGAGTGTCGGCCTTGCGCTCCAGGGTGAGGTAATCCAGGCCCACATCGACCAGGAAGCCCAGCCGCTCGCCGATCTCCTTGACGATCTTGCCGGCGATCTCGCCACGCCAGCCCGGCAGGCTCATGCCGCTGAAGAACTTCAGCGCCTCGTCGATCGGCAGCACCACCAGTTCCGGCAGCGCACGGTCGGCCACGAACACATGGCGGGCGGCCTTGTTCAGGCGCGCGCCGTGGCACTCGGGGCAGTCGCGTTCGCTGATGTACTTGGCCAGTTCCTCGCGCACCGCCGCCGATTCGGTTTCCTTGTAGCGGCGCTCGAGATTGGGAATGATGCCCTCGAAGCGGTGCTTGCGCTGGGTGCGCCCGCCGGCCTCGGTGAAGTAGGTGAAGGTGATGGTCTCCTCGCCGCTGCCGTACAGCACGGCCTGGCGCACATCCTCGGGCAGGCTCTGCCACGGCGCGTCCACGTCGAACCTGTAGTGCTTGGCCAGCGAGGCGATCAGCTGGAAGTAATAGGCATTGCGGCGGTCCCAGCCGCGCACGGCGCCGGCCGACAGCGACAGCTCCGGGTGCACCACCACGCGCGAGGGATCGAAGAACTCGGCCATGCCCAGGCCGTCGCAGCCGGGGCAGGCGCCCACCGGCGAGTTGAACGAGAACAGGCGCGGTTCCAGCTCCGGCAGCGAGTAATCGCAGACCGGGCAGCTGTACTTGGACGAGAACAGATGGGCCGGCGCGTCTTCGACATCCAGCGACTGCACCGAGACCATGCCGTCGCCGAGCTTGAGCGCGGTTTCAAAGCTCTCGGCCAGGCGCTGCTTGATGTCCTCGCGCGGGCGGAAGCGGTCGATCACCGCTTCGATGGTGTGCTTCTGGCGCAGCGCCAGCGGCGGCACCGCATCGATTTCATGCAGCACGCCGTCCACGCGCACGCGCACGAACCCCTGCGCGCGCAGCTGGTCGAACACCTGGGCATGCTCGCCCTTGCGTTCGCGGATCACCGGGGCCAGCAGCATGTAGCGCTGTTCCTGGTCCAGGGTCAGAACGTGATCGACCATCTGGCTGACCGTCTGCGCTTCCAGCGGGTAGCCGTGGTCGGGGCAGCGCGGGCTGCCGACACGGGCGTACAGCAGACGCAGGTAGTCGTAGATCTCGGTGATCGTGCCGACGGTCGAACGTGGGTTGTGCGACGTCGACTTCTGCTCGATCGAGATCGCCGGGGACAGACCCTCGATGTGGTCCAGGTCCGGCTTCTCCATCACGCTCAGGAACTGCCGGGCATAGGCCGACAGCGACTCCACGTAGCGGCGTTGGCCTTCGGCGTAGATCGTGTCGAACGCCAGCGAGGACTTGCCCGAGCCGGACAGGCCGGTGATGACGATGAGCTTGTCGCGAGGCAGGTCGAGATCGATGTTCTTGAGATTGTGCGTCCGCGCGCCGCGGATGCGGATGAAATCCATCGCCATGGGGGATCCGTTGTGGGGCTTCGACCCGGGGGTCGGCAAGCGGGTGGGGCAAGCGGAGACGGCAATCGGTCAGCCTACCGAGCTTGGGATTTGGGGGCAATCGGCGACATTGCCAGCCCCGTGTCTCATTCCCTGAGACCAGCCGGGCCTCAACCTGAACGGGGTTCAGGCGATTGCGCCCCAGACCCGGGGGTGGGTTGACCCGGGCCGGGGTGAGTCATTAAAATTCCGCTTCTGTCCGCCCTCGATGGCGGCAGTCCATAGACCACAATAACTACAGAGGAAGTCTGGTCATGTACGCAGTACTGGTAACCGGCGGTAAGCAATACCGCGTGGCGCAGGGCGAAACGCTCCGCGTTGAAAAGCTCGATGTCGACGTTGGCAACGAGATCAAGTTCGACAACATCCTGATGCTGGGCGACAGCGATGGCATCAAGCTGGGCGACGCACTGAGCGGCGCTTCGGTCACCGCCAAGGTCGTGTCCCAGGGTCGTGCCGACAAGGTCCGGATCATCAAGTTCCGTCGCCGTAAGCACCACATGAAGCGCCAGGGTCACCGTCAGTACTACACCGAAATCGAGATCACCGGCATCGCCGGTGGCAGCAAGTAATAAGGAGAAGCAGTCATGGCACATAAAAAGGGCGTAGGCTCATCGCGCAACGGTCGCGACTCCAACCCGAAGTACCTCGGCGTCAAGATCTTCGGTGGCCAGGCCATCGATGCCGGCAACATCATCGTGCGTCAGCGCGGCACCCAGTTCCACCCGGGTTCCGGCGTTGGCCTGGGCCGTGACCACACCCTGTTCGCGCTGATCGACGGCAAGGTGGAGTTCTCGGTGAAGGGCCCGAAGAAGCGTCGTACCGTCAGCGTCGTCGCCGAAGCCTGATCTTCGCGACACGCAGGCGCCCACGCCTCGGCGTGGGGCCGCTGACGAAAGCCCCGCTTCGGCGGGGTTTTTGTTTTTGTTGAACGCATACCGGGCGGGATCCTTCCCGCCGCCGTCCCTGGATCGTACCGGGGACGTTAGACTCTGCGGCCGGGCGCATCCGCTGCCCGCCGCCTCCAGTTGGCATCCAGAATCATGAAACTTGTAGACGAAGCAGAAATCCAGGTCACCGCCGGCAATGGCGGCAACGGCTGCGTCGGTTTCCGTCGCGAGAAGTTCATTCCGCTGGGCGGCCCGGACGGCGGTGATGGCGGCAACGGCGGCAGCGTGTGGATCCGCGCCGACGAAAACCTCAACACCCTGGTGGACTTCCGCCACGAGCGCATCTTCAAGGCGCAGCGCGGCGAGAACGGGATGGGCCGCCAGGCCTACGGCAAGGGCGGCGAAGACCTGGTCATCACCGTGCCGGTCGGCACCGTGGTCATCAACGTCAGCACCGACGAAGTGATCGGCGATCTGACCGGGCATGGCGATCGCCTGCTGGTGGCCAAGGGGGGCAAGGGCGGCCTGGGCAACATGCACTTCAAGAGCTCCACCAACCGTTCGCCGCGCCAGGCGCTGCCGGGCGAGGAGGGCGAGGAGCGTCTGCTCAAGCTGGAGCTGAAGCTGCTGGCCGACGTTGGCCTGCTCGGCTTCCCGAACGCCGGCAAGAGCACCCTGATCCGTGCGGTGTCCGCGGCGACCCCGAAGGTGGCGGACTATCCGTTCACGACCCTGTATCCGAATCTGGGCGTGGTCCGGGTCGAGAATTACCGCAGCTTCGTGATCGCCGACATTCCCGGCCTGATCGAAGGGGCGGCCGATGGCGCTGGCCTGGGTGCGCAGTTCCTGCGCCACCTGCAGCGCACCCGCCTGCTGCTGCACCTCGTGGACATCTCCCCGATGGAAGGCGGCGTGGAGGGCGTGTCGCCGATCGAGCAGGTGCGCGCGATCGAGCGTGAGCTGGAGAAGCACGATCCGGAGCTGCTGCAGAAGCCGCGCTGGCTGGTGCTCAACAAGGCCGACCTGATGTTCGAGGACGAGGCCAAGGCCGCCGCCGAGAAGATCATCGCCGAGCTGGGCTGGACCCAGCCGTGGTACCTGGTCTCGGCACTGGGTCGTGAAGGCACCTGGCCGATCATGACCAACATCATGGCCTTCTTCGACCGCCAGAAGGAAGACGAGGCGCAAGCGCGCGATGCGTACTGAGCGCATCCGCGCGCCCCTGAACAACCCGGCTTCGGCCGGGTTTTTCTGTGGTGCCGCCGGTATCCCGCGCCGCACTGCCGGGCGCTGTGCGGTCCGCGGCGCGCACGCCGCACGTGGATGCCGCCCAACAAAAAACCCGGCCAGGGCCGGGCTTTTCTGTACCGCCGAAAGCAGGGCTTCCGGCAGTCACTTCGCCGTATCAGGCGGCCTTGAGGGCCTTGATGCGCGCGGTCAGGCGGCTCTTGTGGCGAGCGGCCTTGTTCTTGTGGATCAGACCACGCGAGCTGAAACGGTCGAGGATCGGCTGGGCGACGGCAAAGGCTGCCTCGGCGCCGGCGGCGTCATTGGCATCCAGAGCCTTGATCACCTTCTTGACAGCGGTGCGCAGCATCGAACGCTGAGCCGTATTGCGCGCGTTGCGCACGACGGTCTGCTTGGCGCGCTTCTTGGCGGACTTGATATTGGCCACAGTGGTGGTTTCCTGAAAAATCGGTGTAATGGGAACAGCAAGCTGGAAAGTATGATGGCTCGAAAAATGTACGTCAAGTCAATTGTCAAGAGGGAACACGGGTGAGTTCACCGAAGATGTTGCGGGGCCTGCTGTCGTTCAGCAGCATGACCATGATTTCGCGCGTACTGGGGTTGGTACGCGACCTGGCCGTGACCACCACGTTCGGCACCAATGCGGTGACCGACGCCTTCTGGGTCGCCTTCCGGGTGCCCAATTTCCTGCGCCGGCTGTTCGCGGAGGGCTCGTTCGCCACCGCCTTCGTGCCGGTGTTCACGGAGGTGAAGGAAACCCGTCCGCATGCCGAGCTGCGCGAGCTGATGTCGCGGGTGGCCGGTACCCTGGGCGGGGTGCTGCTGCTGGTGACTGCGCTGGCGCTGATCTTCGCCCCGCAGCTGGCCACACTGTTCTCCAGCGGCGTCGAGACCGATCCGGCCAAGCACGGGCTGCTGGTGGACCTGTTCCGGCTGACCTTCCCGTTCCTGCTGTTCGTCTCGCTGACGGCCCTGGCCGGCGGGGCGCTGAACAGCTTCCAGCGCTTCGCGATGCCGGCGCTGACCCCGGTCATCCTCAACCTGTGCATGATCGCCGGCGCGCTGTGGCTGGCCCCGCGGCTGGGTGGCACCCCCGAAAAGCAGATTCTGGCCCTGGGTTGGGCCGTGCTGGCGGCGGGTCTGCTGCAACTGCTGTTCCAGTTGCCCTCGTTGAAGGGCATCAACCTGCTCACGCTGCCGCGCTGGGGCTGGACCCATCCCGGCGTGCGCAAGGTGCTGACCCTGATGGTGCCGACCCTGTTCGGCTCCTCCGTGGCCCAGATCAACCTGCTGCTGGACACCGTGATCGCCGCCAAGCTCACCGACGGTTCGCAGTCCTGGCTGTCGCTGGCCGACCGCTTCCTGGAACTGCCGCTGGGCGTGTTCGGGGTGGCGCTGGGCACGGTGATCCTGCCCGCGCTGGCCCGCCATCACGTCAGTACCGACAAGGTAGGCTTCTCCAATGCCCTGGACTGGGGCCTGCGCACCACGCTGCTGATCGCGGTGCCAGCCATGCTTGGCCTGCTGCTGCTGGCCGAACCGCTGATCGCCACGCTGTTCCAGCACGGCCAGTTCACCCCGTTCGACACCCGGATGACCGCATTGTCGGTGTACGGACTGAGCCTGGCCCTGCCGGCGTTCGCCCTGCTCAAAGTGGTGCTGCCGGCGTTCTACGCCCGGCAGGACACGAGCACCCCGGTGCGTGCCGGCCTGGTCGCCCTGGTGGCCAACATGGTCTTCAATTTCGCGCTGCTGGCGGTGCTGTACCAGGTAATGGTGCCGGAGGCGCTGAAGGCGCAGGGGGTCTGGGTGGCGCTGGGCAAGCAGCCCGGCCTGCACCTGGCCCTGGGCATCGCCAGCGCGCTGTCCAGTTACCTGAACCTTGGCCTGCTCTGGTACTGGCTGGGCAAGACCCGGGTGTACCAGCCGCGGCCGGGCTGGGTGGGCTATGTGACGAAGCTGGGCCTGGCCTGCGCGGCGATGGTGGCGGTGCTGCTGGGCCTGCTGCAGCTGATGTCCGACTTCACCGGGATGGACAAGTGGCACCGCATCGGCAACCTGGCCGCGCTGGTCGGCGGCGGTGGTCTGACCTATCTGCTGGCCCTGGTGGCGATGGGCTTCCGCCCGCGTCACCTGCGCGAGCATTGATCCGGCGGGCACCCGGCTATACTTCATGGCTATCCCTTGCAAAGCATCGGCCCCGGTGGGCCGCATTCCAAGTTGATGAGCAGGCTGTTTAGAAGCGTTGAGGGCGGGCCGTTGTTCCCGCACGGAAGCGTGGTCTGCATCGGTGCATTCGACGGCCTGCACCTGGGCCATCGTGCGCTGGTGCGCCACGCGGTAGCGCGTGCGCGCGCGATGGGCGTGGCCGCCGTGGCGGTTGCGTTCGAGCCGTTGCCGCGCGAGTACTTCGCCCAGGGCGAGCCGCCGCCGCGGCTGACCCTGGCCCGCGACAAGGTGGCGATGCTGCGCGAACTGGGCGTGGACGGAATCGGCCTGCTGCGCTTCGATGCGCGCATGGCCGCGATGCCGGCCGAGGCGTTCGTGGAGCAGTTGCTGGTGCAGCGGCTGAGCGCGCGCGAGGTCTGGATCGGACCGGAGTTCTGCTTCGGCAACCGCCGCAGGGGCGACCTGGCCCTGCTGCAGGCGATGGGTGCCGACCGTGGCTTCAGTGCCGGCGAGATCGAACCGGTGGACCTGCGCGGCGAGCGCATTTCCAGCACCCGCATCCGCCAGCTGCTGCGTGCCGGCGATTTCAGCCACGCCGCCGACCTGCTGGGCCGCCCCTATGCGATCGGTGGCCGGGTGGTGCGCGGCCGCCAGTTGGGCCGTACCCTCGGTTTCCCGACTGCCAACCTGCGCTTCCCGAAGACGCCGGCGCTGTCGGGCATCTATGCCACCTGGGTGCATGGCGTGTTCGACCAGCCGTGGCCCTCGGTGTCCAGCTTCGGAACCCGGCCCACGGTGGACGGGGTGGAGCCGCTGCTGGAAGCGCACCTGTTCGACTTCCAGGGCGACCTCTACGGGCGCCACATCGAAGTGGAGTTCGTGGCCAAGCTGCGCGATGAAGAAAAGTTCCATGACCTGGCGGCGCTGACCGACCAGATGCACCGTGACGCCGAACAGGCGCGCCACATCCTTTCCGAACACAGATTGCGAGCCACTGCGTGAGCCAGGACTACAAAGCCACCCTTCATCTGCCGGCAACCGAATTCCCGATGCGCGGCGACCTGCCCAAGCGCGAGCCGGGCATTCTGTCGCGCTGGGAAGACGAGGGCCTGTACGCCCGCCTGCGCGAGAACGCGCAGGGTCGCCCGCTGTTCGTGCTGCACGACGGCCCGCCCTATGCCAATGGCCAGATCCACCTGGGCCATGCGGTCAACAAGATCCTCAAGGACATCATCGTCAAGTCGCGCTACCTGGCCGGCTTCGATGCGCCCTACGTGCCGGGCTGGGACTGCCACGGCCTGCCGATCGAGATCGCGGTCGAGAAGAAGTGGGGCAAGGTCGGCACCAAGCTCGACGCCGTACAGTTCCGCCAGAAGTGCCGCGAGTTCGCCGAAGAGCAGATCGAACTGCAGCGCCGCGACTTCAAGCGCCTGGGCGTGATCGGCGACTGGGACAACCCGTACAAGACGCTGAGTTTCGACTTCGAGGCCAACGAGATCCGCGCGCTGTCCAAGGTATTCGCCAACGGCCACATCGTGCGCGGCGCCAAGCCGGTGCACTGGTGCTTCGACTGCGGCTCGGCGCTGGCCGAGGCCGAGATCGAGTACCAGGACAAGACCTCGCCGGCGATCGACGTCGCCTACGTGGCGCGCGACCCGGCGCAGCTGGCCACACGCTTCGGCGTCAGCCTGCCGGCCGATGTCGAGGTGGCCGTGCCGATCTGGACGACCACGCCGTGGACGCTGCCGGCTTCGCTGGCGGTGTCGCTGGGTGCCGATATCCAGTACGCGCTGGTCGAAGGCCCGGCGCATGCCGGCAAGCGCCGCTGGCTGGTGATCGCCGCCGCCCTCGCCGAGCGCGCGCTGCGCCGCTACGGCGTGCAGGAGGTGGTGGCGCACGGCCACGCCGCCGGTGCCGCGCTGGAAAACCTGCTGCTGGCCCATCCGTTCTACCCCCAGCGCGACATCCCGCTTCTCAACGGCGCGCACGTCTCCGACGAAGACGGTACCGGCGCGGTGCATACCGCCCCGGGCCACGGCCAGGAAGACTTCGTGGTCAGCCAGCAGTACGGGCTGATGGACGCGTACAACGCCGGCCAGATCAATCCGGTCGACGGTCGCGGCGTGTACCTGCCCTCCACGCCGCCGGCCGGCGATGTGGTGCTGGCGGGCGTGCACCTGTGGAAGGCACAGCCGCTGATCGTGGACGTGCTGCGCGACAGCGGCGCGCTGCTGGCCTTCGTCGAGATCCAGCACAGCTACCCGCACTGCTGGCGCCACAAGACGCCGGTGGTGTTCCGCGCCACCCCGCAGTGGTTCATCTCGATGGACAAGGCCAACCTGCGTCGCGACGCGATGGCCGCCATCGACAACGTGGGCTGGTTCCCGAGCTGGGGCAAGGCGCGCATCGGCAGCATGGTCGATGGCCGTCCGGACTGGTGCATCAGCCGCCAGCGCACCTGGGGCGTGCCGATCGCGCTGTTCACCCACCGTGAAACCGGCGAGCCGCATCCGCGCACCGTCGAACTGATGCAGCAGGTCGCCGACCGCGTGCAGGTCGAGGGCATCGACGTGTGGTACTCGCTGGACAGCGCCGAGCTGCTGGGCGAGGACGCGCCGCACTACGAGAAGGTCACCGACATCCTGGATGTGTGGTTCGACTCCGGCGTCACCCATGAAGGCGTGCTGCTGGCGCGCGGCTTCGGCAAGCCGGCCGACCTGTACCTGGAAGGCTCGGACCAGCACCGCGGCTGGTTCCAGTCCTCGCTGCTCACCGGCGTGGCGATCGACAGGCATGCCCCGTACAAGCAGTGCCTCACCCACGGCTTCACCGTGGACGAGCACGGCCGCAAGATGTCCAAGTCGCTGGGCAACGGCATCGAGCCGCAGGACATCATGAAGACCCTGGGCGCGGACATCCTGCGCCTGTGGATCGCCTCGGCCGACTACAGCAATGAAATGTCGCTGTCGCAGGAAATCCTCAAGCGCAACGCCGATGCCTACCGGCGCCTGCGTAACACCGCGCGCTTCCTGCTCGGCAACCTGGACGGCTTCGACCCGGCGCAGCACCTGGTGGCCCCGGCCGACATGGTCGCGCTGGACCGCTGGATCGTGCATCGCGCCTTCGAGGTGCAGGAGAAGATCAAGGCCGCCTACACCAGCTACAACATGGCCGAGATCGTGCAGCTGCTGCTGAACTTCTGCAGCGTGGACCTGGGCTCGTTGTACCTGGATGTGACCAAGGATCGCCTGTACACGATGCCGACCGACTCGCGCGGCCGCCGTTCGGCGCAGAGCGCGATGTATCACATCGCCGAAGCGTTCACGCGCTGGATCGCGCCGATCCTGAGCTTCACCGCCGACGAGCTGTGGGGCTACCTGCCGGGCGAGCGCAAGGACAACGTCCTGTTCGCCACCTGGTACGAAGGCCTGGCTCCGCTGCCGGCCGATGCCGCGCTGGGCGCCGCCGATTTCGATCAGCTGTTGGCCCTGCGCGAGCAGGTCGCCAAGGTGCTGGAGCCGATGCGCGCCAATGGCGCGATCGGTGCCGCGCTGGAAGCGGAGATCACCGTGGCCGCAGATGCGGAAACCGCCGCGCGCTGGCAGCCGCTGGCCGAGGAACTGCGCTTCCTGCTGATCAGTGGCGATGTGCAGGTGCGTCCGGCAACCACTGACGAGGTGTTCGTCAGCGCCCAGCCGACCACCAAGCAGAAGTGCGTGCGTTGTTGGCACTACCGTGCCGATGTCGGCAGTGTGGCCGCCCATCCCGAGCTGTGCGGTCGCTGCGCGACCAACATCGACGGTGCCGGCGAAGACCGGCGGTGGTTCTGATGAGCGCCGCCCGTCCGCGTCCCAACGCCCTGGTGTGGCTGCTGCTGTCGGTGGTGGTCATCGGCCTGGACCAGTGGAGCAAGGCCTGGGTGCTGTCCAGCCTGCCCGAGTTCCAGCCGGTGCCGGTCATCGACGGCGTCTGGAACTGGTACCGCACCTACAACACCGGTGCGGCGTTCAGTTTCCTGAGCGATGCCGGTGGCTGGCAGCTGTGGTTCTTCACCGCGCTGGCTGTTGCCATCAGCGCCCTGATGGCCAAGTGGCTGTGGGAAACCCCCCGCGCCAACTGGCGTCGGGCGCTGCCCTTCGCCCTGGTCATCGGCGGTGCCATCGGCAACGTCATCGACCGCCAGGTACACGGGCACGTGGTGGACTTCATCCAGTGGTACATCGGCAGTTATGCCTGGCCGTCGTTCAACATCGCCGATGCGGCGATCGTGGCCGGTGCCGTGGGCATTGCCGTGTTCGGGCTGTTCGAAGGCAAGGCCAGCAAAAAAGCGGGATAATCCCTCCCTGTATTCAGCAATAACCGGCTCGCGCCGGCCGGAGTATCTGACCGATGGATGTGTTGCTTGCCAATCCGCGTGGGTTCTGTGCCGGTGTCGATCGTGCGATCGAGATCGTCAAGCGCGCGATCGAGACCCTGGGGGCGCCGATCTACGTGCGCCATGAGGTCGTGCACAACCGTTTCGTGGTCGACGACCTCAAAAGCCGCGGCGCGATCTTCGTCGAGGAACTCGACGAAGTGCCGGACAACAATACGGTGATCTTCAGTGCCCACGGGGTGTCCCAGGCCGTGCGCCTGGAAGCGGACCGTCGCGGCCTGAAGGTGTTCGACGCAACCTGCCCGCTGGTCACCAAGGTGCACCTGGAAGTGGCGCGGCACTGCCGCGCCGGCCGCGACGTGGTGCTGATCGGCCATGCCGGCCACCCGGAAGTGGAAGGCACGATGGGGCAGTGGGACCGCGAACGCGGCAACGGTCGGATCTACCTGGTCGAAGACGTCCAGGACGTGGATACGCTGGTGCTGGATCAGCCGGAGAACTTCGCCTACACCACCCAGACCACCCTGTCGGTGGATGACACCCGCAGCATCATCGACGCACTGCGCGCCCGTTTCCCGGCGATGCAGGGGCCGAAGAATGACGACATCTGCTACGCCACCCAGAACCGCCAGGACGCCGTCCGCGACCTGGCCAAGCGCTGCGACCTGGTGCTGGTGGTGGGCTCGCCCAACAGCTCCAACTCCAACCGGCTCAGCGAGCTGGCCCGGCGCGAGGGCGTGGAGTCCTACCTGATCGACGGCGCCGAGGAGATCGACCCGGCGTGGGTTGTCGGCAAGCAGCACATCGGTCTCACCGCCGGCGCGTCGGCGCCCCAGGTGCTGGTCGATGGCGTGATCGAGCGGCTCAAGGCACTGGGCGCCAGCAGTATTGGCGAGCTCGATGGCGAGCCCGAGTCGATGGTGTTCGCGCTGCCGAAGGAGCTGCGGCTGCGCCTGATCTCCTGATCGGTGCGGCGGCCAGGGGCATGACCTTTGGCCATGTGGTTCGCTGACGTGCAGGTCTAGCATCGGGTCTTTCGTATGCTGGAAGCCGAGCCTGATGAAACTGCGTGCCGCCGTCCTCTCCGTGCTGCTGGTCCTGTCCGCCTCGGGCGTACATGCGCAGACGCCGCCGCCGCAGGACGTTGCCTTCCCCGGCCTGCTGCGCATCGACGTGGACGCACGTGACATCGGCCGGCGCATCTTCAAGGTCAAGGCCACCGTGCCGGCCAGGCCGGGTCCGCTGACCCTGCTGTATCCGCAGTGGCTGCCCGGCAGCCATTCGCCGAGCGGTCCGATCGACAAGCTCGCTGGCCTGGTGGTCACCGCCAACGGCACGCCACTGGCGTGGACGCGCGACCCCTACGATGTGTATGCCTTCCGCGTGGACGTGCCGCAGGGCGCCACCGAGGTGGTCGCCGAGTTCAAGTTCCTGTCCTCGCAGGGGGGGACCCAGGGCAGGGTGGTGATGACCCCGGACATGCTCAACCTGCAGTGGAATGCCAACTCGCTGTATCCGGCCGGCGTGGTCACCCGCAACATCCAGGCCCAGGCCACGGTCACGCTGCCGCCGGGCTGGTCCTACGCCACCGCGTTGGACACCGAGCGCCGCGACGGCGACACGGTGGTGTTCAAGCCGATCAGCTACGACCACCTGGTCGATTCGCCGCTGTTCGCCGGCCGCCACTTCCAGCGCTTCGACCTTGACCCCGGCGCCAAGGTACCGGTGCACCTGAACGTATTTGCCGACCAGGCCACATCGCTGGTCGCCAAGCCCGAGCAGCTGCAGGCGCACCGCGCGCTGGTGCAGCAGATGTACAAGCTCTACGGCGCGCGTCATTTCGACCGTTACGAGTTCCTCCTCGCGCTCACCGACAAGCTCGGCGGCATCGGCCTGGAGCATCAGCGCTCCAGCGAGAACAGCGGCGAACCGGGTTACTTCACCGAGTGGGACAAGACCTGGCTGGGACGCGACCTGCTGCCGCACGAGTTCAACCACTCCTGGAACGGCAAGTACCGCCGTGGCGCGGACCTGACCACGCCGAACTTCAACGTGCCGATGGGCGACAGCCTGCTCTGGCTCTACGAAGGACAGACCCAGTTCTGGGGCCAGGTACTGGCCGCGCGCTCGGGGCTGTGGAGCGTGCAGCAGACCCGCGACGTGCTGGCCAATGTCGCCGCCACCTACGATCGCGGCCGCCCCGGGCTGGGCTGGCGCACCCTGCAGGACACCACCAACGATCCCACCATCGCCCAGCGCCGCGCACTGGCCTTCCGCAACTACCAGTTGAGCGAGGATTACTACTCCGGCGGCCAGATGATGTGGCTGGACGTGGAGGGCAAGCTGCGCGCGCTTACCGGCAACCGACGCGGACTGGATGATTTCGCCAAGGCGTTCTTCGGCATGAACGACGGCGACTGGAACGTCCATCCGTACACCTTCGATGACGTGGTGACCACCTTGAACGGCGTGGCGCCCTTCGACTGGGCCACCTTCCTGCGCGAGCGTCTGGATGGCCACGGCCCGCTCACCGGCGGGCTGGAGGCGGCCGGCTGGAGGCTGGTCTACACCGACACGCCCAACGACGCATTCAAGGCGCAGGAATCCCGGGCCAGGACCAACAACCTGCTGTACTCGATCGGCGTGTCGATCAGCGACGCCGGCTACATCAGCGACGTGCTGTGGGACAGCCCCGCGTTCAACGCGGGCCTGGCCCCGGGCATGACCGTGCTGGGCCTGGATGGCCGCGTGTTCAACGGCCAGGCGCTCAAGGATGCGATCACCGCCGCACGCACCGGCAAGGCGCCGCTCTCGTTGCTGGTCAAGCGCGTGGACCGCATCGACAGCGTTGTGCTGGACTACCACGATGGCCTGAAGTATCCGTCGCTGGAGCGCATTGGCGGCAGGCCCGACCGCCTTGCCGAGCTGTGGAAGCCGCGATGAGCCCGCGCCTGCGCGATGTGCTGATCCTGATCGCGGCGGTCGCGGCGATCATCGGGGCCGGACTGGAGGGCGATGCACGCTGGCTGCACTGGCTGGCCAAGCCGCTGACCACGCTGCTGATCGCGTCCATCGTCTGGCGTGCGACACCGCTGGCCGGCAGTGGCTATCGCCGGGCGGTGCTGGCCGGCATGCTGCTGTCCTGCATCGGCGACATCGCGTTGATGCTGCCGGTGGATGCGTTCGTCCCGGGGTTGCTCGCGTTCCTGCTGGCGCACGTGTGCTACATCGTCGCCTTCCGCGCCGGGTGGCGCAGCGGACGCAGCCTGTGGGCCGCCGCGGGTCTGCTGGCGCTGTTCGCCGGCGTCAACCTGAACGGCCTGTGGCCGCTGCTGCCTGCTGATCTGCGTGTGCCGGTGGGGGTGTATGTGGCCGTGCTGGCGCTGATGGCGACGCTGGCGCTCGCGCGGGCCGGAGCGTGGCCACGCCCCACCGGTGAGGAGGGGCGCAGCGCACGCTGGGCGGCGTGGGGCGCCGCGCTGTTCGTGGTCAGCGATTCGGTCCTGGCCTGGGATCGCTTCGGCGGTGGCCTGCCGCTCGCGGCGCTGTGCATCCTGGCCACGTACTACGCCGCGCAGTACTGCATCGCGCGCTCGGTGCCGCGTTCGGCCTAGCGGCACCGCATGAGGTGGCCCGTCGGCGACGGGCCGTCCCGCTCAGGTGAGATCGTTCACCGTCGCACCGGGCGCGCTCATCTTCACCGACTGGATGCCGGCCTCGCGCGCGGTCACCGACGAATACGTTTCGCTGGTGCCGATGATCTGGCTGTTGGCCGCCTTCAGGTTGAACATCGGCGCCCCGTTGTTGGCGTTCCTGCGCGTGTAACGCGTGTCCAGCGGCGCATTCTCGCGCACCGATTCGATCCCGTTCAGTGCGTTCTGTCTGCTGGTGTAGCGCTCGCTGGACAGCAGCGTTTCGCCGTTGCCGGCCTTCAGCGTGAAGTGGAACTGATCCCCTGAGCGTTTCAGGTCATAGCGTGCTGCCATAGCGGATATCCCCTGGTTGATCGGTCGGTACCCCGGACGTAAGGCATGAGCCTTTTACGACAGGCTCGCGCATTCAATCAGGGAATGCCTCAGCAGCGGGTAGGGAAAGTCCGTTACAGCGCTCAGCGCACCTGCAGCGTCATCATGAAGTAGCGGCCCAGCGGATCATCCAGCCCCGGCGCCAGCCCGCCGTTGCCGCTCAGGTAGTTGACCGGCGGCGCGTCCCACAGGTTGTGCACATCCAGCGCCAGCAGCACGCGCGGCCCCAGCTGGCGGCCCACGTGCAGGTTCCAGCGCAGCTGGTCGGGGTTGTGGCAACGGCCCTGCTCGCGCTGCGTGGCCGGGCAGGCGTCACCCGGCAGCCACGCGCGGGTGCGGCCCACGTAATTGGCGCGCAGCGCGAGGTCCCAGCGGTCGCTCTGCCACTGCGTGGTAAGCACCGCCGACAGCGTGGGCGTGGCATGTCCGCGCAGGTCGACCGTCTCGCCGTGCGCGCGGTGGCGGCGCAGCGTCTGCTGGCGCAGCGCATCCAGCGATACCCGCCACGGCCCCTCGGCCGACCGGCCGAACCGGTAGTCGCCGCGCAACACCCAGTTGCGCGACACCGTGCGGCCGATGTTGTCGAACGACAGTCGCAGCGCCTGCAGCCGGCCGGCGTCATCCAGCACCCAGGTGGCGCGGTTCCAGAACGCATCGGCCGGGTGCAGGTCCAGGATCTCGTTGCGCAGGTCGACCACATTGCCGGTCAGCGACAGCGACAGGTCCTCGCGTGGCGACCACACCACCCCCAGCGAATGGCTGCGTGTGGTTTCCGGATCGAGGGCGCTGTTCTCCACCACGCCCACGTCCACCACGCAGCCCTGCGCGGCGGTGATCGCACACCGGGGCAGGGCGTTGGAGGTGGGCAGCACCACCTGGCCGAAGTAGCCGGGCGGGCGCCGGCGCTCGAACAGGCTGGGCGCGCGGTAGCCACGGCCACTGGACCACAGCAGCGACCATTGCTCGGACGGCGTCCAGCGCAGCCCGGCACGCGGCGAGAACGCGGTGTCATCGCCATCGCGGTCCAGCCGGGCCGCCACGTCCAGGCGCAGGGTATCGGTGAATGGCAAGCCCAGTTCGGCGTAGGCGGCGTTGGACAGGCGCGACAGTCGCCGGTGCTCCACCGGCAGTCCCAGTGCCAGCTCGCCGTCGCCGATCAACGCGTCCGGGTGCGCGCTCCAGGCCTCGTGGCGCAGGTCCAGGCCGGTGGCCAGTTGCACCGGGCCGCCGGGCCATTGCGCCAGATCGCGCTGCAGTCCCGCCCACGCCTGCCACTGGTCGGTGCGGCCGCGGTTGCGGATGGCCGGGAACAGATGCTCGGCCAGCGGCGCGGTCAGCGCGTTGAAGCCGGGCAGGAAGCCCTGCTGGGCCGCCTCGTACAGGCGCTGGGTGCGCACCGTGCCGGCCGTGTGGAGCGACACGGCGCTGTGCTGGCGACTGATCCCGGCGTCCCAGTTGCGGCCCGCCTGGTCGCGGCCCACGCCCACGGTGACGTCGGCTGTAGTGGCCTCCACACGTGGGCGCACGCTGCCGCCTTCCTGGAACACATAGTTGAACAGCAGTCCTTCGCCGATGCGCAGCGCGGCCGCGGTCGGCCCGAGTTCGAAGCACTGCCGGTCCTCGCTGCCGCGCACTTCGGCAAACGCGTAGTGGCCGTCGCCGAACGCATGCCGGTAGCGTCCGTACGCGGCCACGGTGGTGGCCGCCGGCTGCAGCGAGCGGCCACGCGAACTGTCGAACCAGCAGCCGTCCGCATCGCGCTGCAACGGCGCCGCACAGCGCGTTGCCGGCAGGTACAGGCCGCTGTCGGTCAACAGGCCGATCGGGTAGCGCTCCTGTTCCACATGCCACGCGCGGCTGTCGCCGGCCAACGGCTGTACCCGCTGCAGATCAATGCCGGCAAACCAGCGGTCGCCGTTGGCGCGGGTGGCGCCGGTGGCCAGCTGCACGCGCTGCTGGTCGCCATCGCCACGGCTGCTCACGCCCGACTGCAGCATCGCTTCGGGACCGTCGGCCTGCTCGCGCAGGATGATGTTGACCACCCCGGACATCGCGTCGGCGCCGTAGATGGCCGACGCTCCGCCGCGCACCAGTTCGATGCGCTCGACGAAGCTCAGCGGGATGCCGCCCAGGTCGGTCAGCGCGCCCTGTTCCAGTGACACCATCGGGTAGCGCGGCAGACGTCGGCCGTTGACCAGGAACAGCGTCGCACGCGGCCCCATCCCATGCAGGCTGGTGGTCGCCGCCGCGCCCACCGGCAGGTACAGCGAATCGCCCCCGCGCGAGGTTGCCAGCGGCGGATGGCCGTTCATGCCGGGCAGGTGCCGCAGCAGATCGAACAGCGAGCCGTAGCCGCTGCGCAGCATCTCATCGCGCTCGATCACCACCACCGGCAGCGAGGCCTGCACCGAACTGCGCGGCAAGCGGCTGCCGGTGACATGCACCGGCGCCATCTCGACCTGCGCACCCAGCACCGGTGACGGGGCTGGGGCAGGGCGCCGTCGCGCGGGCACCGGTGCCGGTGCGACGGCAACGCGGCGCACCACGAACACGCCCTGGGTCGTCTGCAGCACGTGGACCGGCAACCCGGTGACCAGGCGGGCCAACGCCGCATCGTCCTCCAGCGTGGCGTCCAGCCCGGGGGTGGTCAGGCCGGCCAGCTCGGCGGCATCGAACAGCAGCACCCGCTGGCTCTGCCGCGCCCACTGCTGCAGGGCCGGCGCGAGCGGGCCGCGCGGAATGTGGTAGCCGACATCGGCGCGTTCGCGCGCGCCCACCGGTGGGATCAGTGTCCACGACAGCGCGCACGACATCGCCACGACGAACACGCGCCATCGCAGCCACCGCCACCGTCGTTGCCCCCCCCGTACGGCCATCGACGTCAGTGCCGGCGGCGCAGTTCCAGCGCGCCGTCGGCGCGCTGTTGTCCGGTGATCGACCAGCCCTGTTCCAGCGCGGCGAGCAGGCCCGCACGATCCTCCGCACGGAACGTACCGCTGACCGCCAGCGCCGCGATCGCCGGATCGGCGATCACCATCGGCGTGGCGTGGTAGCGGTTCATGCGTTCCACCACGGTCTGCAGCGGCGTCGCGTCGAAGACCAGCCGGCCATCCAGCCAGGCATCGGCCGTGCCCTGGGGCAGCGTGGGGCCGGGCGTGATCTGCCCCGATGCCTGCACCTGCAGCTGCTGGCCCGGCTGCGACAGCATCAGGTGTCCGCCCTGCGTGCCGTCGCTGCGCACCTCCACCGCGCCGTCCAGCAGCGCCACGTCGATGCGGTTGTCCTGCCAGCGTTCCACCTGGAAGGTGGTGCCGATGTCCTCAATGGTGCTGTTGCCCGCCTGCACCCGCAGCGGCCTGCGCGATGGAGCCACCTGCAGCTGGATGCGACCGCGGTCCAGCGCGATGTGGCGCTGCCGCAGCCCGAACCGGGTGGTCATCGCCGCGCCGGCATCCAGCGTGACCCGGCTGCCATCGGCCAGCGTGCGCTGCTGCGGCAGATGCGTTGCGTTGGCATAGTGCTGCGGCGTGGGCTGCCCATCCGTCACCCATGCCCAGACTAGGCCAACGGCCAGGCACAGGCTGGCGGCAATCGCCACGGCAGGCAGCCATCGCGCACGGCGCGGGCGCGCACTCCGCGCCGTGCCGGCACGCACCCACGGATCATTGGCCAGCTGGCCCATCTGTTGATGCAGCGTTTCGGCCTGCACCCAGGCGCGCACATGCCCCGGGTCTTCGGCCAGCCAGTGTTCGAACGCATCGCGTTCGGCACGGCTGCAATCCGGCGCCTCCAGTCGTGCCACCCAATGGGCGGCCTGGTTGAATGCCGGTTCGTCGCGGCGGTGCGTGGCAGCCCGCATCAGGTGTCTCCGTCCTGGCCGAAGGTGTCGGGGCCCAGTTCCTGGCGCAGTCCCTGCAGGGCGCGGGCAATGTGTTTTTCCACCGTCTTGGCGGTAATGCCCCGGTGGCGGGCGATCTGCGCATAGCTCATGCCGCTGATCCGGTTGAGCAGGTACACCTCGCGGCAGCGCTCGGGCAGCTTGAACAGCGCCTGCCGCAACAGGGACAGCATCTGCCCGGACTCGGCCTGGCGCAGCGGTCCCGGAGCGGTGCAGAGCGGTTCGGCCGCGCCATCGCCGTCGGCCAGTGGCAGGTGCGTGCGCGCGTGTGGTGACCGCCCGCGGTCGGCCAGCCGGTTGCGCGCAATCCGGTACAGCAGCAGGCGCAGTTCTTCGCTGCCATGCGACTGGTAGCGGATCAGCCGTTCCATGCAGTCCTGGGCGATGTCCTCGGCGTCGTCCGCACTGGCCCCCCGCGCGCGCAGGAAGGCGCACAGCGGCGCGCGCTCGTCCCGCACGAACGCGGCGAACGGCTCGGGCCGCGGCAGCGGTTCCGGGTCGTAGCGCAGCAGGGGGGACGGAGCGGACAGAACGGAACCTCGAACGGCAACGATCACGGGCATCCCGAGTATTACGCGACGTTGACAGGATGTGAAAGGCCGAAAGTGCCACCCTTTGAAAATGAATGCGTTCATTTTTATGTCGATGCCCGACTGGGGGAGATCGTCGTTACGCCACGTTCTGCACAGGTCCCGCGCGATGCGGGGTAGGACCTTTTCTGGAGAGAAAGCATGAAGCAATCGGTGTTGAGTGTGGCGTTGGCCGGCCTGCTGGGCGTGGCGGCGATGGGCGCGGCGGGTGAAGCCGCCGCGATGAGCTACCACGTACAGGGCGATCGGATCTTCCTCAGCGGCGGCGTGACCTACGCCGACGTGGTCTCGCTGCCGGCGCTGCTGGCCAAGGCGCAGGCCGAAGGGCGTCCGATCCGTGAAGTGGTGCTGCGCACCTCCAACGGCGGCGCGCTGATTGCCGGTGAGTGGCTGCAGGGCGTGATCCGCACGGCCGGCCTGAACACCATCGTGTCCGGCCACTGCATTTCCTCGTGCTCCATCATGCAGTCCGGTGGCGTCGAACGTTACATGGCCGGCGACCTGCCGACCGTTGATTCGGTGCAGATCCACGCCGCCAGCAGTGGCGGCAAGGTGATCTACACGCCGTCGGCGCGCATGACCGAGATCTACACCGGCAACTACGGTGGTGGCATGGATGCCGGCCTGCTGCGCAAGGCGATGTACGAAGTGGTGCAGCCCAACGGCCTGCTGGTGTTCTCCGATCCGGCGCGCACCCGCGGCAACTCGGTGAGCTTCGATCCGGACGGGTCCGGCGCCAAGCGCGTGACCTTCGCCGGCGAGGACATGTTCAACAACAACATCATGACCTCGGCCGAATACCGCGCCCCGGGCGACACGCTCAACGTGACCGCCAACGTCTCCGGCGACATCAACGCCGGCTACCTGCGCACCGGCCGCCAGCTGCAGACGTTCGTCGATGACGATTTCGCGCGCTGGAACACCGACTGGCAGTCCACCTACATCAATCTGGCGCAGTCCATCTACAACGCGTCCAGCCGCGGGCCCAACGGCATCGGTCCGGACTCGGTGCAGGACTATCTCAGCGACCCCGGCATCCAGGCCCTGCTGCTGTCCAAGCTGCGCCTGAATGATCTCGCCGCATCCACCCTCGACGATTCGATGGGCGTCATCCGCGTCACCAACGGTGCCGTGTGGCGCACCGCCGCCACCACCGGCGCGGACTTCATGCTGGTCGACAACGGCACCATCGCCCTGGAAGGCGGCGCTCTGCGCGCGGCTGAAGTGCGCGTCATGCAGACCAGCATGCTGGTCGGTCATGGCGACATCGCCTCGCCGGCAATGGACCTCAACGCACTGGCCGAGGGCAGCGGCCCGTCGTGGCGCGAAGACGGCTTCAACCGTCTGCGCGTGTACGGCACCCTGATGCCGCGCGGCGGCGATCTGGTCACCCACGGCTACGTCAACATCATGCCGGGCGGCAAGGTCCTGTTCGACGTCACCGAGAACGGCGGCGCCGCCAACGGCCGCCTGCGCGTCGGCACCTTCTTCGACGACGAGCAGATCGACGGCGCCCTGGTGATCTCGCCCGGTGCGCACCTGGAACTGAACGTCGCGCGCGGCTACTACGACGGCAGCTACCGTCGCGACCTGGTCACCGGCCCCATCTACCAGGACGGCTTCCAGGATGTGGTGCGCCTGGGCGACACCGGCTACACCGCCAGCATCGCCGAGGGCGAGGTGTTCCGCCCGCGCCACAACTCGCTGCTGAGCTTCAACGTCGTGCAGAGCGCCAACGGCCTGTCGCTGACCGCCAACCCGGGCTTCGACCAGCTCGGCCTGTTCGCCAACGCCACCTCCGGCGACGGCCTGGGCCGCGCGCTCGCCAGTGCCGCCACCGGCAACGCCGCCGGCCTCAAGCCGCTGCTGGCCTCGCTGCAGTTCTCCGACCGCGACGTGATCGCACAGCAGGCCGGCGGCCTGCGCGGCGACAGCCACGCCACCCTGCGCCTGGCCGACACCGCCCTGGTGGGCAGCATCGGCAACGTCGTGCAGCAGCACCAGTTCGACATGCGCAGCAGCGGCGGCGACGCCGACGGCCTGGCCGCGCAGGCCGCACAGGCCGCCTCCGCGCAGCCGGGCATGGGCAATGGCAGCCTGTTCAACCAGCTGGCAATGCACCTGGTGCAGCCGGCCGGCGACACCGGCAGCGCCGGCACCGCTGGCGACCGTCGCAGCGTTGGCATGTGGGGCCGCGGGTTCGGCAGCCAGGGGCGCATCGATGCCAATGGCGGCGTGGCCGGCCTGACCCACACCACCGGCGGCATCGTGCTCGGCGCCGACACGCGCCTGGCCGATGACAAGGTCACCCTGGGCGTCAGCGTCGCCGCAGCGGAGATGTCCACCAAGGGTCGCGACGGCACCGGCTTCAGCGGTGACGTGCGCGCGCTGGACGTGGGCGGCTACCTGGATGCCGCGTATTCGCGCGGCTACCTGTCGGCCTCGCTGCGCTACACCGACCTGCGTCACGACACGCACCGCAGCATCGTGGGTATCGAAGGCCTGGAAGCGCCCCTGCGCGCCAAGTACGACAGCGACGCGCTGTCGGCCCGCCTGGAGCACGGTTTCTCGTTCACCACGGCCCGCGGCCTGGTGGTCCAGCCGCTTCTGCCTGTAGTCGACTACGCTCGCCTGTCCAACGTCCGCTTCAACGAAGGGCAGGGCGCCGGCGCCCTGGCCGGCCGCAGCGACAGCCTGGAGAGCATCCGCGTGGGTGCCGGCCTGCAGCTGTTCAAGACCTTCGAGGGCCGCAAGGGCGAGCGCATCACCCCGCACGCCCGCGTGCTGTGGCAGAAGGAGCTGGGCGACACCCAGGCCCAGTTCAGCACCGGCTTCGCGGCCGCGCCGGACCTGGTCTTCGGTTCGACCAGCCAGTCGGTGGGCGAGCAGGTCCTGAGCTGGAACGTCGGCGTCATCAGCCGCGCCAGCGAGCGCCTGTCGATCATGATCGACTACGTCGGCGAGCGCCGGGACGGCCAGGACCAGAACGGCGTGATGCTGGGCCTGGGCTACCGCTTCTGAGCCCAGGGGCGTCCGGGCAATTGACCGCCCGGACGCCCGGCCTTAGAATTGCCAGCTCAGCCGGAATAGCTCAGTTGGTAGAGCGGCGCATTCGTAATGCGTAGGTCGTAGGTTCGATTCCTATTTCCGGCACCAGTTGTAATGAAAAGCCCCGGCCTTGGCCGGGGCTTTTTGTTTGGGTGCGTTGGAGGTCGTTGATGGGAAAGGGATTCGCTGCGAGCTGCTCATTGGTGGGCATCCGTGCTGCCCTCTACGAATGGTTCGCTTCCGCTCCAGCTTCTCCGTTCACTTGGGATGCTCCGGCTTCATGGCGACTTACAAGAGCAACGAAGATGCTCTTTGCGAGGCCCGATGGCAGAGGCTGGTCCCGGGAACAAATGGGAGCTGCTGGCAGAAATTGACTTCTTTCTGGCGAAGATCGTCATGGCACTGCTCGCGGGATCGTTGGAGCGCCCGCAATTGAAACTCGGAAGCCACGTTGGTTGAGGCTCTCAAATGTCTTTGTAAGGTTCACCTTGCTGAAAAACGGTAGGTTCTGCTTGAGTGTTGCGCTCGCTTCGCCAAGAACCAAGAAGACGATCTCATAGTCTGCGGATTTGAGGGAATTCAAGGGAATCAGATCTCTTGCCGCCGGATTCACGTTTCGCAGCACTGTCCGAGCCTTCTTGCGAAATCCCTTGTCGCCAAGCATGATCTCTGCAGCTACGCCTCCCTGTGCAAAGAGGTGGCTAAGTCCCGCAGAGCCTCCCTTCCGATGTTTAACGTGGATAAGGTGCTTGGTTGGAGATAGGAGGTCGCACAGCTCAATGGCAGTTGTCGTGCGGTCCGTCTTAACGAGTTTTTTGTCCAGCAAATAGTAGCCATTTGCCGCAGCTGATCGGATGTTGTAATCGCCCTCTGCTTCAATCTTAGGCTTGCCATTGTCTTCCCAAGTCTCTACTGCCGGGAATGGAAGCTGACAAAGGGGGATGTGAGTCAACATCTCGGTGATTCGACCGATGAATGTCGCATCGATTTCATACCACTTACCGTCGAAGATGATCTTTGTCTTGTCACCTTCCGTGATTTCAAAGTAGACGCATCGATACACTGAGTGTTCAGTGACGTTGCCGTCGACGTCGTGGACAAAGAGACGGTCCCGCTTGACTGCCTCTATGCTTAGTTTCGGAAGGTCATCAACATTGTTGAGATAGTCGGCGGGATCAATGACGGGTTGTAGGCCCTTCTTGTTTCGAGTGAAGCTAAATCCCAGGATTGAGTCCCATGCTCCTATCTCTGGCAGGGTGATCATCAGCCTGTCGCTGCGCGCGTGCATGGCCGCGATCAATAGTTCGTCAAGTCTCTTAATTTCTGTTTCGTCTTTGAGCCTGCGTACGTTATCGACCCAGGAAAACGACGTCTTATAGGTGTCGCTGTCATAGTAATTCTTGATGCGGCGGTTCAGTGCCGGCAGCTCAGAGGGTTCCATCTCGATGCCAAAGGAGAAGCCGGCGTCTCCTCCAGCGATCTGCACAAGGTCTATGCCCCTTCTGGGCACACCTGTCACTGCGCGGAGAACGTCTCTTAAGATATCGATTCCAAAAACGCTGACCTCTGAGTCTCGAGCAGCCTGGGACTTCTTTTGGACGGGCTGATCTTCAAGGGTGTGAAGATCGACACTCCGCAGTGACTTCTCGTCTAGCGTATTGAGCGCGGTGCGTAGCCCGAAGTCCTGGACGAACAACGACTGCTCAATGAGGTATCGCCCGTATCCGAAAGTGAATGCGAATACATCGTCATCCACTCGTAGAAGCAAAACAGCTGAGCTGGATCTATTTGCGAGTCCTGGAACATCTATGCCACCAATTTCATCAAGAAATGAGCCCCAAGTCGGTCTCTTCTCATCGCTCTTCTTCACGAAGAGAGTGCCGTCCAAGCCTAGGGCGCCCGCTATCGGATATTCATCTACAGGCGCTGCAGTGAGAAGATTGGCCAGTTTTGTGCCTTTCGCCAGTGGCTTTGCCATAAAAAGGTTGAGTCGGCGATATCCTTTTGCCATTTGTTGTGACTCTTGTGCTCTATGAAGGGTCTTCTGCGTGAATTTCCTGCGGGCGCCAGAGGATATGGCTACTTGCTCCAATGACCAAGTACCCATTCCCATTGATGGGTCGAGTAATCCCATCGCCAGTGCGCACGTACCCATTTGGTCTTTCCAAATGGTCGAAATGTCTGGATGTTCTGGGGCCGATCCGGTGGCTTGGGGGGCTTAGGGGGATGGATCTTTCGTATGGTCATAAATCGACTCTCCTATTTCGGAATGGGAGTAGATCGCAACGACTGAAGCTGAGGCGCTTGGCTCTGCGGGAGCTGGTTGGAATCGGCCAAGTTATCGGCCTTATGTCAGAAAGTGTGATGGCGGTCAAGTTGCCAGTTCGATAGGTCCTTGCGTGGGTATCTCGGCAGACGCGAGGCTGCGGACGATCCGCATCCAAACACCGCCTCGCATCCTGTCCTAAGTTGGCCTTATCGCCACTTACGGACGCTCCGCCCGATGTCATCTGCCCTCACCAAGCGCATCGTTCTTACAGCAGAAGCCCGTGATCGCCCCTATGAGCTTAGGGACGCTCAGGTTCGCGGCCTGATCCTGCGTGTGCAGCCAACAGGGCACAAGGCTTGGATCGTGACCTGGGCGCACGGTAAGCGTCGTACCTTGGGTTCGGTCGAACATCTGTCACTTGATCAGGCCCGGGACCAAGCCCGGCAAGCGGTCGCTGAGTACGTTCAGTCCGGATTGCCGACACTCGCAAAGTCCAAGCCCACCAGTTGCACGCTTGAAACACTGCTCAATGACCACTTTGAACCTTGGGCGATAGCTGAGCTCAAGGGTGGTCGTCAGTACCCGGACCGCATCCGATCGGTGTTCCCGTGGCTTTTACGCCGTCAAATCACTGAGATCGACGTGCCCACAATGGAGCGATGGTGGCGCGGGCGTGTCACTGGCCCTGATGCCGTCACCAAGGCTACCGCAGCGCGCGACTTTGCTTGCCTACGGTCTGCCTTGTCGCGGGCGGTTGAGTGGAAGCTGATCGAGACTAACCCCCTCATGGGTATGCGTCAGCGATCAGCAGCGAGCCGCAAGGTCGTACGGTTCCTGTCCCCTGATGAGGAGGCGATGCTCCGAGCCGCGCTCGCAGCGCGCGATCTTGCTGGTGTAGAGGGCAGGGCGAACGCCAATGCTGCTCGTCGCCGGTATCGGCAGGCGGTTCTGCCTGATTTGCCGATGGACGGGTACGTTGATCACCTGACCCCGGTGGTTCTTACAGCCATGAACACCGGTATGAGACGGGGTGAGCTGCTGTCGATGACATGGGCCGACATCAACTGGGAAGCAAAGATGCTCACCATCCAGGCGGAGAACGCCAAGTCCGGCAGGCAGCGTCACATCCCTCTTAACGTCGAAGCCATGGAAGTCCTGCAGCGTTGGGCGGGTCAAGCGGTCGAGCGACGCGCGGGCAAGGTATTCGAGGTGAGCGACATCAAGAAGGGGTGGGGCAGGCTGATCACTGACGCCCGCATCGAGCAGTTCCGGTTCCATGACCTGCGGCATCACTTCGCATCGAGGCTGGTGCGGGCAGGGGTGGACTTGAACACTGTGCGAGAGCTACTGGGGCATGCGGATATAACTATGACTCTACGTTACGCCCACTTGGCCCCGGACACTTTGGCGGCGGCAGTTGCCAAGCTGGCGGCGTGAAGCTCTCAGTCGGGCTGCTGCCCGGCCAAGCGCTCAAGCTCCTCTCGCACCCTGTGCCGCTCTGGGGGCGGGAGCTTCACGAAGGCCAAGATTGCGGCAGCCAGGTCATCGTCCTCAGCGAAGAGGTATGCGACGGGTATATCAAGTGCGCTGGCAAGCTCTGCGGCCTTGGTCATATCCGCTTGATTTCGCTCTCGCTCGTACCTGTTGATCAGCACGGCACCTCGGTTCTTGTCCTGATCCTTATCCACCAGCGCCCCCAGCGCGCGCTGGGACAGCCCTCGCAGCGCTCGAGCTTCGGAGAGCCGCTTGGAAAACGTAGCAGTGATGACTTGGGGCGAGGGCACGCGGAGGTAACGGTGTGTGAACTTGCAGGAGCATGGGCCATATACCTATTCAGTAGAAGTCATTACCATTGCGGTATATAGCGTTGCACGCGGTGTGACCGGTCGCAAGGGGTGGCCGGGCCCGTCAGCGCTCAGTCGGGGACGTTGGGATGAAGAACAGGATTACGCTTGCTGCCGTCATGTCGTTGATGCTGACTGCTGTTGCCCCGGGAGAAGTCGTAGCCCAGGAGCAGCGCTCATACGACCGTTTCAAGGATCGAACCTCCTACGAGGCCAAAGTGGAGCTATCGGAGCTGTCGAAGACCAGCAGGGGCATTTCTCTGAGCCTGCACAGCGTAGTAGACGGAGACCGCGCTGTAACGAAGTCGGACTCTTTCACCGTCTCGGCCATCCTCACCTTCAACATGTCCTATGACGTCCGCTGCGCCGGTACAGGCTTTGACATGCTCGTGGACGGAAGGGCTGTTTCGCTTCCCAGCGACATGCCCGCCTTCAATCGATACGAGTACGCAATCCTTTCGTTCGGCAAGAAGATGACCTTGGCAGAAGCAGGGGCCTTCACCGGTGCCAACAGGATCGAGGTCCGGGTCTGCGATACCGAATACAGCCTGGACGATGAGCAACGCGCTGCATTGCGTGATCTGGTCAAGGGCGCTCAGGTGGGTAGTCCAACGGGTGGCTGATGTCGGAAACCCCAGTGCATCCAATCATGGAGGAGAGAACATGCAAACCAGTGATCCAGCAACTAACCTTTATCAATGCCCGGCTTGCCGTGCTGCCATCCCCTCGGGTAGATCATCCGCGAAGTGTCCTAAGTGCTATGCGGACCTGCCCAAGGCAATTGTTGAATCGAATCGTGCGAGCGCGAACGCCCGGGAAGAGCGTGGCTCGACAGTGGCGTGTGTGGCATTGGGACTAGTTGCACTCGCAATTGGGCTCTACTTCCTGATCAACCCCTCAGCAAGCGGTTACGGCAACATTGCCAACATGCATGCGCTCGCAGTAGGTCAAGCACTTACAATCGCTGGAGCTGTGCTGCTTGGCTTGGGCATTCGCCCTCGCTGAGCAACTCGATTTGCCGCAACCAGGCCCGCTGATGGCAACGTCAGTGGGCCTTCTTTATGCTAGCTGAGGTGTCACCTGGCTACTGTCTCAGCCACCGGGCTAGCTGCGCAGAATAGACGCTCTAGGATCGCTCTGTCGGCCGATCTGGGGCTGCCCGAGGGCTGTCGATGCAGGGGTGTAGCGACCCTGTCAGGCTAGCGTTGTGCAGCGATTGGTGCGCATTGGCGAACGACGGGTTCTAATTGTGTGCGTGGATAATCCGTATCCAAAGCACGAAGTCCTAGATGGTTCGCGAAGGACGCGTTACCTAGCTGCCGTAGTGGGGTACCGGAATCGATCACTCCATACAGCTGTGATCATTCGAGCTCAGCCCTCCTTCGGGACTCAGCAACTCTGGACTGTTGATGGTTATTTGCAACTGCATTCTTGGTTGACTGCTTTGAGAGGGTGCGCATGTACGCCGCTCGATGCCCCTCTTTGCGCTCGTGTTCACGCGTCAAGTTCAGCTTATCAATGGCCTTCAGAAGCTGGCTTTTGCCGCTAGGCGATAGTGCCTCGCTAAGATTTTCAAAGGTGTCCTCCCAGGCTACCTTCCCTCCAGCGAGCTTAGAGTGCCCGAATGATGTAATCGCAAGTCTCTTGGCCCGGGCATCAATAGACGTTTCTGACACCATCCTTTTGCGTATCAGACGCCCAACAAGTACAGACATCGATGCTGGCGTGGTGCCAATCATTCGAGCGAGGCTCGCGCGTGTCATCGGATATGCGTTGGCACCTTGTGCCCGCTCGATAGCCTCTAGCGCCAGGAATCCAGTGAGGGATAGGTCGTATTCCTTGAGGCGGACTTCAAGGTCGCTAGTCAGCCCATTGGCAAGTATCAATAGTGCCCTGAACTCAGGATGCGGCAGTTGGCTCATGCCACATCCTAGGATGGTGGACTGGTTGAATTCAATGGGTCCGCCACTTACTTGCTTGGCAACCTTGTTTCCAGTGACGGCAATTCCGCAGTCGCTAGCAACTAGGAGAACTATCATGCACAAGCACAACAATATTGATCGCTCCATCTGCCTCTTCGCTGCGCAGCGTGAGGGCAGGGACGCGCTGCACGCCGCGCAGAGCGCAATTTCTGAAAAGATCATGGGCGGTGAGCAGCTTGTCGTGGATAAGGTGTGCGAAATCCATCGCGCCTCCACCTACAGCGAGATGACTGCATTCGAGGCCACTGCCGAGTTTGCCAGCAGGCTGCAGCTCAACACGGGTGCCACTGACCGTCGCTACGACCTGCGTGTATGCGATGCCTCGATGTTTCGCGCAATTTGGAAGGCTCGCCAGTTGGTTGACATGACCGGTATCAACTACCGCGACTACGTTCAGCGTGCTGTGACCTTCCTGCGCCACTGCGGCAAGAAGCGCATCACTCCCGCAATGCTTGTCTCTGCTGAAGTGCAGCTGCACGTGATGGAGCTCGACGCCGTCAGTCGCTGAGGTCCGAGCCGGTAGCGGCCCATGGCGACCATGTTGGGTGCGGAGGGGCCCCTCTGCGCCTAACGGCACTAAGGAGCGTGATGGCTAGGGATGGCCTGGGACCAGGTGAAGTTCAGGCTGTCACATTTGGCGATAGCGCCATCCAACCGCTTGGCGGCCGTTCCCTCATCTGACTCGCGTCATCCATTGCGCGCCCGCAGCGGAAACGTCCGGGCGCGCCGTGCGCTAGTGAACATAAGAAGACCGGCGATTTCATCGGCCCGGTCGGTATAACACTGTCTTTATCGAGGAGGGAAGGAGAATGGCTAGGAACAAGAAGTCAGGCGCGACGGGCGGGAAGGCAAAGATAAAACGGCCTAACCCAGCCCGAAAGAAGGCGTCTGCGAAGAACATGATGGAGGCGCAGAGCAGGGATGCCTCGTATCAACGCGCGCTGAAGTCGGCTGATCCCGTGAAGCGACAGGTGGGAGAGCTGGTCTTCCAGCGCACGTACATCGATAAAGGCTTGCTTGCCAAAGAGGCATTGTTGCTGCGCACCCGTTGGATCGGGAACCGCTACATGTCCCCGGTGCAGGCCACGCAGGCGTTCACGGAGGCATATATCGCTGCGTACCGTGCTGCTTGGGCGCGTCACTTTGACCATTCCGAAGCGCCGCGCAAGCAGCCCTGTACGCCAAGTCTCGCGTTGAACGACAGGTCGGTTATTACCAGCTTGTGGCGGGCCCGTCAGAAGGCTGACGAACTGGGAATGCCGTACGATCTGTTCTGCGAGATCGTCATGGAACGATGGATCGTGGGCCGGAAGGCGAAGCGCCCACCATTGCCAAACCAGCTGATTTCCGGGAAGTTGTTCGGCGCATGGATGCGGGGACACCCCACCTGGGCTGAGACTGGTGAACGGTTGTTCTCGCCCGCTTGGGATCGGCGCTTCTTTATGGAGCCGTCTGGAGAAGATCCCGTGCATGCTGCGGCAATGCGGGCATTGAGTGCCGATGTGCTGCATGCAAAGGACCGCCCCGCCCGATTGGCGCGGTATCTTGGGGCTGGTGGACCGCTGACAGAGGCGCGTGCCAAGGCGATGTTTGAAGAAGACATGGTCCGGGATGCGCTGGCGATGGTCGCCGTGCCTGCTGAGGTCAACGAAGCGCCTGAAGGATACGTTCCGGCGTGCATCGGCAATCGTCACGACGTGCGGGATATGCCGTGTCACAACTGCCCATTCGCTGTGCAGTGCTCGAGCGTAAAGCGGAAGGTGACACGCGCGCTGAACGCGGCAGGCGTCTCAGGCGATCCCCGTGCGGACAGGAGGCGTGAGCAGAACCGGAACAGCCAGCGCAAGCATCGCGAGGAGCAACGGCGAAAACTAGCTGCATAGCGAGCGCCAATAGGATCTTACGCGCGCGAACGAGCTTGCTTGTCAGCAGCCCCATAAGAGCTATAAATCAAGAGCAACTACCTTCTCTTTGAGAAGGTAGATATTTATTGGGATGCCAACGTTGATGTCCCGTGACTGGTCCCATCGGTACTCGGCCTTCGGCCCTCGCACCTCGGGTCCAGATGCGCGCCCCTTCGGGGACGCGCAGAAAATTATAGCCGGGGTTGTGTGGAGAGCGCGCCTCGGAGTCATTGAGGATGACCTGTAAGCCTCTGTGTTGAATCCCACCGGTGTTTGCGTAGGGGTGTCGCTGGCCGGTCCTGCGGCGCGCTCAGCGAGCTTCTGGTGAGCCCTGGCGAGCATCCTGCAGGCCGCTTATGAGCGCAACCTCCCGGCAATCACTGTGATGCATAGATTGCTCGCCCATGTATGCAGTGTTTGTAACGATCCACATGACACATGGTCGATTCGATGGCTACCCGGATGATCATGTCGATTGTTGTGAACCGCAGTTGTCATTGATCCACCGCGAAATTGGCCAAGAGGTTGCACGGGGACTTGGTCGTGGAAGCGCGCTTTGGAGGTCCCGCATGCGGATGTAAAGCGCATACGAAGCGCTATCAAAGTCCATGTGCCCTAAGCCTAACGTGCAACGTGTGGGCGGCGGTGTACGAGCTCGTGCCTGCAACCGCAAGACGTGGTGGCCATGTGTGAAGCGTACGGTGGTGTTCGATCTTGTACGGGCGGTAAAGAATGTGTTCCTTTCAAGTCTCATCCCCTGCGACCGATATGCTCAAGGATGCATAAAACAATCAGCGGGACGGCTACATGGATCGTTGGACGTGGATGATGGTAAGGATGTATGCGCCCGCACTTGGGGTCTTGGCGCTGGGGTTGCTGCTGATGCTGCCGTTGGGAATGCTCCGGGAGAGTCCGGTGCTTGCAGGGGTGTATGCGATGGCGCGATGGCTCCCTGCGTTGGCTATCGCGGTATCGGTCACCCTTGCACTTGTCGCTACTCTAAGGCTTTGGCGCTGGGATCAAGGGCGCAGCGCTTTGGTTTGCGAATGCGGTGGCTTACTGGGGCGGGAGCGTCCTGGGCGTTTTGGTGCATATCGAAAGTGTCTCGCCTGCAACCGTAACGTCAATGAGAGGTACTACACGTAGATTCGGTCTCGAGGCGCGTACACCGCAAGCCGCTGTCCGCCTTGAAAGTAGGTGTGAGTCCAACCTGGCTTTCCATGGGGCTTCACGGGCCCGAATCGGCTCAAAGTGACGGCTACTTGGCTTACAAGGCACTTATCGGCACCCTGGTTGCCAGT
Source organism: Stenotrophomonas sp. NPDC077461 (assembly GCF_049545475.1). NCBI lineage: Bacteria > Pseudomonadati > Pseudomonadota > Gammaproteobacteria > Lysobacterales > Lysobacteraceae > Stenotrophomonas > Stenotrophomonas sp. NPDC077461. The sequence continues at coordinate 325,439 of NZ_JBMWDO010000004.1, forward strand.
TGGGGTTGGCTAAGCCATTGATCCAAAAGGACGCCTGACCATCTGTGGTGCCATGAGTAACTGCATCAGTACTGCAAGGCTCCTTGAATTGGTTGCCCAGCATTCGATGTGAAGGTATCTTCACGAACACGCCCTGTCTTGGGCTCGGCTCAACTTTGATGCTGCGGTTCTGAGGATTACACCGGTTTCTGCTGGACGGACCGCTGAGGGGAAGGGGCGCTAGATGCGCTGGCCTGTATTTGATGGCTATGTTCAAAAATATCAAGGAATGAAATGTCTGCGTATGCTTTCTGGAACAACAAAGGTGGGGTCGGGAAGAGTTTTCTCTGCTTTTTGGCTGCTTGCGAGTACGCGCATAGAAATCCGAGCGCTGACGTCTATGTGATTGACCTGTGTCCGCAGGCAAATGTCTCCGAGATGATTCTCGGAGGGCAGGATAAAGGTGGTGCGGCGCTGCGGGGACACCTCGCTAATCCGGCATACAGGCGGAGCGTAGGCGGTTACCTTGAGCAGAGATTGAACTCGCCATTTCAACCGACCGGGGATGCTCATAAGTACGTCGTGAAGGCGCACGAGCACAACGCTAAAATTCCGAAGAACCTAGGGCTGGTGTGCGGAGATAACTTGGTTGAGGTGCTCGGGGAGGCAGTAAGGCAAACATCTCAATTGTCCGTCCCATTTGATGCGTGGCGTAAAGTTATCGGGTGGATCGATGATCTGAAGAATGAGATCGCCGAGAACAGTTTAGGTGACGCAGTTTTCTTCATTGATTGCAATCCTAGTTTTGCTGTCTATACCCAGCTTGCCATTGCCGCATCCGACTACCTTATTGTTCCGTTCACTGCGGATGAAAGTTCCCGGCGTGGAATGGAGAATATTATCGCTCTGCTGTATGGGCAGGGGGATGATTACCTGGCAAACTTCTCGAGACTAAGCTTCTTCAAAAGAGCGAAGGAGGAGGGGGTCTCCTTGCCAAAGCTCCATACGTTCATATCGAACAAGGGGATCGTTTTTGATGGGAAGCCAAGTAAGGCTTCTAAGGCGGCAAACACCGCAATCATCAAGACAGTTGAATCAGTGAGGTTGAAGCACCGTTCAATATTCGCCTATCCTGGCGTTTCTGCGAAGGGGCGTTTTGTCGACTTCCCTGACTATCATGCAGCGGCAATTGTGTCTTCTCTGAGTGGTCTGCCAATGCATCAGCTGAAGGCTGGTCCAAAGGTCATCAATGGTCAGCGGATTCAGGTAAACCCTAGCCCTCTTGCCAAGTACAACGCTGCGCTGGAAGCGCTTGTTGAGGAGCTCTAAATGCCCTCGGCTTCTAAGGTGGAGTACGACGCACATCGTCGGCGTGCTGATCTAATCGTAAAGCACGCTGGATCTCTCGTAAAAGCCTCGATGGCGGAGGACAAGGCCATCCTTTTACATGCTGCGCTTGCGGCTCATGTCGCAGCTTGGGACGCTTATATAAAAGCCGTGGTCATGAAGAAGTATCATAGTGTCGGCCGCGACCAAGATGCGGGATACGCTCAGCTGCGTTCGATCGCGGAAGATCGAGCGAAGGAGGCTGCGAAGAAGTTAAATACGCCTAACGCGGATAACGTAAGGGGATTTTTTCTTCAGTGTTCGCAATTCGATCCTTGGCCAAACTGGGCGAACATCAAATTCGGATCTGAGGTTCTGTCCTCTTCACTTAACGTGCGAGAGCGGGTTGATCAGGTCTTAAAGGTGCGCCACAGCTTCTCGCACGGATTTCCCATGCCTGTATTCGAATGGAATCAGGGGCAGGACGGTGCGACAAAGCTTAACGTCGCAATCTTGAAAAGTGTCTCCGGGTTCTTCGCTGCATTGGTTGACAGGACCGATGTTGCCTACTCGAACCACATATCTACAACTTTCGCGATTCAGCGGCCGTGGTAGAGCTTCGTTGCATGGACTGGCTGCGTTGATGCGCTCTTTGGACGAAGGTTTGTTCGCTTGGCGCATATTTCGGGGGGCAATTGGAAGTTGTGTCTGTCGCGAGCTTGCTGTAAGCGGCGCTTTGTCTTCGATCAGTCGATGTGGTGTGCTTGATGATCTCAAGCCCGGCATTCCGCGATTTATCTGCCCGGCTTAGGCCGCACTTACGGCCGACTCTTTAGGTTCGGCCGTGATGCTGGGATACGTCCGGTCACTCGTTCGAAAAGCTGTTGCCAGTGCTCTGCAAGCTTTGGTGCAGGACGGTGTGGTACTTGTCGTTTCTGTGCGCTACCGGAACTACCCTGGTTGACGTTGTTGCGTGAGGTAGAGCGGCGCATTCGTAATGCGTAGGTCGCAGGTTCGACTCCTGTTTCCGGCACCATGTACATCAAGCACTTAGGCCGCCTTCGGGCGGCCTAAGTGCTTTTCAAGGATGCGCACGAACACGGTTTGAGCACGAATGCTCAGTTCCCGTGTGACTTCTTGCCTTTGCGCGCCTTCGCTGAAGATGAGTTGCCGCGCAGATCCAGGTACTGCGCGAGTAGGTTCTGAGGCGCAATTCCGAGTGCCTCGGCGAACTCGACCAGCTCCACGGCATCGATACGCCGCTCGCCGCGCTCGCATTTCGAGACGAAGGTCTGTGTGTTGCCCAATCGGCTCGCCAGATCAACCTGTGACACTCCCGCGCGCTTACGAGCCGCCTTTAGGACGGCTAGCAAAAGCTGGTAGTCGGAATTGTGGGTCGATTGAGGCATCGTGCGATGACTTGATGGTCATCACACGCTAAAGTTCGGATTGGAATAGTCCAAAATGGACTATTCATCAATGAGCAAGCGAGTGCATATGAAGCGGATATGGGTTCTTTTGGTCGTCTTGGTTGGCCTAGCCTGGATCGGAACGAAAGTTGTGCCTGGCAGCAAGCCCGCAGTTGCTGATGCGCCTAAGGCCGTGGCCGGGCCGTCGCCTAACCAAGTCGAGGCGCCTGCGCTGGCGGACTCTGAGCCGGAGCACCCCATGACGGCCGCGGAGAAGAAGGCAAAGCAGGAGAAGTGGTTCGGCGCCGAGACGATTGTGGCTGCCGAGCGCGCGGTGAGGGGCGAGCTGAAGGACCCGGACACCGCGCAGTTCCGGGACGTGCGCGCCAACTACTCCGAGGATTTCGGCGTGGTCGCCTGTGGTCGGGTCAACGCAAAGAACGACTTCGGCGGGTACACAGGGTTCCGACGCTTCGTGTCGGGCGGCAAAAGCGTGATCCTTGAGGGGCGGGACAACTTTGCTGACGCTTGGGTTGGGGCGTGCTTGTAGCACGCCCCAAGAGCTAAACGTCCTTTCGTGCCACCCACTGGGTATGTTCCCGCGAGAAAGCATTCTCGGCATCGCCGACGAACAGCGAGAACTTCTCATCCGTCTCAGGGAGCAGGGACTGCTCCCTGATTAGGCCGATCTCGTGCGCCGCGAGCGCATAGGAGGCTGCAAGCTCAGAGAACCTTTTGGCCTGCATCCAACTCAAGATGCTGGCCGCCATCGCCACGAACACGTCCGTGGGCCAGAATGGTTGCGCCACGTAGACCATGCGCAACACCGCACAGACAACGGCGATGGCGTTCACTGCGATCAGCGCCCAGAAGAAGTAGCGGGACATGCGTCGATTGAAGGCCGCCTTCTTCGCGTACCAGGTGAGCTGGTCCTTGATTCGACAGTTCGCGTAGGTCGCCCGGCGTTCGTCCAGTGATCGAGCGCGCATCTGTTCCATCACCGAGGTGAATTGCGCCTCGTCGAGATACTCGGTCAACGACTGGCAGACTTCCTTGTTCTGCTCGACGATCTGCTTGAGAGTCTGGCGGAAATCGCTGCGGGCGGTCGCATCGTCGCGTTGGAAAGGCTCAGCCCGGCAGACATACCGCCACGTAATGGTCTTGATCGACTCGGCCACTGCCCGTCCCGCGTACCAGAATCGATCCGGGCGCATCGCAAACAAGTAGATCGAGCAGCCGAGGGCACCAAGCAGTGCGAGGAGCTGGAGTGCCGCGACGGACCAGTGCGGAATGCTGACGAGCGACAAGACCGCTGCAACTACCAGCGTTATCAGGTGCACCCTCAGCGCCCGGAAGAAATGGCGCTGAGATGTTAGGGACAGGTCGTCTGCCGATCGGTAAAGGGCGGGAAAGTCCTGCTCTTGCACGTAACCTCCCCTTACTTGTAACCAAGCTTCGTGTAGACATCGTCCGGATAGTATCTGTTGCCCTTGTCGTGCATCTTGAAGTTCTCAAGGGCATAGGCAACGATTTTGGGAGAGAAAGGGACAAAGACGGCGCCAATATCACGAATGATTGGTGGGCAGGTTGCCGTAACCATCTGCCGAGAGCCGTCAAGGTTGATGCCGATGATGCGGCACTCCTTCTCAAGAGCAACCTCCATCTCCCACCGAACGTACTTGTGCTTACTGCGCGTGTCCTGTCCGATCAGAACGGCGAAGGTGCTCGCCATCTGGATACGCTCGCGGCACTTGCTCTTGATGTAAGCCTCGTTCTCGGAGTTAATCTCTTGGGAAAGCTGACAGTTGGTAAAGTTGAAGTCTATGTGCTCGTTCTCCTTCCATGCGAGCATCAGGCGGTAGTAGCGAATATCGGTGCTGCTAAAGCCGACGAAAGTCCTAGGAAGTCCCATTTCCTCAATCCCCTGTGGTAGTTGATCGGACAAATATGGGGGAGTTCCGTTCAGTTTTCAAGGCGCGGCGCCGCACGGACGGCAATACGGCCGCCCCAGACAGCCGATAATGTGCACGGGGCAGCACGGCCTGATACCGAGCAGCCCGGACCGAGCCGGACGACACGGGCTCACCGGGGAACCCGGACGCAATGTTGGTGTTAACGCGCGAGCCATCTGGGTACAGTGTGGTTAATCGGCTGCCGACCAGACCAGCCCGGGGATCGCCGACAATGGCTATGGCGATCAGAAGTGCTTTCGGTGGCAAGAACAGCCGAGGTCAGCCCAGCGTGACGAACTGAGCAGCCCATCTCTGCGACGCACAGCAGGCCCAGTCCCCCGGCGGCATTCCGCCGTCGCGGGAGCCCTGGAGATGGAGCACGCCTGTGACTACCCCCTGCGAACCGAAGAAGCTCTCCCCCCAGGAGATGGTGGAGCTGCACGCGCTCCCCGACGACGCGCTGGCGACCGCCCAGGAGGCGGCCGCGTTCCTGCGCCTGAAGTACAACACCCTGTCGTGGTACCGCTGCAACGGCGGAGGCCCGAAGTACACCCGCGTCGGGCCGAAGCTGATCCGCTACCGCATGGGCGACCTGCGCGAGTACGCGAAGAGCCAGCCGATGGGCGAGGGAATGCGGAAGGTGGGCGCCGCGATGCTGGCGGCTCGCACCGCTAAGGCGGAGGGCTGACCGATGGCCGCACAAGAAAACGGCCACGGCGTGCTAGACCGTGGGCGCAAGGTTACAACTGATCGGGAGACGGAGCCTGCCAGAGCTCACGGGATCAATGATGCCGTGGGGCGCAGCTCGCCGACGCCGTCATTCGACGTCGATGGTCTGATCCGCGCGGGCCTCACGCTGATCCCGCTCCATAGGTGGGACGCCAAAGACACGAGGGGCCGCGACCGCGGTAAGACCCCGCGCGACGGCGCCTGGCAGTCGAGGGAGTACGACAGCCGCGAGGTGGTGGAGCAGGCGCGCCGCGACGGCCGCAACGTGGGCGTGCGCCTGCCGCCGACGTGGATGGTGCTCGACGTGGACCCGCGCAACTTTGGCGGGAAGGACGACCCCGACAACGCCGCCGGACGCGACCCGCTGGCCGAGCTGGCGCGCGACGCGATGCTCGACCTGTCGGCGTGCCCGCACGTCGTCACCGGCTCGGGCGGGCACCACTACTGGTTCCGCAAGCCGGCCGACGTGCAGCTGCTCGACAGCCTGGAGACCTACCCCGGCGTGGAGTTCAAGAGCCACGGCCGCCAGGTCGTCGCGCCCGGCTCCGTGCACCCGAACGGCCGGCGATACGAGTGGGACGACCTCGCGCCGTTCCCCGAGGAGGCGCCGCAGGTGCCCGACGCGCTGCTGCGTCTGGCGCGCCGCCCCGTGCGGGCCCACGGCGAGGCGGCCGGGCTGGGCGAGCTCACGCCCGAGATGCTGGCCGCCTCGCTTGAGCACCTGGACCCCTGCGACTTCCAGGACCACGACTCGCAGTGGCTGCCGCTGATGATGGCCTGCCACCACGCCACCAACGGCGAGGGGCGCCAGGAGTTCATCGACTGGTCCACGCAGGACCCGCGCTACTCGGACGAGGGCTGGCTCAACATGTGGAAGGGCTGGTCCGTCGAGCCGAGGCCAGGCGACTGGTCGCTGCTGCGCGAGCTCATCCGCGACGTGCTCACCGACGGCGACGCCGCCTCGTTCGAGTACGTGCTGAACTGGATGGCCTTCATGTTCCAGCACCCCGAGAGGGTCGCGGAGGTCGCCGTCGCCTTCAGGGGAGCGAAGGGCACGGGCAAGAGCACGCTCGGCCGGGCGCTCGCCAAGCTCGCGGGGGCGAGCGGCCTGCACATCGCCAACCCGTCGCAGCTCGTGGGGCGGTTCAACTCCCACCTCCAGAACTGCATCCTGCTGTTCGCCGACGAGGCGTTCTGGGCCGGTGACAAGGCGGGCGAGTCAGTGCTGAAGGCGCTAGTGACGGAGCCCACGCTGATCTACGAGGGCAAGGGCCGCGACGCTGTGATGGGCCGGAACCACGTGCACATCGTCATGGCGTCCAACAACGACTGGGTCGTGCCGGCCGGCATGGACGGCGAACGCAGGTTCGCGGTGTTCAACGTCAACGAGCGGCGGCTGGGCGACAAGGAGTTCTTCAACGCGCTCAACCGCCAGCTCGACGAGGGCGGCCTCGCGGGCCTGCTGCACGACATGCTGGCCCGCGACCTGGGCGACTGGCACTCGCGCGAGAGCGTGCCGCAGACCGAGGCCCTGGCCGAGCAGAAGCTCATGAGCCAGAGCGCGGAGGAGTCCTGGTGGGACGGCCTCCTGGAGGCCGGGCGCCTGCCCAACTTCCTAGGCGACCTGCCCTGGGACACTGAGGCCGTCGAGGTGGACAAGGACGAGCTCCACGGTAGCATCAATCGCGGCGAACAGGAGCTATGCCACGGCCGGGCTAAAGAACGCTTTTTGCAAGCTGGGAGATGTATTGACTAGCCGTTCGATGATGCATGTTGCGGCTGCCATGAGGCGTTGGTCTCGGCCTGCGTCCTGGCTTTCTGGGGTGAGAAACTTGGCCCCATGCATTAAGTTATTCCGCACTCCTTGCACGCGGAAAAGCAGGACTCGTTCCGCTGACCAACTATCCTTCCCAGCCTGATTGGACCAATCGAGCTTTCCATCTTTGTATGTCTGAGACTTGGGTGGATTAGAAGATATATACTCTGCGGCTTGCTCGTATTCTTCAGAGCCTTGCGTCTTTAGTTCGTCGGCAATGGCCAGAGCAAACGCGTTCCAATCAGCCATTGCCTCCCCCCATTTCCCTTGCTTCGCATAGCCTGCGGCTTTCACGGCAAACTCAAAACGGGAAAAGATGAGGAAGAACTCACCTAGTTCATCTCTACGTGCGCTCAGTACGTGCTCAGGAACGATGAACATTCTCTCGGGCTCTCCCTGTCGTTGCCAAAGCCTAACATTCCATCAGCGGGTGGCGCGGTGCCAAGCGCTTGATTTGTAACCCGGGGTGACGGCGGCAGCTTCGACGGAAACACGTTCGGAGAACGATGGCGTTCGTGCCCAACGCTCCGCGACACATTGCAGGCATCCGGTCAGCGCATGGGCGCGCAGACCACCCCGAGGCCGGGGATGCGCTCGTGACAGGCGACCGGAGGACCATGACCCCACCGGAGCACACGAGCATGAAGATCACCCTCAGCGACACCCCGCTACTCAGTCCCCAGCAGATCGGCGAGCTCGCCTCGCAGCTGGACGTGCTTCACAAGCGCGCCCTCGCCACGATCGAGCGACTGAACAAGGACGTCGCGGCCCGTAAGCAGCAGATCGCCGCACGCTGGAAGAGCGCGCCGGGCCTCTCCTCCGGCGACCTCGCTCGCTTCGCCCAGAATGAGACCCTCGCCACCGTCCGCGAGATCCGCGACAACTCCAAGACCGAGCTCGACAAGATCCTCAAGGACGCCGGCGCACCGCACGCGCAGCTCGTCGGCCAGCGAGAGTTTTACGACTCCCCGGCCAAGGTGCTGGCGCGCGCCGCGCTGGGCGACCCGAAGCGCACTGAGTACCTCCAGCAGCTCCAGCACGCGGGTCCCGCTGAGCTCGGGCACATGGCCCAGGTCGCCGTCGGCACGGCCAACGTGGCACTCGCGTCCGCCGTACTCTCCCTGATCGACAGGCTGCCCACGAAGGACCGGCCTGTCGGCCCCGCCGAGTTCGCGGGGGCCATGAGGCAGGACGACCACCTAAAGGTGCGGGAGTACATCAAGCTGGGCGACGCTCGCCTCCAGGGTATCCTGGTGGCCATCCGCGCCTGGACCGCCGGCAAGGCGAACCCGCTCAGCACGGTCTCGCTGGCCATGCGCGAGCAGCAGATCGAGCGCGCACTAATCGGGGGCGACGGCGATGCGTAGGCTGGCCCACTACTCAGCGGACCACCCGGCGGCCATCGCGCTCGCAGGCATAGTGTCTGCCCTGCGCACCGGCCGAGATGTCCTCGAATCCTTGGCCGAGCGGGCCGAGGCGGTGGGGGTGCGGCCTTATTCCGAGTACTTTGACGACGCGGCCCGCCTGGCAGGTGTTCCGTACTGCCGCGCGCTGGACCTGTACGTGGACCGCGAGACCAAGCGCCGGGCCGATCGGCTGGGATACGGGCAGGCGCATCTCGCGCTCTGCTGACAAGGCAAACGCGGCCGGAACGATGGGTGCGCAACGGGGCGATGGGTGTTCCGGCCATGTATCGAAGGGGATGCCTCAATGGCATCCCCTTATTTTTCATGCGTTTAGGCGCTTTCGCGCGCCGACGGCCAGTTAGGGGGACACTTGTCTGAGCTTCGCAGCAAGTGAAGACTTGAGAGCAAGCATCCCTTCCGAGTTTGGCAAATACTTCAAAACGCGGTGATGCTTGATATCGAACGGCACGTCATCGAGAGACTGTGAAATCGGAATGACGTGCTTCCCGAGCGTATGGGCAATTCCTGTTTCATACATGACGTTCGGGTTCTTTCCGCTGAAGTCGACAACAACGACGTGGGCGCGAAAGATCAGGTTGAATACATCTTGAATGATGGTGCTCTCTTCCCAAATGTCATCCGCCCTCAGGCATCGACGACCTGTTTCTTGGCAGGCAGCGGATATGGCATCGTGCACGGGTGAAAACGCAGCGCCGAACGGCATCATTGCAGTAACGAGGTCTGACTCAACTCCAGCCTGAGGTACTGTGAATACACTTGGGGCGAATGTGATCTTACGCTCCGAGGGTTTGGCAGAAATGAATACTGACTCGCCTGGAAATCTCGTTTCCAAGTAATCCTCAATGATGCTAAGTGCCGCTGGGTTCTGATGGGCTATAGCCGAAAGAACCACTAACGCGTTTCCCGCATAGTCTTCGTCTCCCCACGCCAGGCTGCGTAGAAGTCGTGAGTGCCCTTTGATGATCGGCGAAGCACCTGTCAGTAAGCCAATCTCCTCCCAATTCCCGGCGTCAAAATTGGAGACTACCCTGCCTCGAAGGTCGATGATCCTATGACCGCTAGCAACGTCCATTTCCATGCTTCCTTGGGATTTGGTCGCCATTCTGAGACTACTCACTTAGTTTCGCGAGCGGATTCCCCCATGCTGAGGACGTCTTCTACCTGCGCGAGCTGGAGTCAGGTGAGAGGAGAAGGAAATGGGGCGGGGGGCTCCCGGACGAGGGGAACCGCGACCTAATGCCTATGTGCCCACCAACACGTAGGAGAACGCCATGAAGCTGGAAGGAATGCCCACCAAGGAATTGCTCGCGCTGCATAACCGTATTGCCGACAAGCCAGCGGGTTCCAAGACTTTCGCGACCCGAACCAAGCTCGTCGCCCGGATCGAGCAGGTCGCGGCCGACAAGAACATCGACCTGGCCTCGTTCGGGCAGCCGAAGAAGCCCAAGGCGACCGCGCAGCGCTCAGAGCCGAAGGTTCAGGCCACCAAAGCGCCGGATGCGACCGAGAAGAAGCCGCGTGGCCTTGGTGTCGGCGCGCTCGCACGCGCGATCCTGATGGACCCTGCGGACTACCCGCACGCGCTCATTGCGGAGATGGTCAACGCGCAGGCTGCGGGTGCGGCCGCCACGGCCAAGTCGGTGCGCTGGTACGCCAACGACATGCGCAAGAGGGGCGTCGAGGTGCCGCCGCGTCAGAAGCACCACCCGGCCGACATGGACGAGGAGCAGTCCGCCGAGGCGCTGTCCACCGTCCGGGTGGTCGAGCCCGCGCCATCCGACGACTGACGCCGTTCTCCCGCCGTGCACGAAAAAAGGGCCACCTTCGGGGTGGCCCTTTTATTTCATCGCCTTGTGATGCGTTGCGCGCCGACGGTGGATTAGATGGCCAGCCTAGGCGGCCATTCGCCCTTGGTCCATTCAAGGCCGAGCTGTTCGAGGATGTAGCGCGACGCCGTCTCCTGGTGCTTTCGCAGGTGCTCGGGTCCGACGTGGATGTAGCCCATAGTGACGTTGCTCGCAGCGGGCAATACGCTTATCGGCCTGAGCTATGACGTGCAGGGCCACCTGAAGTTGAAGAATGGCCTCAATCACGTTTTTGACTATGGCAATCGTCTGCGCGAGGTCAGCGGAAAGGAGAGCTATCGCTATGACGCGCTGGGGCGCCGCATCTTTGCCTCAGCCCCAGGACTCGGAGTGGTGCTTTCGCAGTACGCGCAGGACGGCCGGCTGGTATTCCAGAGTGATGGCCGCAAGGGCCTGGGGCGCGAGTACGTCCATCTGGCCGGTAGCCTGATCGCTCGCCGGGACTACGCAGGTGTGGACGCCAAGATCACCTACCTGCACACCGATTCGCTGGGTAGCCCGGTTGCCAGTACTGATGCTTCCGGTAACGTGATCGAGCGTACTCATTACGAGCCGTATGGCGCGCCCATCGGCAAGGTGGTGGATGGCCCTGGCTACACCGGGCATGTGATGGACGGCGAGACCGGGCTGGTGCAGATGCAGCAGCGCTACTACGATCCGCAAATCGGAAGGTTCCTGTCCGTGGATCCGGTGACGGCGTATAGCAACCCGGTGGGCGCGTTTAACCGGTATTGGTATGCCAACAACAATCCCTACAAGTTCACGGATCCGGATGGGCGCCGAGCTTGTGGCAAAGATACAAGGTGCGCCCTGGAACAGGGCGCTCGCGGCGGCGTGCTAATGGTGAATGGCGGGAGGAGTGAGCGGTCCCAGCAGCAAGCTGAGACAGTAGGCAAGGCTGCGACCACTGCAGCTAACAACGCATTGAGTTCAATCCAAGAAAGAGAATTTGAAACGCCAGGGAGCGCGGCAAGAGCTTGGGATGATCGAGTCCGTAGGATCGCAGATAAATTTGACGCCGAGATTGCGTCCAGAATTTTCTATAGCAAAGATGGCGTTGTTCTTGGATCTGCTACAAGCGATGGACTTAGGTTTTTAGTCAATCCCGACTTTTCATCCGGGCCGACGCCCTACTCGATAACCGCCGGTTTCGTACATACACATCCGACAATGAGCTTGTTTAGTAGCAATGATTTGAATTATGCGATTGGGCAGTACAGGAGGGCTAACGGCTGGACCCGCAACGGACAATTTGATCAAAGTGCTATTGTGACATTGCCGGGCGGGCGAGTTGTTGAGTGGAAAGTGAGTAGCTATATGGGCTCTGGTGGAGCATCATACTTGAACGAGAGTTACTATAATGATCATTAGGCCTTGGCTTTGTTTCCTTGCACTCTCTCTCTTTTCATGTAGCGTAACAGCGGGCAATGCCGAAAAAGAAGGAGGCTGTTATGCCGTTTCCAAAGGTGTACGCGGCGATGGCCCCGTTCGCGTCTGTGTGTCGTTATTTCCAGAATTGTGGACGCGCCACGATGTTGGCTACATTGAGGTTACGGGCTATATCGCTTATGTCGACGGCTCGCCATACATGTTCGCATCAAAAGATCTTTATGTTTATTCTGGAGGAAAAGGCGGGGTTGCTCTTGGTGTTGCCTTGTCAGAGGTCGATCGCTTTAAACGACTAATGGCAAATGATTCTGCAGCGACTGTAGCCGGATTGTACCTCCCCGGATACGGCGAGAAAAATAGTGCGTTGGGACGAATCGAGATTATTGGGCAGCATTATTGGCTGCAAGAGATGGCAGGAGAGCGGCCACAATTGCCGATCGATTGATTCGTTTGGACTCTTGATGTTGGCTCGCAGCGTTCGCAGCCGAAGCATCGAACCAAACAGGTCGCTGAATGGCGGGATCCGGTTTGCTTCCTAACCGTCGGTGCAATAGAAAGCCCGCGAATGGCGGGCTTTTTGTTTGCTTTGGCCAAACCAATCAACCGCTCTGCTGCAGCACCGTATCCAACATCTGCATGACAAACCGCTGCTGTGCTTTGGGCAGCGCCGCGATGAGCTCCAGCTGTAGCCGTTCAATCCCTCGCGAGGCATCGCCCTCGGCTTGGCTGCAATGACCCACTGATTTCCTGCTCAGGCGTTACTTTCCCCGAAGGAGACACCGATGAGCGAAGTAATGGAAGAAGAGATCAAGCGTTGGACGGCCCGTCGCAAGTCGGCACTGGTCCTTGAGATCATCCAGGGCAAGACCACCGTGGCTGCGGCCAGCCG
>NZ_JBMWDO010000005.1:0-320673 GCF_049545475.1 Stenotrophomonas sp. NPDC077461
CCCCGTGCCCGGGGTGGGGGGGGGGGGGGTTTGGTTTGGGTTTCCCCCGCTTTTAAACCCCCCCCCCCGGCGGTGGGGGGGGGGGGGCCCCCCCCGGCGGGGGGGGGGGGGGGGGGGGGGGGGGGGGGGGGGGGGGGGGGGGGGCGGGGCCCCCCCCCCCCCCCCACCGCCCGCAATCATGTTCTGTACGTGCCGGTCGGCCCACAGCGGTGGTCCGGTTACGCTTGCAATAGGCGGCGTCGATTTGAGTCGCGCACTTGTCTCAATATCGCAATGATTGAAGTGTGACGTCCTCGAGCGGATGTCGGTTCTGGCTCTATTCTCCCGGACGTGCCGTTCCTAGCCTTGGAGGACGCCATCGACATCGCTCTTTCATGGACCTGGATTCTCCCGCCGCAGCTCCCATCGCGCTGTGGCACCGCGTGTTCCTCGCGCAGACCCACGCGCTGATCGATCCACGCCACGTCGCACCGTCCGAGTTCGCCGACCTTCCCACCCACGTACTTCAGCCGGAACGGCTGGCAGGTCGTGTGCGCCATCCGCCGCTGCTGGTCACGCTGGAGGCGCTCGCGCGGGACCGTCGGCTGCAACTGCTCGATCAGGCTGACGCGCATCTGCGCGAGTACGGCCGCCCGCTGTTCTGCGCGCTGCTGACCTGCGACGACGCTCCCGCCGTGCGTAGTCACCTGCAGCGCGTGATGCGGCTCGTGCAACCCGGCGTCGGGCCGGGATGGCTGCGCCTGCACGATCCCGGCGTGTTCCGCCACCTGCGCTGGTTGCTGACGCCGGCACAGATGGCCTGCGTCATGGGGCCGGTGGCAACGTGGCTCTGGCACGAGCCGGTGAGCGTCACTTGGCGCGCACATGCGCGACCGGCGGTGCCGCCCACGCCACGCGTGCTGCTGCAACCGGGCCAGTGGCAGGATCTGGCCGAGGTGGGCGTGCTCAACCGCTGCCTGCGTGATCTGGCCGACGCTGGCGAAGGCGCGGGGGAGGGCGCGCTGCGTGCGCTCCTGGATGGCATCCAGGAGGCGCGCGCGGCGGGCCTGGGCGACCCGGCCGACCTGCGGCGGTATGCCTGCCAGCGTCTGCGCCACGGCAGCGGCTTCCAGCAGCGTCCGGAGGTGAGCAGGCGTCTGGCCCACGTCCGGGGGCGGGGCATGTCCTATGTCATGGCGTGCCAGTACGAACGTCGCGCCACCCTCGGGACGGCCGCATGACAGACCCGGTGAACGACCCCGCCTACTGCCCGAACTGCATCACTTTCGGCTTTCCCATCCTGCTGGCGCGCTACGCGGTGGCACGCGCCGATCAGGAGGTCCGCCGGCCCGCACCAGCCCTGGTGGCGCCGTTCGGGGCCGGTGTGCAGGAGATCGCGTTGCCGGCCGGTGACGCGCACTACACGCTGCGTCTGCTGCGCAGCGGCTACGTCTATGCCTACAACGAAGCACGCGACGAATGGCTGGCGTGGCAGGTCAACGAGCACGGTGACCTGTCCGCGTTCGACATCCGCGACGCTCACCCGCCGCCGCAGAGCGATGACGCCCCGGCGCGCTGCTCGCGGCATGGCAGCACGTTGTTCGCCAAGTGCATCGTTGTCCCGGATGCCGCCTTCGGCGCCGCGCTGTGGCTGGCGTTCAGCACCGCACCGTGGACGCCACGGGTGTGGCGGCGGCACCGGGATGCGACCTATCGGGCCCGCACCATGCGACGTATCGATGTCGGCCAGTGGGCGGCGTCGACCGCGGCCCAGCCGCACGTGGCTGCCCTGTACCAGACACTGGACCAGGTGGCCGAGTTCCACGCCGCGGTGGCCGACCGGCCGGTCCCGCACACGCCGGACCTGACCAACCTGCCGACCGTCACCGTGCTGCCCGGCGTCCAGGCATTTGAGCACAGCCTGTGCGAGCCCATTCACTACGGGCGCGCGCAGATCGATCTGCTGAGCGCGCAGGCTCGTCTGGCGGCGCGCCAGGTGACCCCCGGGCATCCGCTGGCCGTGGCCCCCGCGCTGGTGGCGCTGGACGACCCGGTCGGCATCATCGCCGACCTCAATCAGCTCGCCATCGCCCGGATACTGGAATGGGAGAACGAGCCCGAGCGGCAGGAAAAGCGCCAGTCGGCCGCCGCGATCTCCGCGCTGCAGGCGGCGATCCGCCAGGGCGCGCTCGAAGATGAAGCGCACCGGCGCGGTCGCAACGCGCGGCTGGGCAGGGGCGTGGTAACCGTACTGGGCGGCAGCACCGCGTCGGATCAGCTGGCCCGACCCCTGCCTGCCTGGACCGACGACGTGTTCGCGGTCCAGGACGAGGCGGAGGTTGTCGCGCTTGGCCAGGCATCGTGGAAGAAGTACGGCAGGCACCTTCGCGACGACGACGGACACGCGCGGTGGCTCACGCAGACCTACGCCGTGGAGCAGCAGAGGTTCTACGAACAGAACATCGCGGCACTCGATGACGCCTACATCGCCTGGCTGTCCGCCACGCCCTTCAGACTCCATATGACGGGCCATTTCGACAGCGCCAACACCACCAGTGGCGTCCTCTACCAGGAAGTGGTGACCACGCTGCTGCGGGATGCGACTGCGCGCGGCAAGGTCTTCCGGTACGTGCTGGACTGCCTCACCCACGGCGATCCGCTCGACCCCGACGCGATCGTGCTGCGCGCCCAGATGTGGAATCAGGACACCTTGATCGCGGTGTGGAAGGACACCTTGGCCAGTACCTCCACCGCACCGGGCGCGCGCGACTGGCTGGTGGCCGCCAATGGAGTGTCCAACGCCCTCAAGAGCCTGCTGGACGCCGAAACGGCCGCCAAGCTCGGCGGCATGTTCCAAGGCATGGCCCGGCTGGTGGAGCAGATCTCCGGCCCGATATCGCGCATCATCGGCAACGAGATCGGCAGCATGATCGCCCATGATGTCGGCAAGCTACCCGCCCGCTGGCAGGTGGGGCTGCTCACGGCGCTGGCACAGGCGGCTTCGCCCGGGACCGAGCTGGTCGATCTGGTCGGGCACACCACGCCCAAACGGGCCCGCAAGGCGCTGGCGATGCAACTGGCGGCGCGCGCCGGTCTGAACAGTGCGCAGCAGGCCGCGGCGGCAGCGGCCGAAGTGATTGAGACCACCGACGTCGATATCCGCGATGGCAGGTTCCGGTTTGGCATGGTCGCGCTGGTGGACGCCGATCAGCTGACGCTGTTCAAGGCGCTCAACGCCAAGGCCGTCATCACCGGCCCGGGGCGCCAAGCCGAGCTGATGCGCACCCTGACCGTGCTGGACCTGCACGACGCGATGCGCGCCAGCCTGTCCAACCTGGGCAGCACCTCGCTCGGTTACGGCATGGCCGGCCTGGTGCTGGCGTCGGCCAGCCTGGGGCAGCTCCACAAACAGTTGGCCACCGCCTCGGCCGGCACGCGCGGGCTGCTCGCGGCCAACTTCAGCGCGGGTGTGGCGGCGCTGCTGGGTGATGCAGCGATGGTCATGGGCGAGGTCGGCACCAAGCTGCCGTGGTTCTCGCAGAAGCTGGCCGAGCCAATGGGCCGGTGGATGTTCAGGGCCGACACGAAGGCGGCAGTGGTGAAGGCCAGCGGGCGTTGGTTGAGTGGGGTGGCGGGTGTGGTGTTGGGTGCACTCACGTTCGCAGATGGCTACAGGGACGCGGAACTCAATAGGGCGTATGGAATCAGCATGATGGGGTTAGGATTCTTGGGCGCGTTGACTTCTGCACTGATGATGTCCGGTTATGGAGTACCGGTCGCAATCATTCTGCTGATTGTGGTTGCCATCACCACCGTGGTGGTTGCGTGGTTCAAACCTGACGGAGTACAGCGCTGGTTGGATAAGACCATGCATTTCGGAGGTAACGAGTCAGGGCGATTTGCTGATCTGGAATCGCAGAATGCCGCGCTTGGAGCATTGAGGGGAGATCAAGGTGCTTAGTGGATGGCAGCCTCCGTTCAAATGCGGTCGGAGCATCTCCAACGATGAAGCTCTGGCGGAGCTCAATCCTTCAGGAATGGAGCGAGCCACACCTGACGATGCTTTCGGCTTGGTCAAATTCAACTCCGTATTCATCGAATTTGTTGATCGCACGTTCAAAATAAAAGGAATGGCCCCGACGCTTATTCAGCTGGTCGTGTCGCTGGGTATTTTCGTGGGTTTGGTGGCCGTTGCCGACCTTGTGGTCACCATGCATGAAGAGATGACGGAGAGCCTTCTCTCGTTGCTGTTCCCTTTCGCTGCTGGCATGGGTGGGTGGTGGCTGTTCTGGACATTGCACCTGAGAAAGGACCTCTTCCAGTACACCCACTACCCGGTCCGCTTCAACCGCATCACCCGCAAGATCTATTTCTTCTGCCACAACGGTCCCGGTGGCGTGGTCGTCGTACCCTGGGGCTCGCCGTATGCGTTCTTCCACATCGGTCGTGGCGGCCAGGACCCCAGCCTGCGGGATCTGCGCTGCCATCTGCTCGACCGTCACCGCCAGGTGCAGCAGACCTTCACCATTGGCCACTTCTGGAACCATGACGACGATATCCGCGAGCAGTGGGCGCTGATCTGCCGCTACATGAAGGACGGCCCGGAACACTGTTTCGACGACCCACTGGACCGCGTGATCACCCTCTCGCCAAAGGGCACGCTGCGCAACTGCTGGATGCTGGTGTGCCTGATGATGGGCACCACGCTGTTTCCGCTGCGCTATACGCTGATGTTTCCCATCTACGGCGCGTTGACGCTCAGCCGCTGGCTCACCTTCAAGACCTGCCGTGCGCCGGTGTTTCCGCCTGAGCTGGAGGCCGAGTGCGCCATTGCACCGGGTGATCCCTATGCATTGCCGGAACCGCGCTTCATGGCCGAGTTTGCCAGCGATCCGGCCATCTACGCACGGGCGCTGCAGCGGCATCGGGAGCGCATGTTGTGGCGTTGAATGTGTTCAGTTCCCTCACGCCAGACGATGGTCCATTGACGTGTTGACTGGCTGGAATCCCACTTTCAAGTATCACCGCGCATTGAGTCCGGATGAACTGGCACGGGAGCTACCCCAGAACGATACGCGCAATCTTTCACCGGACGACGCCTTGGGCCTGGTTCGATTCAACTCAACGTTCATGGAGTTTGTCGACAGGACGTTCAAATCCAAGGGGATGGTGGCTACTCTGTCAGCGATAGTCATCTCGTCGTTGCTACTCTTCGGGTTGTCGGCTCTTCTAGTCAAGGCCCACAAGATGCCGGGTGGATTGATTGCAGAAGCTATCCCCGTAGCCATCGTTGCAGCGGTTGTGCTCGGTGCTATGGCCATCTTCTGGACACTGCACTTGAAGAGGGATCTCTTCCAGTACACCCACTACCCGGTTCGCTTCAACCGCGTCACCCGCAAGGTCTACTTCTTCCGCCACAACGGTCCCGGTGGCGTGGTCGTCATGCCTTGGGGATCGCCGCATGCGTTCTTCCACATCGGCCGAGGCAGACAGGACCCCAATCTGCGCGATCTCCGCTGCCATCTGCTCGACCGCCACCGCCAGGTGCAGCAGACCTTCACCATTGGGCACTTCTGGAACCATGACGACGACATCCGCGAGCAATGGGCGCTGATCTGCCGCTACATGAAGGACGGACCGGAACACTGTTTCGACGATCCGCTGGACCGGGTGATCACCTTGTCGCCGAGGGGCACGCTGCGTAACTGCTGGATGCTGGTGTGCCTGATGATGGGCACCACGCTGTTTCCGCTGCGCTATACGCTGATGTTTCCCATCTACGGCGCGTTGACGCTCAGCCGTTGGCTCACCTTCAAGACCTGCCGCGCACCTGTGTTTCCGCCAGAGCTGGAGGCCGAGTGCGCCATTGCGCCGGGTGATCCCTATGCATTGCCGGAACCGCGCTTCATGGCCGAGTTTGCCAGCGATCCGGCCATCTACGCACGGGCGCTGCAGCGGCATCGGGAGCGCATGTTGTGGCGTTGAATGTGTTCAGTTCCCTCACGCCAGACGATGGTGCATTGACGTGCTGACGGGCTGGTATCCCGTCTTCAGCTACGCCAGGACACTTGAGCAGATCGAGTTGGCGTTTGAACTTCATCAATTCGATCATGGCGAATTCTGTCCTGACGACGCGGTTGGAATGACGAGGCTGAACTCAACGTACCTTGAGTTTGTCGATCGAACTTTCAAGATCAAGGGGATGGCAGCCACGGCTATGTCTGCTGCCGGATCCATCTTCATGATTGCTGTGCTGGTGCAGGTCGCCATCACATCATTGGGTATGGAAGATGACGTCATCAGTTCTCTGATTGGAATCGCTGTGTTATCCGTGCCGGCGCTTGGCTTTCCGTTCTACTTCTGGCATGTCCACCTCCGAAAAGACCTCTTTCAGTACACCCACTACCCGGTTCGCTTCAACCGCATCACCCGCAAGATCTATTTCTTCCGCCACAACGGTCCAGGTGGCGTGGTCGTCATGCCTTGGGGATCGCCGTATGCGTTCTTCCACATCGGTCGTGGTGGGCAGGACCCCAGCCTGCGCGACCTGCGCTGCCATCTGCTCGACCGTCACCGCCAGGTGCAGCAGACCTTCACCATTGGCCACTTCTGGAACCATGACGACGATATCCGCGAGCAGTGGGCGCTGATCTGCCGCTACATGAAGGACGGCCCGGAACACTGTTTCGACGACCCACTGGACCGCGTGATCACCCTCTCGCCAAAGGGCACGCTGCGCAACTGCTGGATGCTGGTGTGCCTGATGATGGGCACCACGCTGTTTCCGCTGCGCTATACGCTGATGTTTCCCATCTACGGCGCGTTGACGCTCAGCCGCTGGCTCACCTTCAAGACCTGCCGTGCGCCGGTGTTTCCGCCTGAGCTGGAGGCCGAGTGCGCCATTGCACCGGATGATCCCTATGCACTGCCGGAACCACGCTTCATGGCAGAGTTCGCCAGCGATCCGGCCATCTACGCACGGGCGCTGCAGCGGCATCGGGAGCGGATGCTGTGGCGGTGAAGGCAAGGCGGCTCGCGCCGATCGGCGCAGGGCATGCGGCAGGCGCTGGAACGAAGAAGCCCGGCGGGTGCCGGGCTTCTTCAGGGGTGCTGCGTGCCGATCAACCGCCTTCCGGGGCGAATGCCAGGGTGCGGCGGGTGGTGACCGGGGCGCCGACGGGTTCAAACTTCCAGCGCTTCACG
Source organism: Stenotrophomonas sp. NPDC077461 (assembly GCF_049545475.1). Classification (NCBI taxonomy): domain Bacteria; kingdom Pseudomonadati; phylum Pseudomonadota; class Gammaproteobacteria; order Lysobacterales; family Lysobacteraceae; genus Stenotrophomonas; species Stenotrophomonas sp. NPDC077461. The sequence continues at coordinate 7,183 of NZ_JBMWDO010000005.1, forward strand.
GCGTTGAGTGCCTCGCGATCGAACACGCGCGCCGGGTTGGCACGGAGCACGCGGGCGTTGGTCACCGAGCCGTCGGTACCGACGGTGATTTCCACCAGGACTTCGCCCGAGGTGCCCGAGCGCAGTGCGTCGGCCGGGTAGCGCGGTGCCGGGGTGCTGACCGGACGCAGGCTCGGCGCAGCGGCCGGGGTGGCACGTGCGGCGGCGGCCTGCTGGGCGGCGGCCTGCTGCTGGCGCTGTTCGGCCTCGCGCCGTGCGGTGGCCTGGCGTTCGGCGTCCTGGCGGTCGGTATCGCGACGGGCAGCTTCCTGCTGGGCGGCGATCTGGCGTGCTGCTTCGGCTTCGCTGGCCTGCTGCTGGGCCTGGCGCTGCTGCTCCACCAACTGCTTGGCGCGGGTTTCGGCGTCCTTCTTGACCTTGTCGGTCTCTTCCTGGGTCCGCTTGAGCGCAGTCTGCATGCCGCCGGTGATGCCCTGCTTCAGACGCGGCAGCGCCGGTGCGGTGGCGTCGACCTTCTCGATCAGCGCGACCAGGCGCTGGGCTTCGTTGAAGTCTTCGCGGGTGAGGTTCTGTTCGGCCGCGATCAGCGTGTACGGCAGCAGGTCGGTCAGCGCGCTCTTCACCGATGCATCGTCCGGGGTCTTGTCGCGCAGCGCCAGGTAGTACTCCATCGCGTTGTCGCCCGCCGGGGCATACATGCGGTTCTCGCGCAGCGCCTTGCTGGCCAGTTCGCGCAGCTCTTCGGTGCCCAGCGACTGCACCTTGGCCGACACGGCCGGCGCGGCCGGTGCCGCTGCGGTGCCGGTGGCGGCGGGCGTGGCCGGTGCATCGGCGGGTTTCGGTTCGTCCTTGCCGGAGCAGGCGGCCAGCGCCAGCAGCAGGGTGACCGGCGCGAGCAGGCGCGTTTTGGCAAACGTGGTGACGTGCGACATCCAACTTCCCCTTGAATACGACGGTACGTAAGACCTGAAGCGGTCAGGCCGGCCGACGCCCCTGGACGTTTCCCGGCGTCCACGGCGCTGCTGCAGGTGTGCAATCTAGCATCACCGGGGCGGCGCAGGGGCCAGGCCGGTGGGACCAGCCGGCATCGTCGCCGATGCCGGCCGGGGGGCGCAACGTCAGTGCGCGTGGGCCTTGGACGACGAACCGGACATCAGCTTGTCGGTCCAGGCGATGCCGATCGCCGAGAGGATGAACACGCAGTGGATGATGGTCTGCCAGAGCACGCCGGCGCTGGTCATCGAGCTGCACTTGCTGGCACCGATGTTGGAAGCGGCCACGTTCATCAGTTCCGGCGGGCACAGCGGCAGACCGTCCAGGGCACCGGCGGCAATGAAGGTCTTGAGCAGGTGGATCGAGGAAATGCCGATGATCGACAGCGCCAGCTTGACCTTGAGCACGCTGGCGTTGACATGGCTCAGCCACTCCGGCTGGTCGGGATGGCCTTCCAGGCCCAGGCGTGACACGAAGGTCTCGTAGCCACCCACGATCACCATCACCAGCAGGTTGGAGATCATCACCACGTCGATCAGACCGAGCACGATCAGCATGATCTGCTGCTCGCCCAGGCTGTTGGCGTCGTGGATGAGGTGCCACAGTTCCTTCCCGAACAGGAATACGTAGACGCACTGGGCCAGGATCAGCCCCAGGTAAAGCGGCAGCTGCAGCCAGCGCGAGGCGAAGATCAGGGACGACATGGGGCTGAGGCGGCGGGGCGGGGAGGGAGACATGCTGGAATGCTGCGTTGCGGGAGAGGCGGCAGCGTACCGGGCCGGATTGACCCTGCCAACCCAACTCACGCACTACACTCGGCCTTCGCCTTCGCCGAGCCCACGACATGATCGACCTGTACTACTGGCCCACCCCCAATGGCCACAAAGTCACGCTGATGCTGGAAGAAACCGGCCTGCCGTACCAGATCAAACCCGTCAACATCGGCGCCGGCGACCAGTTCAAACCCGATTTCCTGACCATTTCACCGAACAACAAGATGCCGGCCCTGGTCGACCACGAGCCGACGGACGGCGGTGCGCCGCAGAGCGTGTTCGAGTCCGGTGCCATCCTGCTGTACCTGGCCGAGAAGACCGGCCGCTTTTTGCCGGCCGACAGCCGGGGCCGCGTGGCGGTACTGGAATGGCTGTTCTGGCAGATGGCCGGGCTGGGGCCGATGAGCGGGCAGATGGGGCATTTCAATGTGTACGCCCCCGAGCGCATTCCCTACGCGATCGAACGCTACAACAACGAGGTGCGCCGCCTGCATGGGGTGATGGACAAGCGCCTGGCGGCCAGCGCCTACCTGGGCGGGGACAGCTACAGCATCGCCGACATGGCCAGCTACCCCTGGATCGGCGCCTACGACACGCTGCCGGTGGACTTCGCCGCCTTCCCCCACCTGAAGCGCTGGCACGACGCCATCGCCGCGCGTCCGGCCACCCGGCGTGCCTTCGCGCTGCGTGCGCAGGTCAATCCCGATGCCGGCAAACCGCTGGGCGAGGAAGAACGCAGGCACCTGTTCGGCCCGCGTTGAGGCCGGGTCGCGGCGCGCGCGGGTCCAAGGTCATGCTGCCTTCCCGCGCCGGCTTGGTTAGGATGAGGCGCTCCCTGCCGCGTGCGCGCGGTGGGGAGTCGCCCAGACGCTGCCGGAACCCTCCATGCGCCACCTGTTTGCTTCGCTCGCCCTGATGCTCGCCACGACCTCGCTCGCTCACGCCGAAAAACTCACGCTGGAGGCCATCACCGGTCCGCTGCCGCTGTCCGGCCCGACCCTGATGAAGCCCAAAGTGGCCCCGGACGGGTCGCGCGTCAGCTTCCTGCGCGGCAAGGAGGCCGACCGCAATCAGCTGGACCTGTGGGCCTACGACATCGCCAGCGGACAGACCCGCCTGCTGGTGGATTCCAAGGTGGTGCTGCCCGGTGCCGAGACCCTGAGCGACGCCGAGAAGGCCCGCCGCGAGCGTCAGCGCATCGCCGCGATGACCGGCATTGTCGATTACCAGTGGTCGCCGGACGCGCGCACGCTGCTGTTCCCACTCGGCGGCGAACTCTACCTGTACGACCTGGGCAAGCAGGGCCAGGCCGCCGTGCGCCAGCTCACCCACGGCGAGGGCTTCGCCACCGACGCCAAGCTCTCACCCAAGGGCGGTTTCGTCAGCTTCGTGCGCGCGCGCAATCTGTGGGTGATCGACCTGGCCAGCGGCCGGCAGATCCAGCTCACCCGCGATGGCAGCGACACCATCGGCAATGGCGTGGCCGAGTTCGTCGCCGATGAAGAGATGGATCGCCACACCGGTTACTGGTGGGCGCCGGACGATTCGGCGATCGCCTTCGCACGCATCGACGAAAGCCCGGTGCCGGTGCAGAAGCGCTACGAGATGTATGCCGACCGTACCGAGATGATCGAGCAGCGCTACCCGGCCGCCGGCGACCACAATGTCACCGTGACGCTGGCCGTGATCGCACCGCAGGCCGGTGCCGCGCCGCGCTGGATCGACCTGGGGCGCAACCCGGACATCTACCTGGCCCGCGTGGACTGGCGCGATCCGCAGCGTCTCACCTTCCAGCGCCAGTCGCGCGACCAGAAGACCCTGGAGCTGATCCAGGCCGACCTGGCCTCCGGCCGCCAGCACACGCTGGTCACCGAAACCTCGCGCACCTGGGTACCGCTGCACAATGACCTGCGCTTCCTCAAGCAGGGCGGGTTCCTGTGGTCCTCCGAACGCAGTGGGTTTGAACACCTGTATCGCGTGTCCGAGGATGGCAGGACGGTCACCGCGCTGACCAGCGGCCCGTGGCCGGTCGATGAACTGCTGGCCGTGGACGAGGAGGCCGGCAAAGTCTATTTCCGTGCCGGCATCGACTCCGCCCGCGAGAGCCAGATCTATGCCGTGCCGCTGCAGGGCGGTGCACTGCAGCGCCTGTCGCAGGCTCCCGGCATGCACAGCGCCAGTTTCGCGCGCAACGCCAGCGTCTACGTGGACAGCTGGTCCAGCACCACCACACCGCCGCAGATCGCGCTGTTCCGCGCCAACGGCGAGAAAATCGCCACCCTGGTCGAGAACGACCTGTCCGATCCGGCCCATCCCTACGCGCGCTATCTGGATGCACAGCGCCCGGTCGAGTTCGGCACGCTCATCGCCGCCGACAACCGCACCGCGCTGCACTACAGCCTGATCAAGCCGACCGGCTTCGACCCCGCCAAGCGCTACCCGGTGGTGGTGTACGTGTACGGTGGACCGGCCAGCCAGACCGTCACCGACAGCTGGCCCGGGCGCGGCGACCACCTGTTCAACCAGTACCTGGCCCAGCAGGGCTATGTGGTGTTCTCGCTGGACAACCGCGGCACCCCGCGCCGCGGCCGTGATTTCGGCGGCGCGCTGTACGGCGTGCAGGGTACGGTGGAAGTGGACGATCAGCTGCGCGGCGTGGCCTGGCTGAAGCAGCAGCCCTGGGTGGACCCGGCGCGCATCGGTGTGCAGGGCTGGTCCAACGGCGGCTACATGACTCTGATGCTGCTGGCCAAGGCATCCGACACGTACGCCTGCGGCGTGGCGGGCGCACCGGTCACCGACTGGGGCCTGTACGACACCCACTACACCGAGCGTTACATGAACCTGCCCGGCAACAACGCCAAGGGTTACGAGGAGGCCCGCGTGCTGTCGCACATCGACGGCCTGCGCTCGCGCCTGCTGTTGATCCACGGCATGGCCGACGACAACGTGCTGTTCACCAACGCCACGGTGCTGATGAGCGCGCTGCAGAAGCGGGGCCAGCCGTTCGAGCTGATGACCTATCCGGGCGCCAAGCATGGGTTGTCGGGCAGCAACGCGCTGCACCGCTACCGCCTGGCCGAGGATTTCCTGGGGCGCTGCCTGGCGCCCTGATCGCGTTGCCCCGCCACCGGCTCGACAAGGAGTACGCCGATGACACCGTCGCCCCCGATTCCCCCCGCCATCGCACGACGCAGCTGGTGGGCGCGCCACTGGCGCTGGGCCATGCCCGCGCTGGTTCTGCTGGTGGCGCTGGGTGCCGTGCTGGCGATCGGGTTCGCACTGGACCGCTGGTCGCAGTGGAGCCGGGGCAGCGAGCCGTACGTGGAGGCGATGCGCCGCGCGCGGTGCAGCATCGAGCTGGTGCAGGTGCTGGGGGAGCCGATCGACGACGGCTACCTGCCGGTGGGCACGCTGCAGCAGGGCAGCGACGGCAGCGGCCGGGCCGACCTGGTGCTGAAGGTGCGCGGCCCCCAGGCGCACGGCGACCTGTTCCTGGCCGGGCGCCGCCAGCAGGCGCAGTGGGACTACCCGGTGATGTACGTGCTGACCGGCGACACCCACACCATCGACCTGACGGCGCTGGATGACGCCGAGGCGGTGACCCGCTGCGAGTTGGCCGACTGCCGGGCGCAGGGCGACTGCCCGCCCGCGCCGGCGCATCCGCCCTCGGTCCCGCGGCAGGCGCTGGAGGCCTGAGCGGCGCATGACCTCCGGCCGATTGCCGCCCGTGCCCTGAGTGCGTAGGGTCGCAGGCATCTCTTCGCTGGAGTTCCCGCATGAAGCCGCTCGTCCTTGCCGTTGCGCTGGCCCTCTCCGTTCCCGCCGCCTTGGCCGCGCCGCCGGCGCTGGCCGCCGCGCCGGCCGCCGGCAAGGCACCCGCCAGCCCGGCTTGGGTGGTCCGCAGCAACACGCTCGCGCAGATCCTGCTCGATGCCCAGGGCCCGTTCCAGCCCGAGGAGACCGGCTTCTTCGGCGTGCCGGGGTACGACGACAAGGTGGCCGACTTCGGTCCGGACAACGGCGCGCGCTACCGCGCGGCAATGGCCAAGGCGCGCGCCGAGCTGCAGGGCAAGCTGGCCACCGAACGCGATCCCAACGTGCGCCAGGACCTGGCGATCATGATCGCCGCGGCCACCCAGAACATCGAAGGCAGCGAACTCAACGAGAAATATCTGCTGCCGTGGACGGACACGCCGCAGACGGTGTTCAGCGGCCTCAACCTGCTGCTGTCCGATCAGGTTCCCGCCGAGCGCCGCGCCAAGGCGCTGGACCGCCTGAAGCGCTACGCCGGCCTGGTGCCGGGCAGCCAGCCGGTCACCACGCTGTCGCGGCAGCGCTATGAAGAGCGCCTGGCCGACACGTCCCTGCTGCAGCCGACGAAGATCGAGGTCGAGCAGTCGCTGGCCAACGTGGACACCTACATCAGCGGCATCGAGCAGCTGTTCGGCAAGTACAACGTGGCGGGTGCCGATGAGGCGTTGAAGACCATCGCCACGCAGCTGCGCGAGTACCGCGACTGGACCCGCAGCGAGGTGCTGCCCAAGGCCCGCACGGATACCCGCCTGCCGGCGCCGTTGTACGCCTTCCAGCTCAAGCGCGTGGGCATCGACATCGCGCCGGCGCTGCTGGTGCAGCGCGCGCAGCTGGAGTTCATGGAAACCCGTTCGGCGATGCGCCAGCTGGCGCCGCTGGTGGTGCAGGCCAAGGGCCTGAAGGTGACCGACCCGACCGACCCGGTCGCGGTGGTGCGCGCGCTGAAGGGCGACAAGATCGCCGATGACCAGCTGGAGCACCATTACCGTGGCGTGATCGATGCCATCGACCCGATCATCCGCCGCGAGAAGATTGTCGATGTGCCGCAGCGGCCGATGCAGATGCGGCTGGGGTCGGCGGCCGAGAGCGCCGCTTCGCCGGCGCCGCACTTCCTGCCCGCACCGCTGGTCGGCAACACCGGTCAGCAGGGCACCTTCGTGCTGCCGCTGGGCAATCCCGCCGCCGGCGACAAGGCGGCGCAGTACGACGACTTCAACTTCGGCTCGGCCGCATGGACGCTGAGCGCGCATGAAGGCCGCCCGGGCCACGAACTGCAGTTCACCGCGATGGTCGAGCGCGGCATTTCGCTGGCGCGCACCATGTTCGCGTTCAACTCGGTCAACGTCGAAGGCTGGGCGCTGTATGCCGAAGCGGAGATGGTGCCGTATGAACCGCTGGACGGGCAGCTGATCGCCCTGCAGTTCCGCCTGCTGCGCGCCGCACGCGCGATGCTCGATCCGATGCTCAACCTGGGGCTCACCGATCGCGCCAACGCCGAACGCGTGTTGATCGACGAGGTGGGGCTGTCCAAGGCGATGGCCACCCAGGAACTGGACCGCTATACCGTGCGCGCGCCCGGCCAGGCCGGCAGCTATTTCTACGGTTACACACGGATCCTGGAGCTGCGCATGCAGACCGAGCTGGCGCTGGGCAACCGCTTCGACCGGCTGGCGTTCAACAACTTCCTGCTCGACCAGGGCCTGCTGCCGCCGGACCAGCTCACCGACGCGGTCAATGAGGTGTTCGTGCCCAAGCACCGCCAATGACCCTGCGGGCGAGGCCGGCCGCTGGCCGGCATCCCCGGGGGCGCATCACTTCTGCGGTGTGATCGTCTGCGCCGGCAGGCGGGCCGCCGGCGGCGGATTGGGTACCCAGATGGCCACGCCGGCCGCGCGCTTCTGCGTGGTCGGAATGCCGATACCCACGCCGCCGCCCACGTGCGAGCCGTAGCTGCCCGCACCCACGGACATGCCTACCGGCGAGCCGCTGGAGCCCACGCCCATCAGGATCACGCCGTTGGCGCCGAGCGCGGCCGCTTCGCGCTTGAGTCGCATCACGGCCGCGTCGGTCTGGCCCTGCGTACCGAAACCGACCGCGCTGGACGACTCCAGCTGGGCGATCTCGACCGACCCGGCCGGTGGCGTCGAATAGATCTGCACGGTGGCCGGGTCGACCGGCGCGCGCGCCTGGCCCAGCATCACCTTGGACGTACTGGCGCAGCCGGCCACGGACAGCAGCAGGCCCAGCAGTGCGATGGATCGGATGTTCATGGCATCACCCCTGATGGTATGGGCCGGTCGGCCTGTGGCGCGATCATCCGGGCTGGCAACTGAATCGGTGCCAACCTCGTGACCCGCACGCTAGCACCGTCGGGGTGACGCCGTCGCAACGGTTCCCTGATCGGCGCGGCCCACGCGCGCGCAGGCCGGGCTTTAGGCTATGGTGGGCCAGGCAACCATCACAAGGAATCGCGGCATGGGATTGATCAGTCTGTTGTGGGGCATCCTGGCGCTGCTGTGGATGATCCTGGCGCTGATTCCGCTGTTGGGCTGGGGCAACTGGTTCCTGATTCCCTTCGCCGCGGTGGGGGCGATCATCGCCGCCATCGGCATCCTGTTCACGCATCCAAGCAAGCGCGGCCGGGCCTGGGCCGGGCTGGTCCTGAACGGCATCGTGGTGGTGGTGGCGATCCTGCGGCTGGGGCTGGGCGGCGGCATCGTCTGAGCCGGGTCCGCGTCGCCTGCGGCGGTGCGACAGACGGTCGCACCGTCATGGGCCCCGGCGCGCATCGGCGTAGAATGCCCGCTGCCGCCCTGGCTGCTGCCGGCGGCGCTACGCCCGTCCGGGCGCTTTTCCTGCACCGATGATCATTCGCCCTCGTCCCCACGGCTGGCAACTGCTGTACATCCTGCGCGGCTCCATCGTTCCGGCGGTGGCGCCCAAGGTGCTGACCATCCTGTTGCTGGCGGTGGCCGCGGCCACCCTGGCCGAGGTGTGGCATCCGCCGGGCATCGAACGCGTCTCGGTGGCCCCGTTCACCCTGCTCGGCCTGGTGCTGTCGATCTTCCTCAGCTTCCGCAACAACGCCTGTTTCGAGCGGTGGTGGGAAGGGCGCAAGCTGTGGGGCCAGCTGGTCTATGAATCGCGCAGCCTGGCGCGACTGTGCACCGCGCTGCTGGCCGACGACGCGCCGCGCCGCGATCGCATCTGCCGCCTGGGCATTGGTTTCGCACACGCCCTGGCCGCCAGACTGCGCGGGCGCGATGTCGCGTTGGCCGCGCTGCCTTGGGTAGCCGAGGCCGACCAGACGCGTTTCGGCGAGCGCCTGAACGCCCCCGATCAACTGCTGGCGATGATCGCCGCCGACCTGGCCGAGCCGCTGCGTGCCGGCCGTCTGGACCCGATCCTCTACGCCCGCTTCGAGACCCGCCTGCACGCGATGTCGAGCGTCCAGGCCGGTTGCGAGCGCATTCTGTCCACGCCGCTGCCATTCGCCTACACGTTGCTGCTGCATCGCTGCGCGTGGATGTTCTGCGTGCTGCTGCCCTTCGGCCTGGCCAGTTCGCTGGGCTGGGCCACGCCGGTGGTGTCGGCGGTGCTGGCCTATGCCTTCTTCGGTCTGGATCAGCTCGGCGAGGAGATGGAAGAGCCGTTCGGGCTGGAGCCCAACGACCTGCCACTGGATGCGCTGGTGCGCACCATTGAAATCGACCTGCTCGACAGCCTCGGGGTGCAGCCGCTGCCCGAGCCGCTGCAACCGCGGCAGTACCTGCTGCAGTAACCCCGCATCCCGCCCCCGGAGCACTTCATGGCCCACCCCGACTATCGCCCCCGCCGCATGCGTCACGACGAATTCTCGCGCCGGCTGATGCGCGAGAACACGCTGACCACCGACGACCTGATCTACCCGGTGTTCGTGCACGAACTGGATGGCCGCGCGCCGGTGGCCTCGATGCCGGGCGTGGAGCGTCTGTCCATCGACGAACTGCTCAAGGTCGCCGAAGAGGCGCTGGAACTGGGCATTCCGGTGATCGATCTGTTCCCGGTGATCGACCCGGCCGGCAAGTCGCTGGATGCGGCCGCCGCGTGGGACGACAACGGCCTGGCCCAGCGCGCCATCCGTGCACTGAAATCGCGCTTCCCGGAGCTGGGCGTGATGACCGACATCGCGCTGGACCCGTACACCACCCACGGCCAGGACGGCATCATCGACGGCAACGGCTACGTGCTCAACGACATCACCGTCGAGGCGCTGGTCAGGCAGTCGCTGTCGCATGCGGCCGCTGGCGTGGACATCGTGTCTCCGTCGGACATGATGGACGGCCGCATCGGCGCCATCCGCCGCGCGCTGGATGCCGACAATCATGTCAACGTGCGCATCATGGCCTACTCGGCCAAATACGCCTCGGCGTTCTATGGCCCGTTCCGTGATGCGGTGGGCAGCTCGGCCAGCCTCGGCAAGGCCGACAAGAAGACCTACCAGATGGACCCCGCCAACGGCGACGAGGCGATGCGCGAGATCGCGCTGGACCTGGAGGAGGGGGCGGACATGGTGATGGTCAAGCCGGGCATGCCGTACCTGGATCTGGTGCGCCGGGTGAAGCAGCAGTTCGGCGTGCCGACCTTCGCTTACCAGGTCAGTGGCGAGTACGCGATGATGAAGGCCGCCTTCGCCAACGGCTGGCTGGACGAGCGCGCCTGCGTGCTCGAATCGCTGATCGGCTTCAAGCGGGCCGGCGCCGATGGCGTGCTGACCTATTTCGCCCCGCAGGTGGCGCGTTGGCTGCGCGAACGCTGACAATACGCGTCGACACGCGAACAGGACGACGATGATGCAGACGATGGGGTGGGTGCAGTGGATCACCTGGGGCACGGGCGTACTCGCCTTCGCGGTGGTGATCGGCCTGGTGATCGGCGGCGTGCGTCGAGCCGCCCGACGGGCGCCCGAGCAGCCATCGGCCGCCGCGCGCGTGGCCCGCGAAGCGCAGCTTTCACCGGCCCTGCAGGCACGACTGGCCGCGTTGAACCAGCGCAAGGACAACGGCGAGATCAGTGAAGCCGAGTACGAACGGCTGCGTGCAGACCTGTTGCAGCAGCCCTAGCGGCAGCGTGGGCCGGCCGCAGGTCGGCTGCTCCGCCCCTCACCGGCACCCGGCTACCGACGGTGTCCGGATCCGATACAGATCCACTCCGCCCGCCCGGGGCGCCCGCGCCTGACCCGCCAGCACCAGCTCGGATGGCTTGGACGCATCCACCACCGGCGCGCCGGTCTGGCCCTCGGCGGTGTTGAACGACAGCGTCAGCGGCACCGCGGCCTGGCGGTGATCGCAGCCCACCAGCCACACCTGCGACTGGCCGTCGGCCACGCGGGTGATGGCCAGCGCACCGTCGTTGCCCAGCCATTCGCCACCCAGTTCGTCGGCTGGGCCATTGAGCGGGGCTGGCAACGCGGTCACCGCAGCGAAACCGTTGCCCTGCACCGCCGCCTGGAACAGATCGAACCCGCCGCGGGTGCCGGCGCCATCGCGCGCGAACAACAGGGCCTGCCCATCCGGGCGCAGTGCCGGGCGACGCTCGTTGGCCCGGGTGTTGATCGTGACCGGCAGCGCCATCACCGGCCCGAAACCGCCGTTGGCCTGTACCGCCACGGTGTACAGATCGACGCCGCCGCGCCCGCCGGGCCGGTTGGAGGCGAAGTACAGCCAGCGCCCGTCGTGGCTGAAGTAGGGATCGATTTCATCGCTGCCGGTGTTGAGCGCCAGCGGGGTGGGGTCCTGCCAGCGCCCGTCGCGCAGCACGGCCTGCCAGAGGTCCCAGCCCCCGGCGCCGCCGCTGCGGTCCGACGCCCATACGATGCGCTGCCCGTCCGGCGCGACGGTGGCCTGGGCCTCGTTGGTCTTGGTCGAAACCACGCCCATGCCTTCGATGCCGAACTCGGAAAGCGCCATCGCACCCGGTACGAAGAGTAAACTCAGGCTCAGCGCGAGCAGTGACAGGGGAGTGCGCATCGTCGCTTCCGTTGGGGTTTGCGTTCCAATCCAGGCCCGGAGTTTAAGACACCCATGACCGCCCGTTACGCCGTATTCGGCCAGCCCATCGCCCATTCGCAGTCGCCGCACATCCATGCCGCCTTCGCGCGCCAGGAAGGCATCGCGCTGGACTACCGCGCCATCGAGGCGTCGCCGGCCGGGTTCACCGCCGCGCTGGAGGCATTCGCCGCCGATGGCGGTGTGGGCGCCAACATCACCGCTCCGCTCAAGGAAGCGGCGTTCGCGCTGTGCCAGACCTTCACCTCGCGGGCCAAGCTGGCCGGCTCGGTCAACACGCTGCTGCGCAAGGGCGATTACTGGCACGGCGACACCACCGACGGCATCGGCCTGGTCCGCGACCTCACCGAACGCCATGAGCTGGACCTGCGCGGCCGCCGCGTGCTGCTGCTCGGTGCCGGCGGCTCGGCGCGCAGCGTGGCGCCGGCTCTGCTCGATGCCGGCATCCGCGAGCTGGTGGTGGTGAACCGCACCACCGAGCGCGCCGACGCGCTGGTCGATGCCATCGGCGAACCGGGGCGCGCGCTGAGCCGCTACTGGGACGACCTGCGCGACCTGGGCGACTTCGAGCTGATCGTCAACGCCACCTCGGCCGGCCGCGACCGCGAGGCGAAGTTCGAGCTGCCGCTGTCGCTGGTCAACAGCATGACCACCGCGGTTGACCTCAATTACGGCGACGCGGCCATCGCCTTCCTGGCCTGGGCGCGTGCGGCGCAGTGCCGCAACACCGTCGATGGCCTGGGCATGCTGGTGGAGCAGGCCGCGGCCAGCTTCCAGCAGTGGCACGAGGTGCGCCCGCAGACCGACGCCGTGTATGCCGAGCTGCGCACCACGCTGGCGCCGCTGGCCGGGCAGGACTGACCGGACATGGATACCGGGATGTTGATGACGATGCTGAGTCTGGTGGGCGTACGCCTGCCGATCCTGATCGCGCTGGGCGTGGCCCTGGTGTGGGTGGTGGACAGCCCGCGCGGCGCGGTCCGCACCGCGGCGCTGTCCGGGCTGGGCATCCTGGCAGCCACCTGCATCCTCGGCATGGTGGTGTCGCTGCTGCCGGAGTGGTGGATACAGCAGAACCAATACGAGAACCTGCAGTCGCTCAGCCTGTGGCTGGGCGTCGCCCACTTCGGCCTGTCGCTGGCCGAGGCATTCGGCCTGGTGCTGGTGGTCTGGGCGATGACCCGCGCCCTGCGCCAGCGCGGCACGGCCGGCTGACCCTGCGTGCGTGGCGCCGCCGGCCGTGCCGGCGTGCGCCGCGTCGCGGAACTGAACCAATGCCGGCCACGGCCATGCCCTGGGCATGAGAAAATACCGGCCGTGATTCAGGCAGGACCCTCCCGGCGTGACCGAAAAAGTTGAAGCCCCGCGCGCGCTGAACGACGAGCTCAAAACCGTCATCCGCGATGCCTACGCCAAGCTGCAGGCCAATACCCCCGGCTTCAGCACCCGGCGTTCGCAGAGCCAGATGATCGGCGTGGTCTCGCGTGCGCTGTCGCACAGCGGCGGCGTTGGCGTGGTCGAAGCGCCCACCGGCGTGGGCAAGTCGCTGGGCTACCTGACCGCCGGCGTGCCGATCGCACTGGCCACGAAGAAGAAGCTGGTGATCAGCACCGGCACCGTGGCGCTGCAGTCGCAGCTGTTCGAGCGCGACATTCCCAATTTCCTCAAGGCCACCGGCATTGAAGCCACCGTGGCGCTGGCCAAGGGACGCACCCGCTACCTGTGCACGCGCAACGCCGCTGAGGCGCATGGCGATGGCGCGCAGGAAGGCATGTTCGAGGACGAGCAGCCGCTGTTCGATCGCCCGCTGGCACCGATCGAGATGGATCTGGCGCAGTCGCTGAGCAAGGCCTTCCTCGAAGGTCGCTGGAACGGTGACCTGGACAACGCGCCGGAAACGATCAGCAACACCCTGCGCTCGCGCATCACCACGCCGGCGTCGGGCTGTGCCGGGCGCAAGTGCGCGTACTCGGCGCAGTGCGCGGTGCTGCGCTCGCGCAACACGGTGCGTGAGGCGCAGATCGTGGTCACCAATCACGCGCTGCTGCTGTCGGCGCTGTCGATCGGCGACAGCGACAACGGCCAGCCGCTGATCGCCCCGCCCGGCGACATGCTGCTGGTGCTCGACGAAGGCCATCACATCGGCAATGTCGCCATCGATCAGGGCGCGGCCAGCCTGGCGATGGACGAGATGGCCAAGCGCACCGGCCGGCTGCAGATCGTGATCGCGGCGGCCTACCGCGCCGTGGACAAGGACAAGCTGGGCAATCTGCTGCCCAACGAAGCGATCGAGGTGGCGGCGCGCGTCAGCAAGCAGCTCAAGGCCTTCCGCGATGTGGTCGGACGCAGCTGGCAACCTGATCCGTCGGCGCAGGAGCCGATGTGGCGTGCCCCGAACGGACGCCTGCCGGACATCTGGATGGCCGACATCGAGGCGCTCGCCGACGACACCCGCGCGCTGTTCAACTGGGCCCATGCCGCGCATGCGCAGGTGGCCAAGGGCAAGCCAGAGGATGCCGCGCGCGAGCGCCTGCAGCGCACGCTGGGCATGGCGTTGGAAATGATCGAGCAGCAGCACAACCTGTGGGCGGCCTGGCGCCGCGAGGACAAGGACGGCCAGCCACCGACCGCACGCTGGGTCACGCTGTCGCGCGACGGCGACCTGATCCTGCACGGCTCGCCGGTGTCGGCGGCCAACGTACTGCGCAAGCTGCTGTGGGACGAGGTGGATTCGGTGGTGATGACCTCCGCTACCCTCACCGGCGGTGGCGACTTCCAGGCGCTGGCGATCGACAACGGCATCCCCGCCGAGGCGGAGATGGTGTCGCTGGCCTCGCCATTCGACCTGCCCAACCAGGCCGAGCTGATCGTGCCGGCATTCCCGGTGACGCCCGACGACCGCGAGCGCCACCCCAAAGAGGTGGCCAAATACCTGGTCAGCGAACTGGATTGGGGCAAGGGCAGCATCGTGCTGTTCACCTCGCGCTGGAAGATGGAGAAGGTCGCCGAGCTGATGCCGGCCGCCGAGCGCAAGCGGGTGCTGGTGCAGGGCGAAAGCGCCAAGCAGAAGATGATCGATGAGCACCTGCGGCGCACGGCGGCGGGCGAGGGTTCGGTGCTGTTCGGCCTGAACTCGTTCGGCGAAGGCCTGGATCTGCCCGGCGAGGCGTGCACCACCGTGGTGATCACCCAGGTACCGTTCGCGGTGCCGACCGACCCGCAGACCTCCACGCTCGGCGAGTGGTTCGAAAGCCGCGGCCTGAATGCCTTCAACCTGATCGCCATCCCCCACGCGCTGCGCACGTTGACCCAGTTCGCCGGCCGCCTGATCCGTACCTCGACCGACACCGGCCGCGTGATCATCCTCGACTCGCGGCTGCTGACCCGTCGATACGGCAAGCGCATCATCGACGCGCTGCCGCCGTTCAAGCGGGTGATCGGGTAACACGCGGCGCTTCTCGCGCACCGGTCCGGCGGCGCAGGCAAGGCGGCGAGCGTCGCGCGGGCGGGCGGGGGTCAGGGCCGGGCGGACCTTCTCGACGCAGCCGGGCTCAGTCCTCCAGCTTCGCCAGATCCCGCACCGCGCCCTTGTCGGCACTGGTGGCCAGCAGCGCATACGCCTTCAGCGCGCCGGTGACCTTGCGCGGGCGCGCCTCGCGCGGTTTCCAGCCCAGCGCGTCCTGTTCGGCGCGGCGTGCCGCCAGCGTGGCGTCATCCACCCGCAGATCGATGCGCCGTGCGGGGATGTCGATGCGGATGCGGTCGCCGTCGCGGACCAGGCCGATGGTGCCGCCCGAGGCTGCTTCCGGTGAGGCATGCCCGATGGACAGGCCCGAGGTGCCGCCGGAGAAGCGGCCGTCGGTGAGCAGGGCGCACTGCTTGCCCAGCCCCTTGGATTTCAGGTAGCTGGTCGGGTACAGCATCTCCTGCATGCCCGGGCCACCGCGTGGGCCTTCGTAGCGGATCACCACCACGTCGCCGGCCATCACTTCATCGGCGAGGATGCCGCGCACGGCGTCGTCCTGGCTTTCGAACACGCGCGCGGTGCCTTCGAACACGTGGATGGATTCATCCACGCCGGCGGTCTTCACCACGCAGCCATCCACGGCCAGGTTGCCGCGCAGCACCGCCAGCCCGCCTTCGGCGGAGTAGGCATTGGCGACATCGCGGATGCAGCCTTCGGCACGGTCCACGTCCAGTGTCGGCCAGCGCGTGGCCTGGCTGAAGGCGACCTGGGTCGGGATGCCGGCGGGACCGGCGCGGAAGAAGTCGTGGACCGTCGCATCGTCGCTCACGGCGACATCCCAGCGTGCGATCGCCTCGGCCAGCGTGCGGCTGTGTACGGTGGGTACGTCGGTATGCAGCAGTCCGCCGCGGGCGAGTTCGCCGAGGATGCCGTACACGCCGCCGGCGCGATGCACGTCTTCCATGTGGTACTTCGGCGTGTTCGGCGCGACCTTGCACAGCTGCGGCACGCGCCGCGACAGCGCATCGATGGCATGCAGATCGAAGTCCACCTCCGCCTCCTGCGCTGCGGCCAGCAGATGCAGGATGGTGTTGGTCGAGCCGCCCATCGCGATGTCCAGCGTCATCGCGTTCTCGAACGCGGCACGCGTGGCGATGCCGCGCGGCAGCGCGCGCGCATCCTCGCCGCCGTACCAGCGGTGGCACAGTTCCACGATCAGGCGCCCGGCGCGGCGGAACAGCTGCTCGCGGTCGGCATGCGTGGCCAGGGTCGAGCCGTTGCCCGGCAGCGACAGGCCCAGCGCTTCGGTCAGGCAGTTCATCGAGTTGGCGGTGAACATGCCCGAGCACGAGCCGCAGGTGGGGCAGGCGCTGCGCTCGTACTCGGCCACCTTCTCGTCGCTGGCGCTTTCATCGGCTGCGATCACCATCGCATCCACCAGGTCCAGCTTGTGCTCGGACAGCCGCGTCTTGCCGGCTTCCATCGGCCCGCCGGAGACGAACACCACCGGGATGTCCAGGCGCAGCGCGGCCATCAGCATGCCGGGGGTGATCTTGTCGCAGTTGGAGATGCACACCAGCGCATCGGCGCAGTGCGCGTTGACCATGTACTCCACCGAGTCGGCGATGATCTCGCGGCTGGGCAGCGAGTACAGCATGCCGTCGTGGCCCATCGCGATGCCATCGTCCACCGCGATCGTATTGAACTCCTTGGCCACGCCGCCTACCTGCTCGATCTCGCGCGCCACCAGCTGGCCGAGATCCTTCAGGTGGACGTGCCCGGGCACGAACTGGGTGAACGAGTTGGCGATGGCGATGATCGGCTTGTGGAAGTCGCCATCGGTCATGCCGGTGGCGCGCCACAGGGCGCGGGCCCCGGCCATGTTGCGGCCGGCGGTGGACGTGCGGGAGCGGTATTCAGGCATGGGGGCTGGCAGGATCTGGCGGGCGGTGGGGGCGCGTTTCGCCTCGATTCTGCCCAAAAATTGCGGTTGCGTTTGCAACCACCTGCCCCCGGCAGGCGACCGCTCCGATAGGCTGCATCCTGAAATGCCGTTCATCTTTTCGGCTTTGCCGATTTCGGTTGTTCGCGGCGATGAGGCATCATGGAGCGGATAACCGCACGAGGGGGCATGACGCCATGAAACGTTCCAGGACCACCGCGCTGCTGCTGATGAGCGCCGCGCCGCTGCTGTTCACCGCCTGCCAGAAGGACGAGGCCGTCCAGGTGCAGGAAGGGTTGTACACCTCGGTGCAGGCCTGCACCGACGCCACCGGCGACCCGTCCAGCTGCCGCGCGGCTTTTGCCGAGGCACAGAAGCAGTCGGCCGACGCCGCGCCGAAGTACGCCTCGCGCGAGGCCTGCGAGGCCGACTACAACGCCGAGCAGTGCGTGGAACAGAAGACCTCGACCGGCCACTCGTTCATCGGCCCGATGATGATGGGCTTCTTCATGTCGCAGATGCTCAGCAACCGCGGCGCCGGTCTGGCGCAGCAGCCCTCGGCGGCCCCGGCCTACCAGGACAAGGCCAAGGGCTGGGCGCGTCCGGCCCCGGGCGGCAGCGGCGGGCTGAATACCGCCAGCGGCATCGGTGCCGGCAAGGCGGGCCTGGCCCCGGTCAGCGCCACCCCGAACCGCGCGGTGACCGCCAGCCGTGGCGGCTTCGGCAGCACCAGCAGCAACCGCAGCAGCGTCGGCGGCTGATCGATGCAGCGCGTCCGTATTGCCGAGCGCAGCCAATGGCGCGCCCGGGCCGAGGAGTCGGGGTTCGCCTTCCACACCATCGATGGCCTGCCGTACTGGGATGAGAACGCGTACTACGCCTTCACCCTGCGCCAGATCGAGCAGGACATCGAAGACCCCAGCGCCGAGCTGCATGCGATGGCGATGGACCTGGTCGAGGACGTGGTGGGCAGCCAGCAGTTGATGGAACAGCTGGCGATCCCGCCGGCGTTCCGCGACTGGATCGCCGACAGCTGGCGTCGGCGCGAGCCGCACCTGTACGGTCGGCTCGACTTCGCGTACGACGGCACCGGTCCGGCCAAGCTCTACGAGCTCAATTACGACACCCCGACCTCGCTGTTCGAGGCGTCGTTCTTCCAGTGGCAATGGCTGGAAGACCAGCGCAACCAGAACCGTCTGCCGCCGCACGCCGATCAGTTCAACGCCATCCACGAGGCGCTGGTCGAGCGCTTCGCCGCGCTGTCGGCGCAGCTGCCGCCGCCGCTGTACTTCAGTGCCGTGGGTGCCTCGGTCGAAGACCAGGGCACGGTGGCCTACCTGCGCGACTGTGCGGCCCAGGCCGGGCTGCGTGGCGAGTCCATCGCGATCGAGGACATCGGCCTGTCCGAGGACGGCCGCTTCACCGCGCTGGACGACACGGTGATCGGCAGCCTGTTCAAGCTGTACCCGCTGGAAGACCTGATGACCGAATCGTTCGGCCAGGCGCTGCCCGGCTCGGGCGTGCAGCTGCTGGAACCGGCGTGGAAGGCGATCCTCAGCAACAAGGGCGTGCTGCCGTTGCTGTGGGAGCGCCATCGCGGCCACCCCAACCTGCTGGCCGCCGACTTCGACGACGGCAGCGCACTGCCGGCCGGCTGGGTGCGCAAGCCGCTGTTCTCGCGCGAAGGCGCCAACGTGGCCATGCACCTGGCCGATGGCAGCTGGCAGGAAAGCGAAGGCCCGTACACCGGCCCGGCGATCCGCCAGGCCGCCCATCCGCTCACTGCGTTCGAGGGTGGCTATCCGCTGGTTGGCAGCTGGATCGTGGGCGACCAGGCCTGTGGCATGGGCATCCGCGAAGACAACAGCCGCATCACCCGCGACAGCGCCCGCTTCGTCCCGCACGCGATCATCGACGAAGCGCCAACCCGCATCTTCGTCTGATGGCGGTGGCGCGCAACCGCAGCCTGCGCCCCGGGCCAGTGGCGGGGCGCCACCTGGACGACGGGCATGGCTTGTGGCGCTACGCCGACCGCATCGCCGTGCGCTGCCACCGGTGTGCCGCGCCCGGCTGGGTGGTCAGGGGATCCAGGACGGCCGGCTTCCGCTGCCTGTCCTGCAGTCTGGTGCTCGAAGAAGGAAACGCCTGCGGCTGCGGCTGCTGTGGCGCCGGGACGTGGGTGGGGCCGGTGCGCTACAGCGGGCGGCGGCCCTGCGGCTACTGCGGGCACCAATGGCTGCACGCGCAGGCGCATCGCGCGGTGGCCTCCCCGCCCCTGGAGGCGCTTCCGGTTGCCTGCGCCCAATGCGGGCGCAGCAGCGATGTCAGTGTGAGCGTGCAGCCGGTGCGCGATGCCGAATCGAATGACCCGTACTTCGGCATGCCGCTGCTGCTGGTCGAGCGCACCCGCGCCGGGCTGCTCTGGGCCTACAACTAGGCGCATCTGCAGGCGTTGCACGACTATGCCGGTGCCATGCTGCGCGAGCGCGCCGGTGTCACCAATGGCTCGATGTTCTCGCGCCTGCCGCACTGGATGAAGCTGGCCCGCAACCGCGCGCTGCTGCAGAAAGCCACCGCGCGCCTGATCGCCAAGGCCAACGCCATCCGCTAGGTACCGACCGCCCTAGAGCAACCCGTCGCGCTTGACCGCCAGATACCGCTCCACCAGTGCGCCAGGCAGCGCATCCGCAGTCACATCCAGCACCATCACCCGATGGCTGCGCAGCGCCTCATGCGCTTCATTGCGCTGTTGCAGGTAGCGCGCGATGGCGCCGGCCCGGATGGCGTCCTCCATGCTCTCCACCGGCTCGGCGAGCGCATCATCCAGTTCCCGCTCGCGCAGGCTGGCCACGCACACCAGGTGCTGGCGCTGCAGCAGGCGCACGGCCGCCAGCAGGTCTTCGATGTCTTCATCGCGCACGTTGGTGACCAGCATCACCAGCGAGCGGCGGCGCTGGCGCAGGCTCAGCTCGGTGGCCGCGGCCAGATAGTCGGTCGCTACCGGGCGTGCCTGCAGGTCGTGGCTGGCGCGCAGCAGCGTATCGATCGCGCCCATGCCGCGTTGCGGCGCGACCCAGCGCTGGTCGCCGCCGCTGGCGAGCAGCCCTACGCCGTCGCCCTGGCGCAGCGCCAGGTAGGACACCACCAGCGCCGCGTTGAGGACATGATCGAAGTGCGACAGACCGCCCTCGCTGGCCATCATGCGACGACCGGTATCGATCATCAGCACCATCTGCTGGTTCTTCTCGTCCTGGTACTCGCGCGAGATCAGCTTGCGCGCGCGCGAAGTCGCCTTCCAGTCGATCTGCCGCAGGCTGTCGCCGACGCGGTACTCGCGCATCTGGTGGAAATCGGTGCCTTCACCACGGCGGCGCTTCAGGTGCGCCCCGACCAGTCGCGAGGCCTGTTCGGCGCTGAACAGCGCGAAGCGGGTCAACGGCACAAAGTTGGGGTACACCCTCACCGCCAGCGTTGACGGCAGGGTGCGCCGTTGCCGCCACAGACGCCACGGCGCGTGCACGCGCAGGTGTACGCCGTCGAACAGGAAGCGGCCGCGCGCCGTCGGGGTCAGCGTGTAGTCCACGCTGCTGGCCACCATCGGCTTGAGCGACAACGCGCGCGGCAGGCCCTTCACGGCCCACGCGCCAGGAACCAGATCGAACACGTCCACGCGCTGGCGCAGGCTCGATTCCAGCCGCAGCGTGACGCTGCGGTCCACGTTCAGCGCCAGCGCTTCGGGCAGTGCGCGCTGCACGCTCGGAGAGGGCTGCCGCCACAGGCGCACCAGGTCGATCAGCGCGAGCCCGGCGATGCCGGCGGCGAGCATCCACCAGACGCGCACGGGCCACAGCCCGAACGCGACCGGCAGCCCGCACAGGCCCCAGCCGCACAGCAGTGCCAGCAGCGGCGGGGCCGGCCTCATTTGCGCGGCGCTTCCACCTTGGCCAGCAGCGCGCCCAGCGCGTCGTCGGCGGACTGGCCTTCGATCTGCAGTTCGGGGGCCAGCGCGATGCGGTGGCGCAGGGCGGGCTTGGTGATGTCGCGGACATCATCGGGGGTGACGAAATCGCGACCGGACAGCACTGCCTGTGCACGCGCGGCACGCACCAGCGCGATGCTGCCGCGCGGCCCTGCACCCAGCGCGATGCCCGGCCATTGGCGCGTGGCGGCAACGATGCGCACCGCATAGTCGATCACTTCGGGGTCCACGGTGATCGCTGCGGTGGCCCGCTGCAGTTCCACCACATCGGCCGCGCCGAGCACGCGGGGCACCTGCGACAGATCGAAGTCGCCAGCGCTGCGGCCGGTGGTGATCGCATCGACCATGCGCTTCTCGTCTTCCAGCGCCGGGTAGTCGATGATCACCTTGAGCAGAAAGCGGTCCAGCTGCGCCTCGGGCAGGGGATAGGTGCCCTCCTGCTCCACCGGGTTCTGCGTGGCCAGGGCCAGGAACGGCGGCGACAGCGTGAACGCCTTGCCCTCGATGGTGACCTGGCCTTCCTGCATCACTTCCAGCAGGGCCGACTGGGTCTTTGCCGGCGCGCGGTTGATTTCATCGGCCAGCAGCAGGTTGGTGAACACCGGGCCGCGGCGGATCTTGAAGCTCTCGGTCTTCGGGTCGTACACCGCATGGCCGCTGACGTCGCTGGGCATCAGGTCCGGGGTGAACTGCACGCGTCCGTAATCCAGCTCCAGTGCCTGGGCCAGCGCGCGTACCAGCAGGGTCTTGCCCAGGCCCGGTACGCCTTCGATCAGCACGTGGCCGCCGGCCAGCAACGCGATCAGGATCTGGTCGAGCACGTCGGACTGGCCGATGAACGCGCGGCCGACCGCCTCGCGCACGGCGTCGACGCGGTCGATCAGCGACGTGCCGGACACGGAGGCAGGTGAGGCATCGAGAGACGGTGGCGTGGAAGCGATGGGATCGGTCATAGCAGGTTTCTCATCTGGATCAGCAGGCGGATGCGGTCGCGCAGGCCGGCGACGTCGTGGGCAGCGGGCGGCTGCAGGGCAATGCGGACGCGGTCGTGCGACCACTGCAGCAGGGTGGCGATGGCGTGGATCCGGGCGTCGCCCCCCAGCGCCGCGGCGGTCGGTGCACGTCGGCGCAGGCGGTTGAGGAAGGCCTGCCGCACGGCGTCGTACAGCAGCGGTGCCTTGCCGTAGCGGAGCAGGTGCTCGCCGCTGGCGCGGACATGTTCGAGCAGCGAGCGGCGTTCGACTGCAGGCGAGGGCAGCAGGCTGCCCATGCGTTGCGCGCGCAGCCACAGCCAGCCCAGCAGCGCCAGCAGCAACGGCACCCACACCGGCCAGCCATCATGGAACACGCGCTGCCACAGCGAGGGCGGGCGCGTGCCATATACCAGCCATACCGTGCCCTTGCCGTAGTTGGGCGCGAGCACGTAGCGGGCAAGATCGCGATGGGCCTTGTCGTGGAGGCCGTCCACGCCCGGTGCCGCGCTGTTCTTCATGAAGTTCAGGTCGGCGAGCACATCCACGGTGCCGGCGGCACGGCGCAGCCGGACGAACACGTGGCCGTGCTCCTCATCGCGCCACGCCTGTGCCACCCGGATGCCGGTCGGTGGATCGACGTCGAAGCGGCGGCTGTCGCAGAACTCGACGTGGTTGACATCGTCGGCCACATGGAATGGCGCGCACGCGTTGCGTCGCGACGTCCCGTCGACGCCGAGCATATCCAGCAGCGAGCCATTGTCCGCTGTGTCGTCCGCCGCGTCGTCGGCGGTGAGCGGGGTCGTGCGGACGATCAGGTGACCGCCGCGCTCCACCCAGTCCAGCAGCGCGCGCGCCGTGGTCGGCGGCAGCGCGGCACTGTCCTGCAGCAGCACCACAGTGTCGTGCGGCTGCAGTGCCATCGCCGTCAGGTCCAGGCGCGGTCGCGCATTCGCCTCCAGGCCGTCGGCGCGCAGCGCCTGGCCGAGCACGTACAGCGGGTTGTAGCGGGCTTCGCCCTGCGGCGGCAGCGTCTCCACGCGGGTCACGCGCTCATGCGTGCGCAGGAACAGGATGGTCAGCGGCACTGCCACGACCAGCAGCAGGGCCACCGCCAGCAGCCAGCGCAGACGCGTCCTCATGCCTGCCACCGGAACTGCTCGCGCAGGCTGCCGGCGAGCGCATCGAACTCGGCGTCATCGGGCAGGCGGCCGGCGTACGCCGCGTACTGCCAGACCCGCACGACGCGGGCGAACGCTGTGCGGTCGCCTTCGTCGGGCATGCGTCGGGCCGCGCGCAGGCACTGCGCTTCGGTGGCGCCGGGCGGCAGGCTGACCTGCGCACGCTCGCTCATGCTCTCCACGCTGGCCCGGTACAGCAGCGCCAGAGCCTGGCGCGGCCGTCCCTGCTGCCACAGTGCGCGCGCGCGCGTTGCCACATCCGGCGGCACCACGTCGGGCAGGGTGATCGCGTCCTCCTGCACGGGCGTTGCCTCCTTCTCGCGCCGCCGACGGCCGCTGCCGCGCAGCCACGGCAGCCAGCGTCGTGTAGTCAACAGCAGAATCACCACCAGCACGCCCACGAACGCCCACAGACCCCATTCGGCGATCTGCGCCGACCATTGTGCCGCCGTTTTCGTGCGCGCGCTGCGTTCGGTCGGACGGGCATCCAGTTCCTTCTTCTTCTTCTTTTTGTCCGCAGCGTCGTCGGGAATGCGCCGCCATTCGGTGACGGTGCGGGTCGGATGCTGCAGCGGGTCCTCGTAGGCGCGCTCCACGGCCTGGCGGAAGCCGGCGGTGTCCACCGGATCGTTGCCGAAGATCGATGGTGCGTCGCGCGGCGGGGTCTGCCCGCCCTCACGGCGCTTCTGGATGCGCTCGCGGATCTGCGCCTCCTGTACGTCGGCATCGCCGCCGGTGGTGTCCGTATCGGGCGCGGTGTCGTCGACCGTGTCGGCGGGGGGTGCCTGCTGGGCATGCAGCACGCTGGCCGGCCAGGCAAGCACCAGCGCCAGCATCAGCAGCGGCGCGGCCTCGCGCAGGCGTTCGCGCAGACGTCGGAAGGCGATCTCCACATCCCACGCTTCCATCTCGGTGCGGCGGTTGAGATACAGCCCGAAGCCGGCGCCCACATGGAACGGGCCGATCAGCGTGGCGGCTGCCCAGCACAGCAGGTTGAAGCAGAGTTTCGCCCAGGCTGGCGTGTCTTCACCCACCATCGCCCATGCCGCACGCCACGAATCGGGCAGCTGTTCGAACGGCACCAGCATGAACACCCCGGCGATCGCGCCGACCACCAGAACCACCTCGAACGTCATCGCCACCAGGGTCAGCATCAGGCTGTGGCCGAGCGTGCCATTGAGGATTGCGCGGCGTCGGTCGCGGCGATGCACCGGGTCGGCGCCTTCAAGCAGGTTGACCGGCAGCATCACCGTGCGCATCGGACTCGGCCGGCGCCAGCCCAGGTAACCCCAGAAGCCCTGCCAGCCCCAGTGCCGCTGTGCGCGCAGCGTATCGAGCGTTCCGGGTGTTTCGCCGAACACGCCGCGGGAGATCACGTACAGTGCCACGCGCTCGAACAGGGGCTTGAGCCACCACATCGCCAGCCACGCCAGCGCGAAGGCATCGGCCCACCAGGCCAGGGTGTTGAGCGCCACGAACACCGGCAGCGCCAGCAACAGCCAGGGCGTCCAGATCGCCACGGCATGCCGGCGCACCAACGCCGTGCCCAGTTCCATCGCCTCCCAGCCCGAGCGCGCACGCAGGACCACGTTGAGCTGGTCAATCCGCACGCGCACCTCCGCGTCCGCCACGCCAGAGCCACAGCAGCACCAGCGTCCACAACACCGCGGCCACGCTGTACTTGCCCCAGGCCGGCACGTCGGCGATGGATGACCAGAACGCCTCGATGAAGGCGGCCACGAGCAGCATCGCCGCCACGCCCAGGCAGAGCCGGGCACCGATCACGCCACCCTCGACCAGCGCGTCGATGCGCCGTCGGCGGCCGGGCGCCAGCAGTTTCATGCCCAGCTGCAGACCGGCGCCACCGGCGATGACGATCGCGGTGAGTTCGAACGCGCCGTGGCCGACCACGAAGCGCCAGAAGGGATCACCGTGGCCGACCTGCTGCAGGTGGCCGGCGACCGCGCCGATGGTCAGGCCATTGAACAGCAGCACCAGCAGGGTGCCGACGCCGGCCAGCAGGCCGCTGGCGAAGGTGCGCAGACCGATGCTGATGTTGTTCATGATGTAGTAGCCGAACATCATCCAGTCCGTACCGCTGTCGCGCCCCAGGTGTGGCGATGACGGGTCGTACATGCGCTCCATGCGGGCGATCTCGTCGTTGCCCATCAGCAGATGGATCAGCTCGGGGTGCCATTGCAGCGCCGCGAAGGTGCCCACCAGCGGGATCACGAATACGGCGGTGGCCACCCACATCGCACGGGCCTGGCTGCGTACCAGCTGCGGGAAGTCGGCGAACAGGAATTCCACCGCACGTCGCCAGCGTGGTGCGGGCGTGCGGTAGAGCACGCCGTGGCCCTGCTGCATGAGCGACTGCAGGCGCGCCACCAGCTGCGGGCTGTAGCCGCGCCTGCGCGCCAGTGCCAACTGCTGACAGAGGCGACGGTAGCGCTGCGGCATGTCCGCATCGTCCAGGCCATCAGGGTCGGGGGTACGCCGCGCCCGGCGCGGATCGCGGCCGCGGATCGCCAGCCAGCGCTCCAGCGCCTGCCATTCGGGCTGATACCGGGCGACGAACTGTTCCTGCTTCATCGGCGACCCAGCAGCCAGTTGGCCATCGCATACAGGCGCAGCACGCCCACCTGGCCGTGGCCGCCGCTCAATGGCGTGAGCAGCCCGGCCAGTTCCTGCTGGCGCGGGCCGGGCAGGCGCGGTGCGCGTTCAGCGAAGGCGATCAAGGCAGCCTGTTCGGCCGGCTGCAGCGGCGGCGGCGGCAGCACGCTGTCGATGGCCAGGGTCCCGCCATCTGCCGGCGCGCCGATGTGGATCACCACAGTGCGCGCCACCATGTCGCCCAGCCGCCGGCCATGCGCGTCGAACAGGCATGACAGCAGGCCCAGCGCGTAGCCGAACGGCAGCATGTCCACGGTGCGCAGGAGATTGCGGGTGATGGCGGCCATCCAGCCCACCGGTGCGCCGTCCTGCGCGACCACGCGCAGGCCCATCGCGCGCTTGCCGATGGTCTGGCCCCACAGCGCTTCCTGCACGATGGTGTAGGCCCAGAACATCAAAAACAGCAGCCCGAGGTACAGGCCCTGGCCGAAGTCGCCAAGGAAGGCCAGTGGAACGCTCATCACCGACAACGCGCCGAAGCGGATGGCGAAGTCGATGGCCCAGGCCAGCGCGCGCGGCAACGGGCCGGCGGCCGGCAGGTGCAGCGGCACGCCTTCGGGCGTGATCACTTCACGGTAGGTGTCCAGCATCGGTACGCTCATCGGCGCGCGCACCGGTGGGGCATGGCTCGACAGTGGTGGAAGGCGGAATGCCGGAATCCTCTCCGGTCGGCTGCCTGCACGGGCATGCGGTTCTCGACTGCGTCCTGGTCGGCTGAGGACTTTACCGTGCGCGACCGCCGATGCCCAGCGATGGCCAGGACAGCGAACGCAAGCCGACAGCGTGCGTCGCGATCAGGCCAGATACTTGTCCTTCAACCGCACGTAGTGATCGGCCGAGTAGTGCAGCGCCTCGATCTCTTTGTCGCGCAGCGGGCGTGCCAGGCGGGCCGGATTGCCGAGCCACAGCTCGCCCTCGCCGACCACCTTGCCCGGCCCGAGCACCGCACCGGCACCCAGGAAGCCGTGGGGCTTCACTTCGGCGCCGTCGAGGATGCACGCGCCCATGCCGATGAGGCTGTAGTCGCCGATGGTGCAGGCATGGATGATGGTGCCGTGGCCGACCGTGACACCTTCGCCGATCAGCGTCGGGTAGCCCCCCATGTTGAACGGACTGTGGTGGCTGACATGGATGATCGTGCCGTCCTGGATGTTGCTGCGCGCGCCGATGCGCACGTAATTGACGTCGCCCCGGATCACCGTGCCCGGCCACACCGAGACGTCATCGCCCAGCACGACATCGCCGATCAGGGTGCAGGCCGGGTCGATGTAGCAGCGCTCGCCGAGCACCGGCAGTGTGTCGAGGAAGGGGCGGATCGGGCTCACATGGTCTCCAGGCAATCGCACGCCACGGTGGGTGCATCGGCATGATACCGCGTGGCCTTTCCGCTCCCGGCGTGTGCACGCCGGTGGTGCATCACGCCACGCGGCTGCGGCGTGCGCGCTCCAGGTGCACCAGCAGCAGCGAGATGGCCGCCGGGGTCATGCCGGGGATGCGCTGGGCCTGGCCGATGGTCTGCGGGCGCACGCGCTCGAGCTTCTGCTGCACCTCGGCCGACAGCCCACGCACGCCGGCATAGTCGAAATCGCTGGCGATCGCGGTGTTTTCGTGGCGCTGCTGGCGCTCGATCTCCTCGCGCTGGCGGTCCAGGTAGCCGGCGTACTTCACCCCGATCTCGACCTGCTCGGCCACTTTGGGGTCGTCCACGGCCGGGCCGAGCGAGGGCACCTGCATGAGCGTGGCGTAATCCAGTTCGGGGCGCTTGATCAGGTCGAGCACGTTGGTCTCGCGGCTGACTGCCACGCCCAGGGTGGTTTCAACCTCGCGGCCCAGCGCATTGCCCGGGGTTGCCCACAGCGCCCGCAGGCGTGCCGACTCGCGGGCCACGGCCTCCTGTTTGGCCTGGAACGCCGCCCAGCGGCGGTCGTCCACCACGCCCAGTTCGCGGCCGATGCCGGTCAGGCGCACGTCGGCGTTGTCTTCGCGCAGCTGCAGGCGGTACTCGGCGCGGCTGGTGAACATGCGGTACGGCTCGGTCGTGCCGTGGGTGATCAGATCATCCACCAGCACGCCCAGGTAGGCTTCGTCGCGGCGCGGGCACCAGCCCGCTTCGTCGCGGCAGGCGCGCGCGGCGTTGAGGCCGGCGAGCAGGCCCTGCGCGCCGGCCTCCTCGTAGCCGGTGGTGCCGTTGATCTGGCCGGCGAAGAACAGGCCGGACACGCTCTTGGTTTCCAGGGTGTTGTTCAGGCCGCGCGGATCGAAGAAGTCGTACTCGATCGCGTAGCCGGGCCGGGTGATGTGCGCGTTCTCGAAGCCGGCGATGCTGCGCACCAGGTCCAGCTGCACGTCGAACGGCAGCGAGGTGGAGATGCCGTTGGGATAGATCTCCACCACATCCAGCCCTTCGGGCTCGACGAAGATCTGGTGGCTGGCCTTTTCGGCAAAGCGCACCACTTTGTCCTCGATGGAGGGGCAGTAGCGCGGGCCGATGCCCTCGATCTGGCCGCTGTACAGCGGCGAGCGGTGCAGTGCGCTGCGGATGATCTCGTGGGTGCGCTCGCTGGTGTGGGTGATCCAGCAGCTGACCTGGGCCGGGTGATCGGCTGCATCGCCCAGGAAGGACATCACCGGACGCGGGGTGTCGCCAGGCTGTTCGGCCATCACCGAATAGTCCAGCGAACGGCCGTCGATGCGCGGCGGGGTGCCGGTCTTGAGCCGGTCCACCACGAACGGGCGTTCGCGCAGGCGCGCGGCCAGGGTGGTGGCCGGTGGATCGCCCATGCGGCCGGCGGCGTACTGGGTCTGACCCACGTGGATCTTGCCGGCCAGGAAGGTGCCGGCGGTCAGCACCACCGCCTTGGCATGGAAGCGCAGGCCGGTCTGGGTGATGGCGCCGCGGACCGCATCGCCCTCGATCACCAGGTCGTCCACGGCCGCCTGGAACACGGTCAGGTTCGGCTGCGCTTCGACCATCCGGCGCACCGCCATGCGGTACAGGTTGCGGTCGGCCTGGCAGCGCGTGGCGCGCACGGCAGGGCCTTTGGAGGCGTTGAGGGTGCGCCACTGGATGCCGGCGCGGTCGGCGGCATGCGCCATCGCCCCGCCGAGGGCGTCGATCTCTTTGACCAGGTGACCCTTGCCGATGCCGCCAATGGCCGGGTTGCAGCTCATCGCACCGATGGTTTCCACATTGTGGGTCAGCAGCAGGGTGCGGGCCCCGCTGCGCGCGGCCGCCAGCGCGGCCTCAGTGCCGGCATGGCCGCCGCCGATGACGATGACGTCGTGATGATGGAAGGAATCGGACATGGCGATGGGACTCGGGGGGACGGGGCCGAAGGGCCTTGGATTCCCCCCCGGGGAGGGGGACGGGTGGCGATTTTAGCGCCAATCGGGCCCGGGTCGAAAAATTACCCTCAAGTTGGCACGCAATCTGCAGATAACCCAATAGCACCCATCGTGGCACGCGCCACTGGCACGACAGACCGGAATTGGAACAGGGGCTGGTCTACGCGCACGCTGGGGAAGCGAAGGGGCCGGTAGTCGGGGGACTGCCGGCCCTGTTTTTTCAGCCTGCGGCCCAGCGCCGGTCTCCCCGAACGACAGAAGGCCCCGCGCGAGCGGGGCCTTCTGCGTTTTGGGTGCCGACATCCGACAGGGCCGGAACAGGGGGGATCCAGATGTTCCTGTCGGATATCGACGTAGAGCTTGATGTGACGCGTTGTGTCGCTTTTGTCACTTTGCGACGGCGACCGTCACCACCCGGGTAGATTGAACCGCCCGGTGCGTGAAAATCAAGTCAGCTCAGCGCTCATTTGTGCGCTGGTTCGCATTGTTGAGCGTTCGCCACGGGGAACCGTTCATTCTTTGCCCCGCAGGACGCGGCGCCTGCGCCGGACGGGCCTGGGCCGGCATCGACGGGCGCTGCTGCGGCGCGGGCCGCTGCTGCGGGGGACGACCCAGCGAGTCCATGTTGCGCCAGGGGGAGCCACCGTTGTTGTCCGGGCGCGGCCGATCCGGGCGCGGCGGGCGGTCCGGCCGCGGGCCATTGCCGTGGTCGGGACGCGGCGGCGGGCGGTGGTTGTGCGGCGGGCGGTAGTTCGGATACGGCCGGTACACGGGGTAGCCGTAGCCGCCGCCGTAGCCGTAATAGCCGTAGCCGCCACCGTAGTAGCCGCTGCCATAGCCGTACGGATAACCGGCCGGGTAGCGGTATTCCACCGACGGTGCACCGTGGTAGTAGCCACTGCCGGCGCCACCGCCGACATAGTCGTAGGTCGCGCAGCCGGACAGGGCCAACATCAGGCCACCGGCAAGGATCAGGCGCATCTTCATGATCGGGTCCCCCCAAGGGTATGAGGCCAGCTTCGGCCTGCGGCATTGAATCGGCCCTTAATCCCGCCCGATCCGGATGAATGGCCGCCATGTTGGCATGTACGGGGGAGGCGATGCCAACCGGGGCCATACGTTAATCTTGCGTCATGAGCGATTCACCCTTGCCCTGTGCCGACGACGTGCTGGCCGCCGCCGCGCGCATTGCCCCACATGCCCGTGTGACCCCGGTGCTGCGGTCGCGCACGCTGGATGCGATGAGCGGTGCCGAGCTGGCGTTCAAGGGCGAGCACCTGCAGCGCGGGGGGGCCTTCAAGTTCCGTGGCGCCTGCAATGCGGTCTGGGCGATGGACGACGCACAGGCGGCGCGTGGCGTGGTCACCCATTCATCGGGCAACCACGGCGCCGCGCTGGCGCTGGCGGCCCGTACGCGCGGGATCGCCTGCCATGTGGTGGTGCCCGAGGGTGCGGTGGCCGCCAAGCTGGCCAACATCGTCCGCCACGGGGCCACCCTGTGGCGCTGCGAGGCCTCCATCGCCGCCCGTGAAGCAATGTGCGCGCAGGTGCAGGCCGAGACGGGCGGCACGCTGGTGCATCCCTATACCCACAGCCACGTGATCGCCGGGCAGGGCACTGCCGCGCTGGAACTGCTGCACGGCCACGGTCCGTTCGACACCCTGGTGGTGCCGGTGGGCGGCGGTGGCCTGGCGGCGGGCACCGTGCTGGCCATGCAGGCGCTGGCGCCCACCGCGCGGCTGGTGCTGGCCGAACCCGAGGGGGCGGCCGACACCGCGCGTTCGCTGGCCGCCGGCGAACGCCGCGTGGACATCACCCCGGACACCGTCTGCGACGGCCTGCGCGGCACCCTGGGCCAGCCCAACTTCGCGCTGCTGCAGCCTGCGGCGTCGGTGCTCACGGTGCGTGACGCCGACACCGTGGCGGCGATGCGGCTGATCTGGCAGGTGCTCAAGCAGGTGGTGGAGCCGTCGTCGGCGATCGCCCTGGCGGCCATTCTGGGCGCACCGGAACGCTTTGCCGGGCAACGGGTGGGCGTGGTGCTGTCCGGCGGCAATGTGGATCTTGACGCCCTGCCGTGGAGCGCGGCATGAGCCGCCGTGGCCGGGTGGGCCGGGTGGGCATCCTGGGCTGGCTGTGGCGCCTGTGCATCCTGCTGGTGGCCTGGCTGCTTGGGGTGACGGCCTGGATCGTCTGGATCGGTGAGCGTGACCAGGCCGCGCAGGCCGACGCCATCATCGTGCTGGGTGCGGCGGCGTACGACGCCAAGCCGTCACCGGTGTTTGAAGAGCGCATCCGCCACGGCCTGGACCTGTACCAGAAGGGGTACGCGCCACTGCTGATCTTCACCGGCGGCTACGGCGGCAGCGGCGCGCGCTTCTCCGAGTCGCAGGTGGCACGCCGCTATGCGCTCAAGCAGGGGGTGCCGGACGAGGTGATCCTGATCGAAACCGCCTCGCGGACCACCCGCCAGAACCTGATCGAGGCCCGCCGCCTGATGCAGCAACGCAAGCTGCACCGGGTCATCATCGTCAGCGATCCGCTGCACATGGCGCGCGCGCTGCGGCTGTGCAAGGAACTGGGCATTGATGCGCTGGCGTCCTCCACGCCGAGCACCCGTTTCCGCAGCTTCCACACCAGCTGGCGCTTCCTGGCGCAGGAAATCTATTTCTTCCACCGCGACCTGTTCCCGTCGTAACGCGCACCCGCGCCGGTGGGGCCGAGCCTGCGGTCAGGTGGGCCTGCGGCGGATCGGGATCGCCGACACCGGCACGCTGGCGATGTCGTGCCCGCGCTCGCGGATCGGCGCGCCCGGGTCGGGTGCCCAGGCATGGGCGTAGATCACTTCCCAGCTGCTGGGGAGCTTGCCATCCTCGCGCCGCAGCGGCTCATAGGCGGCGCGGGCGGCATCGAAGCGGCCCCGCCCGGTCAAGGTGTGGCGGCGGTCGTGGCGTGCGTTGGTGGCGCCGATCGCCTGCAGTTCGCGCATCAGCGCGGGCAGGTCGTCATAGGTCAGGGTGAACAGATCGCGGTCCAGCACCGGATCGCGGAAACCGGCCATCATCAGCGCATCGCCGAACTGGGCAATGGGCGCGAACCGGCTGACATGCGGCACCGCATCGGCCTGCGCGAACGCGTCGCGCAGCTCGATCAGGGTCTCCGGGCCGAATGTGGAGCACACCAGCAGTCCACCAGGCTTGAGTACGCGGCGGAACCCGGCGAATACCGCCGGTAGATCGTCCACCCACTGCAGGCACAGGTTGCTGTAGATCAGGTCCACGCTCTGGTCCTGCAGCGGCAGCGCCTGCGCATCGGCGCAGACGCGTGCGAACGGCTTCCACCAACCCG
This sequence comes from Stenotrophomonas sp. NPDC077461, assembly GCF_049545475.1. Lineage (NCBI taxonomy): Bacteria > Pseudomonadati > Pseudomonadota > Gammaproteobacteria > Lysobacterales > Lysobacteraceae > Stenotrophomonas > Stenotrophomonas sp. NPDC077461. The sequence continues at coordinate 39,717 of NZ_JBMWDO010000005.1, forward strand.
CCTGCTTCTTCGCTTCGCGCAGCATCGGCTCGGCCAGATCCAGTGCAATCACCTGCGCCTTGGGCCAGCGCTTCTTCATCGTCGCGCTGGCATGGCCGGTCCCGCTGCCGATGTCCAGCACCACCTGAGGCTGGCGCTCGCCCAGGTAATCCAGCGATTCCAGCAGGCGCTTGGCCACCTCGCGCTGCAACGCTGCGGCGGCGTCGTAGCGGCTGGCGGCACGCGAGAACGCGCGACGGACGTGGTGGGGATCGAAACTGGACGTCATGGAAGGCTCACTGCATAAACGGGGGTGGGACGGAAGTCAGAAGGTGCCGGGGTAGGCACCGCCATCGATGAGCAGGTTCTGCCCGGTGATGTAGCCGGCATGCGCGCTGCACAGGAAGGCGCAGGTGGCGCCGAACTCGTCGGCGCTGCCGAAGCGTCCGGCGGGAATATGGGTACGCTTGCGCTCGGCCAGCTGGCCGGCATCGATGCCCTGCTGCTGTGCCAGGTAGGCGAAGTTGCCGCGCAGGCGATCGGTGTCGAACTGGCCTGGCAGCAGGTTGTTGATCGTGACGCCGTGGGCGACGGTGCGGCGCGCGATGCCGGCCACGACACCGGTCAGCCCCGAGCGGGCACCGTTGGACAGGCCCAGCACGTCGATGGGCGCCTTCACCGAGGAGGAGGTGATGTTGACGATGCGCCCGAAGCCGCGCTCGATCATGCCATCCACGGTCAGGCGGATCAGGTCGATGGGCGCCAGCATGTTGGCGTCCAGCGCGGCCAGCCAGTCCTCGCGGGCGAACTGGCGGAAATCGCCGGCGGGCGGTCCGCCGGCGTTGTTGACCAGGATGTCCACCTGCGGGCAGGCCGCCAACGCGGCCTGGCGACCTTCGGGTGTGGTGATGTCGGCGACCACGGCCACCACCTGGCGTGCGCCGGGCAGGGCCAGCAGTTCCAGACGCGCCCGTTCCAGCGCAGCCTCACCGCGCGCGGCGATCACCACGTTGACGCCTTCGCGCACCAGGGCCCGCGCGCAGCCCAGCCCGAGGCCTTTGCTCGCGGCGCAGACCAGGGCCCAGCGGCCGGCTATTCCAAGATCCATCGTCAGTCTCGCGGGAAAGGGCGGAAAGGCATTTTCGGCGATGCGTGGCGGTGATGGCTCAGCCCAGGCCGGAAACAAAGTGTTGCAGGTGGCGGGCAACCTCGTCGGCATGGCCCAGGAACGGGGCATGGCCGCCGTGGGCGATGGTGTGCATCTCTGCCGCCGGCGTCAGCGCGGCCGCTGCCTGCATCGTGCGCGCCGCCACCAGCCGGTCGCGTTGCCCGGCCAGCCACAGGCTGGGCGGGCGCAGGGTCGGCAGGGCGCCGCGCAGGTCACTGGCTTCCAGCAGCCGCAGGCCGTCGTTCAGCGCGTGCGGCGCGGGTTCGCCACGTGCCACCAGCATCTCGCGCAGCGTGCGCAGTTCCTGCCGGGCATGCTCGGAGCCCATTGCATCCAGGGCCAGGAAGCGTTCCAGGGTGCCACGATAGTCGCGGGCCAGGTCCTGGCCGAACTGTTCGAACACGCTCGCCTCGACGGCGTCGGGCCAGTCCACCGCGCGCACGAAGCACGGCGTCGCGGCGATCATCACCAGCGCGCGCACCTGCGGCAGCGTGGCCGCCGCATGCAGCGCGAACAGACCGCCGAGCGACCATCCGCACCACACTGCCGGCGGCGTGGCGGCAGCGATCGCGTTGACCACGTAGGGCAGCCGCAGGGGCGTGGCGTCGTCGCGGCTGGCGCCGTGGCCGGGAAGGTCGACCAGATGCAGCTGGAAGCGGTCGGCGAGCCGCTCGACCAGCGGCGCGAACACGCCACCATGAAGGGCCCAGCCGTGGATCAGCACCAGTGCCGGTCCCTGTCCCACCACCTCGATCTGCATGCTTACCGCCTCTGCCTCATGCCGACAGGGCCTGCTGGTGCAGAACGCTGTCGCGTGCATGGGCGATGGCGTCGATCAGCGCGCGCACCTGGGCCGGGGTGTGCAGTGCCGACAACGTCACGCGCAGCCGCGCCTTGCCTTCGGGCACCGTCGGCGGGCGGATCGCGGTGACCAGAAAACCGGAGGTCTCCAAGGCGGCCGACATCGCCATCACGGTGGCCTCGGCACCGCACAGCAACGGCTGGATCGGCGTATCGGAGGCCATCAGGTCCAGCCCGTGCTGGCGCGCGCCGGCGCGGAACACGCCCACCAGTTCGGCCAGCTTCTCGCGGCGCCAGTCGTCACGACGGGCCAGCTTCACCGCGGCCAGCGTGGCGGCCGCCTGCGCCGGCGGGACGGCCGTGGTGTAGATGTAAGGACGCGCGGTTTCGGCCAGGTGCTGGATCATCGCCTCGTCGCCGAGCACCACCGCACCGCTGCCGCCCAGCGCCTTGCCGAACGTGGCCAGCTGCAGCGGCACATCGTCCACGCCCAACCCGGCCTCGGCCACGCAGCCGCGGCCGTGTTGACCGATCACGCCCACGCCGTGCGCATCGTCCACGTACAGCATTGCGCCCTGCATCCGTGCCACCAGCGAGAGGGAGCGCAGCGGGGCAAGGTCGCCATCCATGCTGAACACGCCATCGGTGGCCAGCATCGCCGCGCCTTCCGGCGCATGTTTGAGCTGGCGCATCGCGCCTTCGGCATCCAGGTGCGGGTAGCGGCGCAGGCGGCAGCCGGCCAGGCGCGTCGCATCGAGCAGGCTGGCATGGTTCAACCGGTCCTGCACGCAGACATCGTCTTCTTCGCTGAGCAGCGCCTGCTGCACGGCCAGGTTGGCGGCGAAACCGCTGCCAAACAGCAGCGCGCGCGGGTAGCCCAGCCACTCGGCCATCTCGCGTTCGAGCGCGTCATGCAGTGCGTGGTGGCCACAGACCAGGTGCGAGGCGGTGGCGCCGGCACCCTCGCGCGCAGCGGCGTCCTGCAGCGCGCTGACCACGCCGAACTGCTGGGACAGGCCCAGGTAGTCGTTGCTGCAGAAGCCGGTGAGCCACTGGCCATCGATCTCCAGCCGCACGCCGTCGCGCCGGGTCACCGTGCGACGCACGCGGATGCGTCCCTGGGCGTCGCGGAGCTTGCGCTGGGCCTGGATGCGGTCGTGCAGGTCGGGACGGGCCATGAGCGTGGTGGGCATGGGCGGCTGGGAAGATCCGTAGCGTACCCGGTTGCCGGGCCTGGCGCTGCCTGGCCCGGCCGGGCGGCCGATCGGCCGGCTCAGGCGGCCCGCCCGCAGCCGCCGGACGTGGTGATCCCGGCGTGGACCGTGCCCGGGCGATCGTGGTCGGCGGCGTCCACCCGGACCGGCATCGGGCGCAGGCCCAGCCGCTCGAACAGGGCCAGGTCGCGCTCAGTATCGGGATTGCCGGTGGTCAGCAGTTTCTCGCCGTAGAAGATCGAGTTGGCTCCGGCCAGGAAACACAGCGCCTGCAGCTCATCGCTCATCGCCTCGCGCCCGGCCGACAGCCGCACCATCGCGCGCGGCATGGCGATGCGGGCCACGGCAATCATCCGCACGAACTCGAACGGGTCCAGTTCGGCGGTGCCATGCAGCGGCGTGCCGGCCACCTGCACCAGCCGGTTGATCGGCACCGAGTCCGGGTGCGCCGGCAGGTTGGCCAGCGCCAGCAGCAGGCCGGCGCGGTGCTCGCGGGATTCGCCCATGCCGACAATGCCGCCGCAGCAGGTCTTCAGCCCGGCCTCGCGCACGTGCTCCAGCGTGTCCAGGCGGTCCTGGTACTGGCGCGTGTGGATGATCGAATCATAGAAGTCCGGCGCGGTGTCCAGATTGTGGTTGTAATAGTCCAGCCCGGCGTCGCGCAGGGCGGCCGCCTGGTCGCCGCTGAGCATGCCCAGGGTGGCGCAGGTCTCCAGGCCCAGCGCCTTCACCTCGCGGATCATCGCCGCCACCTTGGGAATGTCGCGCGCCTTGGGCGAGCGCCACGCGGCGCCCATGCAGAAGCGCGAGGCGCCGGCGGCTTTGGCCTGCCGGGCCCTGGCAACCACGTCCTCGGTGGCCATCAGCTTCTGCGCATCCACCCCCGTGCTGTAACGCTGCGCCTGCGGGCAGTAGGCGCAGTCTTCCGGGCAGCCGCCGGTCTTGACCGAGAGCAGCGTGGAGACCTGGACTTCAGCCGGATCAAAGTGCGCGCGGTGCACGCTGGCGGCCTGGTGCAGCAACGCGGGCAGCGGCAGGGCGAACAGGGCCAGCAGTTCGTCGCGGTGCCAGTCGTGGCGGATGACGGAAGGCATGGGCAAGTCCTGACAGATAGTGGAACGAAAGGGCGGCAGTCTGGTGAGCGGACCGGCAACTGTCAACTACATGGACATTAGAAAAGTTTACGGAGCATGGGCGTGGCTGGGCCATCAGCTCCTGCCCCTGCGCTGCCTGCTGTGCGAGGCGCCCGGTGCGGATGGGCTGGATCTTTGCGCGGCCTGCCATGCCGGCCTGCCCTGGAACGATGCTGCCTGCCCGCTGTGCGCGCTGCCCTTGCCGGACGGCGAATGCACCGCGCGCTGCGGCGCCTGCCTGCGCACGCCCCCGCGCCAGCATGGCGCTGCCGCTACGTTTTTGTACGCCGCCCCGGTGGATGGACTGCTGCGCCGTTTCAAGTTCCACCATGACCTGGCGGCCGGCAGGCTGCTGTCGCAGCTGATGCTGCAGCGCGTACCGGCGTTCGTGGACGGCCCGCTGGCGCCGGTGCCGCTGCATCGGCAGCGGTTGCGCGCACGCGGCTACGACCAGGCGCTGGAACTGGCGCGACCGCTGGCGCGCGCGTTGGATCTGCCGCTGTGGCAGGGCGTGCAGCGCACCCGCCTGACCGCCCCGCAATCGGACCTGGAGGCCGATGCCCGCCGCCGCAATCTGCGGAACGCCTTCGGCGTGACCGGGCCCGCGCCGGCACGGTTGACCCTCGTTGACGACGTAATGACCACCGGCGCCACGCTGGATGCGGCCGCCAGCGCGCTGCAGGGCGCCGGCGGCACGCAGCTGCGGGTCTGGGTATGCGCACGCGTGCCGTGAGCAGGGCTTTCATGACCCGGCGCTAAGATGCCCATTCACCCTTCACACGGAGTGCGCTGCCGATGACTACCCCTCTTTCGCCGGTGCTGTCGCTGGTGGGCCGCAGCTGGTGGATCGTGCTGCTGTACGGCGTGGTGGCCGTGGTGTTCGGACTGATCGCGATCCTGCAGCCCCTGTCGGCCGCGACCGCGCTGGCATGGGCGATAGGCGTGATGGCGCTGGTGGAGGGCCTGATCAGCCTGTTCGCGGTGTTCGGCAACAGCGGCGTGCCGCGTGGCTGGCTGCTGCTCTATGCGGTGGTATCGCTCGGCTTCGGCGTGCTGGCGGTGCTCAATCCGCTGGCCACCGCCAGTGTGCTGATCCTGCTGCTGGCGGTCTGGCTGATCGTGGCCGGGCTGTACCGCATCGTGTTCGCCATCCGCGTGCGCAGGCACATCCGGGGCGAGTGGCTGCTGATCCTCAGCGGGCTGCTGGCCATCGTGCTGGGCGCGCTCATGGTGGCCAATCCCATCGCGGGCGTGGCTGTCACCACGCTGTGGATCGGCATCGGCAGCCTGATCTACGGCGTGCTGCAGATCGTGGTGGCCTTCCGCTTGCGACGGCTGCGCTGAGCCTGCATCCGGGTCACAATGCGCCAACAACCTCGAGGGAATGGCGATGCGCAAGGGATGGCGTTGGGGGCTGTTGTTGGGCGCGCTGGTGATGTCGGGGTGCAGCCAAGCGCCGTCGTCCGACGGGACGTTCACCCGGCCGGGCGCCCCGCCACGCAGCGGGGTGCGCATTGAAATGCGCGAGGCCGATACCGTGGCGCAGGCGGGCAGCGTGCCCGCGCGGACGCTGGATGGCACCCCCATCCATCTGGTTGGACCGCCGGTCATCACCGCGTCGGCCATTGCCAGTGTGCGCCAGGAGGTCGGACCCAATGGCCTGGCCACGCTTTACTACACTTTCACCGACGCGGCCGAACCGCGCATCCAGCGCGCGTCCGAGCGCCTGGTCGGACGCGTGATGGCGGTGAGCGTGGACGGTGACATCGTCAGCGTGGCGCATGTGAGCGCGCCGTTCGGCAAGTACATGCAGACCACCGGCCTGGCGCCGGACGATGCCGCACGCCTGGTGGAACGCATGACCGGCACGCCGGCCACACCCTGACCGGGTGTGGCGACGTGCTGCGATCAGCGGAAGTTGGCCTCGATCTGTTCCAGCGACTTGCCCTTGGTTTCCGGTAGCCAGAAGGCGGCGATCAGGAAGTACAGCAGGGTGCAGCCGGCCCAGAAGAAGAACATGCTGGCATAGCCGTGGTGGCCGACGGTGGGCAGGAAGATGGCCGCGATCACCGTGGACACGAACTGGTTGATCAACAGCGCGATGCTCATGCCGTTGGAGCGGATGCGGGTCGGCATCAGCTCGGACAGAGCCAGCCACACACACACGCCGGGGCCCACCGCGAAGAACGCCACGAACAGCAGGATGCAGCTGGCGACCAGCCAGCCGTGGGTGGGCGAGGGCACCGGGCCGATCATGGCGCGTTCGATCACCAGCGGTGCCTGCGCGGCCTGGGCGGGGTCCGGGAACGGATTGAGGTGCAGCCGGCGGAAGAACGCGCCGATCACACTGTCGTCCGACACCGCGTCGTTGCGACGGATCTCCAGCGTCGCATCGATCGGGTTGTCGCTGCGCAGCGCGCGCACGTTGCTGAAGCCGCCGTAGGCGTAGGACACGGTGAGCTGCTGCGGGCCAGCAGCAGCGCCGCCCTCCAGGCGCTGCCACTGTGCGGCATCCAGCGGCAGCGACAAGGTACTGCCTGCCACCTGCTGCTGCAGCAGCGGCTGCACATCCAGGCGGCCGCGTTCGCTCTGCACGAACAGCAGTGCGGCGGCCAGCAGCGCCACGGTGATGCCGCCGCTGCCCAGCATCAGCAGGAACTTGCGGCCCTTGCGGTCCACCAGCACGAGGGCGACCACGGTCATCACCGCGTTGAGCAGTTTGATCGCCACGTCGGCCCAGTTGGCCACCGCGCCGGGCAGGCCGGCCTGGTTGAGGATGTTCACCGCGTAGGCCAGCACCGAGTTGATGCCGGTGGCCTGGGTGAAGGCCAGCACCAGGCAGGCCAGCACGAACGGCCACACGTAACGGCGGCTCAGCAGCGGGTCGCGCGCGCCGGTGCCACGGCTGCGCACGGCCTCCGGGGCCTGCATGCGCTGCAGGGTCGGTTCGACCTCGGCGGCGGCAACGGTACGCTGCAGCGCGCGCCGCGCCGCGTCGACACGCCCGCGGCGCACCAGCCAGCGCGGCGATTCGCTGATCAGCAGCACGCCGGCGGTGAACACCAGCCCGGGCAGCAGGCAGCTCCAGAAAATGGTGCGCCAGGCATGGTCCTTGACATCGAACAGCAGCCGCTGCTGTTCCTCGCCTGGCAGGTGGCGCACGGCCGCGGCCGCTGCGTCCACCGAATGCGCGTGGTACAGGCCGATCACCGCCGCCAGCACCAGGCCGACGGTCAGCAGCAGCTGGAACATCGCCGCGCCGCGCCCGCGTCGCTCCGGGCTGAGCACCTCGGCCAGGTACAGCGGCACCACCACGCCGATCAGGCCGCCGCTGATGCCCTGCAGCAGGCGGCCCATCAGCAGCGCTGCATACCCGTCCGACAGCGCCATCACCGGAATGCTGGCGGTGAACAGCAGGCCGGCCAGGAACATCGCCCCGCGCCGCCCGATCAGGTCGGCGACCATGCCGGCGAACAGCGAGGACAGCACGCTGCCCAGCAGCACGGCGGCCACCACGAAGCCCAGCTGCTGGGTGGTCAGGTGCCAGCTCGCGGTTGCGGTGGCTTCCAGATACGGCAGGGCGCCGGCGATGATGCCGATGTCGATGCCGTAGAGCAGGCCGCCCATGCCGCCGATGAACAACAGATAGCGTATCGGCCAGCGCGGGGCGTCGGCGTACACGGGCTGGGCTGCGGAAACGTCGTTCATCGGGCCGGTCCTGTCCTGCGTTGCATGCGCCGCGACGGCGCGGGGTCGGCGCTCAGTCGAGCGCGATGTCTTGGCCTTCCACCGTCACGGCGCGCACGCGCAGGTCGCGGTCGAGGATCACCAGGTCGGCCCAGGCGCCGACGGCGATGCGGCCACGATCGGTGAGGCCGAGATAGTCGGCCGGGTAGCGCGATACCCGGTTGGAGGCGTCGGCAAGGTCCAGCCCCAGTGACACCAGATTGCGCAGCGCCTGGTCCATCGTCAGCGCACTGCCGGCCAGCGAACCGGTCGACAGTCGCACGCAGCCCAGGCACTTGTGCACGCGCTGCACGCCCAGCGCGTACTCGCCGTCGGGCATGCCGGTGGCCGCCGTGGCGTCGGTCACGCAATACAGGCGCGGAATCGCGCGCAGCGCGGTACGGATCGCGCCGGGATGCACGTGCTGCAGGTCGGGGATCAGCTCGGCGTACTGCGCATGCGCCAGGGCGGCGGTGGCGATGCCGGGCTGATAGTGGTCCACGCCGGTCATGCCGTTGAACAGATGGGTGAAGCCGGCCGCGCCCGCCTCCAGTGCGGCCACGCCATCGGCATAGCTGCCGGCACTGTGGCCGAGCTGCACGCGGATGCCGAGCGCGTTCAGCGCAGGAATCAGCGCGAGATGCTGGCCGATCTCCGGGGCGAGGGTGAGCACGTGGATGGGGGCAATCGCATGCAGGCGGCGCACGTCCTGCAGCGTGGCTTCGACCACCAGGGGCGGTTGCGCGCCGAGCCGCTCGGCACTGATGAAGGGGCCCTCCAGATGCACGCCCAGGACCCGTGCCATGCCCGGTGCCCGCGTGCCGATCGCACCGGCCAGGCCCTGCAGCGCCTGCACGATGTCGTCCTCGTGCGCGGTCATGGTGGTGCCCAGCATCGCCGTGGTGCCGTGGCGGGCATGCGCCCGCGCGACGGTGCAGGCGCTGTCGCCGCCCTGCATGATGTCCACACCGGCGCCGCCATGCACGTGCAGGTCGATGAAGCCGGGCAGGATCAGCGGAACCTCGTCGTCATCGCGCGGATCGCGGTGCGCGGTGTCGATGGCGCGTACACGCTGGTCGATGTGGAGGTCGCCACGCACCCAACCGGTGTCGGTGAGCATGCGGCCGTGCAGGGTGCGGGGGTCGGTCAAGGGGGCGACTCGGCAATGATCACTTCGACGCCCAGCCGCTGCAGCCCGTCCAGGTACTCGCTGTCGATGCTGGCGTCGGTGATGATGGTGTGGACCTGGTCCAGCCGCGCGATGCGGTGCAGGCTGACGCGGCCGAACTTGGAGGCGTCGGTCAGCACCACGATGCGGCGCGCGCGCTCGACCATGCGGTGGTTGAGGCTGGCTTCGGCCTCGTGGTGGGTGGTCAGGCCGAACTGCAGGTCCAGGCCATCCACACCGAGGAACAGAGTGTCGAAACTGTAGGTGTTCAGACTGGCCTCGGCCTGGCTGCCCTGCAGCGACAGCGACTGCTTGCGCAGCAGTCCGCCGGTCAGCAGCAGCTCCACGCCCGGCGCATTGGCCAGCTCCCAGGCGATGTTCAGTCCGTTGGTCATCACCGTGACGTCGCGGTGCCCGCGCAGGTGGCGCGCCAGCGTCATGGTGGTCGAGCCGGAGTCGATGATGATGTTGTCGCCCGGTTTGACCAGCCGCGCGGCGTATACGCCGATGCTGTCCTTCAGCGGCAGGTTGAGCGCATCCTTCTCGTGGATGTCCTGCTCCTGCGGCGGCGTGCGCACCAGCGTGGCACCGCCATGCGTGCGCGTGGCCAACCCCTGCGATTCGATGTGGGTCAGGTCGGCACGGATGGTCACCGCCGACACGCCAAAGCGGCCCACCAGCTCGCTGACCTGCACGTTGCCGTGGTCGACCAGCAACTGCAGGATCTGTTGGCGGCGCTGGCGTGTGTTTCGCATGGGGGCGGTTCCGTCCGGAAAGGAAAGCCGAAGCTTACCGTTCCGAAAGCGCCTTGTTGCGATTGCAGGCCCGGGCGTACTCGGCCAGACGCAACGCAACCTTGTGCTGGATCAACGCCAGCGGCTCGGCGCGCAGGGCGCCGGCTTCGATCGCCTTCTGCTGTTCCGGCAGGAACTGGCTGAGCAGGGTCTGCGGCGGCACGTGTGCGGTCAGGTTGGTCACCAGCGTGTCCAGCGCGGCCTGGACCGCCGGTTCTCCCCAGTAGTAGCGGCTGCGGTCGCTCAGCGAATACGCGCGCAGCAGACGCAGTTCGTGTTCGTCGCCGTGGTAGTAGCTGCGCCAGCTGGCGGGCTTGTCGACCATGCAGCGGTCGAGCACCTCGATCAGGTTCGAACGCTGTGCGGGCGGCAGCAGTGCGTCCTCGATCATCGCCAGTGCGAACACGGCCTCGCGGAACGCATAGGTGGCAGCCGGGCCGACTTTGAGGATGGCGAAGTGGTCGCGCACCAGCGCGTGCAATCCCGCCTCGGTCTGGTAGTCGGTGGAGTGGGCTTCAAACACGATGCGCGGCTGCTGCTCGACGAAGGCCGACAGGTCCGCGGCGGCGGCCGGATCGTAGTAGTGCACGCTGCTGTGGTCGAAATCCACGCCTGGCTGCACCACCATCGCGATCACCCGCTCCCATGCCGGCAGCAGGTCCGGCGCGGCGAAGGCCTCGCGGTGGATCGCCAGCGTGGTGGCCGCCGCGGCCGGCGTGGTGACCTGCAGGCCGCCGGCCAGCGACGCTTCGCCGCCGGGGACCGGCACTTCGGTGCCGATCACGTAGACGGGTGGTGGCAGGCCGTGCTCGGCTGCGGTGCGCTCGGCGATGCGCGCCAGCTCGGCCGAGCGCGCCGCCACGATCGCGTCCGGCAGCGGCACCGGGTCATCGGCGCAGGACATGCTGCAGTCCAGATGGATCTTGTGGAAGCCGGCCGCCACGTACGCGGCAATCAGCGCGCGGGCATGGGCCATCGCGGTCTCGGCCGGGCCCTTCTGCCAGGCATTCGGGCCGAGGTGGTCGCCGCCGAGGATCAGGCGCGCGGCGGGGAAGCCTGCGCGGTCGGCCAGGGCAAGCACGTAATCGCGGTACTGCGGCGGGGTCATCCCGGTGTAGCCACCGAACTGGTCGACCTGGTTGGAGGTCGCTTCGATCAGCAGCAGGGTGTCGTGGCGCTGCGCGACCTGCATCGCGGCCAGCAGCACCTGTTCGTTGCTGCAGCAAACGCTGTACAGCCCGACGGGGTGGCCCTGGCGGTGGGCGGCGATCAGCGATTGGACGGCGGACATGGCAACTCCGGAGGCGGTATTCAGGGGGAAGGGTGGTGCTGGCGGGCGAGCAGGGCCGCGCCACGCGCGCCGCCGGCATCGCCGAAGGCCGGCGGCAGGATCGGGGGCACGCGCACCCCGGCGAACAGGTACGGGGCAATGGCGGCGGGCAGGTCCCGATAGAGCTGCTCCAGCTTCGACAGCCCGCCGCCCAGCACGATCACGTGCGGATCCAGTGCCAGGATCAGGCTGGCGAAGCTGTAACCAAGCAGGTCGCGGTGGATCGCCAGCGCCTTCTGCGCGACGGCATCGCCGGTCTGCGCAGACGCGACCACCGCGCTGGCGTCGAGGTCGTCCCCGCCACAGCGCGCATGGATCATCGCCAGGCCGCTGCCGGAGACGTACCGCTCCAGGCAGCCACGCAGGCCGCAGCCGCAGTCCAGCAGTGGCAGGTCATGGCGATGCTGCAGCGTGGCCGGGAGGCTCCAGTGGCCCCACTCGCCGGCAATGCCGTTGCTGCCGGCGACCAGATGCCCGTCCAGGCAGTAGCCACCGCCCGCGCCGGTGCCGAGGATCACCCCGAACATGCTGCGGTAGCCCGCGGCGGCGCCGTCATGTGCTTCGGACAGCGCGAAGCACTGCAGGTCGTTGCCGAGCACCAGCGGCCGCTGCAGGCGCGCCTGCAGGTCCACGCCAACGGTGCGTCCGGTCAGGCCCGGCACGTTGGCACTGAGCTGGCGGCCGCTGTCGCGGTCGCGCACGCCGGGCAGGCCGATGCCGACGGCCACGCCGGGCCGGCCGAGCGCCGCATCGGCGGCCGTGACCAGGTCGTCCACCGCCTGCAGGAACGCAGGGTAATCCTGGGTCGGCGTGGCCACGCGCTGGCGGTGCTGCACGGCCAGCGTGGCGTCGCACGCCACCAGTTCGATCTTGGTGCCCCCGATGTCGATGCCGTACCAGGTGTGCATGCGTGCTCAGCCGTGGGAGTGGATGGTCACGCCCTGCACGACCCGGTTCACGGTGCCGTCCGGGAACGGATTGTCCGGGGTCAGGCCGAGCGCGGCGGAACGTTGCAGCGCGTAACACTGCGGCACCAGCAGCCACAGGGGCGCCAGCCACGGATCGGGCAGGTCGGCGACGTCGAGCACGAAGTCGCCCTCGGCGCGGTCGTCGCCGTCCGGTCCGATCGAGATCACCCGGCCGGCAATGCCGTCGCGGCGCAGCTCGTTCAGCAGGTCCTGCTCGTAACGGCGCGACAACGGCTGTGCGCTGCGCAGCATCACCACCAGCGTGTCGGCGTTGAGGGTGGACTTGGGACCGTGGCGGAACCCCAGCGGTGTGTTGGCCAGGGCCAGCACGCGCCCGGCGGTGAGTTCGAGCACCTTCAGCGCGGCTTCGCGCGCGGTGGCTTCCAGCGGGCCGCTGCCGAGGTAGATCACACGGGTATACGGTGCCTGTGCCAGTGCTCCCACAGCGGCGTCCCACGCGTGCAGGGCCTGTCCGCCGTGCGCGGACAGCTGCCGCAGGCGCTGCAGCCGCTGCGGCCACGGCGCGCGATCGAACGCACTGAGGGCGGCCAGCAGCATGCAGGTCAGGCTGCTGGTCATGGCAAATGCACGGTCGCAACTGGCCGGCGGCATCAGCAGCGACAGGGTGTCGCTGCGGCCCTGGCCGCGCCGGGCCAGTTCGCCATCGGCGTTGCAGGTGATGTCCAGAAAGCGCGCCTCGTCCACCTGGCCGCGCACCAGGTCCACCACCGCTACGCTTTCCGGGCTGGAACCGCTGCGCCCGAACGACACCAGCAGTGTCGGGCGGTCGCGGCGCAGGTACAGCGCCGGATGGGTGAGCAGGCTGGTGGTATGGATCGCGCGGATCTCCGCCGGCCACTGCGCGTTGAGCTGGTCGGCCACCATCTCGGCGATGAAACCCGAGCTACCGGCGCCGGTGAAGATCACCCGCTGATCGGCATGGCCCAGGCGTTCGCCAAGGAAGGCATCGATGTCGGTCTGGCGGCGATCGAGCAGATCGGCCAGCGCGGCCCACAGGCCGGGCTGCTGGGCGATTTCTTCCGCCGTGTGGGCGCCGCCGAGGCGCTGCCAGGCGGGCAAGTCAGGGAGCAGAGAAGCGTCCATTCGCAATTCCTGTTGGGCGACCGCACCTTCTGCGCTTTCTTTCGAAATGTCAAATATCGAAAGAAAAAGAAAAGCAGGGTTCGTCACAATTTTCGATCGGAATCGGTTGAAACTTGGCGCAGATGGCGCACTGCATCAAGGTTTCAGGCGATACAAACCCAGTATTCAGGTGGTGTTTGGAAAGTGTTGCTTTGCATCATCTTTCGTTTATGAGAAAATATCCTTCATTTTTCTTTGCAATTTATTGACATCTTTCGAGGCCCTGCCCTAGAGTCGGCCGCAATGGTTTCGGATACCCGCCGAACGCGGGCTTGGGGGCAAGGTGGAAACCCGTATACGTCATGCCGGTCTGTCGGTGGCTGTGGTCGCTGCCTTGGCGCTGGCCACCGCGCCGGCCATCGCCGAGCCGCTGGGCAATCTGCGTACGATCGCCGCCGCCCCCGCCCGGGACGGCAGCCCCGGCTGGGAGATCCGCACCGATACCGGCGCGACGCTGCGCGTGGACCTGCTGCGCACGGATCTGCTGCGCGTGCAGGCCGGTCGCAACGGCACGCTGCGCCCGGCGGGCGACAAGGCCGCACCGATCGTGGTGCCGCAACCGGCTGCGAACGTCGCCTTCAAGCTGGAAGAAGATGGCAACGAAGTGCGCATCCGCACCGACGCCCTGGTGCTGCATATCCAGCGGCAGCCGCTGCGGCTGGCGCTGGATCGACGTGACGGCGATCGCGACGTGGCGCTATGGCGCGAGCTGCAGCCGCTGGACCTGGACACCGCACAGAGCGTGCAGGTGCTCTCCAGCGAAGCCGGCGAGCACTTCTACGGCGGCGGCCAGCAGAACGGGCGCTTCGAGTTCAAGGGGCGCGAGCTGGAGGTGTCCTACTCCGGGGGCTGGGAAGAGGGCGACCGGCCCAACCCGGCGCCGATGCTGCTCAGCGCGCGTGGCTGGGGCATGCTGCGCAACACTTGGAGCGATGGCACCTACGACCTGCGCCAGGCCGACCAGGCCACCCTGCTGCACCGCGAAGACCGCTTCGACGCGTACTACTTCGTCGGGCCTGACCTGCACACGCTGCTGGACCGCTACACCGCGCTGACCGGCCGCGCCGCGCTGCTGCCGCGCTGGGCGTTTTCGTATGGCGATGCCGACTGCTACAACGACGGCGACAACCGCAGGAAGCCCGGCAGCGTGCCCGACGGCTGGAGCGACGGCCCGACCGGCACCACGCCGGACGTGGTGGACAGCGTGGCCCGGCAGTACCGCGAGCACGACATGCCCGGCGGCTGGATCCTGCCCAATGATGGTTACGGCTGCGGCTACACGAAGCTGCCCGAAACCGTGCAGGGCCTGGCGAAGTACGGCTTCAGGACCGGCCTGTGGACCGAAAACGGTGTCGACAAGATCGCCTGGGAAGTGGGCACCGCCGGCAGCCGCGTGCAGAAGCTGGACGTGGCCTGGACCGGCAAGGGCTACCAGTTCGCAATGGACGCCAACCAGTCCGCGTTCAACGGCATCCTGCACAATTCCGACTCCCGCCCGTTCCTGTGGACGGTGATGGGCTGGGGCGGCATCCAGCGTTATGCCGTGGCCTGGACCGGCGACCAGAGCAGCAGCTGGGACTACATCCGCTGGCACATCCCGACCCTGATCGGCTCGGGCCTGTCCGGCATGGCCTACGCCAGCGGCGACGTCGATGCGATCTTCGGCGGCAGCGCCGAAACCTTCACCCGCGACCTGCAGTGGAAGAGCTTCACGCCGGTGCTGATGGGCATGTCCGGCTGGTCGGGCAACGCGCGCAAGCATCCGTGGTGGTTCGATGAGCCCTACCGCAGCGTCAACCGCGACTACCTCAAGCTGAAAATGCGCATGACCCCGTACATGTACGGGCTGGCGCACGATGCGGCGACCACCGGCGCCCCGCTGCTGCGCGCGCTGATGTGGGACTACCCCGAGGACCCGCAGGCCTACACCGAAGCGCACAAATACCAGTTCCTGCTCGGCCGTGAGCTGCTGATCGCGCCTGTCTACCGAAGCCAGGCGGCCAGTCGTGGCTGGCGCCGCGACATCCACCTGCCGCCGGGTCGCTGGATCGACTACTGGGATGGCCGCCAGCTGCTGGCCGGTGCGCAGGGCCGTTCGCTGGACCGCCCGGTCGATCTGGCCACCATCCCGGTGTTCGTGCGTGCCGGCGCGATCATTCCGATGTACCCGGAGATGCTCTACGACGGGCAGAAGCCCCTCGATGAAGTGACCTTCGATCTGTATCCACAGGGCACCTCGCAGTACACGCTGTACGAGGACGACGGTGCCACCCGTCGCTATGAAACGGGGGAGTCGAGCACGCAGGCGATCACGGTGCAGGCCCCGGCGCAGGGCAGCGGGCCGGTGCAGGTGCGCATCGATCCGGTGCAGGGCCGCTATGCCGGCCAGTTGCCGCAGCGCCGCTATGCGCTGCGCGTGCTCAGCCGTCAGCGACCGGCCGCGGTCACGCTGGACGGTCGTGCGCTGCCGAGGCTGGCAGACCTGGCCGCCTGGCAGGCAGCGGGCGAGGGCTGGTATTACGACGCGGCCGAACGCCGCGGCACCCTGCATGTGCGCACCGCGCCGGTCGACATCCGCCAGGCGCTTGCGCTGCAGCTGGATCTGCCCGCCACCGCCGCAGCCGCCGACGATGCCTTCCCGGCCGCCCCGGCACTGGGCCGCGCGCTGCCCTCCGACAGCCTGCTGGTGGTCAACCGTCCGGCCGAGGAACCCGGCTACGAGCTGGAGAAGGCGTTCGACGACGATCCGGCCACCTGGTTCCGCACGGTGCGCAATCAGGCGGTGAAGACCGGTGCGCACGAATGGGTGATCGGCTTCGGCGAACGCAAGCTGATCGACGGCATCGAACTGGCGCCGCGCAACGACCAACACTGGAAGCACGGCCAGGTGCGCGACTACGAGATCTACCTGGGTGACAGCAATGGTGAGTGGGGCGAGCCGATCAAGCGCGGCCGCCTGACCCTGCAGCAGGGCACGCAGCAGATCGACTTCCCTGCCCATGCCGGCCGCCTGCTGCGCTTCCGCGTGCTGGGCACGCAGAACCCGGACGGCGACGGCGCCAGCGGGGCCGACCCGATGGTCACCGCCGCGCAAGGCAGTGTGGCGCGCGCGGTCGATGCGCTGCAGCCCCGCGATGTCGGCCCGATCGTGCTGTCCACCTTCCGCGTGCTGGAACATCAGCAGACGGAGAAGCCCGCGCAGCAGCTGTACCTGTCCGCATTGCCGCTGCCGGCCGGACTGGCGTCGCAGGTCGCAAGCGACCACGCCTTCGGTGGCCAGGCCGACATGCGCATGAACGGCCTGCACTTCCGCCGCGGTCTGGGCGTGGGTGCGGCCAGCCGGATCGACCTGCAGCTCAAGGGCAACTGGCGCCTGCTGCGCGCCGACCTGGGCATCGACGACCAGTGCCGCGCCGCCGGCGGCATGCAGTTCCAGGTCTGGGGCGACGGTCGGCTGCTCTACGACAGCGGTCTGGTGAAAGCGCCTGGTGTGGTCAAACCGGAGCTGGACGTGCGCGGCCTGCAACGGCTGAGCCTGCGCACGCTCGGGGCGCAGGGCGACATGCCTGCGCAGGTCTGTGGCAACTGGGCCAACGCGGCCCTGATCGGACAGGAGGGCGATACCGCCAGCATCGTGTCGCCCTGACGCCGCACCCCGCGCGCGACCCACCCGTTTCTGAACTGCTCTCTCCGTTTCCCGTCTGCGGCCCTCCGGCCGCGGCACGGGGGACGTTTGCCTGACATCCACCCATCCACCGCCAGCCCCACGCTGCGGATCGAACAAGGAGACACAGATGTTGACCGAACGCCATCGCCATCGCTGCATCCCCGCCACGCCCTTGTCCATCGCACTGGGCCTGGCCCTGGCCGCCGCCGGCAGCGCCGCTGCGCAGGATGCCACGCCCGATCCCACGGCCACCGAGCTGTCGCGGATCGAAGTCACCGGCTCCAACATCCGCCGCAGCGATGTGGAAACCGCCTCGCCCGTGCAGGTGATCAGCAAACAGGACATCGAGAACATGGGCGCGCGCACCCTGTTGCAGGTGCTCGACAACCTGCCGGCCGCGCGGCCGGGCCAGCAGGATTCGCGCTCGCTGTTCACCGGCTCCGACGGTGCCTCGCAGGCCAACCTGCGTGGCCTGGGGGCACAGGGCACGCTGGTACTGCTGAACGGCCGACGCCTGTCGTACTACGGCGCACCGGCGGGTTTCCAGACCCAGTTCGTCAACATCGATGCGATCCCGGCGGCGGCGATCGAACGCATGGAAGTGCTCACCGACGGCGCCTCGGCCGTGTACGGTACCGACGCGGTGGCCGGCGTGATCAACGTGATCACCAAGCGCAACTATCAGGGGGCGGAAGTCAGCCTCACCACCGATACCTCTTCGCGCATCGATTCCTATGGCGAACACCAGGGCAGCATCACCGCCGGTTTCGGCGACCTGGACGAGGACCGCTACAACGTCTACGCCTCGGTCAACCTGTACCGGCGTGACGCGATTCCGCTGAGTGACTTCTACAACAAGCGGCCGCCGCAGTATTACGTCAACAACCCGAACTACATTCCCAACCTGCGACTGGGCACCGGCAGCAAGCCGGGCGAGTTCAATCCGGGCAGCTACTTCGCCTTCGACCCGGTCACCGGCCGGCGCGTGCAGGAAGCCGCACCGGGCTGCAACAACGTGCTCACCACCGAAGCGGCCGGCCCGCGGTGCATCTGGGAAACCTGGATGAACAACGAGATCGACGCCGGTGCCAAGTCCGAACGCAACACCGCCTACGTCAACGCGCACTTCCTGATCGGCGACAGCACCGAAGCCTTCGCCGAAGCGACCTACACCGACATCGACCTGACCGCCAACGGCGGCACGCCGCGCGCCTATGGCACCACCACCGGCAACCCCACCAGCTGGTTCTCCCGCAACACCGGCACCACGGTCAACCAGTTCCTGTACCCGTACCTGGGGCCCAACAACGAGTACAACCATGCCAGCCCCGAGCTGAAGGCATTGATGGGCGGCGTGGTGGGCCTGCAGTACCTGCTGCAGGACGTGGGCGCCAACCACTTTGGCCAGCGCAATACCGACCAGAGCTACCGCGTGGTCACGGGCCTGCGCGGCGCCGCCGGCGACTGGAACTGGGAAACCGCTTTCGCCACCGCCGGTTCCCATTCGGTGACCTACCAGACCACCAACGTCAACCTGGCCGGGTTCCAGAAGGCCTTCGGCCCTTACACCATCGATCCGGGTACCGGCCGGGTGATCATCTCCGACCATCCCGCCTACAAATTCGGTGAGATCAGCGACGCCAACGCCGCACTGATCCGCGAGGCCTTCCCCACCTTCGACATCGAGTCCTGGACCCGCCTGCACACGCTGGACGGCAAGATCGAAGGCCCGCTGTTCACCCTGCCGGCCGGTGAAGTGCGCGCGGCCTTCGGCTTCAACGCCACCCGCGAAACGTTCTACACGCCGGGCAACCCCGACGCGGCCAATGGCCTGATCACCCAGCAGGGCGGCTCGTGGTTCGACGGCAGGCGCAACACGTACGCGCTGTTCGCCGAAACCGTGGCGCCGCTGACCGACAAGCTGGAACTGGAAGCCGCGCTGCGCGTGGACAAGTACCCCGACTTCAGCGCCAACCTCGCCCCGAAGCTCGGCCTGACCTACCAGATGTTCGACCAGCTGATGCTGCGCGGCACGTATTCCGAAGGCTTCCGCGCGCCGAGCCTGGCCGAAGCGGGTACCGGCGGCGTGTTCGCGCAGATCGGCGGCTACCGCGACGAACTGCGCTGCAACGAAACCAACGCGATCGCCAACCTGCTGCGCCGGTCCGCGCGCCCCGGCGATGTGGACCTGGGCAATTCACTGCTCAACAGCGACTGCAGCCGCAACGTCGCCCGCATGACCCAGCCCAACCAGGACCTCAAACCGGAAAAGGCCAAGATCGCCACCGCCGGCGTCGTGTTCGAACCGACCCAGTGGCTGTCGGTGTCGGCCGACTACTGGTTCATCTACCGCCGCAACGAGATCGCCGCACCGGACTACAGCAAGGCTGAAGACATCCAGTCGATGACGCGCTCGCCAATCACCGAGGCCGACCTGGCCAACCAGGCGGCGCTGGCGGCCATGTGCGCCGACCCGGCCAGCGGCGTGGCATGCCCGGCCACCCTGCCGGGCTACAGTGCAGGCAACGTGCTCAGCGTGGTCGGCCAGTACAAGAACCGCGGCCGCACCCTGATCGACGGCTTCGACATCGACGCGCGCACCCGCTTCACGCTGGGTGACTGGGGCGCCCTGAACGTCGGTGTTGCCGCCACCATCCAGCGTCGCAAGGAGACCTACACCGACGACGAGCTCGGCTGGTACTACGGCAACACCATCGGCTACTACGGCAACCCGCGCCTGCGCGCGACGTTGAACGCCGACTGGAACTACCAGGCCTTCACCACCAGCTTCTTCATCAACTATGTCGGCGGCACCAAGTGGGCGTGGGACCGTATCGATGCCGAGGACAACAATCCCGAGACCTGCACCGGTGGCTACCTGGCACTCAATCCGGCCCAGTGCGACGGCGTGCCGTCGTGGTGGACCGCCAACCTGAGCGTGGCCTGGCGTCCCGACGCGCACTGGAACATCGGCTTCACGGTCAAGAACCTGTTCGATCGCATTCCGTTCTACGATCCGAACAGCTTCCTGGGCGACTCCAGCGATTACGCCACCATCTACGGCCGTGGCTACAGTCTCACCGTCGGCTACAAGTTCTGACGTTTCCACCGCGCCGGTGCCTGCCGGCGCGGTCTTTCGAGGAGGGTTTTTCATGCAACGTAGGGAATTCATTCTGGCCAGTGCCGCCGTGGCGGCCACCAGCCTGCTGCCGCAGACGCCGGCATGGGCGCGCGGTCGCAAGGTACGCCTGGGGGTGATCGGCACCGGCATGCGCGGTCAGGTCCTGCTGAAGGAACTGGTGCGCCGCGACGACGTGGAGGTGGTCGCGCTGTGCGACATCGAACCGATCATGCTCGGCCGTGCCGTGGAGATGGTGGCGAAGGCAGGCAAGCCTGCGCCGAAAACCTACGGCCAGAACGGCGACGTGAACGCCTGGAAGCGTCTGCTGGAACAGCGTGGCCTGGACGGTGTGATCATCGCGACCCCGTGGGAGTACCACGCGCCGATGGCCATCGCCGCGATGCAGGCCAAGGTCGCGGTCGGCTGCGAAGTGGTCGCCGGCATCACCCTGCAGGACCACTGGGACGTGCTCAAGACCCAGCTCGACACCGGCACGCCGTACATGCTGCTGGAGAACGTGTGTTACCGCCGCGATGTGATGGCGGTGCTGCAGATGGTGCGCGCCGGCCTGTTCGGCGAACTGGTGCACCTGCAGGGTGGCTACCAGCACGACCTGCGCGGGGTGAAGTTCAACTCCGGCGATCCGTCCCAGCCTTACGACAGCGGTGTGGAGTTCGGCGCCAAGGGCTGGTCCGAGGCGCGCTGGCGTACCGAGCATTCCGTGCAGCGCAACGGTGAGCTCTACCCCAGCCACGGCATTGGCCCGTGCGCGATGTACACCGGCATCAACCGTGGCAACCGCTTCACCCACATCAATGCGTTCGCCAGCAAGGCACGCGGGCTGCACGAATACACCGTGGCCAAGAGTGGCGGCACCACCCATCCCAGCACCAAGGTGGCGTTCAAGCTGGGCGACATCGTCACCACCACGCTGGCCTGCGAGAACGGCGAGACCATCCTGCTGCAGCACGACACCTCACTGCCGCGTCCCTACTCGATGGGCTTCCGCGTGCAGGGCACCAAGGGCCTGTGGATGGACGTCAACCAGTCCATCCACATCGAAGGCCGCAGCCCGCCACACAAGTGGGAGCCGATCCAGGCCTACCAGGACCAGTACGAACACCCGCTGTGGAAGCAGCACGCCGCTACTGCCGCCAGCGCCGGCCACGGCGGCATGGACTGGTTTGTGATCCACGCCTTCGTCGAGGCGCTCAAAGCCAAGGCGCCGATGCCGATCGACATCTACGATGCCATCACCTGGAGCGCGATCACCCCGCTGTCCGAGCAGTCCATCGCCAACAGCTTCCAGACACTGGAGTTCCCGGACTTCACCGCCGGCCTGTGGAAGCAGCGCAAGCCGATCTTCGCCTTCGACGGCACCTACTGAGCCCGCGCCGTCACCGCGACGGCCACCACCAGAACCACAGCGCTGCCGCGCCGGTGCCCATTGCATGGTCGCCCCGGCCGGCGGCGATGTCGTTCACGCCCTGCCTGAGCAGGGCCAGGGCACCGGCGTTCAGACGCAGATGAGCCCGGTCGCCCTCGTGCTGCCACCCCCAGCCGTCCACAGTGGCGTCGTGTCCGATCCGGACCGAGACGGGTGCTTCCCACGCGGCACGGCGGTTGTTGGGGACGGCGAGCAGCGGTGGGGACGGCGGGGTTACCCGCACCGTGCGCGCCGCGCCGGTGCCATCGGCCAGCAACGCATCGATCAGCCCCTGCAACGACGCGCATCCGGCCGCATCACAACTGAGGTGCCAGCCGGGGAAGTTGCGCTGATGACCGGTGTAGCGCCACAACGCGGTCGTGCCGTGCTGCTGCCAGGCGTGTGAGGTTCTCATTGGCGCATTCTGCCCCAGCGACCGGCCCACCGTGTCCGCGCGGACGCTCCCACTGGAGCGGGGTTGGAAACGAGCGTCCGTTGCTTTGTTCGGGCTGATTCGGAAAAACGCCTACCTGCAGCATGATCCATATATCACCGCTCCTTTCCTTAGGGCGAGTGAAAGCTGCTGTGAACTCATCTCCTTTTCAAGGCCTTTGATCTGCTGGACCGGTACCAACGATGGATCGGACAGTCGCACGGCCTCGAAATAGGCCCTGCTTGCAACAAGGTCCTCGTTCACCAGAACGCCGGCCTGATAAGCATTGCCAAGTTGCAACAGCGCGTCCGCACTCCCTTGCGAAGCCAGGCCTTCCAGGTAGCCTGTGGCCTTTCGCTTGTACTCCAGCGTGGCGTCTGGGTCGCGAAGCATCGCCGCTTCTCCGCCCAAGGCGGATGCAGGATCCATCGAATAAAAAAGCTGCGCTCCGATATTTCCCTGCTCAGCGGCCAGGCTCAGCCATTCTGTAGATGTGATTCCGTCGGCGGCCGAAAGCGCTTCGCATTGCTCAGCCGCGTCGTTGTCGCGAATCGGCAAGCCCTTTGCAGCGCGCATGTTGAGGGTGTTGCATTCGAACAACTTGAGGAAGATTGCGTAGGATGCCGCGCCGTCACTGGCCAGGGCCTGAGTTTTCAGCTGGGCAAGTACTTCGTTCACCGGCCCATTGGGGGCGGATCCGAAATCCCGGACTGCAAAGGCGCGCCCCGACAGGGGTTGAATCGTCACGTTCCTGTTGGCAGGCGAGGCGCGGGCGGAAGCGTTGCGGACTGCGGAGTCGCTCTCCGGCTCTGCGGCCAGCAACGTCTGCGCCGGCGCATCGGTGTGTTGCGGACGTTCCTGTTTGCATCCAGAGGCAAGCCACAACGTCGCCGCCAAAGGAAAAATCAGTATCCCTAATCTGTTCACGATCTTATTCAATTCAAAGAGCGCGCTTCCTGTCTCTCATGCACGTGGGACCCTGTCAATCAGCCTCCTGGATCTGCGTCACTCTGCAGGTGGTGGTGGAAGTCACCTCATCGGCTTCCAGCAACAGCTTTCAATCCGGCATGGCCACGGTCGGCTTCGATCTGTCTTCTCGACAGCTACACATCCAGCGGGTCCGATGGGACGAGCCAAGAAAGGCCGACATCCCGGACTGAAGGCAGGACCCGGTCATTCAAAAGACGGTGTAGACGTTCAGATGGTGCGCCCGGAGGAAGTTACATAATCCTCGAAATCCATTGGCATTAAAGGGACTGAAGGTCAGCGGCTACCCGTATTACCGCCATAGTTGCCACCACGGTACAGGCGCTAGGTAGGTTGAGTCAGCATCAGCGCGGCCTTGGTGACGTGGAGAACTGCTCGACCAAGACGGCGAGGAAGCGGCACAGGACGCTGAGTCCCCATACAAGCGTGACGCCTACCGTCGCAAGCAGCAGGAGCGCGATGAGCGCGAAGATCAGGTGTTCCATAGGGGGCAATCTACCAGCGCCTGACGGCATACGGGGCATGCGCCCGCGTCTGCAGCTGGCGACGAGCATGGCGACCGTCCTGGGGCGATTCAGCCGGGCGAAATGGCATCAAGAACATTGCGCCGTACCCCAGTTGCCTGCGAAGGATCTGCACCCGGCGCGCGCACTCGCTTCCCCGCCACGCCTGCGTTCTTCATGGAGTCTTCTGTGCACCATCTGCAAACACCGCAGTGCCGACGCAGCAACGCTATCGATGACACTGCAGGGGCATTCACCTACTTGGGAATCCCTGTGCCCAAGGCGTCACCGAGGATGCCAACCAAGTGCCAGGCGGACAGCTGAAAGCGGTGATCGGGAAGGAGCCGACGTCCCCCCACGATTCTGCGTCCATCGAAAATACTCTCGGCCGCCCATCCCCTGACCTTCGATGAATTCAGGCATGCTTTGGGTCAGCAGGGATGCAGCGGTGAAGGCCTGTTGGGCGGCGGCATCGAAGAACCCCACCAAGTAACCGCGTACCTTGGGGCTCGCCAAGTGCCCGGGGAAATCTTCAATACTCCGGCAAATGATCAACTCCAGAAGGAGCAGTTGTGCGGTCGCCTCGGCAACGTGGGATGGCCCTAGGCTTCTTGGGCCCGAATGTATTCTTGCGCTTGAACCATCCAAACATGAGGTGCCTACTACAACGGCGACCAGCCCAGCATGGGCGAGCATATGCCTTGTATCACATCGCAGGAGCCCTGATTTCACGCAGCTCCGCTTCTGGCTGCTGCCAAACGGCGTGGTGCCGCGATTACTCCATTTTTGCTGTTTGAGTGCCTTCGTGAATCCCGTGCTGTTTGGTAGGAAAATTCCGAATGGTCTATATCCTTGACCAGGATCACGCGCATCTTGTGTTGGTCGTCAGGAAATACCCCGAAACCATTGCTAGCCTGTCCTGCATGACCAAAGCTAAGGATCTGGCGTGGCGCGGATTGCAATTGTCGTAGGCGACAGCACCAGCAGCGGGGGCACCGTCCTCACCGGCTCGCCCTTCACCGATATCAATGGAATGGCGGTCGCCCGCGTCGGTGACAAGGCTTTCTGCCCCAAGCACAAGGGGGCTTTCCCGATTATCACGGGCGATCCGACCTTCATTGTCGATGGCAACCCCTTGGCCCGGCACGGCGACTACCTTGCCTGCGGTTGCCAGGTGCTGGCGGTCAAGCAAAGCACCGTATCGGTGGAATCCGGCGGCAGTGGCGCGCCCCGTGGTGCAGTTGCCGCAGCTGCCAGCGCGGCACCACCGCCAGGGTTTGTGCCCCAAGGCACTACCCCGCAGAAATCTGCCGCCGCGCCTCCACTCAAGCAGGACATCAGCCTGTACTACCACTATGGCGACCTCGACCGCACCCCCGTGCGGGGCGTGGGCTACCAGGTGATGCTGCCGGACGACAGCGTGGTGACCGGTCGCCTGGATGATGAGGGCCGCGCACTCATTCCCCAGGTGACGGTCGGTCCCGCGCAGATGGTGCAGGTGCTGTTCCAGCCCGATGTGAGCGACGACGACGATGCTCCCATCCTGGCGGCCCGCGAGCGACTCAAGGTTGCATTGGATGCCATTGTCGCCCAGACCCGCACCGACATGGCCTCGGAGTGGCGGCAATGGGACGACGCCGGTACGGCCAAACGCTGGGGGCTGCAGCGTGGCAACCAGGCGCTGGGCACCGGACAGGGCGCGTGGGACTACGTGGCGGGAACAGTGGAGACGGCGGTGGATCTGGCCGTGCTCATGTACAAGACCGACCGCGAGATCAAGGAATGGACCCAGCTGCTGCTCACCGGCGACCGCGATGGACTGGACCGCAAGATCGCCGCGATGCGCGCTGCCGGCGGCAAGGTGATGGCGGTGGCCAGCGAGGCCAAGGAGCTGTTCAACCTGCTCATCGAAGACCCCGCCATCACCCTGCTGATACCCGCCTTTGGCAAGGCGTGGTGGGAGGTCGTGCCGCCAGATGAACAGGAGCGCATACAGGCGCGTTTCAGCTCGCAGATCATGACCGATGTAGTGGTCTCCATCCTGCTGGCGGCAGTGACGGTGGAGCTGGGAGGCGCAGGTGGATTTGGTTATGCTGCGGCCAAGGCAGGCAACACCGCCGCCCGCATCGGCAAGCGGCTTCTGCACCTGATGGAAGACGTGGAAGAAGCATTCAAGGGCTTGGCCAAGGCTCTGCGCACCCGCAAGCGCCGACAGGGGGATGGGAACCGCACACCGGATAGCAAGAGAACGGTGGAAACCCAGCGGCTGCCCAAGCGCATGCCGCGCAAGGATCTACCGTGCTTCAGTCCGCAGAAGCTGCCAGCGTCCAAGTATCCGGAAATGGATCGGCAGTTGAAGGGGCAGGAGCAGGGGCTCAATGATATGAGCGTTGAGGAGTACCTTGAAGCCCGTGAGGCATTTGATCCGAAGAGTCGGAACCCCAAAGTTGCCAAGCAGGCAAGATCGGACTACAGGGACAAGATACACAGGGAAAAGGTCAACGAATTGAGGGCTTCGGGTAGTTCGCCCAAAGAAGCGGAGCGACTGGCTGAAGAGCATGCTGATGCAACGATGAAGACAATGAATGCTCTTCACAATCCAGATCTTGTTGCTGGGGGGAAGGACAGGATTGCTGATTTTGGGGATGGCGAGGTGAACCAGACCATCGGTCGTCAATGGAAGCATGAAAAGAAGGGCCAGACGACGCGGATCCAAGACCTTGATGAGGCAGCAAGCAAGGTGCCGGTGAGTGAGCGGCGAACAGCGAAAATGAACGGCGGACTGGAGCGGTGCAAATGATCAAGATGGTCGATGAAGATTTCGAGTACTTCTACTTGGACAAGGACTTTGGACCGGCGGTTGACGCTCGGCCAGTGTCGAATTCCAAGCTGGACCATTACAGAGGAAAGTTGCCGGAGAAGCTGCTTGAGTATTGGCAGGCGTACGGCTTCGCCGGCTATGGCAATGGCTTGCTCTGGCTGACGGATCCTGACGATTATTCCGAGGTGCTCAACGCCTGGCTCTACGAAACCGAGTTCTACGGCAAGGACCACTTTTACGTGATTGGTCGAAGCGCCTTTGGAAAGCTCGAGGTATGGGGAGCGAAAACAGGCCCATGCATCACCATAAACTGTGCCTGGGGAATGATCTATCCCGCCGACCAATCCCGATGGATGAATCAAGGCAAAGGGGACTTCCTGATTTCAACATGGCTGTCCGGGATGCAGGCCCACGGCCTGGATCAGACTGACGAGAAGGATGCACCTCTCTTTGATCGAGCAGAGAAGCTGCTGGGCCCGCTGGCCCACGACGAAATGTATGGCTTCGTCCCCGCACTTGCGATGGGCGGGCCGTGCCGCCTCGATCATTTGAAGAAGGTCAAGGCCGTCGAACACCTGATGTTCCTGGCCCAGCTTGGAGAGCCTCAGATCATGCTGGACATCGTGAAGGAAACGAAGGACCGTGGGCTTTGGAAGTAACGGCTCTCTCGTTACTGTTGCCCGGCGTGGTGGAGGCTGCCCATCGGCTGCCAAGCAGCCGCCGTTGAGCGGCGGCGGTTAGCTACATCAGGATTGGACGCAAACAGACACAAAAAAGCCGAAATCCGTGATGTGAAAGGAAAGTTCGGCCTTCATGGGATGGTGTAGACGTTCAGATGGTGCGCCCGGAGGGATTCGAACCCCCGACCAATGGCTTCGGAAGCCACTACTCTATCCGGCTGAGCTACGAGCGCGTTGTCTGCTGCTTCCCGCCGGGCAGCCCGTTGCGGGCGACCGGACCGTCGAGACGGCGCGGGAGTCGCATTCTAGCGGTAAACGCGGCGCAGGTCTCCCCCCTCTGCGATTGTGCCGTCCGGCAGCGCTCCGGGCGGGCCCAGGCGGTATCCTTTACCGATGGCTTACGAACGTTTTGAAACGCCCGGGCAGGCGGCACCGCCGCGCTGGCGGCACTACTGGAAACTGATGCGCGCCGATCGCCCGATCGGCACCCTGCTGCTGCTGTGGCCCACCTGGTGGGCGCTGTGGCTGGCCGCTGGTGGCCTGCCGCCGCTGTGGACCCTGTTCGTGTTCACTGCCGGCGTCTGGCTGACGCGTTCGGCCGGCTGCGTCATCAACGACTACGCCGACCGGTGGCTGGACCCGCACGTCAAACGCACCAAGGACCGTCCCCTGGCCAGTGGCGCCGTGTCCGGGCGCGCGGCGCTGGTGCTGTTCGCCGTACTGATGCTGGTGGCCTTCGCGCTGGTGCTGACCCTGAACGCGCTGACCATCGGGCTGAGTTTCATCGGCGTCTTTCTGGCCGCCAGCTACCCCTATCTGAAGCGTTACACCCACCTGCCGCAGGTCTATCTGGGCATGGCCTTCGGTTGGGGCATTCCGATGGCCTTCGCCGCCGTGCAGGGCGAAATTCCGGTGATCGGCTGGCTGCTGTATGGCGCCAACATCCTGTGGTCCACCGCGTACGACACCTGGTATGCGATGGTCGACCGCGACGACGACCTGAAGATGGGGTCGCATTCCACCGCGATCCTGTTCGGCGATCTCGATCTGGTCATCCAGGGCATCCTGTACGCGCTGTTCCTGGGCGCGATGGCGCTGGTCGGCGTACGTGCCGGGCTGGGGGTGGCCTACTGGGCGGGCGTGGCAGTGGCGGCCGGGCTGATCGCGTACGAATTCTGGATCGCCCGCAAGCGCGAGCGGGAGCCTTGCTTCAAGGCCTTCCTGCACAACAACTGGGTC
The DNA here is from genome assembly GCF_049545475.1 of Stenotrophomonas sp. NPDC077461. Classification (NCBI taxonomy): domain Bacteria; kingdom Pseudomonadati; phylum Pseudomonadota; class Gammaproteobacteria; order Lysobacterales; family Lysobacteraceae; genus Stenotrophomonas; species Stenotrophomonas sp. NPDC077461. The sequence goes on from NZ_JBMWDO010000005.1 coordinate 68,018, forward strand.
GGCGCGGCCCTGTTTGCCGGTATCGCTGCGGCGTTGGCGCTGGGCTGAAGCCCCACCGGCCTAAGACCAATAGGCGACTGACAGCATCGCCGGCAGCGCCCAGAATCGGTGCCATTGAGACCTGGGAGGGTAACGATGGGTACCTCGACGACAGTGCAGGATGGGTGGATGGCGCGCGCGGCGCTGCGGTCGGCCGCATGGGCCGAGAAGTGGTTCCCCGATGCCTATGTGTTCGCCGTGCTCGGCGTGGTCATCGTGGCCGCCGCCGCGATCGGTTTCGGCGCCACCCCGCAGGCCACCGCCCGCGCTTTCGGCGACGGCTTCTGGAGCCTCATCCCGTTCACCATGCAGATGGCCTTCGTGGTGATCGGCGGCTATGCGCTGGCGACCGCGCCGGTGGTGGCGCGCTTCATCGACCTGCTGGCCCGGGTGCCGCGCACCGGTCGGGGGGCGGTGGTGTATGTCGGCTTGATCAGCATGCTGGCCTCGCTGCTCAGCTGGGGCTTCTCGCTGGTGTTTGGCGGTCTGCTGGTGCGCGCGCTGGCGCGCCGCGGCGACCTGACGATGGACTACCGCGCCGCCGGTGCCTCGGCCTACCTCGGACTCGGCGCGGTGTGGGCGATGGGGCTGAGCTCGTCCGCCGCGCAGCTGCAGGCCAACCCGGCCTCGATGCCGCCGGGGCTGGTGGAGATCACCGGCGTGCTGCCGTTCACCGACACCATCTTCCTGTGGCAGTCGATCGTGCTGACCGCCGCGCTGATCCTGGTCTCCCTGCTGATCGCGTGGCTGACCGCCCCCGGTGCGGCGACGGCCCGCACCGCAAAGGAATTCGAGGGCGCCGCCCAGGCCGAGGCGGTGCCGATGCAACCGCGCACGCGTCCGGGCGAATGGCTGGAGTACAGCCCGCTGCTGACGGTGCTGCTGTCGCTGCTCGCCTTCGGCTGGCTGTTCGGCGAATTCGCCAGTAAGCCGCTGGTCACCGCGATCGCCAACCTCAATACCTACAACTTCCTGTTCATTTCGCTGGGCCTGCTGCTGCACTGGCGGCCGCGCAGCTTCCTCAATGCAGTGGCAAAGGCGGTTCCGAGCACCACTGGCGTGCTCATCCAGTTTCCCCTCTACGGCGGCATCGCGATGATCCTCACCCATGCCACCGGGCATGGCGATGAAACCCTGGCGCATCGGCTTTCCAGCCTGTTCGTGCACGTGGCCACCACCGATACGTTCGCGCTGGTAATGGGCGTGTACTCGGCGGTGCTGGGCTTCTTCGTCCCCTCCGGCGGCGGCAAGTGGATCATCGAGGCGCCGTACGTGATGCAGGCCGCCAATGAGCTGAAGGCGCATCTGGGCTGGGCGGTGCAGGTCTACAACGCGGCCGAGGCGCTGCCGAACCTGATCAATCCGTTCTGGATGTTGCCGCTGCTGGGCGTGCTGGGCCTGAAGGCACGCGACATCGTCGGCTTCACCTTCATCCAGCTGCTGGTGCACATCCCGCTGGTACTGGGCCTGCTGTGGTTGCTGGGCATGACCCTGACCTACGTGCCGCCGGTCATGCCGTGAGCCAGGCCGGCAGGCCGGTCATGGCGCCGCGTCGGCCGGCAGGGTGAGGGCCACCTCGATCAGGCCTGCCAGCACGGCGTCCGCCCCGACCGGGCCGACCAGATAGGTCACGCGCGCATGCAGGCACCGGTGCAGCGCCACCCGGAACAGGTGCGGCAGGCGCGGCAACTCACGGCGGACCTTCTGCACCACGGCGTCCAGTTCTTCGGCCAGCGCCAGCAGCGGGGCGGCTTCCGGATCGGCGATGGACTCTTCCAGGGCCAGCCTCAGCACGCCATAGCAGGCACGGACCCCGCGCGCGGGTGACAGCGCTGCGGGCAGATCGGGGCGCTCGTTCTGCGCCCAGGCCGCGGCGACGGCCAACAGCTCACCATAGGCCGAAGGACCCGACAGCGCCGTCGCCAACGCCGCATCCCACTGACGGCGCGCGAAGGGATCGCCGGCCAGTGCGACGTCGCCCTCGCGGAGCAGCCGCTGATACAGGGTGGCCACGGCGTCGCGCTCCGCCTCGGGCGGCGTGGCCGCCTGCTCCAGCTCGCGCAGGGTGGCGTAGTCCATCAAGGGTTCGCGGATTTCCGGTACGTGGTGGCGCGCCCAATGCCGGATGCGGATGTCCGCTGGTGTGTAGCCGGCATCGTCGGCAGCCGCGGCGTTGACGGCGTCGCGCAGCACCGAGCAGAAGTGCAGGTCGCGTGCGTAGGGCTGCGCACCGGTATCGTCGACGCCATCGGCATCGCCACGCGGACGAGGGGCAGACGTGCTCTGCGCGGCCTGCAGCGATTCGCCGAACCGGGTCACGCGTTCGTGGAACAGACGCCGTGACCGCGCGACGGCCGGGACGGGTGGCGCACCGGCAGGTGACGGCGCCAGACGGCGGCGCGCGGCATGGAAGTCGCGGCCGTTGTCGCCTGCCACTGGCGCGCACATGCGGGCGTGCAGCCGGGGCAGGCCGGCGCTGGCGGTGTTGGTGGACTGCAGGGGCCATACCCCCAGGGACGTGGCTGCCGCGACCAGCGGTTCGGCGTCCTTCGGCACGCCTTGATAGTCGATCACCACCGCGTGGTGCTTGTCCGCATGCGGCGCATTGATGGTGGAGATCGCAGCGGCGAGCGCCTGCGCCGACAGCATCGCATCCACATACAGCAGCGCCTGTCTGGCCCGCGCCGGCACGGTGGGCATGTGCGCGGCCACCAGCTCCACCCCGGCCTCTCCCACGGAACGGGGGCGGGTGTCGGGCACGATGCCGCGCACGTGCACGGCGCGCCGCAGCGCGGCCTGGTACGCCGACCGCTGTTCATCGCGCACGATCACGCGCGCCAGCAGATCGCGCTCGGCCCAGCGGGTCTGTTCGGCATGGTGCCGGGCAATGTCGTTGGCAATGCCAACGACGCGTGCGGTGCCTGCCGCAGCGCTGTCGCCCGCTGTTTCCGGCCACGCATCGGCGCGCGACGCATGGAACACCGGCACGGTTACCCCGTCATCCACTGCGTCGGCAGCGCTGTAGACGTACAGCAGCTGGTCCGAGGTGTCGCCGCCCACGGATGCCGCCACGGGCAGAGACGCCAGTGTCACCCAGGCCGAACGCGGCAGTGCGGCGCGCAACCGCGCGCGCTCTGCCGCTGTTGCCGACCAGAAACCGGAGTCCATCCACAGCACGATCGCGTGGCCGCCATCGTCGGCGGGCAGTTCGCGCTGCACCCGCAGCACCTGATGCAGGCTGGCACTGAACGGACCGGATTCATCGCCCAGCAGGAACCGCGCCAGGGTGGCCGAGCCCACCCGAGGTGGCACCGGCCAGGCGGCGCTTCGGTGCCGGTCGATGCGCACCGCAGGGCCGGTGGCCACATGCAGTACCCGGCACCCACGCAACTGTGGGTCCTGCCGCAGTGCGTCCAGCAGCCAGTGCGCGGTCAAGCGCAGGCCGCTGCCGCTGGACAGACAGACCTGGCCACCGTTGCGGCGCCCGCCCGCATCGTGGGTGCGCAGCTGTGAGAGGACCGCCTGCACGGCGCCGAACTGGCCGGCGTGGGCGATATGCCGCTGCCCGTCAGGCCCGATGTGCGTGAAGCACCGCAACAGCGCCAGCAGCCGGGCTGGGGCCATCAGCCCGCGCAGCAGCCCCGCATGGGCGCCTCGCAGCACCGGATCACCGATGCCGTGCAGGCCATCGCGCGCGAGCGCCGCCTGCACGCTCGGGCGCACCACCAACCGCCCGGTACGCAATGGCCGCGCGGGGCGTTCCTGCCAGCGCCGCCAACCGGTTGCCGGCGTTCCCGCGGCGGCATAACGGCCGCCACGCCGATCCAGTGCAAGCAGCACCTGCGCGACGTCGTACAGCGCCCGGGTGGTGGCCCCCCGCTGGACGCCCAGGTGGCGTGCGATGGCGTCGTCATCGCGCGCCCATCGCCCCACGGCATCGCGCCCACTGCAGGCCATCAGCGCCACCGGCACGCCATTGATGTAGGCCACCAGGTCCAGTGACCGGGGGGCACCTGACGGTGACGAGCCGAGCGGCACGTTGGCACGGACATCGAAGCAGTTGGCGGTGACATCCTCCCAGTTCACGAGGGGCACGGCGACGTTGATGCGCTCACCATCTGCAAGCGTGTCCTCCACGGTGAGGCCATGCAGGAGCCTCGGCATGTCGCCCGTGGCGGCGACCAGCACCGCCGCCACGACCTGCTCGATGGCGGCCTCCGACAACGGCCGGTCACCCGCGCCGTGGATGAAGCGGAACACCTGCAGGTAGCGGCGCAGCCGGTGCGTCAGCACGCTGCCGTCCTGCCGATGCCGGCGATCGTGCGGCAGATAGCGCCAGCCAAGGTGCAGCATCCAGCCCAATGCGGAGCGCTGCACCAGCGTGTCGAGGGAGTGGGAAGAAGGCGGCATTGACGCAGTGTGGACGACGCTGCGCCATGCCTGTTGTGTGCATCATTCCGATTCCTGCCGTCGCATCGCGCCGGTTCGAACTGGTTCCAGATTGATCTTCGCATCTTGATTGCATGCATCAATCCATACCCCCTCACCGCCGGCACGCGCCCCTTTGCCACTGCGCCCACGCAACGGTGTCACGGCCGGTCAGGTGCAAGCCCACGCAGGTCCGCGTCGATGTGCTGGCCGATCTGCGACAGGGTGCGGCACAGTGCCCTGCGCTCGTCGCGCAGGGCAGCCGTGTCGGCCGGTGCGGTGTCCTGGGCGTCGGCGAGGTAGCGGGCGATGCTCAGCGAGCCCTCGTGCCGGACCAGTTCGTCGGGCGTTGCACGGTGGGAGAATCCCGGCAGCGATACCCGCTGCTGGCAGGTGCTGATGACCCGTGCCACAAGGTCGGCCGGCAGCTTCGGGCCACGCCGGCCGCGGCACGCGGCCCCACGTGCGTCGATGAACAGGACATCGGTGTCGTCGCGCGTTCGGCGCAGCACCAGCAGCGCCGTGGCCACCGGCTGCCCGGCGAACAGGCGGTCGGGAAGACCGATCACCGTCTCCAGCAGGTGGGCGTCGAGCAGGCGCTGGCGGATGGCGGCTTCTTCGCCACTGCGGAACAGCACGCCATGCGGGACGACGATCGCCATGCGTCCCTGCTGCGGGTCCAGCGCGTGCAGCATGTGCTGGATCCAGGCCAGGTGGCCGCGCTGACGTGGCGGAAGGCCGAAGGCGAATCGTCCGTGCGGGTCGCGCGCCGCGATCGTCGGGTTCCAAGAAAGGTCGAAGGCCGGCCGCGACAGGCAGACCTGGACACGTTGCGGACCACCGTCGCCGGCCAGCGGTTGCTCCAGCGGCTCGCCGCGGATGAGGCCGTGAGTGTCTTCTCCGTGCAGCATCAGCCGCATGCGGGCGCGGGCCCACTGGACCTGGTCGCGCTCCCGCCCGTACACCACGTGCCGACAGGCGCCGTGGTGCGTGCGCGCCCACTGTGCGCAGGCCAGCAGCAGTGCGCCGCTGCGGCTGCCGGGATCGCAGATCGTGTCGTCCTCGCCAGGGTCCAGCAATGCGGCCATCAGGTGCGCCAGCGGGTCGGGTACGTGCCCGTCGGACGTCTCGGCAGGCGAACCGGCGGTACGGTCCAGAAGGCGATCCACCGCTGCGCCGATATCGCGGCGATGGCCACCGCGCAGGCATCGGAAGTCCAGCGCCGGCACCGCCATGCGACCCAGCAGGTGTGACAGGGCCGCCTCCTGGTGATCCTGACCGGGCGGCAGCGCGGCCTCCAGCCGCAGTGGGGTAAGGACGCCGGCCAGCGCAGCTGGATTGGCGGTTGCCAGGTCCTGCAGGGCAGCAAACAGCCGCTGGCGGTTACCGGCCACGAACCGTTGCCGATGCAGGCGTTCGAAGCGCGCGTTCGCGGGCACGCCGAGCTGCTGGGCACCGGGCGCCAGTGGGCTCCAGTCGAGCGGTGACAGCGCACTGGCGACCGCAGTGCTCGCCAGTGCCTGGTTGTCGCTGGCGATCTTGAGCATCAGCAGGGCCAGCACCAGGTGAACCGTGGCCTGCCTGTCCCGGGCGTCGGCAAGCGTGTCGCAGGCCGAGGTCAGGGCGGCAAACGTGGCATGGGGACCTGCACCACGGGCAGCGGGGATCGCGTTCACGCGATCACGCCGGTCAGCACGTCCGCGGCGACGGCGGCGAACTGTTGCTGACGGTTGCGGATCAGGGCTTCCAGACACGCCTGTTCATCGCGTACACGGCGCGCCAGGGCAATGATCCGTTGTTGCTGGGGCAAGGGCGGCACCTGCACCGGCAACTGGTCCAGCACGCTGCGGCGGATGCTCCGCTGCCGCGACCCTGCCGACTGCCGGCGCAGATACTGTTGAGCCGGCGGCTGGTTGAGCTGCCAGGCCAGGAACGCCGGCAGCACCTGCTGCGGTTGCTCGACCCGGAGCACGTACAGATGGGGGCTGCACAGCGTGGCAGGAGGAGGATCACGCAGCAGCATGGCCAGCGGATGATTGCCTCGACCGGCAATCAGGATGTCCTGATCGCGCACCCAGTCCGGTGTCTTGCGGGCGCGCACTACGGTGCGCAGAAGCGGAACGCCGGGACGCAGTGCATCCACGGTGAGGTCCTTCAACTGGATCACCTGCACGTCGCCCTCCGCAATGGCACGGATGGCGCCGCGGAAGGGATGTCCCTGGCGGATGGTGGCGAGAGTGCCGAGCGGGTGGGGAGCGGTGACGGCGTGCATGTCGTGCACCATCGCGTGGCGCGTTCGATAGCGTCAACACGTGAAAGTGCAGCCTTTCGAATGGTGCAGAGTTGTAGCCACTCGAGCCTTGGAAGTGCGATGAAGCTCGCAGGAACGGGGCGTGATTTTCAACAGTTTCATCTCTTGATCTGTGCTTCACCCAATGCGGCATCAATTGAAATGACGCGACTGCGCAACGGTTGGTCCCTCACGCCGGTGCGGATCGGAGACCGCGGCCCTGTTCAGCACGTGTGCGGTCGCCGGGCATGACGACATGGCAAGGGGTGATCAGCCGTGGACACGCCTTGTGGCGCAAGGGTTCTTCGCGTTTCGTGGCGCGCAGGCAGGCGAATTGACGCCGTTGTATGAAAACGGCCACGCACCGTTAACCTCCCTCTGCACAGCATGGTCCCGACCGCGGCATTCCGCCTGCGGCACCCGGAGACCGGACATGGCACAGCAGCGCAATCAGACCCCGCAGCAGGACCAGGAACGCGGGCGCAATCAACAGCAGCAGCAACAGCAGGAACAGCAGCAGCGCAATCAGAACCAACAGCAGGGTGGGCAGGACGAAGAAGAGTGATGGCCTCCGGCCATGCTCGCCTGCGAAGCCCCGCATGACGCGGGGCTTCATGTTTCAGCGCGCCGACACTCGCTGCGGAGCTGCCAGCCGAGCGCCTCGTCACCCAGCGTCGCGCCGGGTGTGATCCCGCCCAGATGCACCTGGATGCCATCCGCATTGGGCAGCGCGCGCTGTTCAGGGAACCAGCGGCGCGTGGCATCGACAATGATCAACAGGCCTTCGTCATCGCCCATCGGCGCGAAGTGCGGTGTAGGCGTAGAGAACGGTGCAAGACCGAACGTGGCCTCCACCTGGGCCTGCATGGCCTCCACGCTCAGCGCCGGCAGGCCGACCTCGCTGATGCAGGTCATTTCGCTGCCGTGGAAGATGCCGGTCCGCGCCGATGCGGGCAGGCGGCGGCGCGCGATCAGTTCCAGAATCAGCCCGTCCGGGCCGGTGAAATAGATCGACTCGGCATCCCAGCTGCCACCGAAGTCGAAGTGCTCGCGCCCCTCGGCGTCGCGCTGCCGCTGCGCGCGCGCGTCCAGCCAGGCGGTGGCCGCGACGAAGCGGTTGTGCGGCACGGTGAAGGCCAGATGCACGCCGCCCACCGGGCGATCCCCGGCGGGTTCGAGCTGGAGCGTGCTCCAGCCGATGCGGACCTGGTCCGCGTCGGTGTCCAGCTCCAGTACGGTGCTGAAGTAGCGGGCGACGGAGCCGGGGTCGGATACCGGCAGCAGGAGATGTTGGATGCGCATGCGGACAGGGTGCGACCGCGTTGCGCGCCTGTCCAGCGCAGGCGGCTACCGGCGGTCAAGACATTGCAACAGGCTGCACCGTGACGCCTGCCCTGTGCTGCCACGCTGTGCCTGCCGTGCCTGCGTTGCGCAGTGCGGTGCAGGCGCGCGGTCTCCCCACCCCTTGAGGATGCCGCGCGACCTGCCTTGTCCACGGAGGAGGGAGCAGGATGGGCATCATCGATGGCAGGCCGCTGGGCCTGGCGGCGGAGGACGCCGCGCAGGCGCGGCTGGAATCGGACGTGATCTTCGGCTGCGTGTTTCTCGGCTTCCTGCATGACGCGCTGCGACAGGGCGTGGTGCTGTGCTGGGATGTGGACCCGGCCGATCCGCCCGCGCAGGTGGAGCAGGGCATCCAGGCACTGCAGGCGGTGCTGGAGCGGCTGGTGGCACTGACCGGCATCCACACCGATACGGTGCGCGTCGGCCAGAGCCCGCGCTACGAGCCGGCCCGCCGCCAGATCGCGATCGCGGCCGTCTCGCGCCCGCACGGCGACGATGCAGCGCGGCAGGCCCGGCGCCAGATCCAGTGGACGCCCGAGGTGGAACAGCGCATCACCGAGCTGCTGGACAACGATCCGCTGATGGAACAGAACCTCGACGCCGAGTTCGGGGCGTATTACGGCATCGTCGATCATCCCGACAACACCAACCCCTTGGTGATCAGCTCGGTACGCCGGTTGATTCCGTATGCGGATGAAGGCGGTCGCTGGAACCGTCGCGTGCCCGGGCATGGCCTGATCCACTACGACGACCCGGCATGGACGCTGGAACAGGCCAGGCAACTGCCCAAGCAGGCCGGCTCGACCGAAACCGCGGCGCGCATCGCCACGTGGGACGGCAGCGGACACGTCTGCGGCTACTGCCACGGCATGGTCTGGGCGGTGGCCCAGGTGCGGTGCAACTTCCCCGATGGGCGTCCGTTCGAACTGGGGCTGGGCAGGAACACGCACAAGCTGGCGTCGTGCTTCGGCTGCAGCACGTTCCTGCACGCCAATGGCCTGGCTCCCAGTTCGATGCATCTGGGACGGTCGGATTCGTGGGTGCCGCTGCCCGAAGGGGAAGACGGCGTGGCCGTGTTCAACCTCGGGCTGGGCAACGAGGCGCGGCACCCCGGCATCGTTGCCGGGTTGAACGCGGCATGGGCGACGCACGTGGCCGGGTGGCTGGTGGCCGGTACGCGCATCGCCGCGCAGGACACCGCGCGGGTGCCTGCCGAGGTGCGTGCCGTGGCGCGCACGCTGCAGCGCGAGGCCATCGCGCGCGGGCGCGATACCCGTGCCGTGGCGAACCTGTTCCTGGATGCGCTGACGGTGCACCAGAAGGATCTGCATCGGCTGATGCGGTTTGTGGGATAGCGGGCCGTCCTCGGCATCATTGTGATCTTCTTCCCGCCCGGTATCGTGGCAACCATCCATGCATGCCGCGTGTCTTCGCAGTTTCTGGCGGGCAACGTCGAGCGGGCCAATGCATCGTCGCGCAAGGCATTGCGCTGGCCGGTCGCCTCGCTGCTCACGATGCCGGCACTGCTGGTGGCGCTGGTTGCGTACGCGCTGCCGACGCGCGCATTCGCCTGAGCGCGCCGCATCACACACGCGCCCTGGCGGTCCGGCGGCCGGCATGGGGCAGGCCATCGGTGAGCGCCACCTGGATTCGCGCCCCCCCCTGTCTCACGTTCACGAGGAGAATGGCGTTATTCTCGGTCGCAGGACACAGGGGAATTCATCGGATGAAGAACAGACAACAGTACGTTGTGGTGGGCGTGGCAGCTCTCGCGTGGTGTCTGGTCGTCGGCGGCTACTGGGTGGGCAAGCGCCTGGCATTGGCCGAGAACTGTGACTCCGGCGCCAACGCGGTGGTCACGTGCCCGTCCCCTGCCGATCAAGCTGCCGGTAGCCGATAGCCTCGGCCAGGTGCGCGCGGCCGATGGCGGCGCTGCCCTCCAGATCGGCGAGAGTGCGCGCCACGCGCAGGATGCGATGCATTGAGCGTGCCGAGAGCTGCAGGCGCTCGACGGCGTCTTCGAGCAGATCCTGCTCCCTGCTGTCCAGCCGGCAGTGGATGGCGAGCAACGCCGGTGGCAGTTGTGCGTTGGGCATGTTGCCGCGCGCGAGCTGCACGGCGCGTGCGGCGATCACGCGCGCACGCACGCTGGCGCTGTATTCGCCGGCCGGCGCGTCGTCGCGCATCGCGCGGGGTTCCAGTCGTGGCACATCCACGTGCAGGTCGATGCGGTCCAGCAGCGGGCCGGAAACGCGGCCGCGATAGCGGGCGATGGCATCGGCGCTGCAGCGACAGCGGCCACTGCGGTCCCCGGCCCAGCCGCAGGGGCAGGGATTCATCGCGGCGATCAGCTGGAAACGGGCAGGAAACGTCTCGCTGCGTGCGGCCCGGGTGACCACCACGTGCCCGGATTCCAGCGGCTCGCGCAGCACTTCCAGCGCATGGCGGCTCCACTCGGGCAGTTCGTCGAGGAAAAGAACGCCGTTGTGCGCGAGCGAGATTTCGCCGGGGCGCGGATGCGAGCCACCGCCCGCCAGTGACACCGCGCTCGCAGTATGGTGAGGCGCGCGGAACGGACGCTCGCGCCAGCGTGACGGATCGATGCCGTGGGCGCTGCACGAGGCCACGGTGGCGGTTTCCAGCGCATCGGCGTCGCTTGGCGGGGGCAGGATGCCGGGCAGCCGTGAGGCCAGCAGGGTCTTGCCGCAGCCGGGCGTGCCGAGCAGCAGCAGGTGGTGGGCGCCGGCGGCGGCCACCTCGAGCGCGCGGCGTGCCTGGTGCTGCCCACGGACGTCGCGCAGGTCGGCGCTGGCCGGCGCGGGCGCGGGTTCGGCGGTGGCGGCGGGCAGCGACCGGCCATCGAGGCCCGCGCAGACCTCCAGCAGGGTGCGCGCGACGCGCACATCGGCATGTGCCGCGAGGGCGGCTTCGGCGGCGTTGGCCGGCGCGACCACCAGGGCGCGCTGCTCGGCAGCGGCGGCGAGCGCGGCGGGCAGCACCCCGTCGACGCCGCGCAGTTCGCCGGTCAGGGCGAGTTCGCCGAGGAACTCATGGCCGTCGAGCGCGCGTGGATCGATCTGCCCGCTGGCGGCGAGGATGCCCAGCGCGATGGCGAGATCGAAACGTCCACCTTCCTTGGGCAGGTCGGCCGGTGCCAGGTTGATGGTGATGCGCCGCTGCGGGAACTCGAACTGGGCGCAGAGCAGCGCGGCGCGCACGCGGTCGCGCGATTCACGTACGGCAGCGGCCGGCAGCCCGACGATCTGGGTGTGCGGCAGCCCACCGGTAAGCATCACTTCGATGCGCACCGCAGGCGCATTGACACCCGCCCGCGCGCGGCTGTGCACCAGGGCCAGGCTCATCGGTGTGCGTTCGAGTCATCGGTCATACCGGCCACAATGGCCGTGCGTGCCGGTGTGTTCCATCAGCGCTTGCCGCACCCGGGGGTAGGCAAGCGCGGGCTCAGGCGGCCGGCGGTGGCCGATCGCGTGCCTCGAGCTCGGCCACGACCTTCTCCAGCGCCTCCAGCTTCTCCCGTGTTTTCAGCAGCACGGCGCGCTGGACGTCGAATTCCTCGCGGGTGACCAGGTCAAGCTTGCCCAGCCCGGCCTGCAGGGCGGTCTTGAACGTGGCCTGCAGTTCCTCGCGGGACTGGCGCAGGCCCGGCGGGACCATGTCGCTCAGGCGGCGGGCCAGGTCATCCAGATGGTTGAGGTCGATCATGCTGTGCTCCGCGGGGTATACGCTAAGGATAATCCGCCGCGACCGCGCCGGCACCGGTACGGGTGCATCGCGTTCACCGGCGGACAGGCGTTATCCTCGCTCGCCGGAAATACAGGAGCCCAGCAGATGAAGATGGTCATGGCGGTGGTCAAGCCGTTCAAGCTCGACGACGTGCGCGAAGCGCTGGCCGAGCGTGGCGTCACCGGGATCACAGTGACCGAAGTCAAAGGCTTCGGGCGGCAGAAGGGCCATACCGAGCTGTACCGCGGCGCGGAATACGTGGTCGACTTCCTGCCGAAGGTGAAGATCGAGGTGGCGGTCACTGACGGCCAGGTCGACGAGGTGGTCGAGGCCATCGTCAAGGCGGCCGGCACCGGCAAGATCGGCGACGGCAAGGTGTTCGTGTACGACCTCGGCAGCGTGGTGCGCATCCGCACCGGCGAGCTCGACGCCGACGCGCTGTAATGCCGGGCCCTGCCCGGCAGCTCATAACGCCAGACGCTGCCCGGCAACCGGCCCTCAGGCCGACTTGAACCAGCGATAGAAGCGCTTCCAGCCCACACGCAGGCTGGCCACCCAGCGCGGGTCGGCCACCAGCGCGGCCTGTGAGGGCGTGGGCTTCAGCCCGGTCAGGCGCTGGCGCATTTTCAGCAGGTTCTTCATGTCGCTGCGGCGCAACTGGCGCGAGACCGGGTGCACCGGCAGCCAGCGCGGGCTGCGCCATGCCGAGGTGAAGTCGACCAGGACCGGCACGCCACCGCTGACCATCACATTGGTGCCGTGCAGGTCGTTGTGCGTGATGCCGGCCGCATGCAGGCGGCTGAGGGCGTACTGGAGCTGTTCGAACACCTCGACCCCCACTGACTGGGCGGCGCTGAGCGTCTGGCCGGGAATGAACTCCATGCCCAGGGCCAGGCCACCGATGGTGCCGAGCAGGGCCGGGGCGTGTTTCCAGCCGCTCAGGCGTTGCAGGATGCGCGCTTCGCGGCGTACCAGCAGGCGCGCCAGCAGCGACAGCGGGGTGCCGCGGTAACGGGTGTAGTCCTTGACCACCGCCGGCTGGCCGTTGAGGCAGGTGCGGTAGACGTCGGGTTCGAGAAGGCGTTCGCCGCGCTTGAGCAGCTCGGCGGGGGTGGTGTCATCGACACACGGGGAGACGAAATTGTTCATGGGGGTCTGGGCGACCCGGCGGTCGGCGCGATGCGTCAGGCGTACCGGTGCTGCTGTCTAAGGCGGGAACTAAAGATTTCGTTAATTTTAGTACTGGCGAGTACACCAATCCAGCGTTTGTCGGAGAAATGTCGTAGGCGGGCGTAGAACAGTTCGTCACGCAGACGCGGACAAAAATGTCTCAATTGGAAATAAATCGTTTGTGGATCAGCCGGTTGCAGCCTCCGCCCGCAGGGGGCATCGGGCGCGCGCCGGCCCGGCGGCGGATGCGGATCGGTGTCGGCAGCGCTGCACATCGGCCAAGTCCAGGGCGCTGTCGGCCCCCGGCACGCTGAACCGGAGGCGAGGCCCGCTTGACCCCGACGCAGGTGCTGCCGACCATACGCTGTTGATTGCGACATCGGCGGCCGCCCCTCTACGGCACGTCCCCGCCCCCTGCCGCCTTGCCGGTGCCGGATTCTCCCGTGCCCCGTCCCCCCATTTCAGGTCCGGCCCTGCCGGAGGAACACTGATGATCAAGATTGTGCTGGCCGTGCTGTTCATCGCCTGCGTGCTGTACATCCATTACCGCGGCAAGGTGCGTGCGCGCTGGTCGCGTCAGCTGCTGGACCATTCCAGCTTCATGGCTCCGATCAACGTGATCATGTACATGTTCTCCAAGGTCCCGACCACGCCGTTCCTGGACCCGGGCAAGGCGTTCCCGCAGCTCGAACCGCTGCGCGAGAACTGGCAGATGATCCGCGACGAAGCGCTGGCGCTGCGCGATGCGGACAAGATCGCTGCGTCGAGCACGTTCAACGATGCCGGCTTCAATTCGTTCTTCCGCCGCGGCTGGAAGCGTTTCTACCTGAAGTGGTACGGCCCGTCGCACCCGTCGGCCAGGACGCTGTGCCCGAAGACCACCGCCTTGCTGGAGTCGCTGCCGGACGTGCGCGCGGCGATGTTCGCCCAGCTGCCTTCGGGCAGCGAGCTGCGCCCGCACCGCGACCCCTTTGCCGGCTCGCTGCGCCTGCACCTGGGCCTGGCAACGCCGAACGATGACGCCTGCTACATCGAAGTGGACGGCATCAGGAAGAGCTGGCGCGACGGCGAGTGGATGATGTTCGATGAAACCTACATCCACCATGCGCACAATGAGACGCAGGACGACCGGGTGATCCTGTTCTGCGACATCGCCCGCCCGCTGCGCTTCGGCCTGCCGGGCCTGTTCAACCGTGCGGTGGCGTCCACGCTGCTGGCCGGTGGCGCCTCGCCGAACCTGCCGGGCGATCCTACCGGTGGCGTCAACAAGGCCTTTGGCGGCGTCTACAAGGTGCGCCTGAAGGCCAAGGCGCTGCGCGAGCGCAGTGTGGTGGCCTACCAGGTGATCAAGTGGGGCCTGGTGGTGGCGGTGATCGCGGGGATCTGGGCGATCTGAGGCCTTGCTGCCTGGGGGGCCGGTCAGCGGCCTGGCACTACCGGACACAGAAAACCCGCGCTGTTGCCAGCGCGGGTTTTTGTTGGGCCACAGGCCACCGGCAGAGCCGACCAACGGTCGGCGTCCAACGCATCAGCCCTTCAGGGCGGCCGCGACGAACGGCGGGGTGACCAGCACGCCGGTATGCAGCGCGGCGGTGTAGTACAGCGTATCGAACGACTTGGAGGCCGAATCGGCCTGGCGGAAGTCGAAGCTGCTCTGGCCCTTGCGCGCCAGCGTCACGCTCCACCAGCCGGTGGGGTAGCACGGCTGCGGGAACGGCAGGGTCTTGAACGAACCGAAGCCGGCCTTGCCCATTTCGGTGCGCATTTCGTTGATCAGGTCCAGCTGCATCAGCGGCGACTCGGACTGCTGCACCAGGATGCCGTCGTCCTTGAGCGCCTTGAAGCAGCTCTCGTAGAAGGCCTTGTTGAACAGGCCTTCGCCCGGGCCGACCGGATCGGTGGAATCGACGATCACCACGTCCACGCTGCCGGCCGGGCAGTTGGCCATGTAGGCCACGCCGTCATCGAACATCAGCTCGGCGCGCGGGTCATCGTTGGACTCGCACAGTTCCGGGAAGTGCTTGCGGGCCATCACGGTGACCTGCTCGTCGATGTCGCACTGGGTCACGCTCTCCACGCCCGGGTGCTTGAGCACCTCGCGCAGGGTGCCGCAGTCGCCGCCGCCGATGATCACCACGCGCTTGGGCGCGGCATGGGTGAACAGCACCGGGTGGCTGATCATCTCGTGATAGAAGAAGTTGTCCTTGCTGGTCAGCATGATGGCGCCATCGATGGTCATCAGGTTGCCCCAGTCGCTGGTCGCGAAGATCTCGATCTTCTGGAACGGCGACTGCACTTCGTCCAGCTTGCCGGTCAGGCGGTAGCCGATGGCCGAGCCGGTGCGCTCGAAGTGCTCGATGTACCAGTTGTTGTTGTCAGTCATGGAGAAACGGTCCTGTTCGGGGTGTTGGAGCCGGGCTGGCGGCGGAGGCCGCGTGGCACTAGCCACATCCGGACGGGTCGGCCCGTTCAGGTTCTGACCTGGGCACGGGCGCGGGCGCGCATGATAACGGAGCTGTCGCCATATAGGCGTTATCATGCACCCCCTTTTTTACCAACCAGGCCCACTGAAATGACCGATTGGTCCCTCGACCAAGCCCGCAAGACCTACTCGATTCCGCATTGGGCGGATGGTTACTTCGACGTGGATCAGGCAGGACACATGGTGGTGAGACCGACTGGCCAGGACGGCCCGGTGGTGTCCTTGCCGAAAATCGTCGACGCCGCCCGCGAGGCCGGCGCGAAGCTGCCGCTGCTGGTGCGTTTCCCGGACATCCTGGGCCAGCGGCTGGGCAAGCTGCAGGCGGCCTTCGCCCAGGCGCAGGCCGATTGGGAGTACCCGGGCGGTTACACCGCCGTGTACCCGATCAAGGTCAACCAGCACCGCGGCGTGGCGGGCACCCTGGCCAGCCACCACGGCGAGGGCTTCGGCCTGGAAGCGGGCAGCAAGCCGGAACTGATGGCCGTGCTGGCGCTGTCGCGCCCGGGTGGGCTGATCGTCTGCAACGGCTACAAGGACCGCGAGTACATCCGGCTGGCCCTGATCGGGCGCAAGCTGGGCCTGCAGACCTTCATCGTGATCGAAAAGCCATCCGAGCTGAAGCTGGTGCTGGAGGAATCCAAGGCGCTGGACGTCAAGCCGGGCCTGGGCGTGCGCATGCGGCTGGCCTCGCTGGGTGCGGGCAAGTGGCAGAACAGCGGCGGCGACAAGGCCAAGTTCGGTCTGTCCCCGCGCCAGCTGCTGGACCTGTGGAAGTCGCTGCGCGACACCGAATACGCCGACTGCCTGAGCCTGCTGCATTTCCATATGGGCTCGCAGATCTCCAACGTGCGTGACATCGCCAACGGCATGCGCGAGGCCACCCGCTACTTCGTGGAGCTGTCGCGCCTGGGCGCGAAGATCACCCACGTGGACGTGGGCGGTGGCCTGGGCGTGGATTACGAAGGCACCCGCTCGCGCAGCTTCTGCTCGATCAATTACGGGCTGAACTCCTACGCCAGCAACATCGTGCAGCCGCTGGCCAACGCCTGCGAGGAGCACGGCCTGACCCCGCCGCGCATCGTCACCGAATGCGGCCGCGCGATGACGGCGCACCATGCGGTGCTGATCGCCAACGTGTCCGAGGTGGAAGAGGCGCAGGAAGGCCGTGTGCCGGACCAGCACGATGACGAGCCGGCGGCGATCCGCCACCTGCGCGAGATCCATGCCGAGCTCGACGAGCGCCCGGCGGTGGAACTGTTCCAGGAAGCCCAGCATTTCCATGCCGAAGGCCTGTCCAGCTACGCGCTGGGCCAGATCGACCTGCCGCAGCGTGCGCGCATCGACGACCTGTTCTATGCCATTGCCCACGCCGTGCGCGCGCGCCTGAGCTATGACGAGAAGAGCCATCGCCCGGCGCTGGACGAGCTGAACGAGCGGCTGGTGGACAAATACTTCGTCAACTTCAGCGTGTTCGAGTCGATCCCCGATGCATGGGCGATCGACCAGGTGTTCCCGATCGTCCCGATCGAGCGCCTGAACGAGCAGCCGGCACGCCGCGGCATCATCGCCGACATGACCTGCGATTCGGACGGCATGGTCAAGACCTATGTCGAAAACGAGAGCCTGGACAGCTCGCTGCCGCTGCACGCGATGAATCCAGGCGAGAGCTATCGCATCGGCTTCTTCATGGTCGGTGCGTACCAGGAGATTCTGGGCGACATCCACAACCTGTTCGGCGACACCGACGCGGTGGAAGTGCTGGCCGACGCCGATGGCTACGCCATCACCCAGCAGCGACGCGGCGATACCACCGATGTGATGCTGGACTACGTGGGCTACAGCCTGGCCGATCTGCGCGCGAGCTATGCCGCACGCGTGGCGGCGGCGAACCTGTCGCCGGCGCGTGCGCAGGAGCTGTCCGATGCGCTGGAAGCGGGTCTGACCGGCTATACCTACCTGTCCGACGAGCCGCTGGTCTGATCGGCGCGGTCCACCGCATCCGGGTCTGTGGCGCGGCGGCACGATGAGCAGCCGCGCCATCATTCACCTGTTGCTGCATGCCGCCGTGCCGGCGCTGCTGGCGTGGCTGTTCTGGCGCAAGCGGTTCGCCTCGGCATGGCTGTTGCTGCTGCTGGGCTGGATCATCGACCTGGACCACCTGCTGGCCGACCCGATCTACGCCCCCAACCGCTGCAGCATCGGCTTCCATCCGTTGCACACCGCGCCGGCAATCGCTGTGTATGCCGGGCTGTGCGTGCCAAAGAAGACGCGGTTGTTCGGCATCGGGTTGATCGTGCACATCGTGCTGGATGCCATCGACTGCTGGTGGATGCACGCAGGCAGGTGAGGGCAGCGCCGCCGTATCCCGTCGCTCAGCCTGCGGGCAGTGTCAACGTCGCGCGCAGGCCGGGATGTCCATTGCGCAGTACCAGCGTACCGCCGTAGCTCTCGGCGATATCGGCCACGATCGCCAGGCCCAGTCCGCTGCCGGGCATGCGTTCGTCCAGGCGCACGCCACGGCCGAGCGCGCGCGCCAGATCGTCCTCGGGCAGGCCGCTGCCATCGTCGTTCACGTCGATGCGCATGCGGTTGCCGATGTGCGCCACGGTCACCTGCACCCGATGCGCGGCCCATTTGCCGGCGTTGTCGAGCAGGTTGCCGAGCATTTCCTCCAGATCTTCGCGCGCGCCGGCGAACAGCCCCTGCGCGTCCGGATCGTAGTGGAAGGACACCTCGCGCCCGACGTGCACGCGCTGCATCAGCCCGCACAGGCTGGCCAGCACCGGCGCCACCGGCGTCCTCTGCTGGCTGTCCGCACCGATGCCGGCGGCCAGGTAGCGCTCGATGCTGGCCTGCATCCGCGCGGTTTCGCTGCGCAGGGTCTGCCGCCAGTCGCTGCCCTCGCTTTCGGCCTCGGTGGCGAGCACGGTCAACGGGGTCTTCAGGGCGTGGGAAAGATCCTCGGCACTGCGGCGCGCGCGCAGCACCATGCGTGCATGGTGGTCGAGCAGATCGTTGAGCTGCGCCGCCAGCGGGGCGACTTCCTTGACCAGACCCTGCTGCGGGAAGCGCACCTGTTCGCCGTTACGCACCTGCCCGGCAATGCGGCCGAGCTCGGACAGCGGGCGCAGGCCGTAGTGCACCTGGGTGACCAGCACCGCGAACCACAGGGCGATCAGCACGGCCAGGGCCAGCGCGGTGCGCTTGCGGAACGCGCTGACCTGGGCGTCGAGTTCACTGCGGTCGGTGGCCACCACCACCTGCAGCGGTGTCGACATGCGCGGCAATGTCACCTGCTGCGCCAGGGCGCGCAGCGGCTGCTGCAGCGGCCCGGTGGTGTCGTAGGCCTGCGCTGGGCCGGTCCGCAGCGTGGCGGGTGTCAGCAGGGTGTCGTCCCACAGCGAACGCGACTGGCCCAGCGGCTGGCCCTTGGCATCCTGCACCTGCCAGTAGGTGCCGGAGAACACCCGCTGGTAGCGCTCGTCCGACAGTGCCCGGCGCAGCTGCAGGCCGCCCTGCGCGTCGCTTTCGGCCAGTGCCAGCACCGCGATCAGTTCGTTGCCCAGGCGCTGGTCCATCGCTGCGCGCGCCGAGCGCTCGAACATCGCGCCCAGCCACCAGGTGGCCACGGCCGAAACCAGAATCAACCCCAGTCCGCCGGCGAGCAGCAGGCGGGTGCGCAGCGAGCCGCTGGTCATGGCGCGGCCGACAGCCGGAACCCCTGCCCGCGGTGGGTGTGGATCAGCTCGGCGCCGAGCTTGCGGCGGATCCGCCCGATCAGCACGTCCAGCGTGTTCGAATCGGGGTCGAAGCCCGCGTCGTAGACGTGTTCGCCCAGGCGCGACCGGCTGATCACGATGTCCGGGTGATGCATGAAGTAGCTGAGGATGCGGTGCTCCTGCGGGCTCAGGTGCAGCAGCTCGCCGCCCAGCTCGAAGCGGCCGGCATTGACGTCCAGCAGCAGCGGCCCGCACTGCAGGCGCGGGCTTGCGTGGCCGGCGCTGCGGCGGATCAGGGCGCGCAGGCGCAGCAGCAGCTCTTCGGGTTGGAACGGTTTGGTCAGGTAGTCATCGGCGCCGGCGTCGAAACCGGCCAGCTTGTCGTGCCAGCGGGCCCGCGCGGTCAGTACCAGCACCGGGAACCCCTGGCCGGCCTGGCGCCAGCGCTCGATCACGCTCAGGCCATCCAGGCCGGGCAGACCGAGATCGACCACCGCCGCGGCAATGTCCTCGATCTGCCCCAGTTCTTCCACCGCGCGGCCCTCGGCGCTGTGCAGGACGACGTAACCGGCGTCCTCCAGCAAACGCTGCAGGCGGCTGGCGAGCAGGGCGTCGTCCTCGGCAAGCAGGATCCGCATCAGTCTTCTTCCATCTTCAGCAGGCGCCCGCTGCGGGCATCATAGTCGAGCTCCATCACCACGCCGCTGGGACCGAGAATCTCGATCTCGTAGCGGTCATCGTCCAGCTCCACCTCCACCAGCGTGCCCGGATAGCGGCGCATCGCGTCGGCGACGACCTGCTCCAAGGGCACATACCGGCCCTGGCGGACCGCCTGGCGTACCGCGTCCTGCTGGCGCGCGCCGCCGTCGAGCACCCGTGCGGGGTCCTGCGGGGCGATACCAAGCAACAGCGGCAACAGCAGCGGGAGGGCGGACATGGTCAATGATCGTGGGCGGATGCATACGGTATACGGTGCACGTCTAAACGCTGCCTAACAACCGGCCTCATGGTGCGGTTAGGCCCGCTTGCCAGACTGGCGGTGCCGGAATCGCCCGGCCACCCCTGGAGCCTCCCATGAACATTCCGATGCTGACTGCCGCCCTGACGGCGGCGCTGTTCTCCGCCCCGGCTTTCGCCGCCGATCTGACCGCTGCCGATGTGCAGGCCAAGCTGCGTGCGGCCGGCTACACGCAGGTGCATGAGCTGGATCGCGAGGACGGCGTGTGGGAAGCCGACGTCACCCGCGCCGATGGCACCGTCGACGACGTGATCGTCGATCCGTCCAATGGCGAGATTTTCGATGCCCGCGGCGGGCGCCCCGTGCTCGATGCCGGGCAGATCCTGGCGCTGGCCGGCAAGGCCGGTTTCCGGAAGATCGAGTCGTTCGAACGCGACGGCGCCACCTGGACGCTGGACGCCCGCAATGCCCGCGACCAGCGCGTCGAGGTGCGCATGAGCGGTTACGACGGCCGCGTGCTGTCGAGCCGTCGCGACCGCTGGTGGGACTGACCGCGCACGGCGGAAACGAGAACGGCCGGGGTGCCCCGGCCGTGGATGCTGGTGTCGCTGGCCGGCTTACCAGCCGATCGGCGGCGGGTCCCAGTAGCCCGGGCCACGCCCGTAGCCATACCCGCCATACGGACCGAAGAAGCCCGGCCCCTTGCCTTCGCTGACCTGGATGTTGACGTTGACCCCGCGGGTCTTGCCTTCATCGTTGGTGTAGTTCTTGCTGAGGTTGAGTTCGGCGGCGTTGAAATGCGTGTTGCCGTAGTTCTTCGCGTAGCCGATCCCGGTGGTGAAGCTGCCGTTGATGCGCAGCTTGTCGTCGGTGACCTCGGCGATGCCGTTGCCGGCGCGCTCGCTGACCCGGCGGCCGCTCTTGTCACCGTAGAAGGTACCCGGCGGATCGCCGCGCAGCGACGGGTCGCCCAGATACTGCAGCGGCTGGTCGGGGATGGTCAGGTCCAGGCCGGTGGCCGACTGGGGGCCGGTGGCGCCTGCAGCGGACTGGGCCAACGCCACACCGGGCATGGACAGGCACAGCAGCAGGGCAAGCAGGCGGATCATGGGAAGCTCCGGGGCGGACAGGCGGGACGGCCGACAGCGCTGACGCTAGCAGCCGATTCTTGAATGATGCCTGTCATGCCGCCAGTTGCAAGGGGAACTCAGCCGAGGCGGTCGAATCCGAACAGCGCCGCCAGTGGATGCCCCCGGCGTTCGATCCGGGCCCGCAGCAGCCCGGCGCCGATCATCGAGTAGGTAATGCCGTTGCCGCCGTAAGCCATCGCGAACTGCACGCGCGGCCCCCACTGTTCATGCGGACCGAAGAACGGCAATCCGTCGGCGGTCTCGGCGAAGGTCCCGGCCCATGAGAATGCCGGCGTGGGGGCGAGCCGGGGGAACCAGTCCAGCAGCTGCTTCATGAGCTTGTCTGCCTTGCCTTCCACCCGCCGGTCGCGCCGTGCCGGAATGTCGATGGCATCGTCCAGCCCGCCCACCAGCAGGCGGCGGTCGCCGGTGGCACGCAGGTACAGATAGGGGCGTGCGCTTTCCCACACCATCGTGCGCTGCAGGGGACCCAGCACCGCGGCATCGACAGGATCGGTGATGAAGGCATAGCTGCTGCGGTTGCGTGCGACGCGCTGCCTGATCCAGCGCTGGTTGGCGTATCCCATCGCCAGCACCACATGGCCCGCGCGGATCGTCGCCCCGGATTCGGTCTGGGCCGTGACGCCCCGCGTGCCCGGCGTCAGCGTGTGCAGGACCGTGCGATCGTGAATGTGACCGCCGCGCCGGCGCACCCGCTTCAGCAGTCCATAGGTGAGGCAGTACGGGTCGGCCCGCGCCGCCTGCCGGGTCAGCAATGCGCCGCCAGCATCCACATCGAAGCGCTCCGCCAGCGCCTCCGGGCCGAGCCAGCGGGCGTCCAGGCCGGCACTGCGACGTGCCTGGCCCTCAGCCATCAGGCGGGGTACGTCGCGGCGGCGACTGGCCAGGTACAGGCTGTCCATGCGCCGGAAGTCCACGTCCTTCAGGCCGCGCGCCACGTCGCCCAGTGCCGGGATCGCCTCGGCACAGGCGCGGTAGGCCAGCGTTGCCGCCTCGTGACCATAGCGCTGGGCCAGTTCCAGCAGATGGGTGTCGATCTCGTACTGCAGCAGCGCGGTGCTGGCGGCGGTGCTGCCCCAGCCGATGTCGCGCTGCTCGATCAGGGCGACCTCATGGCCGTGCCCTGACAGCTCATCGGCGATCAGCGCGCCGGTGATGCCGCCGCCGACCACCAGCACATCGCAGCGCAGGTCGCGCTCCAGCGGGGGAAATGCCTGGATCAGTCCGTTGCGTACAGCCCACCAGGGATAACCACTTTTCAGATCCATGCGCTGCCTTTTGCAGAGTTGGTTTCATCCATGTCGGCTGGCTGAGCGTCCACGCCTGCCAGCCCATCAGGCGGTGGGATGGCCGGTGTGCGGCGTGTGGATCAGGTCGGTGAGGTCGAAGCCCTGTTGACGTGCACAGGCCAGGTAATGGTCCTGCACGGTGCGGTCCAGCGTCGGCGTGCGCGAGAGCAGCCAGAGGAACTTGCGGTCCGGGCTGCCAACCAGCGACACGCTGTAGTCCGGGGCGATCTGGATCACCCAGTAGTCGCCCTTGGTGAATGGCAGCCAGCGCAGGCCCTTGGGCAGGAAACTGACCGCCAGCCGCGCGCTGTCGTCACCGGTCACGCTCGCCTCGCCGATGGCTTCCTCGACCTCGCCATCCATCCGGCACCGATTGCGTACCTGCACGTTGCCGTTGTCCTGCAGCGTGTAATGCGCCGAGACGTCGGTGCAGCCCTCCGGCTCGTGCCGCATCGGCAATCGCGCGATTTCGTACCAGGTGCCCAGGTAGCGCGGCAGTTTCAGGTGGGGCACGGTCTTGAGGTCGTCGGAGGTGTTCATCGCGGCCAGAGAAGGGAAGAGGCCTCCACGATGCCCACGCCACCGCCACGGGCGGGTGAAGCCCGGGCGAGCGGGGCGTCGAGACAGTGCGTTGTCGCGGTGGGGTGCTGCGGCCCGGGGGGGCGGCGCTATGCTGTGGATGGACCAGAGCGAGGGAGGTGCGGATGTATCAGGTGATTCTGCTCACGAGCGACAGCGGCTTCGTACGCGACCGCTGGGATACGGTGGACGACGTGGTCGAGCACCAGGGCATCAGCTATTCGCTGCGCGCCGGGCCGCGCCAGCCGCTGCCCACCGACCACGCCTGGGACCCGATCGCGGTGTACGCCCCGGAAGAGATCACCGAAGAGGAATTCCAGGACTGGTACGCCCGTCTGCAGCCGCAGGTGGAAGAGCTCCGGCTGAAGTACTGAGCCGCGCATACCCGGTCTGAACGACGCCGGGTTTATAGTTCGCGCAGGCGCGGTGGTCCGCGCGAAGCCCGTGGTGCGCCGGTTTGTCTTCCCGTTTCCCTTCTTTCCTGTCGCGGCCACTGGCGTGGTTGCTGCTGCTGGTCTGGCTCGGCATGGCGCCGGTGGCGCTGGCCCAGAACGACGACCCGGCCGAGCCCGACCCGATCGCGCAGCTGGCGCAGGCCGACAAGGACCTCAAGCAGATCCAGGCGTCGCTGGACGACGGCGATACCCTGGACACCCTCAAGACGCTGTCCGACCGCGCACTGGCGGTACAGCGTGATGCGAAGGCGGCGCGCGACGCGCTCGATCCGCAGCTCAAGCAGGTAGACGGACGGCTGGCGCAGCTGGGCGAGGTGCCCGAAGGGGCGACCGAAGCGCGCGACATCGCCCAGCAGCGCAAGGCCATGACCCAGCAGCGCGCCGATGTCGCCTCGGCCATCGCACGGGCCAACCTGCTTGCCGACAACGCCAAACAGCTGAGCGCGGACATCGAAAAGATGCGCGTGACCCAGTTCAGCGAGGAACTGGCGCGCAAGGTCAATTCACCGCTGTCGCCTTCGCTGTGGCGGCAGTTCGCCACCCATGTGCCGGCCGACATCCACCGTCTGGTGCTGCTGTACCGGCAGGGCGAGACCACCGCGCGCAAAGCCATCGCCCGGCACGGCTGGAGCGCACCGCTGACGGGCTTGGTGCTGGCGCTGCTGATGTTCTTCCCGCTGCGCCTGTGGTTGCGCGCGCTGGGCCGCCGCTATGCCGCGTCCGAGCGGGCGCCGGATGGCCGCCTGCGCCGCTCCGGGCTGGCGGTGTGGCTGCTGGCGGTGGGAACGCTGCTGCCGGGGTTCGCGGCAGTGGTGCTGGTGGCCTCGCTCGAGTCGATCGGCGCGATTCCGCCGCGCCTGCAGCAGCTGGCGCTGCACTTCCAGGTCGCCACCTTCGTTGCCGCCTTCATCACCGCGCTGAGCGCCTGCCTGCTGGTGCCCAAGCGACCCTCATGGCGGTTGCTGGCGCTCGACGACAGCGCCGCGTGGCGCCTGCGCAAGTACGCCTGGGGCGCGGCAGGGCTCACCTTCATCGGCATTCTGCTGGTGGAGATCAACCGCGCCTCGCGCACCAGCGAGATCACCACCGTTGCGGTGGATGGGCTGGTGGCCATCACCTACATGGCGCTGATCATCGCCATCCTGGTGTCGCTGGCGCGGTTGCACCGCCGCCAGGCCGCCGAGGCGGCCGCCAAGCTGGACGCGCAGGAAGGCGACGGCAAGCCCAAGGGCGTGCCGCGCCGGAGCGGCTGGATCGTGCTGGCGCGCGTGGCCGGGCATGTGGTGGTGGCCGCGGCCGTCATCGCGACCCTGCTGGGCTACCTCAACTTCGCGCTGTTCGTGGCCCAGCAGCTGGTCTGGGGGGCGGTGGTGCTGCTGGCGGCCTCGCTCCTGCTGAAATTCGCCGACGACCTGGCCACCACGATGCTCTCGCCCAGCAGCCGGGTCGGGCAGACCATCGTACTGACCACCGGGCTGAGCGGTGCCCGGGTGGAGCAGGCCGGCGTGCTGCTCTCGGCGGTGCTGCGTATCGGCGTGATTCTGCTGGCGGTCCTCGCGCTGGCGGTGCCGTTCGGCAACCTCAATGCGTTCTACGGCGGGCTGGATGCGCTGTCGGGCGGATTGAAGATCGGTGAAACCACGCTCAAGCCCAGCAGCGTGGTATATGCGCTGCTGGTGTTCCTGGTGGTGTGGGCGGTCATGCAGGCGTTCCAGCGCTGGCTCACCGAGACCTACCTGCCGAAGACCGAGCTGGATGCCGGCGCGCGCAATTCCATCAGCACCGTCACCCGCTACCTCGGCATCATCGCCGCGGTGCTGTGGGGGCTGACCGCGCTGGGCATCGGGTTCGAGAAGCTGGCGCTGGTGGTCAGCGCGCTGTCGGTGGGCATCGGCTTCGGTCTGCAGGCGATCACCCAGAACTTCGTTTCGGGCCTGATCCTGCTGGCCGAGCGGCCGGTCAAGATCGGCGACTGGGTCAAGCTGGGCGACCAGGAAGGCGACATCAAGCGCATCAGCGTGCGCTCGACCGAAATCCAGGTCGGCGACAAATCCACCCTGATCGTGCCCAACTCGGAACTGATCACCAAGACCATCCGCAACATGACGATGGGCAATGCGCAGGGGCGCATCCAGATCCAGTTCTCAGTACCGCTGAGCACCGATGTGGCTGCAGTGCGGCAGATCCTGCTGGATACCTATGCCGCCCACGTGGCGGTCCTCGCCGATCCGGCGCCGTCGGTGTTCATCGATTCGATCGCCAACGGCCAGATCGCGATCAACAGTTTCGCCTACGTCTCCGGCCCGCGCGCGGTGTACGGCGTCCGCAGCGACCTGTACTTCAACATGCTGCAGAGCTTCGCCGCCGCCGGCATCGCGTTGTCCTCGCCGACGGACATCCACCTGGTCCGCGACCGGTAATGCCGGCCGCTGGCCGGCAACTTCCCGCCGTCGCCGGGGTCCGTCAGCCGCGGTTGCCGCGGCGCGACGGCACCAGCGCGAAGGTATCCACGGCGAGCTTCTCGGCGTGGTTCAACCAGGCGCGGATCTCCAGGTCGTCCACTTCGTGATCCAGCCCGAACGGCACGTTGATACGGCCATCGGCATCGGGCTGCACCCACTGCTGGGCGACCACCACCTTGCGCTGCGATGACACCGCCTCGATCCAGAAGCCGCGGTCGGGCGACTGCCTGGCCACCATCTGCAGCATGTACTGGCCGGCGCGGGTGCGGCGGCCCTTCTGCGTGATCATGTGCGCCTGGCGGATGCTCGGGCGCGGGCCGGTGCTCGGGTCGAGCGGACCGTCCACGGCGATCCCGGTACGCAGCTGCTCATCGCGGAACAGTTTGATGCCCTTGTCCTGGTTGACCAGCATCGCGCACCAGTCACCATCGGCCGAGCCATCTTCGAAGGCGGTGCAACGATCCACATAGGCCAGGGTGTTGGCCGGGTCGGCCAGGTCGAACTGCTTGGAGGTGTTCTCCAGGTACACCGACTTCAGGTCCCACTGCTTGTCGTATTCCAGCAGCACCGGCGGTTGCACATGCTGCAGCCCGACCACGACCTGGTTGTCATCATCGATGCGCAGCTGACGGGTCTTGTCCCCCAGCCACAGCGAGCGTGAGAACGCCAGGTAACGCGGGTAGTCCCGTCCGTTGTCGCGGAAGGCCGCCGCGCTCGCACTGGCGCGGTCTGCCCGCTTGGGATCAAGCAGCGACCGGCCGAAACCGATGGCGTTGATCTGCGGTTCGAGCAGACTCAGCAGGGTGGCACCCGAATCCAGCGTGGAGGCATCGGTGGCGGCCAGCTGGCGCGGGGCAATGTCCTTGCCGAGGAACAGCAGCAGGTTCTCGCGCGACTGCCTGGCCAGCACATGGCTGAGATCGTTGGGCATGGCCAGGTGGTCCGAGGCGATCACGATCAGCGTGTCCTCGCCATACGGGCTGGCCTGGATGCGGTCGACCAGGCGGGAGATCAGCCCATCGGTGCACTTGAGGGCGTTGAGCAGGCCGATGTTGCCGTAGTCGCTCTGGTAGCGGGTGCGCTTGCAGGCCACCGGCAGGTGCCCGGCCGGGTGATGGGTATCCATCGTGAGGGTGGTCAGCATGAACGGCTCGCCCTTGCGGGAGAGCTGCATGAAGCGGTCGTAGGCCTTGTCCAGCAGCACGTCGTCATGCACGCCCCAGGTGGAGAAGTGCGCGCGTGCGATCTTCTGCTGTTTGAACCAGGCCAGGTCGTCGACCGCATCGAAACCGTGCGTGGCCAGGAACTGGCCCTTGCCGGCGAACTGGCCGTTGGCGCCACCGAGATAGTGGTTGGTGTAGCCCTGCTGCTTGAGGTAGTCGCCCAGGCACACCGCTTCGGGCAGGAAGCTGCCCATGCGGCCCATGCTGTTCTCATCGCCCTGCGCGGTGGTGAGTGGTACGCCGCACATCGACGACACCAGCCCGGCGATGGTCCAGCCGCCGCCTTCGGCCGAGGCCAGCCCGCGCACGTCCAGCGACTGCGCCGCCAGGCGGTTGAGGTTGGGCATCAGGCCGGGGAAGGTGGCCTCATCCAGATAGGTGCGCTCCAGACTCTCACCGTAGATCCACACGATGTTGCGCGGCTTGCGCAGCGGCTGCTGCGGCACGCGGTACTCCGGCGCGACCATGCTGTAATCGACCGGGCGCATCTGCTGATAGAGACGCTGGCCATCGTGATACAGCGGGCTGACCAGGATCGCGCCGAACCACACCACCACGAAGCCGCCGAAAATGGCGCCGCCGTGGCCGCTGCGCTGCCAGCGGCGGATCCGCGTCATCGCCAGTGGCAGCAGCGACACCAGCGCCAGCACGATGAAGCCGGCGATGTAGCGCTTGAAGTCGGCGATGCCTGCGCCCTCCATGTCCGCACCCAGGTGATACAGGGTGGCGGCATTGAGGCCGTCGCCGGAGAGCTTGTCGATCAGCCACCACGCGCTGAGTGCCAGCATCAGCAGTGACATCAGGCCGGCTTTCCACCACACCCACGTACGTGATGCGAGCAACAGCCAGGCGAGCAGCAACAGCGACAGCAGCAGGATCCAGAGCATAGGCACATTTGGCAGCGGAGACAGGTGGTGATGGACGTCATGACAACGTGATTCCCATCCGACCGGCTGTCCAACCACATGTGCATGACAGGCCGATGACCCGATCATGCCTGCACGAACCTGACTGAAATGTTTGTTTGGAACGACAGCAGATGTCGTTTATCGCACTGCCATCTGCGATGTAAAACACGCGTGAAAACGCGCGTCGCGTGCGGGTGCGCTGTCACGTCCAGTCGGGTGCCCACCGCAGGTGGGCAACACTTCAACGATGCCCGCGTTCTTCCCTGGAACGTGCGCGACGATCGAATATCAGCGCACTGAGGATGATGCCAAGCCCGAGGAACACGCCGATCAACATCAGCGTGAATGCGATGGCCGGGTAGCCGAACAGGTGCCAGCCGGTGTCCACCTTCATCATCATTGCCGCCGCCAGGATCAGTGCGGCGGTGACGATGCCGGCAGAGACCCGGTTGGCGATTTTCTGCAGGTTCTCCATCAACCGCGATTCTTCCAGCCCCGTCACTTTCATCTGCAGGCGGTTCTCGGCCAGCAGGGCGAGAATGTCGGTCATCTTGCGGGGGCCGTCGCGCAGCAGCTGCTGCAGCTCCATCGCCTCGCTGGCCAGGTTGGCCGCCGACAGCGACTTCTTCAGGCGTGCGCGCATCACGTGCTGCAGCTGGCGCTCGACGATGCGGCGTGTATCCAGATCCGGGGACAACAGCCGGCACACGGTTTCCAGGTTGAGCAGCGCCTTGCCGAGCAGGCTCAGTTCGGGCGGTGTGCGCAGGCCGCTGGCGGTGGCGATGCGGACCAGGTCGAGCACCACACGGCCTTCGGAGAAGCTGCTGTTGGCGGCGTAGCGCGCGATCACCTGGCCGGTTTCGCGCAGGTAGCGCTCTTCATCGAACGACTCCAGCCGCGTGCTGATGCCGATGATCTCGTCGGCCACTTCTTCACCGCGACCGTCGACCGCAGCAAACAGCAGCTTCAGCAGCCGCTCGCGCAGCCGCGGCGGCATGTGCGCCACCATGCCCAGGTCGAAGATGGCCAGACGTCCTTCCGGCGTGACGCGCAGGTTGCCTGGATGTGGATCGGCGTGGATCTCCCCATGCACGAAGATCTGGTCGACATAGCCGCGGATCAGCGCCGCCGCCAGCGGTGCCATCGGTTGTTCGGTCCGGCGCACATCAGGAATCATGTCCACGCGCACGCCCTGGGCCAGCTCCATCGTCAGCACGCGATGGCTGCAGTAGTCCCAGATCGGCTGTGGCACCCA
The DNA here is from genome assembly GCF_049545475.1 of Stenotrophomonas sp. NPDC077461. Taxonomy (NCBI): domain Bacteria; kingdom Pseudomonadati; phylum Pseudomonadota; class Gammaproteobacteria; order Lysobacterales; family Lysobacteraceae; genus Stenotrophomonas; species Stenotrophomonas sp. NPDC077461. The sequence goes on from NZ_JBMWDO010000005.1 coordinate 97,514, forward strand.
CAACGGTTTGAACGGACGCAGATGCTGGCCGAAGCGCTGCAGGTTCTCCGCTTCGGCCTGGTAGTCCAGTTCCTGCATCAGGGTCTTGGCAAACTCGTTGAGCCAGTCGCGAAGGCGCACCCGGCGCCCGACCTGGGTGAGATGGTCGGCGGCCAGCGCGAAGCTGCGCAGCACCTCCAGGTCCGAGCGGAGCTGCGCGGCCACTTCCGGCTTCTGCACCTTGACCGCCACCTCGCGCCCGTCATGCAGCGCGGCGCGGTGCACCTGCGCGATCGAGGCACACCCCAGCGGCACCGGGTCGAATGAGGAAAACAGTTTGGACACCGAGGCGCCCAGTTCCTGCTCGATGATCGCGTAGATGCGCTCCACCGGGATCGGGGCGACCTTCTCCTGCATCCGCTCCAGTGCGGTGGCGAACTCCACCGGCACCATGTCGGGCCGGGTGGAGAGCATCTGGCCGAGCTTGACGAAGGTGGGGCCCAGCGCCTCCAGATCGGTCACGAACTGCTCCGGATTGCCTTCGGGCGGCAGGTCGTGCACGGCGCGGGCATCCAGGTTCATGCCCGAGAACACGCCGGAATGGCGGTAGCGAAGCAGCAGCCGCAGGATCTGGCTGCGGCGGCTCATGCCCTTTACCAGCGAGGGCGAACCGGGGGCGACAGGTGGCGTATTCAAGCAGGACTCCGGCAACGGCGATCCACCGCAGTGTGGCCGGGTCCCGGTGGTGGAGCGGTGAATCCGGCGGCATCTACCGCGAGCGGGGCTGGATAAGTCAGAATCGGCGCTTCGATCGATCCTTTGGAAGCCTCATGGCCGGTGCCAGTCTGTTCGCGTTGCTCGATGACATTGCGTCCCTGCTGGACGACGTGTCGGTGCTGACCAAGGTGGCGGCCAAGAAAACCGCCGGTGTGCTGGGCGACGATCTGGCGCTGAACGCGCAGCAGGTCACCGGCGTCAATGCCAACCGCGAACTGCCGGTGGTGTGGGCGGTGGCCAAGGGCTCGCTGGTCAACAAGGCGATCCTGGTGCCGGCCGCGCTGGCCATCAGCGCGCTGGAAGCCTGGCTGCGCGGCAAGGGCTTCCCGGTCCCGATCGTGGTGCCGCTGATGATGATCGGCGGCGCGTTCCTGTGCTTTGAAGGCGTGGAGAAGCTGGCGCACCGCTTTCTGCATTCCAAGGAAGAGGATGAGCAGAAGAAGGCCGAGCGGGTGAAGGCGCTGGCCGACGAGAAGGTGGACATGGTGGCGTGGGAGAACGACAAGGTGAAGGGCGCGATCCGCACCGACTTCATTCTCTCGGCCGAGATCATCGTGCTGTCGCTGGGCGTGGTCTCCGCTGCGCCGTTCCTCAACCAGGTGACCGCACTGGTGGTCATCGCGCTGGCGATGACCGTGTTCGTCTATGGCCTGGTGGCCGGCATTGTGAAGCTGGACGACCTCGGTCTGTACCTGTCGCGAAAGGGCGCGGCGCTGGCCGCGTTCGGCCGTGGCCTGCTGGTCGCTGCGCCGTGGCTGATGAAGTTCCTCTCGGTCGCCGGCACCGCCGCGATGTTCCTGGTGGGTGGCGGCATCCTGGTGCACAACGTGCCGGCGCTGCACCACCTGGTGCTGTCGCTCGGTGGCGAGGGCCAGTGGGGCTGGCTGGTCAACGCGCTGGGCAACATGGTCGTTGGCGTGATCGCCGGTGCGATCGTGCTGGCTGCAGTCACCGCCGTCCAGAAGCTGCGCGGCAGGCACGCCGCGCACTGATCCCCGCAGCGCGGGGTGGAACCCGGCGCTACGACCAGTCGCGCAGTCCGTCCAGCTCGGCGCGTGCCTGTGCCAATCGGCGCCCGGAAAGGGCGTCAACCGCGCGCTGCAGGCGAGGTGACTGGGGATCGCGGGCGAACCAGCGCCGCGCCAGAAGCAGCAGCGCCACCATCAGCGCCGTGCCGGCCACCAGTGACACCAGCAGCCAGCGCGCGGCATACACCGCCAGGTCCACGCCCCAGGCCTGCCAGGCCAGCAGTACCGGCACCGCCAGCCACAACCAGCACCAGGGCAGCCCCAGCAGCAGCTCGCCGAAGGCGGTGTGCATGCGCAGCGACGCCAGCACGCGCGACTGCTCCACCACGGGCTGGTCGGGCTGCAGTTGCCGGCGCAGGTGCAGCCGCGCGGCGCTGGCGATGATCACCGCCACGCTGTAGGCATGCAGCGCGAGCGCGCTGACCATCACCGCCAGCGGCGGCTGCTGCCACCACACGCTGCCGCAGTAGATCGCCAGCGCCAGCCAGAACAGCAGCTGCACGACCTGCAGTGTCCCGAAGGCCGACAGCTGGCGCTGCACGGCGTGCTGCCGGTGGCGGCGCCAGGCATCCATCGCGGCGGGGCCCTCGTTGCCGTCGGTGCTGGCGTACTGCTGCCAGAGATGCTGGAGCGGGTCGTTGTGCATGGTGGTGCCCTCAGAGAGTGGGGTCGAACCGCGCCCGCAGCTGCTGGCGCAGGCGGTGCAGGCGGGTGGAGACATTGGCGCTGCTGATGCCCAGGATCTCGGCGATCTGGCGGTGGTCGTGGTCATCCAGGTGCAGCAGCATCAGCGCCCGGTCCAGGGGCGGCAGCGCCCGGATCGCCGCCTCCAGCTGCCGCAGCGTCTGCCGGTGTTCAGCCGGCACACCGTCGTCGGCGGCCAATGCCGCCTCGTCCAGCACCGCGTGGTGGCGCTGGCGCAGCTGCTGGCGGCGCAACTGCGAGATGGCCACGTTCAACGCCACCCGGTACAGCCAGGTGGAGAAGCGGGCGCGCGCCGGATCGAAGCTGTCGAAAGCATCCCAGGCCTGCACGCTGATGTCCTGGATCAGGTCCAGCCGGTCCTCGTGGTGGGCGCAGTAGCCGCGGGCGATCTTCAGCACGATGCCGCGGTGCTGGGCCAGCAACGCGGCGAACTGGGCGCGGGGATCGGCAGGGGCGGTGGCAGTCATGTCCATACCCGGATGATTCGCAGGGACGCGGCCGATATCACACGGTGCGCTCAGCGCGGAGGATCGGCCGCCTGCACGCGGTTCTTGCCAACCCGCTTGGCCGCATAGAGGGCCGCATCGGCCCGGCGCAGCAGCGTGTCGGCGTCCTCGCCCGGCTGCCACTGCGCGATGCCGGCGCTGAAGTGCACCGGCACCCGCTGCTGGTCCAGAGGCAGCGGGCGCTGGGCCAGCGAGCGCTGCAGGCGCAGCAGGGTGGACATGCTGTCCGCACCCGGCGTTTCCGGCAGCAGCAGCACGAACTCATCGCCGCCCAGGCGCGCGATCGCATCGCTGCTGCGCAGGTGCAGCTGGCAGACCGCGACCAGGTGCCGCAGGACCGCATCGCCGCCGGCATGGCCGTGCGTATCGTTGGTCTGGTGGAAGTCGTCCAGGTCGATCAGGGCCAGCGCCAGCGGGTGGGCCTGCCGGGCGGCCCGGGCCAGTTCGCGCTCCAGCAGTTCATCGAAGCCACGGCGGTTGAGCGCGCCGGTCAGGGGATCGGTGCGGACCAGTCCGGAAACATCGCGCAGTTCCTGCTCCAGCTCGGCGATGCGCGCTTCGGCCTGTTCGACTTCGCGGCGTGCGTTGCCCAGGTGGTCGCGTGCCTGCAGGGCCTGTTCCTGGACCCGGCCGGTGTCCTGCAGCACATCCTGAAGCAGCAGGTTGAGGTCGGCGATGCTGCGTGCTTCCTTCAATGCCAGGGCATAGCTGCTGATCCGGTCGTGGTACTCGCCGGTACTGACCGCCATGCCGTCCAGGCGTTCGATGAAGCCTCCCATCAGGTGTTTCATGGCCGCCTTGGAGTCGCTGATGCCCTGCTTGAGCAGCCCCTGCTTGTAGATCACCTCGCGCAGGTTGGCGCGCGCCTGTTCGACCGAGTCGCGGTCCAGCGGGCCACCGATCAGGGCCCGCACCGCGTGCACCTGGCCGTGCAGCCAGCTGCTGTCGTCGAGCAGCTCGCCGATGTTGTCCAGCAGCAGGTCGAACAGGCTCAGCAGCAGCTCCTGCTGCTCCTGCCAGCCATCGCTGCGCACGCCGATCTGGTGGGTGAGCTCGCGCAGGCGCTGCTCGATCGGCTGCAGCGGCTGGCCGGGATGCCAATGGCGCAGGTCGCCGGCGATGCGCGCCGGTTCGTCCTTCAGCTCGGGCATGTTCTGCAGCAGGCTGGCCACCGTGACCCCGAGCGTGTGCCGCAGCAGCTCGCGCAGGCGCAGGCTGTCGGGCTGCCCGTCCGGGCTTTCCTGCTCGATGGTGCGGATGTACTTGTCGATCAGCTGGCGCATCGCGCGGCCGTAGCTGACCCAGTCGGCGCTGCGCTGCGCCGATTGCAGGCGCAGTCCCATGTCGCCCAGCTCGCCCGGCAGCGTGGACATGCCGTGGGCAAAGGCAGCCAGCAGCGGCTCGGGCTGCTCGGCCCCGGCGAACAGGCGCTGCAGCATCGCGCTGCTGCCGCCCTTGGGACCGGCGGCAGCGACGCCGGCCTCCTCGATCACGCGGGTGTCGACCTGGCGCCGCGACAGCAGCCGGCCCACGGCGGTACCGGGGCTGGGGGGAGCGTCGTGCGGGTCGGTCATGCGCAGGTCCTTGGCGGGTTTCCGGCGCACGGGCCGGGCGGGTGGGAGGTTGGAACAGTATCGGCGCCGGGAACGCCGGCTTGAACCCACGGACCGGGCACGGCCGGTATGCCACGATGGTAGGCAATCGGAAAGCAGGAGCGTGCGATGAAGGTGATGCTGGCAGGGGCGACCGGGCTGGTCGGCGGGCAGGTCCTGCTGCAGTTGCTGGACGATGCGCGCTGCGATGCGGTGGTAGCGCCCACGCGCCGTCCGCTGGAGCAGAGCGACCCGGTCCTGGTCAATCCGGTGGTCGATTTCGAGCGGCTGCCCGTCGACGCGGACTGGTGGGCGGTGGATGCGGTGATCTGCGCGCTGGGCACCACCATCAAGCAGGCCGGGAGCCGCGAGGCATTCGCCCGCGTCGACCACGACTATCCGCTGCAGGTGGCCACCCTGGCGCAGGCGCATGGCGCCCATGCCTTTGTGTTGAATTCGGCGATGGGCGCCGACGCAGGCTCGCGGTTCTTCTACAACCGGGTCAAAGGCCGGCTGGAACAGGACCTGCGCGGCCTGGGATATCCGTCGCTGACGCTGGTGCGCCCAGGGTTGATCGGGGGCGAGCGCGCCGAGCGGAGGGCCGGCGAACACCTGGCCAGCATCGTGCTGGGCGCACTGGGCCCGGTCCTGCCGCGAGGCTGGCGGATCAACCCGGCGCACACCATCGCCGGAGAAATGCTGGAGGCGGCGCTGTCGCCGCGTCCGGGCGTCCACGTCATCGACTCGGCGCGGCTGGCGCCGCGCCGGTAGTGTCGGGCCGGGCTGACGCGATGAAAAAAAAAGCCGGGCAATGCCCGGCTTCTTCGTGGTACCGACCTGCGGCCGGTACCTCTTCCTACCTGTGGATCAACTGGCCAAGGCCAGGTCGTCCAGCATCGCGCGCAGGAAGCGGGCGGCTTCGCCGCCGGTGGCCGCGCGGTGGTCAAAGGTCACCGACAGCGGAATCACCTTGTGCGCTTCCACGCCACCCATCACCGGGGTCATCTGGTGGCGGGCACGGCCGGCACCGACGATGGCCACGCAGGGCGGCACGACGACCGGGGTCGCATAGCGGCCGGCGAACATGCCGAAGTTGGACAGCGAAATGGTGTAGCCACTCAGTTCGGAGGCGGCGATCGCGCGGGATTCCACCTGCTCGCGCAGGCGATTGACGCCTTCGCGGATGCCGCGTGCATCGAGCACGTCGGCATTGCGCAGCGCCGGCACGAACAGACCGTCGTCGGTGTCCACCGCGATGCCCACATCCACGTGCGCGTGCAACGTGCGGGTCAGGGCGTCGCCGTCGAACCAGGCGTTGAGCGCCGGCACCTTCTGGCAGCCCACCACGATCGCACGGACCAGGCGCGCGGTGACGTCGTTGCCCGGCACCCAGGCATGGATGTCGGCGTCGTCGTTCAACGTGGTCGGGACGACCTTGCTGTGCGCGTCGGCCATCACCCGCGCCATGTTGCGGCGCACGCCCTTGAGCTGTTCCGGCTGGCCCTTGGCGACAACGCCCGGCGGCTGGGTGCGCATCGGCTTGCCTGCCGCGGACAGCGGGGCGCGGGCCTCGCTCTGGCGGGCCACCGGTGCAGCGGCGGCAATCGGCGCGGCGGCGACCGGGGCCGGTGCGGCACCGACCTTGGCGCTGCCGTCGGCAGCAGCCTGCTTCACGTCGGCCATCGTCACCGCGCCATCGGCGCCGGTGGCGCGCACGCGGCTCAGGTCCACGCCAAGCTTGCGGGCGGTGGCGCGCACGGCCGGCACGGCCTTGACCCCGCCCACGGCCAGTGCCTGTTCGGCATGCACGGCGTTGGAGCTCTGCATCGCACCGACCACGGTGCCGGCGTCATCACGCTCGGCGGCGGGCTTGGCGTCTTCCACCGCTGCCGCTGCCGGGATCGGCGGCGGAGTCGGGGCGGCGGCAGGTGCGGCATGCCCGTGGCTGTGGCCGGTGTCCTGGCCATCGGCGCGCTGCGGCAGGTTCGGGTCCAGCTGGAACTGCGCCAGCACGCTGCCGGTGGGGATGATGTCGCCCGCGCCGCCGGCCAGCTTCAGCACCGTGCCGGAGAACGGCGAGGGCACTTCGACGACGGCCTTGGCGGTCTCCATCGAGACCAGCGGCTCGTCCAGCTTGATCACATCGCCTTCCTTGACGAACCACTCGACGATGGTGGCGTCGGGCAGGCCTTCGCCGAGGTCGGGCAGGTGGAAATTCTTGTTCTCACTCATGTGCAGTTCTCTTCCAGCAGTTCGAGATCGCGGGCCGGCAGCCAGCCCGTCGCGCCGTTCGCGCGTTCGGACCACCACCAGCCACCGTGTTCGTGATGCAGTTTGACCAGTTCGCCGCTGTCCACGTCCAGTTCGCGGGCGTCGTAGTCGCGCAGAGCCTCTGCGCGACCATCATCCAGCCGCTGCAACCATGCCACCGGTGCCCACCCGGCACGCCCGTCATCGGTGCGTACCCAGGCGAACGCCGGCCATTCCTCGTCGCGGACGCCCAGTTCGACGATCTGGCCGGCGCGGAACCGGAGCGGGTTGGGATACTGGCTGCGGTACGGGCCTAGGAGGCGGGCCCGCATGTCAGCCCGCCGCAACCGCGCGTTTGGCCGCGCTCACGATCCGGTCCACGCTCGGCAGGTACTTCATTTCCAGGCGGAACAGCGGAATGTGGGTGTCATAACCGGTGACGCGTTCGACCGGTGCCAGCAGGTCGTACAGCGATTCCTCGGCCAGGCGCGCGGCGATTTCCGCGCCGAAGCCCGCCGTCTTCGGCGCTTCCTGCACGATCACGCAGCGGCCGGTCTTGGCCACCGATTCGGCGATGGTGGCAAAGTCCAGCGGACGCAGCGTGGCCACGTCGATCACTTCGGCGCTGATGCCTTCGCCGGCCAGTTTGTCGGCCGCTTCCAGCGCTTCCTTGACCTGTGCGCCCCAGGTGACCAGGGTGACATCGGTACCGTCGCGCAGCACGAAGCACACGTCCAGCGGCAGGGCTTCGCCGTCATCGACGACGACTTCCTTGTACTGGCGGTAGATGCGCTTGGGCTCCATGTAGATCACCGGATCCGGTTCGCGGATCGCGGCCAGCAGCAGGCCGTAGGCGCGTTGCGGCGACGACGGCAGCACCACGCGCAGGCCCGGCACGTTGGTGAAGATCGCTTCGTTGGCTTCGCTGTGGTGCTCCGGCGCACGGATGCCGCCGCCCCACGGCACGCGCAGCACCATCGGGCAGTGGAGGCGGCCACGGGTGCGGTAACGCAGGCGTGCGGCGTGGCAGACGATATGGTCCACCATCGGGTACATGAAGCCATCGAACTGCGCTTCGGCAACCGGCTTCATGCCCTGCGCGGCCAGGCCGATGGTCAGGCCGGCGATGGTGGTTTCGTCCAGCGGGGTGTCCAGGATGCGGTCGGCGCCGAAGCGCTGCTGCAGGCCGGCGGTGGCGCGGAACACGCCGCCGTTGACGCCCACGTCCTCGCCCAGCACCAGCACCGACTTGTCGTGCTCCAGCTCCCAGGCCAGCGCCTGGGTGATGGCTTCGATGAGGGTGATCGGGGTGGTGGTCATGTTCGGTTCTCCGCGCGCGATGGCGGCGCTGTCGGCGGCATTGGTCTGCGCGCCCGAGGCGCTGGTGTGCTTGATCTCATCCATGACGCTGCTCCAGGGCGATCGCCTGTGCGCGCTGGGCCAGCAGATCCTGCGGCGGATCGGCATAGAGGAAGTCGAACATCGCTTCGACCGGCTGCACCGGGGTGTTGAGGTACAGGTTGACCTCGTCGTCCACGCGCTTGCCGCAGTCGACGGTCCACGCCGCTTCCTCTTCCTCGCTCCACACACCGGCATTGATGAGGTACTTGCGCAGGCGCAGCATCGGCTCGCGCTGCCAGGCATCCTTCACCTCGGCGTCGTCGCGATAGCGGCGCGCGTCATCGGCGGTGGTGTGGTCGGACAGGCGGTAGGTCATCAGTTCCAGCACGGTGCCACCGTCGCCGGCCAGCGCGCGCTCGCGCGCCTGCAGCATGGCCGCCATCACCGCGATCAGGTCGTTGCCGTCCACCTGCAGGCAGTGCAGGCCACCGGCCAGACCCTTCTGTGCCAGCGTTTCGGCACCGGTCTGGGCCGAACGCGGGACCGAGATGGCCCAGCCGTTGTTGACGATGCACAGGATCAGCGGCAGCTTGTAGGCGCCGGCCGAATTCAGTGCGGCGTAGAAGTCGGTCTTGGAGCTGCCGCCGTCGCCGCATACGGCCACCGCGATCTGCTTCTCGTTGTTGAGCTTGAACTTCAGCGCAGCGCCGGCGGCATGCAGGCACTGGGTGGAAATCGGCACGCAGAACGGGAAGTCCCTGGCGGCATTGCCACCGTAGTCGTTGCCACGCTCGTCGCCGCCCCAGTACATGAGGACGTCGCGCGGGCGCACGCCACGCATGAACATGGCGCCGTACTCGCGGTAGGACGGCGCGAACACGTCGTCCTTCTGCATCGACGCGCCGATGCCCACGTGTGCCGCTTCGTGGCCCAGGCAGGCCGCGTAGGTGCCCAGCTTGCCGGTGCGCTGCAGTGCGATCGACTTGCCGTCGAACACGCGCACGAACAGCATCTGCTTGAACATCGGCAGCAGGGCGCGCGGATCGCGCAGGGCTTCGGGCAGGTCATCGCGGACGAGCGTGCCGTCCGTGTCCAGGTACTGCAGGTATTCGATCTTGAACTCAGCGGCAACCGTCATTGCGTACTGCACCTTCGACAGGAAGTTACAAATGATATGAATTGCCATGTTAAGGAAGGCGTACGAAAAAGCCGTCCTGCGGCGCAGCAAGTGTCCCGGTGGACAGCGCCCCGGTATACCGCAGACAGGTGACGCAATGCCAATGACTACAACGTATTCAGTTGCCGGAACCGGGCATGAGCGGCCCCCGGCAGCGCCCCCGCCAGACCGGCCTCCGCGCGCGGACCGCGCAGAAAACCGCCCCCGGACGCCGGCGTAGGGAGCCCCCCGGGCGGGCGATGCGGCGGTGCGCTACCCTTTGTCCCCCTTCTGCGGCGCCCGCCATGTCTGTCGACAAGAACCAACGCGATCTCGAAGCCGGTATCCACACCGATCTGGAGGGGCGCCTGACCTACGGCGGCTACCTGCGGCTGGACCAGCTGCTGTCGGCGCAGCAGCCGCTGTCCAACCCGCCGCACCACGACGAGATGCTGTTCATCATCCAGCATCAGACCTCCGAGCTGTGGTTGAAGCTGCTGGCCCACGAACTGCGGGCGGCGATCGGTTTCCTGCAGCGCGACGAAGTCTGGCAGTGCCGCAAGGTGCTGGCGCGCAGCAAGCAGGTGCTGCGCCAGCTGACCGAGCAGTGGTCGGTGCTGGAAACCCTGACCCCGTCCGAGTACATGGGCTTCCGCGACGTGCTGGGCCCGTCTTCGGGCTTCCAGTCGCTGCAGTACCGCTACATCGAGTTCCTGCTGGGCAACAAGAACGCGCAGATGCTGCAGGTGTTCTCGCATGACCCGGCCGGCCAGGCGCAGCTGCAGCAGGTGCTGGACGCGCCCAGCCTGTACGAGGAATTCCTGCGCTACCTGGCCCGGTTCGGCCATCCCGTACCCGCCGCCTACCAGGGCCGCGACTGGCAGCAGCCGCACGTGGCCGACGATGCGCTGCACCCGGTGTTCGAGCGGATCTACCAGAACACCGACCGTTTCTGGCGCGAGTACTCGCTGTGCGAGGATCTGGTGGACCTGGAAACCGCCTTCCAGCTGTGGCGCTTCCGCCACATGCGCACGGTGATGCGGGTGATCGGCTTCAAGCGCGGCACCGGCGGCTCCAGCGGGGTGGGCTTCCTGCGGCAGGCGCTGGAGCTGACCTTCTTCCCGGAGCTGTTCCAGGTGCGCACCACCATCCGCAACGACGATCCGATGCCGCCGGACGCCTGATCCGGCCGGGCGCCCCGGGCGCCCATTCATCATGACGCGATGATGACCGCCGGCGCGGTCGCAGGCCCCGCCGTTGCTGCGCCGACCGTCCGCCCCGGGGTCCGGAGCGTGCAAGTTCAGCGAGCGCGCGGCGAGCTGCACGAATCGGCGTGTATTTGACGTGAACGTGGTTGGTCTGGGATTCTCCCGCGCTGTTTCGCACATCGGACGTGCATGTCATCCACCGAACCCAGGAATCCCGCATGAGCGTAGACGCCGCCGCGAAATCCGTTCCCGAACCGGCGCTGCCGGAGTTCAAGACCACGCTGGGCCATCCACGCCCGTTGTGGATGCTGTTCATGACCGAATTCTGGGAGCGCTTCGCGTTCTACGGCATCCGCTGGGCGCTGGTGCTGTACATCGTCTCGCAGTTCTTCCAGGGCGACGCGGCCGGCCAGGCGGCCGCCAGCCGTACCTACGGCGCCTACCTGGCGCTGGTCTATGCCGCTGCGATCTTCGGTGGCTACGTCGCCGACCGGGTGCTGGGCTACCAGCGGTCGATCCTGACCGGCGCGGTGATCATGGCCGCCGGCCTGTTCATGGTCGCCATGCCCAACAAGGAGATCTTCGAACTGGGTCTGGCCACGATCATCATCGGCAACGGCCTGTTCAAGCCCAACATCTCCACGATGGTCGGCAAGCTTTACGGCCTGAAGGATGAGCGCCGCGATTCGGGCTTCACCATCTTCTACATGGGCATCAACATCGGCGCGATGATCGCCCCCGTGCTGACCCAGTACCTGGCCGAAGCGGTCTTCGGTACCCAGGCGATGCCGTCCTACAAGATGGTCTTCATCGCGTCGGGCATCGGCATGCTGATCAGCCTGGCATGGTTCTACGTCGGCCGTGCCGGCCTGAAGGGCATCGGCGCTCCGCCGGCAGGTGCCGAAGGGTTCGGCCGCATCATCATGGTGCTGGTCGGCTCGATCGTGGCCATCCCGGTCGCCTACTTCCTGCTCTCCACCGGCGCCACCGCGCTGGCCTGGATCCTCGGCGTGATGTTCGTGGCGCTGGGCGTGCTGCTGCTGGTCGAGGGCATCCGTGAGGGCAAGGTGCAGCGCGACCGCGTGATCGCGATGCTGATCATCTTCATCTTCAACGTGATGTTCTGGATGTTCTTCGAGCAGGCCGGCAGCTCCTTCACCTTCCTGGCCGACAACATCGTCAACCGCAACCTGGGCGGCTGGACCTTCCCGACCGCGTGGTTCCAGTCGGTCAACTCGGTGGCCATCATCACCCTGGCCCCGATCATCGCCTGGATCTGGATCAAGCTGGGCCGTGCCAATCCGTCGATTCCGCGCAAATTCGGCCTGGGCCTGCTGTTCAACGGCGCTGCCTTCGCCCTGCTGATGCTCGCGCTGTCGACGATGGTGGTGGACGGCAAGATCCCGTTCTGGACGCTGTTCATGGTCTACGTCATCCAGTCCGTGGGCGAGCTGTGCCTGTCGCCGATCGGCCTGTCGATGGTGACCAAGCTGGCCCCGGTGCGCCTGGTCGGCTTCGGCATGGGTGGCTGGTTCCTGTCCACCGGCATCGGCAACAACCTGTCGGGCATCTTTGCCGGCGTGGTCAGTGGCGAAGGCGGCATGACCGTCGAGTCGGCGCTGAAGGGCTACACCTTCGGCTTCTGGGCATTGATCGGCTCCGGCGCGGTGCTGTTCCTGATCGCCCCGCTGATCAACAAGCTGATGCACGGCGTCAAGTGAGGTCCGCGATGCGTACGACCCTGTGGTGGTCCCCGATGATCCTGGTCGGCCTGCTGGCCGCCTGTTCGCCATCGGCGCCCACTGCCGCGCCTGCGCAGCCGCTGGATACCTCCGAGCAGAAGCCACCGGTCGCCGATCCCGGCGAGCCGGTGGCCTCGGGCAACACCCCGGCCGCCGCGGATATCGCCGCGGTCGCCGCGCTCAACGCGCAGTTCGACCCGGGCCGCGATCCGGTCGCGGACCTGGCCACGGCCAAGGTCGAAGCCCAGCGCGGCGGCAAGCGCATCGTGCTGGACGTGGGCGGGGAGTGGTGCTCCTGGTGCCACCTGATGGACGCCTTCATCGAGGGCGATGCGGAGATCCGCAGCTTCCGCGATGCCCACTTCGTGTGGATGAAGGTCAACTACAGCGAAGACAACGAGAACACGGCGTTCCTGTCGCAGTTCCCGGCGATCAAGGGCTATCCGCACCTGTTCGTGCTCGACGCGGACGGCACGCTGCTGCACTCGCAGTTCACCGGCGAGCTGGAGGCCGACAAGGGCCAGCCGAAGGGCTATGACCGCACGCGGTTCTTCGCCTTCATGAAGGACTGGGCGCCGCCGAAGGCGCCATGATCGACAAGGCCGCGGATTCCGCGGCCTTTTTTGTTGCCGGTGGCGCGTCGCCTGCTGCCGGCCCTACAGGTTTCAGCCGGGCTGCCGTTACCTCCAAGGACGACATGCCGCGCAGTTCGTGGCGCGCACCCAACGGATTGAAACGCATGCAGCCGGGCACCAGCGACAGCAGTTCCGATATCTCCCTCGACGGACCGGCCGGCGTGAGCCTGCCGCCTGTCGATGTCCTGCTCGACGATCACGGCACGCTGGACACCCCGGACGCCGAGGCCGATACCCCTGCGCCCGGTGCGATACGTTACCGCCTGCCGCTGGTCGCGGTGCCCGACAATGTGCTGCTCAAAGCCGCGGTGCAGAAGCTGGTGGAGCAGAAGGCCCAGCTCGATGCGCTGGCCCGCAACCCGGCGCTGGCCGGGCTGCTGCCGGCCGAGTGGCTGGGCAGCGGGCTGCGCGCGGTCGATCTGCAGGGCTTCGTGCTCTCGGTGCTGCCGTTTCTGCACAACGCGGCCAAGGCCGAGACCGCACCGGCGCGGCTGCCGCTCAAGCACGTGCTGGGCGACGCCGGGCGCTGGGACCGCGACGATGTGGCCGAGCCCAAGTCGCTGGCGTTCTTCCTGGCCAGCGACGACCGCGCCAGTGCGGGCGTGAAGGATCCGGCGGAGGCCTACCTGGTCGGGGCGCTGGGGTTGGCGTGGGTCCACGAAGGACGCACCCGGCCAGGCTTCCTGCGCCAGATGGGCTACGACAGCATGGCGGCGCGGGTCAGCATGCTGGCCTACCCCGAACCGGGGCAGATGGCGCTGTACAGCGTGACCGCCCACGGTGTCAGCCAGATCTGGTGCGTGCTGGACCGGCGCAAGTTGCGGCCGCTGCTGGCGCCCTGGATCAGCGTGCCGCTGCTGACCGCCTACGGCGTGGCCGCACCCGTCGCCTGGCCCACGTCGTTCCCGGCGGTGGACGAAGTGGCGCAGATGCTGGCCACGGCACGCACCGGCAAGGGGCCGGTGGAAGTGGACCTGGGCAAGGTCGCGGCCAAGATCGCGCAGGACGCCTCGGCGGAAACCTGGATGCCGGTCAGCCTGCTGCAGGTGGGCACCTGGGCACCGCGCTGGCGTTACTTCATGGCCACCTTCATCGGCCTGCCCTCGCTGCTGCTGGTGGTGGCCGCCCTGGCGCTTCCCGGCGCCATCGAAGCGGCGGCGGTCGCCGCCTCACTCGGCTTCGCTGGCGGCGCCATCGGGGCACTGGCGGCCCCGTGGGTGCATGCGCGCCGCAAGCACCTGAGCTAGCAGAGCCCGGCTCTACCCTTCGTCCATGCGCTGCAGGCCTTCCCCGGCCAGGCGCAGGATCAGCGTTTCCAGCATCTGCTCCTCCTCCTCGCTGAGCACGGACATCAGCTTGCGGGTGATCTCGATCACCAGCGGCGCGATGGTCTCGTAGACCTCGAACCCGGCCGCCGACAGCGCCAGCACCGAACGACGGCGGTCGTCGCCGTGGGTTTCACGCTTGATGAAGCCCCGTTCGAGCAGTCTGGCCACGGCGCGGCTGACGGCCACCTTGTCCATCGCGGTGCGATCGGACACCTCGCTCGCCGACGACCCCGGGTACAGGGCCAGGATGGTGATGACCCGCCATTCCGGGATCGCCAGACCATACCGGTCCCCATACAGCTTGGCGATGTTGCCGCTGACCCGGTTGGACAGCACGCTGAGCCGATACGGCAGAAACTGCTCCAGATCGAGCAGGGCGTGCGAGGCGCGGATGCTGTGGCTGGTGGGATCGGGCGGGCTCATGCTGCGGTGCACCTTGATGGTGGTTTCATGTGAAACTATAAACCTTCAGTCCGGACTCCGCATTCTCGCGGGTCTGCCTTCCTCCCGCACCTGGTTTTTTCCGATGCGGACTTGCTTTGGAGCCACATCATGAGCAGCCAACTGAGCACCGCGTCCCACGCACCCAACCCGGGCATGCAGGTCACCACCTTCGAAAACCCGATGGGCATCGACGGTTTCGAGTTCGTCGAATTCGCCGCACCGGCCGGCCGTGGCGCCGAACTGCACGCCTATTTCCGCAAGATGGGCTTCTCCGCGGTGCTGCGCCACAAGCAGCGCGCGATCACCGTCTACCGCCAGGGCGACGTCAACTTCCTGGTCAACGAGGAGCCGGATTCGTTCGCTGCCGACTTCGCCGAGAAGCATGGCCCGTGCGCCTGCGGCTTCGCCATCCGCTTCCAGAAGCCGGGCGAGGAGGTGTTCCAGATGGCGCTTGGCAATGGTGCCGAGGCGATCGACTTCAAGCCGGAGACCAAGGCGGTGCCGGCACCGGTGATCAAGGGCATCGGCGACTGCATGCTGTATCTGGTGGATCGCTACGGCGCCAACGGCAGCATCTTCGATACCGACTACGCGCCGATCGACGGTGCCGAGCAGCGTCCGGTCGGGTTCGGCCTGACCTTCATCGACCACCTGACCCACAACCTGTATTTCGGCAACATGCAGCAGTGGTCGGACTACTACGAGCGCCTGTTCAACTTCCGCGAGATCCGCTACTTCGACATCAAGGGCCTCAAGACCGGCCTGGTGTCCAAGGCGATGACCGCGCCGGACGGCATTGTGCGCATTCCGCTCAACGAATCCTCCGATCCGAAGAGCCAGATCAACGAGTACCTCGATGCCTACAAGGGCGAGGGCATCCAGCACATCGCCTGCTTCACCGAGAACATCTACGAGACCGTCGAAGCGATGCGCGCGCAGGGCGTGGAGTTCCTCGATACGCCGGAGACCTACTTCGACGTGATCGACATGCGCGTGCCCGGTCATGGCGAAGACGTGGCGCGCCTGGCCAAAAACAAGATCCTGATCGACGCCGATCCGGAAACCAAGCAGCGCAAACTGCTGCAGATCTTCACCACCAACTGCATCGGTCCGATCTTCTTCGAGATCATCCAGCGCAAGGGCAACGAAGGCTTCGGCGAAGGCAACTTCACCGCGCTGTTCGAGAGCATCGAGCGCGACCAGATGAAGCGCGGCGTACTGTAACGTGGCACGGGGCGACCCGGTCGCCCCACCGCCGCCGCACCGGGCAGCCGAGCGCGTCGCAACGCGCCGGGCTGCCGACGTGCACGAATGAACATACCGCCGGGAGCCGCCCGGCACCATGAGAGCCCGACCATGTTCACCTCCATCGCATCACGCGGCTACCAGACCGGCTTCGGCAACGAGTTCGCCAGCGAAGCGGTACCCGGCGCCTTGCCGGTCGGGCGCAACTCGCCGCAGCGGGTTGCGCACGGCCTGTATGCCGAGCAGTTGTCCGGTACGGCCTTTACCGCGCCCCGTGGCAGCAACCGTCGCAGCTGGGTCTACCGGATCCGCCCGGCGGTGACCCACGGCGAGTTCACCGCCTACGCACAGCCGCATCTGCACAGCGACTTCGCCCACGGTGCGGTCTCGCCCAACCAGCTGCGCTGGAACCCGCTGCCGCTGCCGACCACGCCCACCGACTTCATCGACGGCCTGTACACGATGGGGGGCAACGGCGCGCCGGATGCGCATCACGGCGTGGGCATCCACCTGTACGCGGCCAATGCGGACATGCAGGGCCGCTACTTCTACAACGCCGACGGCGAGCTGCTGATCGTGCCGGAGCTCGGCAGCCTGCGCCTGCTCACCGAACTGGGCGTGATCGAGATCGAGCCGCAGCAGATCGCGGTGATGCCGCGCGGCGTCCGCTTCCGGGTCGAGCTGCCCGACGGGCAGGCACGCGGCTATATCTGCGAGAACTTCGGCGCGCTGCTGAAGCTGCCCGACCTGGGGCCGATCGGTTCCAACGGCCTGGCCAACCCGCGCGATTTTGAAACTCCGCATGCCGCCTTTGAAGACATCGACGGGGCGTTCGAGCTGATCGCCAAGTTCGGCGGACAGCTGTGGCGCGCGGACATCGATCATTCGCCGCTGGATGTGGTCGCCTGGCACGGCAACTACGCCCCGTACCGCTACGACCTGCGCCGCTTCAACACGATCGGTTCGATCAGCCATGACCATCCGGACCCGTCGATCTTCCTGGTGCTGCATTCGCCCAGCGACACGCCCGGGACCAGCAACATGGACTTCGCGATCTTTCCGCCGCGCTGGCTGGTGGCCCAGGACACCTTCCGCCCGCCGTGGTTCCACCGCAACATCGCCAGTGAATTCATGGGCCTGATCCACGGTGCCTACGATGCCAAGGCCGAAGGCTTCGTGCCGGGTGGTGCATCGCTGCACAACTGCATGAGCGGCCACGGCCCGGATGCGGCCACCTTCGACAAGGCCTCGGCAGCGGACCTGAGCAGGCCGGACGTGATCAAGGACACGATGGCCTTCATGTTCGAGACCCGTGGGGTGATCCGCCCCACCGCGCAGGCAATGGACGCTGCGCACCGGCAGCGCGACTATCAGCACTGCTGGCAGGGGTTGAAGGCCAACTTCCCCCGGCAGTAACCGCACGCGCCTCCACGCCGGTGTACGGCGTGGAGGCCCAATGAAGCCCGCGCCGCGCAGGCGACGGTCATGCGTTCCTAGCGTTTCTCGCCTTCCGCGACGGCATCGCGGGGTTACGCCAGACTGTGCTCGAAGCCGCCCGCGTGCGCCGCCGGCAGTACTTCCAGCAGGCGCTGCCGCACCCGTTCGGCGTAGCCGGGCGAGGTCAGTGCCGGTAGCGCCTGAAGAGCGCCGTGCAGCCCCTCGATCACGCCTTCATCGCTGCGTGCCTGCTGCAGGGCGTGGAACAGCGCTGCCGCGCGTGGATGACGCTGCAGTTCCAGAATGCCTAGCAGATAGATGCGCGCGGCCACCAGCGAGCGACGGCGCTCGACCGGGGCTGCCGCCCCGGTGCCGCGCGGCGCGGCGTTGGTGGAAGCCGGCACCGGTGCAGCCACCGCAGGTGTGGAGACCAGGTACCCGGCCTGGATCAGCTGGATCACCATCGCCGCTGCCTCTGCGCCGACCAGGGCGGTCAGCTGCGGCAGGTCGCGCTGGCCGTCGCACAGGATCAGCAGGCGGCGCTGGCGCATGTCCAGGGGCGCACGGTGGGCCTGCAGGGCGGTGCGGGCGAGGTCGGTCTTGCGCGGTTGCATGGGCGAGGGGGTCGATGCGGTGCAGGCCGAGCCTGAACGCGGCAGGTGAAACGGCGATGACAGCCCTGCGCCCGCATGCAGCCACTGCACGGCGATCGCGCTAGGCTGCCCGACATCGACCGGAGGACACCGCATGAAGCAGCTGGGAAGCGTTCTGGCCCTGGGCCTGGTACTGGCCGTGGGGGCCTGCGGGCGAACCGCGGATTCCACCCCCACCAGCCCCATCGCTGCACCGGCGGCCGTGCCTGCCCCCGCGGCCGGGCCGGCGCGCCTTGACGGCTACGGCCCGGTGAGCCTGGACAGCACGCTGGACCAGGTGCGTACGGCCTGGAAGGAACCCCTGGACGGCGCGGTCCCCGATGACTACTGCCACTCGCTGCGGCCACAGGGCGCGCAGGCCGACGACGTGGTGTTCATGATCGAGGGCCGGCGCCTGGTCCGCTACGACGTGCACAACGACCGTATCGTCGCTCCGGGGGGTGGCAAAGTCGGGATGTCGCTGGGCGAGTTGCAGACGCTCTATCCGGACCGCGGCGACGTCACCCCGCACAAGTACGACGAGCAGGGCCACAACCTGCGCGTGCGCCCGGCCACCGAGGGCGGCGCGCTGATCAACTTCGAAATCGACCGCAACGGCACCGTCACCGACTGGCGGGTGGGGCTGCCGCCGCAGGTCGATTACGTGGAAGGCTGCCTGTAGGCCCGCCGTGGCTCTAGAATCGGCCCACGCCTGCCACCGGGGGATTTACCGATGATCGCTGCTGCCACATGGTTCGTACTGGGTCTGGTGCTGCTCGCGCTGGGCGGCGATTCGATCGTCAAGGCGGCCTCCGGGCTGGCGCAGCGCTTCGGCGCCTCGCCGTTCGTGGCCGGGTTGCTGCTGGTCGCCTTCGGCACCTCGCTGCCCGAACTGGTGGTCAACGCACGCGCGTTCGTGGTCGGTGCCGAGGCGCTGGCGCTGGGCAACGCCGTGGGCAGCAACATCGTCAACGTCGGCCTGACCCTGGGCATGGCCGCCCTCGCGGCGCCGCTGCTGGTGCGTGCACGGCTGCTCTCGCCGCTGCTGGTGCTGCTGGCGGTCTCCAGCCTGGCCCTGATCGTGTTCGGGCTGGATGGCGTGATCGCACGCTGGGAAGGCGCGGTGCTGCTGCTGGGCTTCGTGGCGGTGCTGGTATTTGTGCTGCGCCGCGCGCCGCACGAGTCCGAGCCTGTCCGCGAGGCGATTGCCGGCTACGCGATGACCCGTACCGGCCTGTTTCTCAACGTGCTGCGCGTGGTGTTCGCGGTGGTCTGCCTGTACTACGGCGCGCGCTGGATCGTGCAGGCGGCGCCGGTGTTCGGCGCGGGCCTGGGCTGGTCGCCGTTGCTGGTTGGCCTGCTGCCGGTCGCCATCGGCACCGCGCTGCCGGAAGTTGCCGCCGCCATTGCGGCCGCGCGCCGCGGGCAGGGCGACATGGTGCTGGGCCACGTCATCGGCTCGAGCCTGTTCAACCTGCTGGTGGTGGTGGGCGGCATGGCCGCGCTGCGACCACTGGCACTGCCCGAGTCGTTCGTGAAGCTGGAGCTGCCGGCGGCGATCGCCTTCGTGCTGGTGCTGTACCCGATGCTGCGCGGCGACCTGACCATCAGCCGCCGCGAAGGCGGCGTGCTGCTGGTGGCGTTCCTGGGCTGGGTCGCGTTGGAGCTGGCCCTGGCCACCGCGGGCTGACAGCGCGCGGCCACGGCCCTTTCACTGCGGTGTCAGGGGGTCTCGTCGCGGCGTGGTTCCGGCGGCGGCAGCGCTTCTTCCTTGGCCGTTTCATCGCCCGGGAGGGTGGGGCGCTTTTCCATCATCAGCGACAACGCGGCCTTGGCCATCATGTGCGCGCTGATCGGCGCGGTGATGAACAGGAACACGGTGATCAGCAGCTCGCGCGGCTGCGGGTCTTCGCCAAGGAAGATGTGGTAACACACCGAACCGACCAGCACGCAGCCCACGCCCAGCGTGCTGGCCTTGGTGGGGGCATGCAGACGCTTGAAGAAACTCGACAGTTTCACCAGGCCCAGCGCGCCGACCAGGATGAAGAAGCAGCCGAACAGCAGCAGGAGCGACAGCACGATCTGGATGAAGGTGATCATTCGACGATGTCCCGGCGCAGCACGAACTTGCTCAGCACCACCGTGCTGCCGAACCCGAGCATGGCAATGATCAGCGCCGCTTCGAAGTACACCGCCGAATTGAGGTACATGCCGAACAGCATCAGCTCGGCGATCGCCGTCACCGACAGGGTGTCCAGCGCGAGGATGCGATCAGGCACGGTCGGGCCGCGCAGCAGGCGCCAGGTGGCCAGCAGCATGGCCACGCCGACCACGTGCATGCACACCACCATCGTGGTCTGGATGAACATGTATCCGGTCATGGGAAAATCTCCATCAGCGGGGCTTCGTAGCGGGTCTTGATCTGCCGGATCAGCGCGTCCGGGTCGTCCAGGTGCAGTACATGCACCAGCAGGTAGCGGCGGTCGTCCGACAGCGCGGCCGAGACGGTGCCGGGAGTCAGCGTGATCATGCTGGTCAGCGCGGCGATGCCGTGGATGTTGGCGATGTCCAGCGGCAGCCAGATGAAGCCGGGGTGGATGCGTCGCTCCGGCCCCAGCACCTGGATCGCCACGCGGATGTTGGAGACCAGGATGTCCCACAGGGTCACCATCACCAGCTTTGGCAGCGGCCGCAGCGACCCGATGCGGGCGAACTCGCGGTCCAGCCGCGCCGCGAACAGCGGCACCACCAGACCCAGGAACATGCCGAGCACGAACTGGCCCACGGTGAAGCTGTCGGACATCAGCAGCCAGAACGCCACCACCATCATGCTCAGCGAGGGCGAGGGCAGCACGCGCTTGTACAGCGAAGGACGGGCGCTCATGGCTGGCGGATCTCCGGCGGGGTCGCGCGCAGGCCGTTCACATACTCCTGCGGCTGAAGCAGTTGGGTCGCCATCGCGTCGGTGTGCTGCATCAGCGGGCCGGCGAACAGGCTCATCGCGATGCCGTAGCTCAACAGCAGGGCCGCGGCGATGAGTTCGACGGTACGGGTGGGCGCCTTGCGCGCGGGCGGCGCGCCGTCCTCGGCTGCCGGCACGCGCCAGAACAGGCGGATACCGGCGCGGGTCAGACCGACGATCACCATCAGGCTGCTGCCCAGCACTGCCGTCCACACCACGCCGGTGTAGGCGGGGGGCATGCCGGCCAGCAGCGCGGCCTTGGCCAGGAAGCCGGACAGTGGCGGCAGGCCGGCCACGGCCACCGCGCCGATCAGGAACAGCACCGCCGGGGTCTGCTTGCCCGGCATTGGCGCGATGATCTCCTTGCGGTCGCTGGCGCCGCCTCGACGGCGTCGGATCAGGTCCGCCACCAGGAACAGTGCTGCGGCGACGAAGGTGCTGTGCGGCAGGTAGTACAACCCGGCCGACAGCACCTGCGGGGTGCGCACGGCGAAGGCGATGAACAGCGTGGCCGCCGACACCACCACCAGGTAGGAGACCAGCACCCGCAACCGTGCCGCTGCCATCACGCCCAGTCCGCCGAGGACCAGGGTGGCCACGCCGGCCCACAGCAGCCAGTCGCTGCCGTAGCCGGCCATCGCGCCGGCATCGTCGCCGAACCACAGCGTGCTCACCCGCAGCACCGCATACAGCCCAACCTTGGTCATGATCGCAAACAGCGCCGCCACTGCGGCCGGCGCGCGCGCATAGGCCTCGGGCAGCCACAGGTACAGCGGCATCAGTGCGGCCTTGCTGCAGAACACCAGCAGCAGCAGGCCCATCGTGGCCTTGACCAGCAGCAGGTGCGAAGGGGGCACCTCGGCGATGCGCTGGGACAGCTCGGCCATGTTGAGCGAGCCGAGCGAGGCGTACAGCAGGCCCAGCGCGATCAGGAACAGGGTCGAGGCGGTGACGTTGAACACCACATAGTGCAGGCCGATGCGCATGCGCAGGCCGCGCCCGCCACTGAGCAGCAGGCCGTACGAGGCGATCAGCATCACCTCGAAAAACACGAACAGATTGAAGATGTCGCCGGTCAGGAAGGCGCCGTTGAGGCCGACCAGCTGGAACTGGAACAGCGCGTGGAAGTGCGGCGCGCGACGGTCCCAGCCCGAGCAGGCGTGCATCAGGCAGGGAATGGCCAGCAGCAGTGTGGTGACCAGCATCCACGCCGACAGGCGGTCGGCGACCAGCGCGATACCCAGCCGTGAGGGCCAGTCGCCGAGCAGGTACACCGCGATGCTGCCATCGGCGGTCTGTGCGAACAGCAGTGCGACCGCCGCTGCCAGTGCCGTCAGCGTGATCCATGCCACGCTGCGCTGGACCTTGGGCCCGAAGCGGCGGTGCTCCACGAACAGCGAGCAGGCCGCGCCGAACAGGGGAATCAGGATCGGCAGGATCACCGCATGGTTCATGCGTCACCCTCCCGGCCAGACGCGGTATCGGTCGGCCCGCTGTCGGCGTCGTCTTCGTGCGCATCGACGTGGTCGCTATGGTTGTCGCTGCGGCTGCGCATGGCCAGCACGATGCTGACGGCGGTCATCGCGAAGGCGATCACGATCGCGGTCAACACCAGCGCCTGCGGCAGCGGATCGGTGTAGTTGCCCAGATCGCTGTCGATGCCCTCGCGCAGCACCGGCGCCTTGCCCGTGACCAGGCGTCCACCGGCGAAGATCAGCAGGTTGGTGGCGTAGGAGAGGAAGGTCATGCCGAGGATGACGTCGAAGCTGCGCGCACGCAGCAGCAGGTAAATGCCGATCGCGGCCAACACACCGATCGCGCTTGCCAGGGCCAGTTCCATCAGTGCATCTCCCCGGTTTTTGCCGAACGACGGTTGGGATCGATCTCGCCCTTGCGGGCGCTGCGGGTGCGTGACGGCTTGATGGTGCCCATCATCGACAGCATCAGCATCGCCCCGCCGAACACCACCAGGTACACGCCGGTATCGAACCCGATCGCGCTGGCCAGCGGCACCTCGCCGATCAGCGGGAGGTGCAGGTCCAGGTGGCCGCTGGTCAGGAACGGCACGCCGAACAGCATCGATGCGCTGCCGCTGATGATGGCGATCAGCAGGCCGGCACCGATGCAGCGGATGTAGTCGAAGCCGAAGCGCGATTCCACCGACGCGGTGCCCTGGATCACGTACTGGATCAGCAGCGGCACGGCCAGCACCAGGCCGGCGATGAAGCCGCCCCCCGGCGCGTTGTGGCCGCGCAGGAACAGGAAGATTGAGACGGTCATGGTCAGCGGGAACATGATCTGGGCCAGATCGGCCGGCACCGGCAGTTTCATCGGCGGCCCGGGCATGATCTGCTCCGGGGCCATCCGCGAACGCCGCAGCATCGCGTGCACCACCAGCGCAGCGATGCCGAACACGGTGATCTCGCCGAAGGTATCGAAACCGCGGAAGTCCACCAGGATCACGTTGACCACATTCTGGCCGTACGCTTCCGGCAGAGCGCGGGCGAGCAGCTCGCCGGCCATCGTATTGGGCGGCAGGGTCATCGCCGTATAGGCCAGCGCCGCCAGGCCGCCGCCACCGAGCACCGCGATCAGCACGTCTCGACCCTTGCGCCAGCGCGAGCGCTCCCGTGGCGACTGCGCCGGCAGGTAGTTCATGCCCAGCAGCATCAGCACCAGCGTGACCATCTCCACCAGCAGCTGGGTCAGGGCCAGGTCGGGGGCGGACAGGAACACGAAGGTGAGCGACACGATCAGGCCCACGCCACCCAGCAGCAGCACCGCCAGCAGGCGCTGGCGGTACTTGGACAACGCGCCGAACGCGCAGGCCATCATCACCAGCCACAGCCCCCAGCCGAGCAGCGGCAGCGGCTGCGGCGAGGGCCAGTTGGGCGAGACCGGCGTGGCCACGAACGGGGCCGCCGCGACGATGATCGCCACCACCACCAGCCCCAGCAGCATGCGCTGCAGGCTGCCGTTGGCCAGTGCCTGGGTCAGCCGATGGGCGAAGCCGAACACCAGGTCCAGCTGTTTGTGGAACAGATTGCGGCCGGTGGCGCGGGTGACCACCGCATGCAGATTGATCAGGCGGCGCAGGCCGAAATACAGGGCAATGCCGCCCAGCACGCCAACCGCGCTCATCGCCAGCGGCAGATTGAAGCCGTGCCATACCGACAGGCTGTAAGCCGGCATCGCCGGGCCGAGGATGGACGAGGCGGCGGCATGCAGCACCGGTGCGATGGTGATGGCGGGGGCGACGCCGACCGCCACACACACCACCACCAGAATCTCCACAGGCACCTTCATCCAGCGCGGCGGCTCGTGCGGCACGCGGTCCAGATCGTGCGGGCCCTTGCCGAAGAAGGTGTCGTGCACGAAGCGCAGGCTGTAGGCCACGCCGAACACGCCGGCCAGCAGGGCGGCGACCGACATGGCGATGCGCATCGCTTCCGGCCCCTCCGTGGTCAGCGCTTCGGCGAACAGCATTTCCTTGGACAGGAAGCCGTTGAGCAGCGGAATGCCGGCCATTGCCAGCGAGGCGATGATCGCCAGCGCGCTGGTGAAGGGCATCAGCCGACGCAGCCCACCGAGCTTGCGCATGTCGCGCGTGCCGGTTTCGTGGTCGATGATGCCGGCAGCCATGAACAGCGAGGCCTTGAAGGTGGCGTGGTTGAGGATGTGGAACACGCCGGCGACCACCGCCATCGGGGCGGAGAGCCCGAACAGCATCGTGATCAGGCCCAGGTGGGAGATCGTCGAGTAGGCCAGCAGGCCCTTCAGGTCGTGCTGGAAGATCGCATTCCACGCGCCGATCAGCAGGGTGATCGCGCCGATGCCGCTGACCGTATAGAAGAACAGGTCGGTGCCGGACAGGGCCGGGTGCAGCCGTGCCAGCAGGAACACGCCGGCTTTGACCATCGTGGCCGAGTGCAGGTAGGCCGACACCGGCGTCGGTGCGGCCATCGCGTGCGGCAGCCAGAAGTGGAACGGGAACTGCGCGCTCTTGGTGAAGATGCCCGCCAGCACCAGGAACAGGGCGTAGGGATACAGCGCACTGGCGCGGATCGCATCGCCGGCGGCCAGCACCGCGTCCAGCTCGAAGCTGCCCACGATGCGGCCGATCAGCAGCACGCCGCCGAGCAGGGCCAGGCCGCCGCCGCCGGTCACCACCAGCGCCATCCGCGCGCCCTCGCGGGCATCCTGGCGGTGCGACCAGAAGCCGATCAGCAGGAACGAGCTGATGCTGGTCATTTCCCAGAACACCATCAGCAGCAGCAGGTTGCCCGACAGCACCATGCCCAGCATGGCGCCCATGAACAGCAGCAGGTAGCAGTAGAAGCGGTGGGCGCTGTCGCGGGCGCTGAGGTAGTAGTGGGCGTACATCACCACCAGTGCGCCGATGGCCAGGACCAGGCCGGCGAACATCCACGCCAGGCCGTCCAGCCGCAGCGAGAATGCCAGCCCGATCTGCGGCAGCCACTGCCCGAAACTGCGGACGACCCCGCCGCCCAGGATGTCGGGGGTCAGGGTGGCCAGCAGCGCCAACCCACCCAATGGAGCGGCCGCGGCCAACCAGGCGGCCGTGGAGCGGGAGGTGCGTCGGAATGAAGCGACCGCCACGGCCATCAGGAAGGGCAGGGCGAGCAGCAGGAGCAGACTGGGATTCATGCAGGGAATGCGGGATTCACGAGCAGGTCGTTCAGTCTAACAGGCAGGCAATTGTCGCCGATACTCCCGAATACGCATCGAACTGCATGTAACGTGCGCTGATTCATTTTTTCAGCCTCGTCAGTGGGTCCATCCGGGAGCGTCGCGGGCCGTATGGAACCGATGGAGCGGCTTTGCCGAACGTGGCCGGTCGCAGGGGGTGCCGAGCGGGTTCCGGCCAGCAATGGCAGGGCCTGCGGAAGAAGGCGGACGGTCACGGAGCTGAACGCCAGCGTACCCGGATGGGGGCCTGATGGGGATGCTGGACGCCGGCGCGTGGACCGCCGGTGAGCCTGTCGCGTCGTTCAGGAAAGTGCGTTCAGAAGCGCCAGTCCAGGCGACGGTAGACCTTGGCCATCACCCAGGCCGGGCCGATCAACAGGTAGACCAGATCGGTGAGGAAGCTGGGCTTGCGGCCCTCGAATTTGTGGCCGATGAACTGCGCCACCCAGGCCACGGCGAATACGCCCAGGCCCAGCCAGAACAGGCCACGCAGGCCGATTTCGGCTTCCAGCAGCCGGCACAGGCAGCCGCTGACGAAGAACAGGGCGAGCATCCCGTAGCCGAGCCGGCGTGACAGACGGTTGTAGTAGGCCCACGCGGCGAACATCGCCAGACCGGCCCAGATCCCGTACTGGAACCAGGTGATCAACGGCGGCAGGCACCACAGCAGCGCGATCACCGACCACATGATCGCCGGCACCGCGATCACATGGATGCGCTGGTTGATCGCATTGCGGTGGTCGTCGGAATAGCTGGCGAAGTAGCGGTCGATGGGCCGCTCAAGCTGGGTCGTCGTGGACATTGAGCCTCCGGAGTGGGCACAGGATACTCCCGGAGCCCGCCCATCGCGGCGTCGCGTGTCCCCGCCCACCCACGGTCGACGTCCCCCGTCGCCGTTGCGGCGACGGGGGACATGCATCAATCGACCGAGATGCCGGCCAGGCGCTGCAGCGCCTCGGCGTACTTGGCGCGGGTGCGCTCGATGATCTCCGCCGGGATGCTCGGGCCCGGAGCGGTCTTGCCCCAGTCCAGCGTTTCCAGGTAATCGCGTACGAACTGCTTGTCGTAGCTCGGTGGGCTGGTGCCCACCTCGTACTCGTCGGCCGGCCAGTAACGCGAGGAATCCGGCGTCAGCATCTCGTCCATGATGTAGAGGCGGCCATCGGCATCGGTCCCGAACTCGAACTTGGTATCGGCCAGGATGATGCCGCGCTCGCGCGCGTAGTCGGCGGCGAACTTGTAGATGCGCAGGGTGGCGTCGCGCACGCGCTCGGCCAGGTCCGCACCGACCGCCTTCACCATCGCATCGAAATCGATGTTCTCGTCATGGTCGCCCACGGCGGCCTTGGTCGAGGGGGTGAAGATCGGCTCGGGCAGCTGTTCGGCCTGGCGCAGGCCGTCGGGCAGATCGATGCCGCTGATCTTGCCGGTGCGCTGGTAGTCCTTCCAGCCGCTGCCGATCAGGTAGCCGCGGGCAATCGCTTCCACCGGCACCGGCTTCAGCTTGCGGGTCACCACTGCGCGCTTGGCGTACAGCGCCGGGTCAACGCCCTCGGGCAGCACGCTGGCCACGTCGATGCCGGTCAGGTGGTTGGGCATCAGGTGCGCGGTCTTGGCGAACCAGAAGTTCGACACCTGGCAGAGCATTTCGCCCTTGCCGGGAATCGGATCGGGCAGCACCACGTCGAAGGCCGACAGACGGTCGGTAGCGACCATCAGCAGGTAGTCCCCCGGCGGAGTGCCGGCGGGCAGCCGGTCGCGCGGAATGTCGAAAACATCACGCACCTTGCCGCGATGGCGCAAGGGCAGGCCGGGGAGATCGGATTGCAACAACGTGGTCGGCACGGGCACTCCTGAGGCTTCGTCAAGACAGCTGTCCAGGGGACCCGGAGGGCCCGCACAGACAGCGGGCGGCCTAGTGTAAAGCGGGTTGGGCCCGCTGTGACGTAAAATGAGGCTCCTTTGTCGACCCGGCCGCCCTTACGACCATGCGCTGGTACGGAAAACTGCTCGGATTCATCGCTGGCGCCCTGCTTTTCAGGCCCAATCCGCTGTTCGGGGCCGTGGTCGGCCTGTTGATCGGGCATGCCTTCGACGCCGACTGGTTCCGCCTGAACAGGGAGAACCCCTACCGGGAGCTGGGGCTGACCTCCGAGGCGACCGACGCCGAGGTCGATCTGGCCTACCGCCGGCTGATCTCCCAGTACCACCCCGACAAGGTCGTCGGCGCCGCCCCGGAGCTGCGCCAGCAGGCCGAGCGCAAGTCGCGCCTGCTCAACGCCGCCTACGACCGCATCAAGACCCTGCGCAAGCGCTGACCCCGCGCGGCGCCTCCCCGTCCACGTCCTGAAGGCCCCGGCCATGTCCAACTGCATCATCGCCCCCTCCATCCTGTCCGCGAACTTCGCCCGCCTGGGCGAGGAAGTGGACAACGTGCTCGCCGCCGGTGCGGACTGGGTGCATTTCGATGTGATGGACAACCATTACGTGCCCAACCTGACCATCGGCCCGATGGTCTGCCAGGCGCTGCGCAAGCACGGCGTCACCGCGCCGATCGACGTGCACCTGATGGTGGAGCCGGTGGACCGCATCATTCCGGACTTCGCCGAGGCCGGTGCCACCTACATCAGCTTCCACCCGGAGGCCTCCCGCCACGTCCACCGCACCATCCAGCTGATCCGTTCGCTGGGCTGCAAGCCGGGCATCGTGCTCAACCCGGCCACCCCGGTGGACATCCTGGACTGGGTGCTGGACGAGCTGGACCTGGTGCTGCTGATGTCGGTCAACCCGGGCTTCGGCGGCCAGGCGTTCATTCCCTCGGCGCTGGACAAGCTGCGCGTCGTGCGCCAGAAGATCGATGCCAGCGGCCGCGACGTGCGCCTGGAGATCGACGGCGGCGTCAAAGCTGACAACATCGGCGCGATCGCCGCCGCCGGTGCCGATGCCTTCGTGGCCGGCTCGGCGATCTTCAACGCCACCTCCAGCTACCAGGACGTGATCGCGCAGATGCGCCACAACGTCGCCCAGGCCAGGGGCTGAGCCATGCCGGTGGCCACTGTGACCATCCGCGTGGCCACCGCCGACGATGCAGCGCTGATCCTGCGCTTCATCCGCGAGCTGGCGATCTATGAGAAGGCCGAGTCGTCGGTGCAGACCGACGAAGCCGGCATCCGCGCCAGCCTGTTCGGCGCCGATGCCACGGCGCACGCGCTGATCTGCGAGGCCGGTGGCGAGGCCATCGGCTACGCCGTGTACTTCTACAACTACTCCACCTGGCTGGGCCGCAACGGCATCTACCTGGAAGACCTGTACGTCAGCCCGCAGCAGCGCGGCAGCGGTGCCGGCAAGGCGCTGCTGCAGCACATCGCGCGTATCGCGGTTGCCGATGGCTGTGGCCGTTTCGAATGGTCGGTGCTGGACTGGAATGAACCGGCGATCAGGTTCTATGAAGCCGCCGGTGCGAAACCGCAGAGCGAGTGGACGGTGTACCGCATGGAAGGCGACGCGTTGCGGAAATTTGCCGCCGGCTGATGCAAAAAAAAGACCGCACCCTCTCGGATGCGGCCCTGGGAATATTCGGAGGCTGATCCTGCCTCCATCCGTCGTCCCTGCTATGGCCTTCCATTCTCCGGGCGCGCGATGACGCTTTGATGACGCATTCCCCGCTGCGTGCAGACGACGCAGAATCCTGTACCGCGGCGTCTATGTCGAAAGCGACAGCGCCACTCGCCCGCGCCGTGCTGGGCCACGCAGGCCATGCATGCACCGGCAACTGCGTGCATCCACGCGGCGTGCAGCGCATCGAGGCACGTCCACACGTCCCCGCTGCGGTTCGCGGGTACTCGTGTGAAAGGGGCGCGCCCTGTGCCATTTCAGCAGCGACGTCGCACTATCGAGAAAAGCAATCAACGGGCTTCAGAAGACGGCCTGACGGGCTGCTACAAGGGAGAGGCGACCGGCGAACGTCCGCCGTTTGCTTCACTGCCACACAAGGAGATCAACGTGACGCTTCGGACTGCGATGGTATCTGTGGTACTAGGAGGGGTGCTTGCCACGGCACCGGTTGCCGTATTGGCGCAACGCGCTGACCACCCTGTCAGCATCACCACGAAAACGACCTATCCGGCGGGGTCGGTTGACGCGGCATCCTGGCTCGAATGGATCGCGGCACGCTCGCCGGCCTACGCGCCGGTGTCCCGGCGCGGCACGGTCCAGGTGCTCACGACACGAGCAGGCTTGACCGGATCGAGCGTCGCGCGCGCGCCCAGCGCAGGCCCGCCCACGCCCCTGCCGACCGGCGGCAACCAGGGCGACGAGATGACGGTGACCTCCCGGGACGCAGCAGGAAATACCGAAACCTGGGGCTACACCTTCCACAACGGCGCGTGGATACTGGTCGAGTACCACTACAAATCCGTCACCGTCGGCAAAGAGCATGCGCCGGAAAACCCAGGCGGCTGAATCGACGGTGTCCGGTTTCGTCGACACAGGGTGGCCCCGTGGGGCCGCTTTCCCACGCGTGATCGCGGCGTTCACCGCCCCCGACACAGCGCACTGCTAGCCTGCGCCTCCCTGATCCGTGGAAGTGCTGCATGCGTGGCAAGCGATGGCGTCTGATCCTGAACGGCAAGTCCACCGGCAATGCCGAGCTGCGCGAGGCGGTGCACGCGCTGCGTGAGCGCGGGGCCACGCTGGAAGTGCGGGTGACCTGGGAAGAGGGCGATGCCGAGCGCTATGTGGCCGAGGCGATCGCGCACGGCGTGGACACCATCATTGCCGCCGGCGGCGATGGCACGCTCAGTGAAGTGGCCGAAACGCTGGCGCACCGGGACGAGGATGCCGATGCGCTGCCGTCGCTGGGTCTGGTGCCGCTGGGCACCGCCAATGACTTCGCCACCGCGGCGGAGATTCCCGACGACCCCGAACAGGCGCTGGCCCTGATCGAGCATGAGCCGCCGCGCCCGGTGGACCTGTTGCGCATCGACGCCGACGGCGAGCGCTGGTGGTGCGCCAACGTGGCCAGTGGCGGCTTCGGTACCGAGGTCACCGTGGATACCGACGAGGGCCTGAAGAAGATGCTGGGCGGCCTGGCGTACCTGGTCACCGGCATTTCGCGGCTGGGCCGCATCGAGCCGATCCAGGCGCGGGTCCGCGCGCCCGGCTTCGACTGGGAAGGGGGCTTCATTGCGCTGGGGGTCGGCAACGGTCGCCAGGCCGGGGGCGGGCAGGTGCTGTGTCCGGACGCGCACATCGACGATGGCCTGCTGGACCTCACCCTGATTCCCGAGCTCAGCGGCGAAGTCGCGTCCACCTTCACCGCGCTGGTCACGGGCGGCAAGCGTGGCGCGCTGGAGCAGGTGGCCGAACGCGTCCAGGCCCCCTGGGTGGAGATCGAGGCGGCCCAGCCGCTGACCCTGAACCTGGATGGCGAGCCGGTCCGTGCCCGCCGCTTCCGCATCGACTGCGTGCCGTGCCGGGTCCGGCTGCACCTGCCGCTGGACAGCCCGCTGCTGTCGCGGCGCTGACCCCCGTGGCGGCGCCGGGTTCCATCCGGTGCCGCCAATGCGGTACAGTCGCCGCGTGTCCATTCTGACGACCCCGCATTCCCTTTCTTCCGCTCGCCGCTGGTGGCGATGGTGGCCTGTTGCCGTCGTCCGTCCCGCCACCGCCGTTTCCCGGAAGGAAAGTCGTCTTGATCACGCTCGAGCAGTTCCAGCAGCAGGCCGCTGAAGGCCACACCCGCATCCCCGTCGTCCGCGAAGTGCTGTCCGACCTGGACACGCCGCTCTCGGTCTATCTGAAGCTCGCCGACGGCCCGCATACCTACCTGTTCGAATCGGTCGAAGGCGGCGAACGCTTCGGGCGCTACTCCATCATCGGCCTGCCGGCGCGCCGGGTGTATGCCTTCCACGGCCACACCCTGACCGTCAGTGAGGCCGGCCAGGTCGTGGAAACCCGCGAAGTCGCCGACCCGTTCACCGAGGTCGAGGCGCTGCGCAGCGCCCACTCGGTGCCCAAGCTGGCGGGCCTGCCGGGCTTCACCGGTGGCCTGGTCGGCTGGTTCGGCTTCGAGTGCATCGGCTACATCGAACCGCGCCTGGCACCGCCGCGCGGCCGCGATGAGCTGGGCACCCCGGACATCCTGCTGCTGCATTCCGAAGACCTGGCGGTGTTCGACAACCTCAAGGGCCGCCTGTACCTGATCGTGCACGCCGACCCGGGCCAGTCCGGCGCATGGGACGACGCACAGGCCCGGCTGGATGCGCTGGTGGCCAAGCTGCGCGCGCCCGGCGCGGGCTATCCCGCGCCGATCACCCGCGACGTGCTCGACGAGAACGATTTCGTGTCCGGCTTCACCCGCGACGGCTTCATTGCCGCGGTCGACAAATCCAAGGAATACATCCGCGCCGGCGACATCTTCCAGGTGGTGCTGAGCCAGCGCCTGAGCGTGCCGTTCAAGGCGCGCCCGGTGGATGTGTACCGCGCGCTGCGGGCGCTCAATCCCTCGCCGTACATGTACTTCCTGGATACCGGCGATGTGCAGGTGGTGGGCTCCTCGCCTGAAATCCTGGTCCGTCTCCAGGACGGCGAAGTCACCGTGCGCCCCATTGCCGGTACGCGCCCGCGTGGCGCCACCGTGGAAGAAGACAACGCGCTGGAAGCCGAACTGCTGGCCGATCCGAAGGAACGTGCCGAGCACCTGATGCTGATCGACCTTGGCCGCAACGATGCCGGTCGCGTTTCCCGGGCAGGCACCGTGGAAGTGGGCGAGCAGTTCGTGATCGAACGCTACAGCCATGTCATGCACATCGTCAGCGAAGTCACCGGCCAGCTGCAGCCCGGCCTGAGCTACGCCGACGTACTGCGAGCGACCTTCCCGGCCGGCACCGTCAGCGGGGCGCCGAAGATCCGCGCGCTGGAAGTGATCCGCGAGCTGGAGCCGATCAAGCGCAACGTGTATGCCGGCAGCATCGGTTACATCGGCTGGCACGGCGACGCCGATACCGCGATCGCGATCCGTACCGCCGTGATCAAGGACGGCCGCCTGCATGTGCAGGCCGGCGCCGGCATCGTCTACGACTCCGATCCGGGCAAGGAGTGGGACGAGACCATGAACAAGGGCCGCGCGCTGTTCCGCGCCGTTGCGCAGGCTGCCAAGGGCCTGTGAGTTCCTCTGCCGTGGCGCATGCCACGGCGTCCGCTGCATCATCCAGACAAGGAATACCGCATGAAGCTGCTGAGCGCATTGCTGTTGTCGACGACGCTGGCCGCGGTCGCCCCTGCGTGGGGCCAGGCCAATACCATCCCCTCGCAGCCGCACCTGCTGGTGAAGGGCAGCGCCACCCGCACGGTGATGCCGGACCGCTTCACGGTGAAGGTCGAACTGGAGTCGGTCGACATGCAGACCGATGTCGCCCGTGCCCGCGTGCAGGCCAATGCCGAACGCGTGCTGCAGCTGTTCGCCCGGCACGGTGCCATCGAGGGCACCGTGAGCGCCGCCAATCTGCGCATTGCCCCCTCCACGCGCTATCGCAACGATGAGGAGGTGTACAACGGCACCGCCGCCAGTCGCGACCTGAAGGCGGAATTCGCCGATGCGCAGGCGCTGAAAGCCTTCCTCGGCGATCTGAAAGCCAGCCGCGAGGTGCAGGTCAGCACCGCTGAACCGACCTACTCGGGCGAACGCCGCCTGCGGGGTGAACTGAAGGCCGAAGCCGCCGCGCAGACGCGCGAATCGGCCAAGGGCCTGGCCGGCGCGTACGGCACGAAGATCACCGGCCTGTACAGCATTTCCGACGTCGCACCGAACTTCGCCTATGGCGTGCAGGCCGGCACCTGGGGCACGGCCGTCCGCGATGGGTTCGGCGGCGGCGAAAGCACAACGCTGGACAAAATAGCCGTGACCGGATCGCGCTACCGCGCGGCGTCGGGCGGCGAGCTGCTCACCGCCGCGCCCATCACGTACACCGAGAACGTGTACGCCATTTTCCTCATCCAAGACGGACCCTGACCATGTTGTTGATGCTCGACAACTACGACAGCTTCACCTACAACCTCGTGCAGTACCTGCAGACGCTGGGCGCCGAGGTCAAGGTGGTGCGCAATGACGCGCTGAGCGTCGATGAGATCGCTGCGCTTGCCCCCGAGCGCATTGTGATCTCGCCCGGCCCGTGCACGCCCAACGAGGCGGGCGTGTCGCTGGAACTGATCCGCCGGCTGGGCCCGACCACGCCGATCCTCGGCGTCTGCCTGGGCCACCAGAGCATCGGCCAGGTGTACGGCGGTGATGTGATCCGCGCCGGCACCATCATGCACGGCAAGACCTCGCCGATCCGGCATGAAGGCAAGGGCGTGTTCGCCGGCCTGCCGGACCGCTACCAGGCCACACGCTACCACTCGCTGGTGGTGGACAAGACAACGTTGCCGGCATGCTTGGAAGTGACCGCGTGGACCGAGAACGAGGATGGCACGGTCGAGGAAATCATGGGCCTGCGGCATCGCGAGCACCCGGTTGAAGGTGTGCAGTTCCACCCCGAGTCCATCCTTACCGAGCACGGCCACGCCCTGCTGAAGAATTTCCTGCAGCGCTGAGCGCGCCGCCCCCGCACCGCAAAGGACCCCCCATGACCTTCTCCCCCCAGGAAGCCCTGCAGCGCACCATCGAGCACCGCGAAATCTTCTTCGACGAAATGGTCGATCTGATGCGCCAGGTGATGCGTGGCGAGGTGTCGCCGGTGATGACCGCGGCGATCCTCACCGGCCTGCGGGTCAAGAAGGAAACCGTCGGTGAGATCGCCGGTGCGGCCACGGTGATGCGCGAGCTGGCACTGGCGGTGCCGGTCGAGGACCGCACCCACCTGATCGACATCGTCGGGACCGGCGGCGACGGCTCGCACACGTTCAACATCTCCACCTGCGCGATGTTCGTGGTGGCCGCCGCCGGGGCCAAGGTGGCCAAGCACGGCAACCGCAGCGTGTCGTCCAAGTCCGGCAGCGCAGACGCGGTCGAGGCGCTGGGCGCGATCATCGAACTGCGCCCGGAAGAAGTGGCCCGTGCGATCAGCGATACCGGCATCGGCTTCATGTTCGCGCCGATGCACCACCCGGCCATGAAGGTGGTCGCGCCGGTGCGCCGCGAAATGGGCGTGCGCACCATCTTCAACATCCTCGGCCCGCTGACCAATCCGGTCGGTGCCACCAATGTGCTGATGGGCGTGTTCCATCCCGATCTGGTCGGTATCCAGGCGCGCGTCCTGCGCGAGCTCGGCGCCGAACGCGCGCTGGTGGTGTGGGGCCGCGACAACATGGACGAGATCTCGCTCGGTGCCGGCACGCTGGTGGGCGAGCTGCGCGACGGCAAGGTGCGCGAGTACGAGATCCATCCCGAAGACTTCGGCATCGCCATGTCGGCCAGCCGCAACCTCAAGGTGGCCGACCCGGCCGAATCGATCGCGATGCTGCGCGGGGTACTGGACAACCAGCCGGGCCCGGCGCTGGACATCGTGGCGCTCAATGCCGGTGCGGCGCTGTACGTGGCCGGCGTGGCCAACAGCATCGCCGACGGCCTGGCCCGCGCGCGGGCGGTCATTGCCGATGGCAGTGCGCGGCTGCGCATGCAGCAGTACGTCGAGGCCACCCACCGCATCCGCGCCGGCGGCTGAGCCGTTTTCGCTCCCTGTTTCACGCATTGCCCGCGCCTGGCCGATAATGGCCGGCCTGAAGGACCCCGACCGACATGAGCGACAAGAGCGACATCCTCGACACCATCCTGGCCCGCAAGGCCGACGAAGTCGCCGCGCGCCGTGCCCAGGTGCCGCTGGAGGCGCTGATCGCCCGGCTTGAGCAGGCCCCGCCGGTGCGCGGCTTCGCCGATGCCCTGCGTGCCTCGATCGCCGCGGGCAACCCGGCGGTGATCGCCGAGGTCAAGAAGGCCAGCCCGTCCAAGGGCGTGATCCGCCCGGACTTCCATCCGGCCGACATCGCGGTGAGCTACGAGTTCGGCGGTGCCAGCTGCCTGTCGGTCTTGACCGATGTGGACTTCTTCCAGGGTGCCGACGCCTACCTGCAGCAGGCCCGTGAGGCCTGCACGCTGCCGGTGCTGCGCAAGGACTTCGTGATCGACCCCTACCAGGTGTACGAGGCGCGCGTGCTCGGCGCCGACTGCATCCTGCTGATCGTGGCCGCGCTGGACGACCGCCAGCTGGCCGAGCTGTCCGACCTGGCCATGCAGCTGGGCATGGATGTGCTGGTTGAAGTGCACGACATCGATGAACTCGAGCGCGCCCTCCAGGTGCCGGTGCCGCTGGTGGGCATCAACAACCGCAATCTGCGCACCTTCGAGGTGTCGCTGCAGACCACCCTGGACATGCGCCAGGCCGTGCCGCGCGACCGCCTGCTGGTCACCGAGAGCGGCATTCTCGGCACGGATGACGTGCGGGTGATGCGCGAGGCGGGTATCCACGCCTTCCTGGTCGGCGAAGCCTTCATGCGCGTCGAAGAGCCCGGCGAGGGCCTGCGTCAGCTATTCTTCAGCGCATGACTGCGATCTACCCAACGCCGCGCGACGACGCCCCGCTGGTGGTCTTCGATTTCGATCACACCCTGTACGACGGCGATTCGGGCAGCCACCTGTTCGCCTCGCTGATCAAGCGCAACCCGCTGCGGCTGCTGGCCGCGCTGCTGGTCACGCCGATCGCCGGGCCGCTGGTGGCGATGCTGCCGACCCGGCGCGCCGGCATCTCGGTGTATGTGTGGATCGCCACGTTCGGCCTGCACCGCGCGCGCGAATTCAACCGCGTGATCGACGCCTACGTGCTCAAGCATGAGCCCGAACTGCGCGCCAAGCTGCTGCCGAAGGCGCTGGACGTGTTCGCCCGGCACCGTGCCAATGG
Source organism: Stenotrophomonas sp. NPDC077461 (assembly GCF_049545475.1). Classification (NCBI taxonomy): domain Bacteria; kingdom Pseudomonadati; phylum Pseudomonadota; class Gammaproteobacteria; order Lysobacterales; family Lysobacteraceae; genus Stenotrophomonas; species Stenotrophomonas sp. NPDC077461. The sequence continues at coordinate 134,083 of NZ_JBMWDO010000005.1, forward strand.
CGATCGCGTGGTGGTGGCCACCGGCGCCCCACCGGAACTGGCGCGCGCGATCCTGGCCTTCGTCGCCCACCAGGGCGTGCCGGTGATCGGCAGCGAAGTCGGGCCGCGCCTGGGCGCGGTAGGTGCCACCCGCCACTGCCACAACGAAGAGAAGATGCGCATGCTGCGCGAGCGCGGCTATGGCGACATCGACATCGCCTACTCGGACAGCACCGCCGACCTGCCGCTGCTGCTGGCGGCCAAGGCGCCGGTGGTGGTCAATCCGAAGGTGTCGCGCGTGGCGTATTTCCGCCAGGTGCTCAAGCCCGGCACGCCGATCCTCAACTGGGGCTGCGAGGACCGCGGCGGCGACCGGTAGGGCGCATCGACCAACGGTCGACACCTGCCCGTGCTGCGTCGGTCGCTTACGCTCCCAGCCACCCGTGCACGGCGTGGCCGATCTGGAACAGGCTGATCGCCAGCACCAGCACGCCCACCGCCACCAGCACCCAGCGCTCCTTGACCTTCTTCACCAGCAGCGCCGCGACTGGCGCGGCCATCATGCCGCCGACCAGCAGGCCGGCGACGATGTTCAGGTACTGCAGGCCCATCGAGAGCAGGAAGGTGATCGACACCGCCAGGGTGACCACGAACTCGGCCGCGTTGACCGTTCCGATCGTGGTGCGGGCCTGGCCCCCGCGGGCCAGCAGGGTGGAGGTGGCCACCGGCCCCCAGCCGCCGCCGCCGCTGGCATCCAGCAGGCCGGCCACAAAGCCCAGCACCGGCACGCGCTTGACCTCCCGTGTCGGCATCAGCCGCCCGGCTGCGCGCAGCAGGATGAAGATCGCCAACACCAGCAGGTAGGCATAGATGAACGGGCGGATCACGTCTCCGGGGAGCTGGGTCAGCACATAGGCACCGAGCACGCCGCCGACCGCACCGGGCAGCGCCAGGCGCAGGAACAGCCGGCGATCCACGTTGCCTGCCACCAGGTGGGAGACCCCGGAGGCCCCGGTGGTGAAGACTTCGGCGGTATGGATGCTGGCGCTGACCGCAGCCGGTGGCAGGCCCATGCTGAGCAGGACCGACGAGGACACCAGCCCGAAGGCCATGCCCAGGGCGCCGTCGACCAGCTGCGCGCCGAGGCCGATCAGGATGAACCAATAGAATTCGCTGCCAGGCTCCATCCGCCCAGCCTAGCCTGAACGGGTGAAAGGTGCGGTAGTGCCGGCTGCGGGCCGGCACCCAGCGTCTGCCGGGCTCATCGGGTGCCGTAGAGGACGACCGTCTTGCCGCGGGCGTGAAGGAGCCCGTCGCTCTGCAGCTTCTTGAGCACGCGGCCGGCCATTTCACGCGAGCAGCCGACCAGGCGTGCCAGTTCCTGGCGCGAGACGCGCAGCTGGGTGCCTTGCGGGTGGCTCATGGCCTCCGGCTCGCGGGACAGGTCGTGAAGGGTGCGCACGATGCGGTCGGTCACGTCCAGGAACGCCAGGCGGCTGGCCTTGCGGCTGGTGTCGAGCAGGCGCTTGGAGATCTGCTGGCCGATGGCATACAGCAGCCGCGGCGCATCGGTGGACAGCGGGCCCAGGAACAGCTGGTGGAGGCGCTCGTAGCTGATTTCGGCCAGTTCGCACGGGGTCCGGGTGCGCAGGATGACCTCGCGCCGGTCCGATTCCACGAACAGGCCCATTTCCCCCACGAACTCCCCGGAGCCGAAATAGCCCAGGACCAGCTCACGGTCGTCATCTTCCTCGGCAATTATAGAAACAGAGCCGCTGATCACGTAATAAAGGGTGCCTGCGGGGTCCCCCGGCCGGAAGACGTCCGTGCGGGCAGGGTAGCGACGGCGATGGCTGTGGGCCAGAAAGCGGTCGATGGTGGCGATATCCAGGGCCAATGGACTTGTGGCAAGGCGCACAGATGACACGTTACGGCGCTCCCTTTGCTCATGAACAATTCACGGCTATGTCCCGGCAGCTTAACGATCACAATTGTTAAGGGCAAACAAAGCACAGGCAAACCTTTCAATGCAAGTTTCGCCCCCGATCACTTTGCCCCATAATTGTTCCTTTCCCACCACACACAGGATCGACCGCCGTGGTCAAGCCGTTGCCTCGCCTGAGGTTGCAGGGTTTCAACAACCTCACCAAGGCGCTGAGCTTCAACATCTATGACGTGTGTTACGCGCGCACCGAAGAAGAGCGTCAGCGTTACATCGAATACATTGATGAAGAGTACAACGCCGATAGGCTTACTCAGATCTTGACCGATGTCGCCGAGATCATCGGCGCCAACATCCTCAACGTCGCGCGCCAGGACTACGATCCGCAGGGCGCGTCGGTGACGATCCTGATCTCCGAAGAACCGGTGATCGACAAGAAGCTGGCCGGCAAGGAGCTGATCTCCGACGCCGTGGTCGCGCATATGGACAAGAGCCACATCACCGTCCATACGTACCCGGAAACGCATCCGCAGGAGGGCATCGCCACGTTCCGCGCGGACATCGATGTGGCTACCTGTGGCGTCATTTCGCCGCTGAAGGCGCTGAACTACCTGATCGAGAGTCTGGAATCGGACATCGTGATCATGGACTACCGCGTGCGTGGCTTCACCCGTGACGTGAAGGGCAAGAAGCACTACATCGATCACAAGATCAACTCGATCCAGAACTTCCTGGCCAAGAACATCAAGTCGCGTTACGAGATGTTCGACGTCAACGTCTACCAGGAAAACATCTTCCACACGAAGATGCACCTGAAGGACTTCGACCTGGACCAGTACCTGTTCGAGGAAAAGGCCAAGAACATCTCGTTCAAGGAACGCATGAAGATCGAAGCGCTGCTCAAGCGCGAGATCGAAGAGCTGTTCCACGGCCGCAATCTGTCCGAGTAAGACCCAGCGACCGCGTCCGGGGAGTCCCCGGACGCGCCGCAGAAGGCGGGACGGCCCGCCCTGTGGAACATCCGGATCTGCGCAGATTCGTGTTCCACGGATGCAACCCGACGACGGTCCGGTGTGAAAACACCGGGCCGTTGTGCGTTTTTACGGCCGCCTCGCGGGGCGACCGGTATCTGTTCTGTTCATGATGAGGAGTACCCCCATGCCCTGGATCTATCTGCTGCTGGCCGGCCTGTTTGAAATCGGGTTCGCCCTGGGCCTGAAGTACAGCGATGGCTTCACCAAGCCCTGGCCGACCGTGGCCACCATCATTTCGGCGGCGATCAGCCTGTATCTGCTGACCCAGGCGCTGCGGACCATCCCGGTCGGCACCGGCTATGCGATCTGGACCGGCATCGGCGCGCTGGGCGTGGCCACGCTGGGTATTTTCCTCTTCGGCGACAGCGCGTCGCTGCCGCGCCTGGCCTGCATCGGCCTGATCGTGGCCGGCGTGATCGGCCTGAAGCTCGTTTCCGGCTGAGGTCGCCCCGCCGGCGCCAGGCCGCTGCCGAGGGGCCTTACAGCCGGTAGGCGATGGTCTTCATGACCTTGGATGCCAGCGCCATCACGCCCGGAATCGGCGGGGGCAGCGTGCGGGCGCCGGCATGCTCGGCGTGGTCGGCATGGCGGGCCTCGTCGATTTTCATCACCTTGAGGATCTCGCGGCTGCGCAGGTCTGCCGGCGGCAGGGTGTCCAGGTGTTCGTCCAGGTGCGCTTCCACCTGGCGCTCGGTCTCCACCACGAAGCCCAGGTTCCAGCCGTCCCCACGCAGGCCGGCCAGGGTGCCGATGGTGTAGCTGCCGGCGTACCAGATCGGGTTGAACAGGCTGGGACGACTGTCCAGCTCGCGCAGGCGCTGCGCGCACCAGGCCAGGTGGTCGGTCTCTTCCTGGGCGGCGTCCAGCAGGTGGGCGCGGGTCTGCGCCTCGCGGGCGACGGCCGCCTGGCCGAAATACAGGCCCTGGGCGCAGACCTCGCCGACATGGTTGATCCGCATCAGGCCGGCGGCATGCCGGCGCTCGCGGTCGTCCATCTGCACGTCCGGGGTCGCCGCGGCCGGATACGGGCGGCTGGCCGGCGGATTGCCGAACACCGTGTCCAGCGCGCGTTGGGCTTCGGTGAGCAGGTGGTCGAGCGGGGTGGTCTGGCGGATCGCGGTCATGCGGGGGAGAGGCGTCGCGGCGGGGGTGGTTGATTCTCGCCCCCTGGGGCCGATGTGCCAAGCCGCGTGGCGGGGCGGCTTGCATGTGGCAGGAAGGGTCAGTACAATCCCGCCTCTTCACAACGCGTGGCAGAGTTCCGGCCGTTCAGCGCCGCAATGAGCCCGACCTACTTGAGTTCTTTCATGAGCACTTTCACTGCAAAGTCCGAGACCGTCCAGCGCGACTGGTATCTCGTCGACGCTTCCGGCAAGACGCTTGGCCGTCTGTCCACCGAACTGGCCCGCCGTCTGCGCGGCAAGCACAAGCCGGTTTACACCCCTCACGTTGATACCGGTGATTACCTGGTTGTCATCAATGCAGAAAAGATTGCCGTCACCGGCAACAAGCTGCAGGACAAGCTGTACCACCGCTTCACTGGCTACATCGGCAACCTGAAGACCGAAACTCTGGCCCAGGCGCTGGAGCGCCACCCGGAGCGTGTCATCGAGACCGCCGTCAAGGGCATGCTGCCGAAGGGCCCGCTGGGCCGCGCCATGTACCGCAAGCTCAAGGTGTACTCGGGTTCCGAGCACCCGCACGCCGCTCAGCAGCCTCAGGTTCTGGATATCTAATCATGGCTATCACGCAAAACTACGGCACCGGCCGCCGCAAGTCCTCCACCGCCCGCGTGTTCCTGCGCAAGGGCGCCGGCAACATCACCGTCAATGGCCGTCCGCTGGACGAGTTCTTTGGCCGTGAGACTGCACGCATGATCGTGCGTCAGCCGCTGGAACTGACCAAGAACACCGAATCGTTCGACATCATGGTCACCGCCGCTGGCGGCGGCACCACCGGCCAGGCCGGTGCGATCCGCCTGGGCATCGCCCGCGCGCTGGTCGAGTACGACGAAACCCTGAAGTCCGAGCTGCGCAAGGCTGGCTTCATGACCCGTGACGCCCGTGAAGTCGAGCGTAAGAAGGTCGGCCTGCACAAGGCACGTCGCGCCACCCAGTTCTCCAAGCGCTGATCCATCGCGCCTGGTGTGGGATCCCTCGGGATCCCCCTGGGAAAGGCAAAAGCCCGGCTTCGGCCGGGCTTTTGTCGTTCTGGATGACGGGGGGTGCGGGTCGCTGGCCGGCCACCAGGGGTTGCCTTCGATGTCCATGATGCGCCGGTCGCGGGCGGCAACCGGAACGTGCTGCCGATATTGCCCATTCAATGCGCACAAAACAAAAGGCCTGATCTTTCGATCAGGCCTTTTGTCATATTTGGCTGCCCCGGATGGATTCGAACCACCGAATGCCTGAGTCAGAGTCAGGTGCCTTACCGCTTGGCGACGGGGCAATATGTGCGTGCAAGTATTGCACTTTTTCCCTACAAAACCAAGCAGAACTTGGTGGCTATGGGTGGACTCGAACCACCGACCCCAGCATTATGAGTGCTGTGCTCTAACCGGCTGAGCTACATAGCCTAGGGAGCCGGTAATTCTGGAGATGTATTCGGAATCTGTCAACACTTTTTCACCGTGCTTGTGAGTGGGCAGCCGCCGTGGCACAGTCCCGGCCAGTAGATTTTTCTAGGAGTCCGCATCGTGATCGATCCGGACGGCTATCGACCGAACGTCGGCATCGTGCTGATGCGGCAGGACGGGCAGGTGTTCTGGGCACGACGTGTGCGCCGGGATGGCTGGCAGTTCCCGCAGGGCGGCATGAATACCGATGAGACGCCGGTGGAAGCCATGTATCGCGAGTTGCAGGAAGAAACCGGGTTGTTGCCCGAGCACGTCGAAGTGCTTGGTGCCACGCCAGGGTGGCTTCGCTATCGGTTGCCGGCACGGGCCATCCGCCGCAATGAACGTCAGGTCTGCATCGGCCAGAAGCAGGTCTGGTTCCTGCTGCGCCTGGCCGGCGACGAATCCCATGTGAAGCTGGACCACACCGACAGCCCCGAGTTCGATCAGTGGCGGTGGGTGGATTTCTGGTACCCGGTCGAGCACGTGGTGATGTTCAAGCGGGGCGTCTATGCGCGCGCGCTGCGGCACCTGGCGCCCCTCGCGCGGGGAGTGGCAGGGACCGGGGTGGAATCGATGCCCAAGACCGCACAGGAGGCCTGGATGCCGGGCAATGCGGCGGGCCATGACCGGCCCCGCAAGCGGTTGCCGAAGCGGGGCTACTGGCCGCGCAAGGCCAAGGGCGAGCCCGGGGCCTGACCCGGTACACTGAACCGTATCGAGAATGATTCAGCTTCGAAATTGACAACCATTCTCGTTTCGATTGGAATGGCGGCAGGCCATCCCGGCCTGCCTGCCGAGTCCGCACGTGTACGTCTGCATCTGCAATGGGGTAACCGACCACCAGATCCGCGAAGCCGCCCATAGCGGTGTCGCCAGCGTGTCCGAACTGACCATGCGCACTGGCTGCGGCGCCACCTGCGGTTCCTGCCTGGACATGGCGGCGGACCTGCTGGCCAAGGCCCGGGCCACCCACGACCTGCCGCTGCCGGTACTGGGTCTGGCGCAGGTCGCCTGACCGCGTCCGCCAGGCCGAGGCCTGGCTCCTCACGCACCTTCTCCACGCAGCACACACGCCCGCGCAAGTGGGGTTGATTCGCGTTCCTTCATGAGTCGCCGCGAAGCGCTACAGTGCGCGCGTTTCCACGTAGCAGGAGCACGCTCATGAAGGGCGACGCCAAGGTCATCGAATTCCTCAACAAGGTCCTCTACAACGAGCTGACCGCGATCAACCAGTACTTTCTGCACGCCAAGATGCTGAAGAACTGGGGCCTGAAGGAGCTGGCCGACCACGAGTACAAGGAATCGATCGAAGAGATGAAGCACGCGGACATCCTGTCCGACCGCATCCTCTTCCTCGAAGGGCTGCCGAACTTCCAGGCGCTGGGCAAGCTGCGCATTGGCGAGAACCCGCGCGAGATCCTGCAGTGCGACCTGGCGCTGGAGCGCGATGGCGTGGTCACGCTGCGCGAGGCGGTGGCGTATGCCGACTCGATCGCCGACTACGTGAGCCGCCAACTGTTCGTGAAGATCCTCGAATCCGAGGAAGAGCACATCGACTGGCTGGAAACCCAGCTGGATCTGATCGACCGTATTGGTGAGCCGAACTACCTGCTGACCAAGATCGAGGACTGAGCTGCCGGCGGCACGCGCCTCAGTGACCCTGGGGAGCGTGCAGGCGGGCCAGATACCCGCCCAGCGCGATGCGGGCGCGGGCGAATTCCGCGATGAGCAGCGCCACGGCCACGGCCGGGCGCTCCAGCGTGCCGGCGCGTGCGTCGTGTTCGATCCGGCGCGCGGCCGCCGACAGCGCCAGTGCACCCACATTGGCGCTGGCCGACTTGAGGCTGTGCGCGAGCGCGCGCAGTTCGGGCAGGTCGGCTGCCACCGAGGCTTCCTGCAACTGGCGGATCAGTGGCGGCGTATCGTCGAGGAAGACGCCGATGATCTGCGCGGTGCCGGCGCCGATCACCTCCAGCAACTCATCCAGCACCTGGGCATCAAGGACGGGCAGGGCGGCGGACTCTTCGGCCGGATCGGCCGCGATGGCCGACAACAGCGCCGCGTCATCTTCCCAGGCCTGGGGTACGTCGGCCGGCGGCGCGATAGCGACGACGGCGTCCCCGAGCGATGCACGCGGCGCGTGCCAGCGCAGCAGGCAGGCCTGCAATGACTCGCGCTGGATGGGCTTGGAGAGATAGTCATCCATCCCGGCCTGCAGGCAGCGCTCGCGGTCGCCGGCCATCGCGTTGGCGGTCATCGCCACGATCGGCAGGCGCGCGGCATGGCTGCCGGCTTCATGTTCGCGCCAGCGCCGGGTTGCGGTGTACCCGTCCAACACCGGCATCTGGCAATCCATCAGCACGATATCCACGGCATGCGCGTGCAGGTGGCGCAGCGCCTGTTCGCCGTCCTGGGCGGTGCTGACCTCGCAGCCCAGCACCTGCAACAATCGCTGCGCGACCAGCAGGTTGACCGTGTTGTCCTCCACCAGCAGCACGCGCAGGCCGAGCGGCGACTCGCTGGGCGTGGCCGGGGCCGGCGCGGCATCGGCCAGCAGCGGCGCCGGGCGTGCCGAGGCGGCCTGGGGGCGCAGCAGCGCATGCAGGGCGGTGTCGGCGGCCTCACGTGGCAGGGCGTGCGCCTGAGCCATCAACGCGGCGCCGGGTGGCTCCTGACCGTGCAACCACAGCAGCTTTACGGGGGGCGTACGCACACCGTGGACCACTTCGCGATGCAGCGCCGCCGCACTGTGGCGCACCGCGTCGAGATCGGCGATTACCCATGTGAGGGTCGGGTCGATGCCTGGGCGCTGCGGCGCGCGCAATGCGTCCACTGCATCGGCGGCTGATTCCATCGCGTGCAGGCGGATGTCGTGGTGCTCGAGCACGCGCTCCAGCCGCTGGCGCTGCAGCGGGTCGCGACCGACCAGCAGGGCACGGGTGACGGTGATGCCTGCGGCGGGCAGGTCGCCCAGCACCTTGAGCAGGGGAATCTCGCACCAGAACGTGGCGCCGCGCCCGGGCGTCGAGCTGACCCCGATGCGGCCGTGCATCAGGTCGATGATGCGCTTGCAGATCGCCAGCCCCAATCCGGTGCCGCCGTACAGACGGGTGGTGGAGGCATCGGCCTGGCTGAAGGACTGGAACAGGCGCGCCTGCAGGGCTTCGTCGATGCCGATGCCGCTGTCCACGACCTCGAAGCGCAACTGGTGCTGGGCGTTGGTTTCGCCCTGCCGCAGGACGCGCAGCCGGATCTGGCCGCGCTCGGTGAACTTGATGGCGTTGACCAGCAGATTGCTCAGCACCTGCCGCAGCCGCACCGGATCGCCGCGTACCGACAGGCGCACTGCCGGGTCCAGCTCCAGCGAGACGCGCAGGCCTTTGGGCTCGGCCGCGCGCTGCATCAGCTGCACCAGCCCGTCCAGCAGCTCGCGCAGGTTGAAGGTGGTGATCTCCAGGTCCAGGCCGTTGGCCTCCAGCCGGGAGTAATCGAGGATGTCGTCGACGATGCGCAGCAGCTGCTGTGAGCTGGCCGTGGCGGTCTGCAGCATCTGCCGCTGGTCGCTGCCGAGCTGGCCACGCGCGATCAGGTCCAGCATCGGCAGAATGCCGTTGAGCGGGGTGCGGATCTCATGGCTCATCGTGGCCAGGAACTCGCCCTTGGCCAGGGCGGCGGCTTCGGCGGCCTGTTTGGCGGCGAGCAGCTCCTGCTCCAGCAGCTCCTGCTGCTGCATCCGCTGCTGGATACGGTCGCGCTCCTCGCCCAGTGCGTCGCTCTGGCGCTGCAACCGGGCAAGGCGGTCCTGCGCATCGCGCCAGCGATGGACGCCGACGATGGCCGCACCCAGCGTCAGCGCGGCGGTGGCGGCTGCGATGGCGGCCCACGGGCCGTTGGCACCGGCCACGGTCATCGCACTGGCGGTGGCCGACAGGGCCGCGGACATCGCGGCGATCCACAGGGCCACCGGCACCTGCAATGGCGTTGCCCGTCCGTGGGGCGCCATGATCACAACGCCGCGTTGTGGAAGTCGAAGTTCAGGTCGCTGCCCGCCGACTGCACCATGTTGCCCTGGATGAAGTCCACGCCGCCCATCCACATCGCAGCGGCGGCCTGCGGGTCTTCGATCTGCTGGCCGATGATCTGCAGGCCGGCACGGTGCGCCATCTCGATCGCCGCCCGCAGTTCGTCACGGGTCGTCTGGTTGGCGTGGCTGCTGGAGAAGCGCGCGGCCATGCGCACGAACGCGATCGGCAGCTGGGTAAGCAGCGCATTGGCCTCGCTGCCAGGCTCGAACTGGCTCAGGCAGAAGCGCACGCCGGCCGCGCTCAGGCGCAGGCAGAACTGCTGCAGGGTGACGGTGTGGATCAGGGCATCGGGCAGGCGCACATCGATCACCACCGCATGGCCCGGGAGCTGGCGCTGCGCCAGCGATTCGAGCAGCCAGTCGGCGAAGGCGTCGCGCGCCAGCGTACGCAGCGACTGCGACACGAACAGGTGCAGCGGCTGGGTGGCATGGCGGTACAGATCGAGCAGGCCCAGCGCATGGTCGAGCACCTGCTGGTCGAGGTCGGCGATGCGCCCGGCCGCTTCGGCCGCCGGGATCACCTGGCCGGCGGCCAGAACGGTGCCGTCGGCCTGGCGCAGGCGCAGCAGCACCTGGTACTGCGCGGTGTTGCCCCCGGCCACGGCCACGATCGGCTGGTAGGCCAGTTCCAGCTGGCCCTCGAGCAGGGCAAGGTGCTCCTGTGCGGCAACGTCCTCGCGACGCACGTAGGCGGCGATGCCGGCGCTGAGCAGGCGGGCCTGCAGCGTGGTGCGCTCGACCGCTTCCAGTGCGCTGCCCGCATCGGCGAAACCGGGCGAGAGCTGGGCGTGGCCGACCACGCCGCGCAGGTGCACCGACTCGTCGTCGCGGATCACGAACGCGCGGGCCGACAACTGCTCGCGCAACGCGTGGGCCAGGCTGTCCAGATCGTCTTCATCGATGCCGCGTGCGAGGACCAGGAAGCTGTTGTCGTTCAGGCGTGCCAGCAGGTGCGGTTGGGCGGCATCGGCCAGGCGTTGTCCGGCCTGCACCATCAGGCGCTCGAACGCGGCATAGCCATAGCGCTCGCGCAGGCCCAGCGCGCTGGCGATTTCAATGAAGTACAGGCCGCCACGGTCGCGGTGCGACAGCGACGCCGCCAACTGCTGCATCACGTGGTGGCGCGTGGGCAGGCCGGTCTCGGGGTTGTTCATGGCCGGCGCGCCGTGCGCACCCGGCAGCGTGGCGGCCTGTGCCCTCGCGCGGCGGATGCGGTTGGATACCGCCGCGATCAGATGACGTGGCCGGATCGGCTTGCTGAGGAAATCGTCGGCGCCGCTGTCCAGCACCTCGAACTGGCGCTCCGGGTCGGGATCGCCACTGAGGAAGACGATCGGCAGCAGCTGCTGGCCAGGCTGCTGGCGGATCAGCGCGGTCAGGCGCATGCCGTCCAGGCCGGGCAGGTGGAGGTCCATCAGGATCAGGTCGGGGCGGTGTTCGGCGATGGCCTGCTGCACGCCTTCCGCATCGGCGTGGACCAGTGCTTCCATGCCCGCGCCATGCAGCACGCTCTGCGCGAACAGCGCCTGCGAACGGTCGTCCTCGACAATCAGCACGCGGTAGGGAGCCTCGGCGGCCAGCGGCAGTGCGTCGGGTTCGACCGGGTGCAGCGGCGGCGTCGCTGCGCCCGGCCCGCCGGCAGGCATCAACGGCACCACGTTGCTGGGCAACGGTGGGGGTGCCGAAGCGCCCGGCGCATCGACCCAGCGCTGCCAGTGATCGGCGGGCGGGGTTTCGGCGCGCGTGGCGCGGGCGGATGCAGCGTTGTCGTTGACGGCCATCGGTACTCCCAGTGTGCGTCGCAATTATGCGACGAACCATCGCGTTGGTTGCGCGTCGCCCTGGCCGTCAGCCACCTGGCCCCGGGGGCAAAACGCCGGGATGTGCGCTGCTGCCCGTTTTGTCGGCGGGCTGACCGAGCAGCCAGCGCATGCCACGCCACAGGGCGCGCCACACCCACCACACGATCAGCGCCCCGATCAGACTGCAGGCGATCACCACGATCAGCGCCAGCCACGGATGCGCCAGGGCCAGTGCAAGGCCGCCCACCACCACGGTGTCTTCTGCCGCCGAGGCGATCCAGTTGCTGGCCGGCTCGGGCGAGGTGTTCAGCAGGGCGCGGGTGCCGGCCTTCAGGCCGTGGCTGGCCAGCGCGACCCCGGCACCGGCGGCCAGGGCGGTGCCGCTCAGCTCACCGTTGGGCGAGAGCGTCGCGGCGGCCAGGAAGGCGCCCGCCGGCACCCTGGCCAGGGTCTGGACCAGGTCCCAGGCCGAATCCACCCCGGGAATCTTGTCGGCGAAGAACTCGGCGATGGCCAGGGTCGCCGAGGTCCCCAGCACCCAGTACGACTCGGTGGCCTGCAGCGCGGGGGGCAGTTCCACCCACCCGAGCAGCCCGGCCAGGCCGACGCCGAACACGGTCAGGTACACCCGGATGCCGGCCAGCCAGGCCAGCAGGATGCCGATCACAAACAGATGGGCGTCGGTCACGGCACGTGCTCCCGCTGCGAAATGTGCACAGGGCCACACTATCGGGGATGACGACGATGAACGCCACCGCCCCCTGTCCCGCCGGGTGGGGGAATTGGCAGCGTCCTGACTTACACTAGCCCGTCGATCGTTCCAACAGGGGCCGTGGCGGTGTCGCCGGACAGGCGGCGCAGCGGAAACAGCCATGAACAACCGCACACCTTCCCGTATCCAGATCCGACTGCCGGGCCGTCCGCCCGTGCAGGACCGCAAGCGCCTGCTGGTGCTGGGCGGCATCTGGCTGCTCAGCCTGGTCCTGGCCGTGCTGGCCGGCCGCTGGCTGGGCGCGCCGCATGGCGATCCCGGTCGCCAGCTCGATGCCGCCGAGGCGCGAGCCGAGACGCTGCAGAAGCAGGTGGTGGAGCTGCAGCAGCGGCAGGCCACGCTGCAGGCGTCCGACCGCATCAGCCGCGCGGCCAACACCGAAGTACAGGCCTCGCTGGCCGAGCGCGACGAAGAGATTGCCGGCCTGCGCGCCGATGTGGCGTTCTACGAGCGCCTGGTGGGCGCCACCAGCCAGCGCAAGGGCCTGAACACCCACTCCATTGAATTCTCCCCGGAAGCCGGCGGCACCTGGCAGTACGCCGTGGTGCTGACCCAGAACCTCAACCGGGGCGCCATCAGCCAGGGCCAGATGCGGTTCTCGGTGGAAGGCGTGAAGGGCGGAAAGCTGACCACGGTCAGCTGGGACGAGCTGCACCAGCGCACCAAGGTGCCGGGCCAGGACTATTCCTTCCGGTACTTCCAGCAGCTCACCGGCAGTGTGATCCTGCCGAAGGACTTCACCCCGCAACGTGTGCGGGTCACGCTGGGCAGCGCGGGGGGCGTTACCCAGGTATTCGATTGGAAGCAGGCGGGGACGCCGGCGAAAGGGGAGTAAGCATTCATGTTCGGAAGCAACAAATCCAACCGCGATGGTCATCTGGTGGTGGACGCCCTGATCGGCGCCCAGGTGGTGATCCGCGGTGACGTCGAGTTCAGCGGTGGCCTGTATGTGGAAGGCACCATCCTGGGCAAGGTGATCGCCCAGGACGGCGCGGCCAACGCCACCCTGACCGTGGCCGAGCACGGCACGATCGAGGGCGAGATCCGCGCCCAGGTGGTGGTCATCAGCGGCCGCCTGGACGGCGATGTGCATGCCACCGAGCGGGTCGAGCTGACCCCGACCGCCCGGGTCACCGGCAACATCCACTATCAGGTGGTGGAAATGAACGCCGGCGCGCAGCTGACCGGCCGCCTGATCCACGCCAGCGCGCCGCAGATGGCCCTGCCGCCCCCGGCCGACGAGGCCCCGGCCGGCAACGGCAAGGACGGCAGCGCCCGCAGGAAGCTGGCCGAGGCGATGGCCTGAAGGGCCTGCGCTTGAAACCGTGCTCATGCACCCCCATGCTGGTGGCATGAGCACGCTTGTTTCCCTGCCCGGCGCCCCCGCCGCCGCGCCGAACTACCAGTCGCTGGACCGTCCGATGAACTTCACCGAAGCCGCCGCGGCCAAGGTCAAGGAACTCATCCAGGACGAGGACAACGCATCGTTGGCCCTGCGGGTGTACATCCAGGGCGGCGGCTGTTCCGGGTTCCAGTACGGGTTCGAGTTCGACGAGAACCGCGCCGACGACGATCTGGCCGTGCAGACCAACGGCGTTACGCTGCTGGTGGATCCGTTGAGCCTGCAGTATCTGATGGGCGCCGAGGTGGACTACACCGAAAGCCTCACCGGTGCGCAGTTCGTTATCCGCAATCCGAACGCGAAAACCACCTGCGGGTGCGGCAGCAGCTTCAGCATGTAATCCGCGCCCGGGTGCCGATGCCGCTTGCCAGTATCGGCGAATGTGGGCAGGCTCTTCGGATGTCCAGACTTCCTTCGCAGCTTTCCGGTTTCGCCTTTGTGAGCGAACCGTTGGAGCGCGCCGATCCGCTGCGCGATGACGCCGATGCGTTGTCGCGGCTGTGGCCGGACGCGCGCATTCTCGTGCTCGACCAGGACGGCACCGCGCTGGCCGGCGATGACGGCCAACCCCTCGCGCTGACCGGTGCGCAGGTCGGTGGTGGCCCCGGCACGGCGATCTTCCTCGGCCTGCGCGGGCAACAGGCCTGGTTCTCGATGGAAGCGGCGGCGGTGGATGTCACCGCGCCGCAGCGCGTGGACCTGCGCCAGTCGGCCGTGACCTGGTCGGCCGCCGATGCCAGCGCGTTCTGCTATGCCCGCGGCATGTCCTATTGGCAGTCGCGCACGCGCTTCTGCGGCGTGTGCGGCGGCGGCATCACCTTCTCGCGCAGCGGCTTCATCGGCCGTTGCGGCCAATGCAGCACTGAGCATTACCCGCGGGTGGACCCGGCGGTGATCGTGGCGGTGGAAAACCAGGGCCGCCTGCTGTTGGGCCGGCAGGCCAACTGGGCGCCGCGCCGCTATTCGGTGCTGGCCGGCTTCGTCGAGCCGGGCGAGTCGCTGGAGCAGACGGTGGTGCGCGAAGTGTTCGAGGAAAGCCGCGTGCGCGTGCGCGACTGCCGTTACCTGGGCACCCAGCCGTGGCCGTTCCCCGGCGCCTTGATGCTGGGCTTCAGCGCAACCGCCGAGGACGACGTACCGACCGTGGACGGCGAGCTGGAGGACGCGCGCTGGTTCACGGCCGAGGAAGTGGGGGCGGCCCTGGCGCGCGACGTGCACGACGATGGCGAGGGCATCCGCCTGTCGCCGCCGATTTCCATTTCGCGCAGTCTGATCGAGCACTGGTACCGGCAGCAGGTGGCCTGATCCCGCCGGGCGTTGCCGCTGGCTGAACACGTGCCGGCGTACATTACCAACGGCCCGGGGAATTCCCCGGGCGCAGGGCATAGTAGCGGCGCGTTCCAGAACCCGAGCCGGAGGCTTACATGTTCACCACCCTGGTAGCCGTGCTGGTTGCGTTGGCGCTGGGCCACGTCGCGCCTTCGGCGGCGGTTGCGCTGCGCCGGTTCGGCCTGTTCCGGCGCTGGCTGCAATGGCTGGATGCGCATGCCGCCGACGGCGGCGTCTGGCGTGGCCGCTACGGCGCCATCGTCGCGCTGCTGCCGTTCGTGCTGGCGTTGGGGCTGCTGCAGTGGCTGCTGCACGACCGCCTGTTCGGCCTGCCCTCGCTGCTGTTGGGGGTGCTGGTCCTGGTGGTGTGCTGGGGCCCGCGTGACCTGGACCGGGACGTGGAAGCGGTGATCGACGCAGACGATGCGCACACCCGCCATGCGGCGATCGCGCAGTTGCAGGCCGCCGGAGGCAGCCTGCAGGAGGATGTGTCTTCGCTGGTCGAAGCGACCGTGGTGAACGCGCTGCGGCGCTGGTTCGCGGTGCTGTTCTGGTTCCTGCTGCTGGGGCCGGTCGGGCCACTGCTGTATCGCCTGCTGGCCCTGATCGCGGTGGGGCCGATGCGGTCGCTGGCCAGTGCCGAGAGCGTGGCCGGCGCGCGCGTGGCGCTGTCGTGGCTGGAATGGCCGGTGGCGCAGCTGATGTCGCTGTCGATGGCGCTGGTCGGCAACTTCGATACCGCCTTCAAGGCCTGGCGCAGCGCGCACGGCCATCAATGGACGCTGTCCACCGTGTTCCTCGGAGCGGTGGCGCGCGCCAGCGTCAGTGCCGAGCTGCGCGAGGATGCGCATGACTACAGCGATGCGGGCATGGTGCCGGTGTGGCGCCGCCTGCCGGAGCTGCGCGATGCGATGAGCCTGGTGTGGCGGATGCTGCTGCTGTGGATGGTGGTGCTGGCGCTGCTGGTGATGGCCGGCTGGGTGACATGAGCCGTACCCACCGTAGCGCCGGGCTCTGCCCGGCTAGCTGATCGGCGCAAGCGCGGTGAACGGTGCCCACGGCAGGTTGCGCAGCACGGCATAGCCGATCAGCAGCACCAGCCAGAACATCGGGCTGGCGAGGACGCGCATCAGCGGGTCCAGCGCACGCATGCGCACACCGGCACCGTTGAGCAGCATCAGCAGCAGGAACGGCAGCGAAATCACCAGCAGGGGATTCATTGCCATCGCGCCCTGCCAATCCAGGTGCACCAGCGAATAGAGGCAGCGGGTACTGCCGCAGCCCGGGCAGTACAGGCCGGTCAACGCGTACAGCGGGCAACCGGGCAGCGGGCTGTTGCTCGCGTACGGGCTGACGTGGCGCAGCACGACGGCCGCACCGGTGGCCAGGCTGGCGGAGATCGCCAGCGGCGCCCAGCGGGTCAGGCGGGACCGGGAAAGGGATGGGGACATCGGAAACGGCATCCTGCAAAGACGAACGGCCCGGTCCGGGCACCCTGCGGTGCACGGAACCGGGCCGTTGCGACCACGATCAGTAGCTCGAGCCGCTCAGCGCGCCCAGGCCGCCCATCGCCATGATGAAGCCGAAGTACAGCACCATGCCGACGACGGCGATGATGGCCGACCACATGGCCCACTTCTTGGCCTTGTCCGACGATTCACGGGCACCGGCGATGTCGCCAGCGGCCAGTTTGCCGTTGACCTGGGCGGCATACACGATCGACACAATGCCGGCCGGCAGGCAGCAGAACAGCGTGGTCAGGATGGCCCAGACGAGGTTGTTGGGTACTTGGGGTGAGGTGGCATTCATGGGTGAAACTCCATTTTTCTTGGGTGGGTTGAGCGAGGGTGGATCACAGGTCGGAAAGAGCGCCCAGCGCGGCCATGCCGCCGAACAGCCCGAACCACAACAACAGCAGTACCGGCGCGACAAGTGCGGACGCCAATGCCCACCACCCCGCCTTGCGGGATGCGTCGTAGGCGCCTTCCAGATCGCCGACCGCACGACGGCCGTCCACCTGTGAGGCGTACACGATCGACACCACACCCAACGGCAGGCAGCAGAACAGCGTCGTCAGGATCGCCCAGACCAGATAGTTGGGGACCACGACGGCCGGTGGGGTCAGTGGTGGCGGGTGGTTCAAGTGCTACTCCATTCCTTTGGTAGTCCGGCAACATCACCAAATGCCGTCCGGACACCCCCTATAGGGGGGTAATCTACCCGATGTTGCGACGCGATGTATGCGTTTACAGCGACGCCGATGCGCGGCACGTCGACCGGGGCCGTGCCGCAGACGGCACGCTCGCGGATTTTGCCGGCATTTGCGTCGCGATCCGGGCGCGTTGCGCACGTCCCGGCGGCCGGTCGTCAGCCCTGGTTGGCGCGCAGGACACGCACCTGCGCTTCCAGCTGTTCGGCGCTGGCGCTGGCGCCGTCTACCGGGGGGCCGGCAACGACCTCGACATGGGCGCGGAACCGGCGCGGCACCCGCATCCGGCCCAGCCGCGTGTCGCGACGGCTCCACATGCTGGCCCACATGCCCCGCAACGCCATCGGCACCACCGGCACCGGGCGCCGTTCGAGGATCTTCTCGACGCCGGATTTGAACGCGGCCATCTCCCCGTCCCGGGTCAGCGCCCCTTCGGGGAAGATGCAGACCAGCTCGCCCCCGGCCAGCGCGTTGTCCACCTCGTCGAAGGCCGCCTGCATCAGCGCGGGATCTTCGCGGGCGCCGGCAATCGGAATCGCTTTGGCGGTCCGGAAGATCCAGCGCATGACCGGAATGTTGAAGATCCTGTAGTACATGACGAAACGCACCGGACGCGGAATCGTCGCCGAGAGGATCAGCGCGTCCATGTAGCTGACGTGGTTGCACACGATCAGTGCCGCGCCGTCGTCGGGGACGTTGGCCTCGATGCCGTGCAGGCGCAGCCGGTACAGGGTGCGCACCATGACCCAGCTGAGGAAGCGCATCAGGAATTCGGGGACGATGGTGAAGATGTAGATCGCCACCACGGCATTGGCGATTGCCAGGGCCAGGAACAGTTGCGGAATGGTCCAGTGCAGGAACTTCTGCGTGACCAGCGCGATCATCGCCGCCGCCACGATGAACCCGGAGTTCTGGATGTTCAGCGCCGCGAACACGCGCGACATCTCCGACTTCGGCGTGCGGCTCTGGATCAGGGCGAATAGCGGCACCACAAAGAAACCGGTGAACAGGCCGATGCCGATCAGGTCGATGATGATGCGCACACTGCCCGGTTGCGCGGCGAACTCGGCCACCCCGAGGCCCGCCGCCGTGGCGGTGCCGGCACGGGCGAAGTACAGGTCGAGCATGAAAGCGGTCATGCCGAACGCGCCGAGCGGCACCAGGCCGATCTCCACTGTGCGGCCGGACAGCTTCTCGCACAGCAGCGAGCCTGCGCCGGTGCCCACCGAGAACAGTGCCAGCGCGAAGATGTACAGGGTCGGCTCGCCGCCCAGGTTGACCACCGCGTAGGTGGGCAGTTGCGAAGTGAGCATGGTGCCCACGAACCAGAACCACGACACCCCGAGAATGGCGTTGCGCACGGCCTTCTGCTTCCTGGCCAGACGCAGCACGGCCAGTGATTCGGGCAGTGGGTTCCAGTTGATCCTGAGGTCGGGAGCGCCGGCATCGACCTTGGGGATCATCCGTGCGGTGACGTTTCCTGCCACCGCCAGCGCGATCACCGCGGTGGCCGCCACTACCGGCCCGTAGCTGCCGGCCAGGGTGAAGATGATGCCGCCGCTGATCATGCCGGTCAGGATCGACATCGAGGTGCCCATCTCGACCAGCCCGTTGCCACCGGTGAGCTCCTCGGGCCTGAGCACGGACGGCAGCACCGAGTACTTCACCGGCCCGAACAGCGTGGACTGCAGGCCGGTGCAGAACAGCGCCACCAGCAGCACCGGCATGCTCTGGGTCAGGAACCCGACCGCCGCCAGCGACATGATCGCGATCTCCATCGTGGTGGTGATCACGATCAGGCGCGACTTCTCCAGCTTTTCCGCGATCTGGCCGGCCAGCGCCGAGAACAGGAAGTAGGGCAGGATGAAGATGGCCGGCGCCAGCGTGGTGTACAGCGACTGTTCGGCCTGGCTGACGCCGAGGTAGAACAACAGGCCGATGATGGCCTGCCGGTACACGTTGTCGTTGAATGCGCCCAGCGACTGGACGATGAAGAACGGCAGGAAACGACGCTGCCGGAGCAGGGCGAACTGGCTATGGCCGGACATGGGGACTCCTTGCGAACCGGCAGACTACCATTCCACGGCGCAGCCATGACATCGGCACGGCGCCGGTCCATGTGCCGCCGCCGCGCTCAGCGCAGCGTGCGTTCGGCCTCGTTGGCGGCGCCACGCAGCTTGGGGAGCAGGCGCAGCATCAATCCCATCTGGGTGCGGATGAGCTGCAGCTTGGGCGGCATCTCCTCGCCGATCTGCTCCAGCTGTTCGGCCAGGGCGCGGTCGCCGTCGTTGTCGTTCTCGGCCACCGGCTGGCGCTGCTCGAGCGCGGCAGCGATCTGCTGCATGGCCTGCTCCACGCGCTCGCCGCCGGCCAGGGCCAGCGGGTCCTGCCCGTAGCTGTCCAACTGCGCGCGGTGCGCGCCCAGCGCCGAGAGATGGCCGAGCAGGGTGTTGGACAGCGCCAGGAAGCGGAAACCCGCATCCAGGTTGCGGCGGACGTGGCCGGGCTCGCGCAGCATGTTCGACAGCGCGGTGGACAGGGCGGCATCGGCGTTGTGCATGTCACGCCGTGCGATCCGGTACGCCAGGTCGTCCTGCATGCCACTGCCGTACTGGCCGAGCACGGCATGCAGGTAGCGTGCGCAGTTGGACAGCACCCGCGCCATCACTTCGTTGAGGCGCCGGCCCTGCCAGTCGGGCAGGATCAGGAACGCGGCCGCCGCGGCAATGCCGCAGCCGATCAGGGTATCCACCAGGCGCGGCCAGATCAGCAGGAAGCCGTCGCCAATCAGGTTGAAGCAGGTCAGGGCCATGACGGTGATCGCCGCCGAGGCCACCAGGTAGCGATCGCTGCGGGTAAAGAAGAACAGCAGCGCCGACAGCAGGGCGATCAGCAGTTCGATGCGCAGGTCCTGGAAAAGCTGCATCAGCGCCCAGGTCAGCACCAGCCCGATCAGTGTGCCGGCGATACGCTGGGCCAGCCGCTGGCGGGTCGCGCCGAAATGCGGGCGGCACACGAACACGATGGTGAGCAGCACCCACGAGCCGTTCTGCGCGTTGAACAGGCGGATGGCGGCAAAGCCCACCACCAGCGCCAGGGCCATGCGCAGGCCGTGACGGAACAGCACCGACCCCGGCGTGAGCTGCTGGCGGATGCGCACGAGCATTTCGCGCAACGTATGCGGGTTGGTGTCGCGCAGGCGGGTGTCGACGTTGTCCAGCGTGGATTCGGACTGCGCTGCTTCCGACAGCCGGCGCTCGATGCTCTGCAGGTTGTGGCCAAGCAGGTCCAGCGAGGACAGCAGGCGCTGCCACTGAGGGTTGTGCTGCGCCCGCAGCCAGGCAAGCGAATCGGTGAGGTCGGCATTGGCCTGGCGGGTCCGCTCGCCATACTCGAACGGGCGGCGCATGCGGATGGCCTGGCCAAGCTGGGCGCAGGCTTCGCCCTGCAGCGCCAGCAGGCGCTGGCAGCGGTACAGGACATCGCTGTGGAAGAAGGCGTCGGTGAGCGCGCCATAGGGGTAGTGGGAGGAGCTGGCGCGCTCGTGGAAATCCTGCGCCATGTAGTACAGGCGCAGGTACAGTCCCGACTGCACGCCGGGCCGGCCGGAGCGGCCAAACCGCGCAAGGATGGCGACCTTGGCGATGTTCAGCGCTTCGACCACGCGCCGGTTCTGTTCGGCCAAGGCAAGCTGGCGCTGCTGCAGGTCGGCATCGCGCACGGGTTCGAACAGGTCGGCCTTGAGCTGCAGGTAGCGGCCGAGTTCGACGAACAGGCGGGCCAGGCGTTCGCGCACCGGACGGTTGGCGAACAGGGCGGTCCACAGGATGGACAGCAGGCCATACCAGAGGGCACCGGCGAGCAGGTGGCTGACGGCGGCGATGGCCTGGGCACGGTCGCTGGCGCCATGCTGTTCCAGGCCGATCATGGTGTAGATGGCCAGGGTGACGGTGGCCTGCGCGATGGAGGCGTAGCGCTCCCCCAGTGCGCCGAGCAGGGTCAGCCCGAAGGTGGAGATGGCCAGGGCAGTGATGAACAGCCACGGCCACGGGAACAGTTCCACCACCGCAGCGGCGGCGATGACGAAGCAGAGCAGCGAGAGCGCGACCGATTTGGTGCGGCCCCACCAGTTGTCGTCGGTTTCGGCAATGGCGCTGGCGATGATGCCCAGGAACACGCCGGGCAGCGCGGGCAGCTGGTCCAGAGACCAGCACAGCCCCATCGCCGCCGACAGCGCGATGAATACCCGCAGCCCATAGCTGGCTTTCTCATGGGCCCAGAGGCGGCTGAGGCGGGATTCTCGGACGGACATGCGGACTCGTGGCGCGGGGGCGCCTCATTATTGCGTCATTGCAGTGAATGCTGCATCCCGGCGCCGTCACGCCCTTCGATTACAGATCGAACCGCACGCTGACGGCGACGCTGCGCGGCAACCCGACACCGGCGTTGGACCAGTACGTCCTGTTGGTCAGGTTTTCCACGCCCGCGCGCCAGGTGACCGGATGTCCGTTGGCCTGCATGCGGTAGCCGATACCGGCATTGAACAGGGTGTAGTCGGGCAGCTTCAAGGTGTTCTCGACGTTGTAGTAGACATCGCCGTAGTAGCGGGCCAGTGCGTACAGGCTCAGGCCATCGATCCGCGGCACGCTGTAGTCGGCGTGCACGACGCCGTTCCAGCGTGCCGCACCACTGGCACGGTTGCCTTGGTTGGCGGCATTGTCGGGCGAGAGCCTGTCGTAGATCGGGTCGAGCCACGTGACGCCGCCGCCGACGGTGAGGGCATCGCTCAGGCGCACGGTGCCGCTCACTTCCACCCCTTCGTACAGGGTGACACCGTCCTGCACCAGCTGCTTGCCGGCGCCGGTGAGCCGGTCGATGGTGGCGCCGCGCTCAAGGCGGAAGGCCGCTGCGTTTGCGTTCCAGCGCGGGGTCTCGATCTTGGCGCCGAACTCGAACTGCCTGCTGAGGGTGGGGTCGAGCACCTCGCCGGCGTTGATGTAGTCCGAACCGACCCGGCTGCCTGCTTCCAGCGATTCCACGTAACTGGCGTACAGGGTGACGGCGTCGGCCGGCTTGTACATCACCGCGTAGGTCGGGGTGACCGGGTAGGTGTGGTAGGCGCCCTTGTTGTGGAAGTCGTTGTAGCGCGCACCGGCCAGCACCGACCAGCCGCGGCCGAGTGCCACGGTGTCGCTGACGAACACGGCCTGCTGCACGGTTTCGCTGCCGCGGGTCAGCACGCGCGAGCCGACCGGGTCATGGCGCAGGGTGGGGCGCTGGTAGAGGTTGCCGCGGCCAATGGTGTTCCATTCGTACGGGCGATCCCAGCCCAGGCTGGTCTGGTGCGACATACCGGCCACCAGCTGGTGCGACAGCGGTCCCGTGCGGAAGCGGCCCTGCACGATCGCCTGGGCCTGTTTCCACTCGCTCCTGCCGCCAAGCTCGTAGGTGTTGACGTTGTAGTCACCGTTCACGTCGTCGATGTAGGCGAAGACCTTGTTGACGTCGTTCCAGGAGGTGGTCACGCCGTAATTCAGGCTGGCCTTCCAGTCGCTGTTGATCTGCCAGTCCAGGCCGGTCGACAGCAGGCTGGAGCGGGTGTCGTAGTAGGTCCCGTCGATGCTGTTGTCGACGTCGCCGGCGATCGGGCGCGGCAGGGTGGTCAAGCCGATGAAGTAGTACTGCGGCGATTCGTTGCCGAGGTCGCGCTGCTGGAACACGCCGTCGAAGGTCCAGGTGAGCCGGTCGCTCAGGCGGGCATCCAGCGACACTGCACTGACCTTGCGGTCCACCTCGCCACCGTTGAAGGTTTCGCCCTTCTCCTGGTAGGCATTGAAGCGATAGCCGAACATGTCGTCGTTGCCACCGCGGCCGCCGATATCGATCTGCCCGCTGACGATGCCCTGCTCACGCCACCCCAACTGGGCGGCGAAGGTCGGGGTATCGGTGGGCTTTTTGGTCACATAGTTGACGATGCCGCCTGGCTGGCCGAAGCCGTACATGAAACCGCCCGGACCCTTGAGCAGTTCGACCTGGTCCATCACTTCCAGCGGCCACTCCGTGCCCCACGACGAGACCTGCAGGCCGTTGACCCGGTAGCTGTCGTAGCTGAGGTCGATGCCACGGTTGCGGACCGGCGAGCTCCAGCCGCTGGCATAGGCGCTGACCTGGGTGACCACGGACGGATCGGTCAGGAAAGCTTCGCCGAGCGCGACCACCTGACGCTTTTCGAGGTCGTCGCGGCCCACAACCGAGATCGCAAAGGGGGTATCGCGCACGGGGCGGTCGCCCAGTGCGCCGGTGGCGGTGTGGGTGCGCTCGGCGGTGACCCTGATCGCGTCCAGGTCGGTGGCCGAGCGTACGCGCGGAGCGCTGTCGGGAGTGGATTGCGCGTGGGCGGCGCAGGCAGCGGACAGGGCCACGGCCAGGGCGGCCAGACGGGGCAGGGGAGCGGACAGCATCGTTTTTTCCTTGGCGGACAGCACAGGACCGTCCGCGATCATGGGATGGCGGGAGAGGGGTCGATGGCTGGATCGCGCAGGCTGGCCGCAGAGGGGCAGCGGGTGCATCGCCGAGGGATGCAGGACCGTGGCTGGAGGCGAATTGTTGTTGTTTGGCTACCCCGGCGTCAAACCACCAGGGTTCATGCAGCGCTGCCGGCCCGAGGCCGGCAGCGGGTCAGGCGGGTCTGGCCCGCTTGAGCAGCTTCTTCTCGCGGCGGCGTTCGCGGCGCGCGACCCAGCGCTCGCGCAGGCACGAGAAGATCACGTACAGCGCCGGCGTGCTGAGCAGGGTCAGGCTCTGCGAGAACAACAGGCCGCCGATCATGGCGATGCCCAGCGGGCGTCGCAGTTCGGAACCTTCGCCCAGCCCGATCGCCAGCGGTACGGCGGCCAGGATGGCCACCATCGTGGTCATCATGATCGGCCGGAAGCGCACGATGCTGGCCTCGCGCACCGCATCGCGCGGGCTCATCCCGCGTTCGCGCTGGGCCACCACGGCGAAGTCGATCATCATGATCGCGTTTTTCTTGACGATGCCGATCAACAGCACCAGCGCGATCATCGAGATCACCGACAGCTCGGTGTTGGTCACAAACAGCGCCAGCAGCGCACCCACGCCCGCCGCCGGCAGGGTGGACAGGATCGTCACCGGGTGCACCAGGCTTTCGTACAGCATGCCCAGCACCAGATACACGGTGATGATCGCGGCCAGCACGAGGATCAGCATCGAGTTGGGGTTGAGCTGCACGTTGAAGCCGCCCCCGTCGCTGATGCGGATGTCGCCGGGCAGGCGCAGCCCGTCCACGGTGGCCTTGACGATCGCCTCGCCCTCGCCGGTGCTGACGCCCGGTGCGAGGTTGTAGCTCAGGTCCATCGTGGTGTACTGGTTCTGGTGGGTGATCTGCGGCGGTGCCAGCCCCGGGACCTGGTGCGCCACTGCGGTCAGCGGAATCATCTCGCCATTGCCGGCGCGCACGTGGATTTCGTCCAGAGCCCGCGGGGTGGCCGTCTGCTCGGGCAGCGCGTTGACCACCACGCTGTACTGGTTGATGTCCGAGTAGATGGTCGAGATCTGGCGCTGGCCGAACGCGCCGTACAACGCGCCATCGATCGCGCCCACCGACACGCCCAGGCGCGCGGCCTTGGCGCGGTCGATCTGGATGTTCTGGCGCAGGCCAGCCGTATCCACATCGGTTCCAACGTCGCGCAGCTTGGGGTTCTTCTTCAGCGCGGCCTGCACCTTGGGCAGCCATTCCTGCAGCTGGGCCAGGTCGTTGCCCTGCAGGGACACGCGGTACTGCGCGCCCTGGCTGTTGCCGCCGCCGCCGTCGCTGGGCAGGTCCTGGATGGCGCGCAGGCGCAGCTGCAGGTCCGGATAGCGGTCGGCCTTGGCGCTCAACCGCGCCAGTGCCACGGCCGTGGTTTCCTTGCGGCCTTCCTTGCGCGTTTTCAGTTCGATGTTGAACTGCGCGCTGGAGCCCTGGCGGCCGCTGCCCAGGCGCACGCCGACGGTCTTCACTGCCGGATCGGCCATCAGCATGTCGGTGATGCGGCGCTGGCGGTTGACCATGTCCTCGAAGGAAACCGTGGCGCTGGAGTTGGCGCGGCCCCAGATCAGGCCGGTGTCCTGCGCCGGGAACGAGCCCTTCTTGACCGCGCCGCCAAGCATGACGGTGGCCACGATCAGCAGGATCGGGGTCAGCGCCAGCAGCAGCGCGTGCCGCAGCGAGAAGTCCAGGCAGACGGTGTAGAGGCGCAGCATGCGGTCGTGCATGCCATCCAGGAAGCGGCCGACCCGCGACGGCGTCTCCGGCGCGGCGTGCGCGCTCAGGAAGCGGCTGCACAGCGCGGGGGTGAGGGTCAGCGAGACGATCATCGAGACCACGATCGCCGCCACCAGGGTGATGGTGAATTCGCGGAAGAACGCCCCGACCATGCCGCTGGCGAACAGCAGCGGGATGAACACCGCGACCAGCGAGGCGGTGATGGAGACGATGGTGAAGCCGATCTCGTGCGCGCCGGTCAACGCCGCCTGCATGCGGGGCATGCCCTCGTCGAGATGGCGCATGACGTTCTCGATCACCACGATCGCATCGTCGACCACAAAGCCGATCGCGATCACCAGCGCCAGCAGGCTGAGGTTGTTCAGGGTGAAGCCGAACACGTACATCACCAGCGCCGCACCGGCCAGCGACAGCGGCACGGTCACCGCGGCGATCAGGGTCGGTGCCAGCCGGCGCAGGAACAGCGCCATCGTCAGGATCACCATCGCCAGGCTGATCAGCAGGGTGATCTGCACTTCATGCAGCGACGACCGGATGGTCGGCGTCCGGTCGAAGTACGGGGTCATCGTGGTGCCCGGCTGCAGGTAGTCGCGCAGCATCGGGATCTGCGCCTTGACCCGGTCCACCGTCTCCACGATGTTGGCGCCGGCACGGGTGAACACGTACATCACCACCGCCGGTTTGTGGTCGAACCAGGCGGCCTGGTAGGCATCCTGCTGGCCATCGTAGACGTTGGCCACGTCCTTGAGCCGGATCACGCGGCCATCGTCCTGGGTCTTGATGACCAGGTTGGCAAAGTCGGCGGCACGCGCCACCGAGTCGTTGGCGATGATCGCGGTGGTGGTGTTGCCGTCGGTGAGGAAGCCGGTCGGGGAGGTCACATTGGCCGCGCGCACGGCGTTGCGCAGGTCGTCCGGGGTCAGGTTGAGTGCGTTGAGCAGGCGCAGGTTGACGTCCACGCGCACCGCCGGGGTGGAGGCACCGGCGATGTCGACCGAGGACACCCCGCCGATCTGACGCAGCCGCTGGGCCAGCAGCGTATCGGCCACGTTATACAGCTCGTCGGCCGACTGGGTCTGCGAGGTCAGCGCGATGGCGATCACCGGATCGTCGTTCGGGTTGGCCTTCTGGAACATCGGCGAACCCAACCCGGAGGGCAGGTCGGACTGGGCCGAGTTGATGGCGGTCTGCACGTCCAGTGCCGCCGAGTCGATGTCCACGCCACTCTGGAAGATCATGAAGACCAGCGAGCTGCCTTCCGAACTCGATGAGCGCATCTGGTCCACGCCCGGCAGCTGGCCGAGGTGCCGCTCCAGCGGCGCGGTGACCGTCGAGGCCATCGTGGTCGCGTCCGCGCCGGACTGGCTGGCGTGGACGAAGATCACCGGAATCTGGATGTTCGGCAGCGCCGACACGCCCAGCTTCAGGTAGCAGAACAACCCGACCACGAACAGGCCGATGGCCAGCAGCGCGGTGCCGATCGGGCGACGGATGAACGGCCCGGAGATGTTCATGCGCGCCCCTCCAGAGCGTCGGACGGCAGGCGGCTCATGCGCGGTCCCGGGCGCTGGCGTGGCGCAGCGCGCGCTGTTCGCGGCGCTCGCGCAGCCATTCGGAGAAGCGTTCCATGTACAGGTAGATCACCGGCGTGGTGTACAGCGTGACCAGCTGGGACAGCAGCAGGCCACCGACGATGGCGATGCCCAGCGGGCGGCGCAGCTCCGAGCCGATGCCGGTGCCCAGCGCCAGCGGCAGCGCGCCGAGCATGGCGGCGGCGGTGGTCATCATGATCGGGCGGAAGCGCAGCAGGCAGGCGCGGCGGATCGCGTCGTGGGCGTTGGCCCCGGCACGGCGGGCCTCGATGGCGAAGTCCACCATCATGATGCCGTTCTTCTTGACGATGCCGATCAGCAGCACGATGCCGACGATGCCATCCACCGACAGGCTCAGGCCACACACCATCAGCGCCAGCAGCGCGCCGACGCCGGCCGGCGGCAGGGTCGAGATGATGGTGATGGGGTGGATGTAGCTTTCGTACAGCACGCCCAGCACGATGTAGATCAGCACCAGCGAGGCCAGCAGCAGCCAGATCACGTCGGTCTGGCTGCCGGTGAACTCGGCGGCCTTGCCGATGAACTGGGCATGCACCTGCGAGGGCATGTCCAGGCTGTCCCTGGTCTCTTCGATCGCCTTGACCGCATCGGACAGCGAATAGCCCGGCGCGATGTTGAACGAGACGGTCACCGCCGGCAGCTGCTGCTGGTGGCTGACCACCAGCGGGGTGCTGGTGATGCGGCCTTCGGCCAGCGCGGCGAGCGGGATGATGTTGCCGGCGCCGACCGTAATGCCGGTGTTCTGCGCGCCGATGCCGGTGGCGGTGGAGGAGTTGGACGAGGAGACCTGGCCGAAGTTGGTGGCGTTGCTGCCGGTCAGCGCACCGGCGCCATTGGAGGCCACCCCCAGCTGGTTCATCAGCGCGGTGCTGGTGCGGAACTCCGGCGCCACTTCCAGCACGACCCGGTACTGGTTGAGCTCGGTGAAGATGGTGGAGATCTGGCGCTGGCCGAAGGCGTCGTACAGGGTGTCGTCGATGGTCTGCATCGGTACGCCGAGCACGCTGGCCTTGTCGCGGTCGATGGTCAGCTCCAGTGCGCGGCCCTGGTTGGACAGGTTGTTGTCCACGTCGGCCAGTTCCGGGCGCTGGCGCAGCGCTTCGGTCAGGCGCGTGGCCTGCAGCGCGACCTGGGCGCCGTCCACGTCCGACAGCGAGTACTGGTACTCGGTAGCCGCCACGCGCGTATCCAGGGTCACATCCTGCACCGGCTTGAGGTACAGCGCCACGCCGGGAATGCCGGCCACGGCGTCCTGCAGGCGCGGCAGGATCTCATCGAGCCCGTCGCGGTCGCCGCGGGCCTTGAGCACGATCGACAGCTGGCCCTGGTTGAGGGTGGGATTCATGCTGCCGGCGCCGATGAAGGCCGACACACCGGTCACCGCCGGGTCCTTGCGCAGCGCTTCGGCCACGGCCTTGGTGCGCTCTTCCATCTGCGGGAAGGCGATGTTCTGGTCGGCCTGGACCACGCCGGTGATCAGGCCGGTGTCCTGTTCGGGCAGCAGGCCCTTGGGGATGACGATGTACAGCACCACGGTCAGCACCAGCGCGCCGGCGGCCACGGCAAGCGTCATGCGCTGGTGGTCCAGCACCCAGTCCAGGCTGCGTTCGTACGCCCCCACGGTGCGCGTCCACAGGTTCTCCTTGCCAGCCGCCGCGGCGCGCTCGTGCGCGTCCTCGCCTTCGGGCAGGGCGTCAGGCTTGAGCAGGTAGGCGCACATCATCGGGGTGAGCGTCAGCGAGATCAGCATCGACAGCACCACTGCGATGCTCAGCACCCAGGCGAACTCATGGAACAGGCGGCCGGTGACGCCGGGCATCAGCAGCAGCGGCAGGAATACCGCCACCAGCGAGATGGTCAGCGACAGCACCGTGAAGCCGATCTGGCGCGCGCCGATCTCGGCCGCTTCCGGGCCGCTCTTGCCCTGTTCGATGTAGCGCACGATGTTCTCGATCATCACGATCGCATCGTCGACCACGAAGCCGGTGGCCACCACCAGCGCCATCAGCGACAGGTTGTCCAGCGACATCCCGGCAAAGGCCATGACCCCGAAGGTGCCGGCCAGCGACAGCGGTACGGCCACCGAGGGAATGATGGTCGCCCACAGGCGGCGCAGGAACACGAAGATCACCGCCACCACCAGACCGATGGTCAGGATCAGGGTGAACTGCACTTCGTGCACCGAGGCGCGGATGGTTTCGGTACGGTCGGAGAAGATCTCCAGGTGCACGTCGGCCGGCAGCACGTTCTGCAGCTGCGGCAGCAGGCTGCGGATGCGCTCCACGGTCTGCACGATGTTGGCGCCCGGCTGGCGGCGCACTTCCAGCAGCACCGCCGGCTTGCCATCGGCCCAGGCGGCGAGCTGGTCGTTTTCCACCCCGTCGACCACGTTGGCGACGTCCGAGAGGCGGACCGGGCGGCCGTTCCTGTAGCTGATGATGGTGTCGCGGTACTCGGCGGCGCTGGTCAGCTGGTCATTGGTGCCGATCGAGTAGGACTGGGTCTTGCCGTTGAGCGAGCCCTTGGGCGCATTGACGTTGGCCTGGGTCAGCGCGCTGCGCAGTTCTTCCAGGGTCAGGCCCATGTTGGACAGCTGCGCCGGGTTGACCTGGATGCGCACGGCCGGGCGCACGTTGCCGGCGATGGAGACCAGGCCCACACCCTGCACCTGTGACAGGCGCTGGGCCAGGATCGAGTCGGCGTAGTTGTTGACCTCGCGCAGCGGGCGCGTGTCGGAGGTGAGCTTGAGGGTGACGATGGCCGCGTCGGCCGGGTTCACCCGGTTGTAGACCGGCTGGTAGGGCAGCGAGGAGGGCAGGGTGGCCTGGCGGATCGCGGCCTGCACGTCCTGTGCGGCGATGTCGATGTCGCGGTCCATCGAGAACTGCAGGATGATCGTGGACAGGCCGGCCGAGGAGTCGGAGGTCATGATCTCCAGCCCGGAAATCTGCCCGAACTGGCGCTCCAGCGGGGTGGTGACCAGGGAGGCCATCGTGGTCGCGTTGGCACCCGGGTACTGGGTGGTGACCACCAGGCTGGGCGCGTCGATCTCCGGCAGCGCCGACACCGGCAACTGGCGGTAGCCGAGGATGCCGAGCAGCAGCAGGCCCGCCATCAGCAGCGAGGTGGCGATCGGGCGGCGGATGAAGATCGTCGAAAAGCCCACGGGCAGATCCTTGCTGTTACGTCATGCGGCGTTGAAGCGGGCGAACGCCGGCCAAGCGGCCGGCGTCAGGAACGGGAGACGGCCGCGATCAGCGCGGGCCGCCACCGCGGCGGCCACCGCCGCCCTGCTGCTGGGCGGCAGCCTTGAGTTCGGCGTCGGTCGGCGGGGCCGGGGTTTCACCCGGCTTGAGTGCGGTGACCTTGCTGCCAGGCTTGAGCCGGAACTGGCCTTCGCTGACCACGCGCTCGCCGCCCTTGAGGCCTTCGGTGATCTGCACGTTGCTGTCGCCCACTTCCACGCCGCTCTTGACCGTCTGCATGGCCACGGTGTTGTCCGGCTTGACGATATAGACGTACTCGCCGTCCGGGCCGCGCATCACCGCCTGGGTGGGGATCACCACGCCACCGGCAATGGTGCGCAGCTGCATCCGCACGTTGACGAACTGGCCTGGCCACAGCAGGTTGTCGGCGTTGTCGAACACGGCGCGGGCGCGGAAGGTGCCGCTGTCGCTGCTGATCTGGTTGTCGACCACGTCCAGCCTGCCGCCATCGGTGAGTACATGCGAATCGTTGCGGTCCAGTGCGGCGATCGTCACCGGGCCGGCCTGCTGGGCCTGGCGCACGTCGGGCAGCTGGCGCTCGGGCAGGTTGAACACCACGTGGATCGGGTGGATCTGGGTCAGGGTGACCAGCGCGGTGCCGGCGCTGACCACGTTGCCGGCATCCACCGCGCGGATACCGGCGATACCGGAAATCGGGGCGGTGACGCGGGTGTACTGCAGCTGCACCTGGGCCGCGCGCATGCTGGCTTCGTTGGCGGCCACCGCACTTTCATACTGCGCCACCTGGTTGCGCTGGGTGTCCAGGTCGGTTTTGGCCACGTACTGGCGGTACTCGGGCGAGTTGGAGCGCTGGAAGTTCGAGCGTGCGGTGGCCAGCTGCGCCTGGTTCTGGCGCTTGGCCGCGGCGGCCTCGTCGTAACTGGCCTGCAGGGTGCGCGGATCGATCTGCGCCAGCAGGTCGCCCTTCTTCACTTCCTGGCCTTCCTTGAAGTTCAGGCTGATCAGCTGGCCGCCGACCTGCGGGCTGACGGTTACGGTGTTCATCGCGGCCACCGTGCCCAGCGCGCTGGCATAGACCGGCACGTCCTGGCGGGCCGCTTCGACCACCGTCACCGGCACCGGCCCGGCATTGCGCTCTTCCCCGCCGCCCCGTCCGGCGGCGGCGGCGGGCTTGCCCGCCTCGCCCTTGGGTTTGCCGCCGCCGAGCATGCGCATGCCGATGAAGGCCACCACCAGCACTGCGACCACCAGCAGCACGATCTTCCAGAAACGCGACATTCAAAACTCCTGAGGCTGGCGGAGGGCGGGGGGCCCGGTTGGCTAGGCGCAAAGCATACCCGTCGCCTGCGCGCTTTCATCCATGACGGATGGGACGGGCGATCAGACCGGACGTGACCGACCGGGTTCCGTGAATCAACGCCTGCGGGGGCAGAAAGTTACAGCGCCGGGCCCGCTGATGGCCTACATTCAGGTTCGTCCGTCCCTTGCCCCTCGTGGAGATCCGCAATGCCCCGTCTGTCGCTGCTGTTGTCCGCCCTGCTGCTGGCCTGCCCCGCGCTGGCCGCCGCCACGCCCGCCGAACGCCCGGAAGTGACCGCCGCGGCGACCCGCCTGAACGCCAGGGTGATCGACTGGCGGCGCGACTTCCACCAGCACCCGGAGCTGTCCAACCGCGAGGAGCGCACCGCCGCCAAGGTGGCCGAGCAGCTGCGCGCGATGGGCCTGAAGCCGAAAACCGGGATCGCCCACCACGGGGTGGTGGCGATCATCAAGGGCGCCAAGCCCGGCCCGCGGATCGCACTGCGCGCGGACATGGATGCGCTGCCGGTGACCGAGCAGACCGGCTTGCCGTTCGCCTCCAAGGCCACCAGCACCTACCGCGGCGAGACGGTGGGGGTGATGCATGCCTGCGGCCACGACGCCCACACCGCCACGCTGCTCGGTGTGGCCGACGCGCTGGTGAAGATGCGCGAGAACCTGCCCGGTGAAGTGATGCTGATCTTCCAGCCTGCCGAAGAAGGCGCGCCGCCGCCGGAGGAGGGCGGTGCCGCGCTGATGCTCAAGGAAGGCCTGTTCGCGGACTTCAAGCCGGAGGCGGTGTTCGGGCTGCATGTGTTTTCCAGCGTGCCTGCCGGCCAGATCGCGGTACGTGGGGGACCGTTGATGGCGGCGTCGGACCGTTTCGGGATCAAGGTGATCGGCCGCCAGACGCACGGTTCGGCGCCGTGGAACGGGGTCGATCCGATCGTGGCCACCGCCGACCTGGTCGGCACCGCGCAGACCATCGTCAGCCGACGCGCCAACCTGTCCAAGCAGCCGGCGGTGCTGACCTTCGGCGCGATCAAGGGCGGCATCCGCTACAACATCATTCCCGACGAGGTGGAGATGGTGGGCACCATCCGCACCTTTGACGAGGGCATGCGCCAGCAGATCTTCGCGGACCTGCGCAACGTGGCCGAACACACCGCCGCCGCGCACGGGGCCAAGGCGCAGACCGAGATCTACGAGTCGGAAGGCAACCCGGCCACGGTCAACGATCCGGCGCTGACCGCGCGCATGCTGCCCAGCCTGCAGGCGGTGGTGGGCGAAGCGAATGTCTACGAGCCGCCGCTGCAGATGGGCGCGGAGGACTTCTCGCTGTATGCCAAGGAGGTACCGGGCCTGTTCTTCTTCGTTGGCGCCACCGGCGAGGGGATCGATCCGGCCACCGCGCCGGCCAACCACTCGCCGAAATTCCTGCTCGACGAGAAGGCGCTGGACGTGGGCCTGCGCGCGCTGCTGCAGGTCAGCCTGGACTACCTCAACGGGGCGAAGGCCCCGGCGGGCTGAGGCCGGGCTCTGCCGGATGCCGGACGCCCTCCGTGGCGTCCGGCCGTTCTGCCCACCCCGCCCGGTTCCCCAGGCCTGCGGAACGGGGACGAGCGACGCCCGCCGGCGTAAAATGGCCGGATGAATACCCCCCAGGACTCCAGCCTCGGTCGTGAGGTTGCTTACCCGTCGCAGTACGATCCCGCGCTGCTGTTTCCCATTCCGCGCCGTGGCGCGCGCGAGCAGATCGGCCTGGACGAGGCGGCGCTGCCGTTCGTCGGCCATGACCGCTGGCAGGCCTATGAGCTGAGCTGGCTGGACCGGCGCGGCAAGCCGCGGATCGCGGTGGCCACCATCGGCGTTCCGTGCACCTCGCCGAACCTGATCGAATCCAAGTCGTTCAAGCTGTACCTCAATTCGCTCAACAGCACCCGCTTCGACGACGACGAGGCCGCGCGGCAGCGCATGGTCATCGATCTGTCGGCCTGCGCCGGCGCGGGGGTGACCGTGCAGTTCGGCGTGCCGCCGCTGGTGGAGGAGGGCGAGGGCGAGTCGCTGGACGAACGTGATGTCGCGATCGACCGCTATGGTCCGCCGGCCCCGGAGTACCTGTCCGCCGATGCGGACGCGGTGGTCACCGAAACCCTGGGCTCGGCCCTGCTCAAATCCAACTGCCCGGTCACCGGCCAGCCGGACTGGGCCAGCGTGAGCATCCGTTACCACGGTCCGAAGATCGACCGCGACGGTCTGCTCAGATACCTGGTCAGCTACCGGGAGCATGCCGAGTTCCACGAGCAGTGCGTGGAGCGCATCTTCAGCGAGATCAGCCAGCGCTGCCGGCCCGAGTGGCTCGAGGTGGAGGCCCGCTACACCCGTCGCGGCGGGCTGGACATCAACCCGTGGCGCGCCAGCCCGGGCATCGCGCAGCCCGCGCGCACCGTGCGCGACCTGCGCCAGTAACCAGGCTGGCGGCTGCGGCCGCCCTGCCCGGTGCGTGCCGACCGTGGGTCGGCACGCCGGGGTCCGGCCCCGTCTTCACATCCACGCCATGCGCCATTAACAAGGGCTGTGACACCGTGCGTTCCATGTCGTCAATGAAGACGGGAGTGTGTGGATGAGTACCGATAAGAAAGCCGATTTCTCCGGTGTCAAAACCAGCATCGACACCACTGCCGAGAAGGTCGAGAAGGCCGATTTCTCCGGCGTGTCCACGTCGATCGATACCACCGCCGAGGTGGTGGGTGGCAGCTACACCGTGCAGAAGGGCGACTCGCTGTCGAAGATCGCCAAGCAGGAACTGGGCGATGCCAACGCCTGGAAGAAGATTTTCGACGCCAATCGCGACGTGCTGGACGACCCGGACAAGATTTTCCCGGGACAGGTCCTGAAGTTGCCGCCCAAAGGCTGAGTCGCTCCGTCACTACCCATTCCAAGGGAGGAATTCCATGAAGAAGTCGTCCATCAGCACCGCTGTACTCGCCGGTCTCCTGGCCACTGTGGCCCTGGCTGGCTGCAAGAAGAAAGAAGACACCGCCGACAACAACGCCCAGCCGGCGGCGATGACCCCCGCGCCGACCCCGGCACCGGCACCCGAGCCGATGGCGGCCGCAGCGGCGGTGAATGTCTCCAGCGTCACCGTGGGCAAGACGGCCGCCGCCGACAAGACGGTTGCCCCGGCGGCACTGTTCGCGCCGAAGGATGAAATCCTGGTGTCGGTGCGTACCGACGGCACGGCCAACAACGTCACCCTGGCGGCCAAGCTGACCTACCAGGACGGCCAGGTGGCCGGTGAGCAGACCCACACGCTCAACACCACCGGCGCTGAAACCTCCAACCTGAAATTCACGAATGCCAATGGCTGGCCGGCGGGCAAGTACCGCGCGGAAGTCATGGTGGATGGCAAGGCGGCTGGAACGCCGCAGGAGTTCGAGGTCAAGTAAGCCCACGCCGACTCTCTCCCGGCAACAGGCTCACGATGGACGCAGCCGCGAGGCTGCGTCTTTTTTATGTCCGCCAGCTAGCGTTGACTCTATGGTAGAAAATCCCTTTCCGCCAAAGAAACTGGAGATCAACTTGAGAAAGCTGGGGGCGTGGCCGTTGTTGACGACGATCACAGTATTATCGGCGAACGCCGAAACGGTGAGGTACATTCACACGGATGCGCTGGGCAGCCCGGTAGTTACTACCGATGAGCTTGGCAACGTAGTAGAGCGATTCGTATACGAGCCTTTTGGTCAGCAGGTGGGTGAAAGTGAGGGGGATGGACCCTCTTACGCGGGCCACTTGCGAGACGCCTATACCGCGTTGCTATACATGCAACAGCGCTACTATGCTGCTGACATTGGGGCGTTCCTTAGTGTGGATCCGGTTACACCCAGTAGTAGTTCATTGCAGTTCAATCGATATCGATACGCGAATGGAAATCCTTTTTCCTTTACGGATCCCGACGGGCGTGTCGCGATCGTAACGCGAATGAAAGACGGTTCGATAAATATCGACTTTCCCAGTAAATTCACTGGCGATGCTTCTACGCCAGAGAACATTGCTGCCTTCAAGGAGCAGGTCTCCGCGATGTCCGGAACATACAGAGTAGATGGTAAGGAGACTCGCGTCACAGTTGGTGTTTCTGAGATAACCAAGAAGACGCCACGCGCCGCTCGAAATGAGATCAAGCTTGTCGAGGGAGAGACATCTCATCCGTCTGGCAGGAGTTTCGCTGAACTTGGAGGGAAACGAAGTGAGATCAACGTCTTTGATCGATTCACTCGGGGTGTAGTTCCTCATGAAGTAGGACATCTCGGCGGCGTGAATGATCTCTACGACAAAAGGACAGGACGACCAGATCCGACCAAGGGAAACGGCATGATGAATAGAGTGCCAGGCATTGTTGACGACTTCTTGATCAACGGAATGATTGACGCCAGTTCAAACATTCAGCGACGGGAGAGATAGACATGAAGGATTTGCGCCGCTACTTCTGCTTTGCCGCTGC
Source organism: Stenotrophomonas sp. NPDC077461 (assembly GCF_049545475.1). Lineage (NCBI taxonomy): Bacteria > Pseudomonadati > Pseudomonadota > Gammaproteobacteria > Lysobacterales > Lysobacteraceae > Stenotrophomonas > Stenotrophomonas sp. NPDC077461. The sequence goes on from NZ_JBMWDO010000005.1 coordinate 170,180, forward strand.
CCTCATTCCATTGCCGTCGTTGGCCCAGGAGTCAAATCTCTGGTCTTACAGTTGCGACCACTTTCTTCATGGTTCCTGTCTGCGGATTCCCCACGGGATGTCGGTGACCTATGAGGCCCCGGCGGATTTTGGGCTCCACAGGGTGCACAGCGACGGGAGAGAGGTGGTGATGGTGTACGAGGGCGATGCGCCCAGTCGGCCGCCGGCAGGCGTTCCCGATGTGACGCTGGGCATGTCCGGTCATCTTCTTCACGCTTTCAAAGTGCGCGAGGCAGGTGGCGTCCGCTACGATCTGCATGTGTCATCGTCGGTGTCCGACGCGATGTCCTTGCATCTGACTGGGCAAACGACCAATGCAGCGGAGCAGGCCGCGCTTGCGGCGGTGCTTGGCGGATTCCGCATATGCAGTTTCAAACGTAACCGCACCGCCCAGCGGCTTGTTTGCCCCAGGCGCAGCGCGTGGGGTCAAGCACTCTCCACCTGGGTCGCAGATGAGGTCGTAGAGAAGCCACTGGCAGAGTGACTGACTCTCCGTGGACCGTCCGTGGCATGCCCCTGTCGTGTCCATTCAGGTTTGGCGGTCCCGCGATGCGTAGCGGTCTCTTCCAAGGGGGCCGGAGGGCAGTCGAAGCTTGTCCTGACCTGCCAAGGGGGAGCGGCAGGACGGGGACGTCGCCACGTCGTCGCACGAAAGCCCCCGTCCTTCCGCGCTGTCCTGACGGGCGCAGGGGCCGGCGGGCCTGGCTGAGTTTCAGACGTTACCGATCAACCCACAGGCGGGTGGCCACGATCCAGTACGTTTGCGTATGGCGCCGCTTTGCTCCGGGGGGCTGAAAACGCGACAATGCGGAGGTTTCCCGCAGCGCGCGCCATGCGGCGCGATCCACGGGAAAAGTGCGGACCCCGCCCGGCGCGGCCTGCACGCGACACGGTTGCACGCGGCCCGGCATTGCCGACGGCCATCACTCCTCAGATCCGCAAGAGAGCATCAGTCCCCCATGTCGAATACGCCCAAGATTCTCTACACGCTCACCGATGAAGCCCCGTTCCTGGCCACCCAGTCGCTGCTGCCGATCGTCGAGGCGTACACCGCCACCGCCGGCATCGCCGTCGAAACGCGCGACATTTCGCTCTCCGGCCGCATCCTGGCGCTGTTCCCGGATTACCTGAAGGACGCGCAGAAGGAAGCCGACCACCTGGCCGAACTGGGCCAGCTGGCGACCACGCCGGATGCCAACATCATCAAACTGCCCAACATCAGCGCCTCGGTGCCGCAGCTGAAAGCCGCGATCAAGGAACTGCAGGACCAGGGCTATGCGCTGCCGAACTACCCCGACGTGCCGACCGACGACGTTTCGCGCGACATCAAGGCGCGCTATGACAAGGTCAAGGGCAGCGCGGTGAACCCGGTGCTGCGCGAAGGCAACTCGGACCGTCGCGCGCCGCTGTCGGTCAAGAACTATGCACGCAAGCACCCGCACCGCATGGGCAAGTGGTCCACCGAGTCCAAGTCGCATGTGGCGCACATGGACGGCGGCGATTTCTACGGCAGCGAAAAGTCGGCCACGTTGGCCACGGCTGGCAGCCTGAAGATCGAACTGCATCAGGCCGACGGCACCACCGTGGTGCTGAAGGACAAGACCGCGGTCAAGGCCGGTGAGATCGTCGATGCCGCCGTGATGAGCCGCAGCGCGCTGGCGGCCTTCGTGCAGGCCCAGATCGCCGATGCCAAGGCCAAGGGCGTGCTGTTCTCGCTGCATCTGAAGGCCACCATGATGAAGGTCTCCGATCCGATCATGTTCGGCGTGGTCGTTGAAGAGTTCTACAAGGACGTGCTGGCCAAGCACGCCGATGTGCTCAAGCAGGCCGGCTTCGATCCCAACAACGGCATCGGCGACCTGTACGCACGCCTGCCGCAGCTGCCGGAAGCCACCCAGGAGGCGATCAAGGCCGACCTGGCTGCCGAGTACGGCAAGCGCCCGGGCCTGGCGATGGTCAACTCTGACAAGGGCATCACCAACCTGCACGTGCCCAGCGACGTGATCGTGGACGCCTCGATGCCGGCCATGATCCGCGACTCGGGCGGCATGTGGAACGCCGAGGGCAAGCTGCAGGACACCAAGGCCGTCATCCCCGACCGCTGCTACGCCGGTGTGTACCAGGCCGTCATCGATGACTGCCGTACCCACGGTGCGTTCGATCCGGCCACGATGGGCTCGGTGCCCAACGTCGGTCTGATGGCGCAGAAGGCCGAGGAGTACGGCTCGCACGACAAGACCTTCCAGATCCCGGCCGACGGCACGGTGCGCGTCACCGACGATGCCGGCGCGGTGATCTTCGAGCATGCCGTGCAGACCGGCGACATCTGGCGCATGTGCCAGACCAAGGATGCCCCGATCCAGGACTGGGTGAAGCTGGCCGTCAACCGCGCCCGCCTCAGCAGCACCCCCGCCGTGTTCTGGCTGGACGCTGCGCGTGCGCACGACGCGCAGGTGATCGCCAAGGTCCAGACCTACCTCAGGGACCACGACACCACCGGCCTGGACATCCGCATCCTGGCCCCGGTGGAAGCCACCGCGTTCTCGCTGGACCGCATCCGCAAGGGTGAGGACACCATCTCGGTGACCGGCAACGTGCTGCGCGACTACCTGACCGACCTGTTCCCGATCATGGAGCTGGGCACCAGCGCCAAGATGCTCTCCATCGTGCCGCTGATGGCCGGTGGCGGCCTGTTCGAGACCGGTGCCGGCGGTTCGGCGCCCAAGCACGTGCAGCAGTTCGTGGAAGAGGACTACCTGCGCTGGGATTCGCTCGGCGAGTTCCTGGCCCTGGCCGCGTCGCTGGAGCACCTGGGCAACCGTTACGACAACGCGGGTGCTGCCGTGCTGGCCAGGACTCTGGACCAGGCCAACGGCCAGTTCCTGGACAACGACAAGTCGCCGTCGCGCAAGCTGGGTGGCATCGACAACCGTGGCAGCCACTTCTACATCGCGCTGTACTGGGCCCAGGCCCTGGCCGCGCAGAACGACGATGCCGCACTGAAGGCCCGCTTCGCCCCGCTGGCCAAGGCACTGGCCGACAACGAGCAGACCATCGTCGATGAGCTGATCGCCGTGCAGGGCAAGCCGGTCGATATCGGCGGCTACTACCGTCCGGACGTGGCCAAGGCGAGCAAGGCGATGCGCCCGAGCGCCACCTTCAACGGCGCGTTGGCCGCGCTGTAAACCACGCTCGGCGTCAACACCGCTTCAACGGAAAACCCGCACCTCGGTGCGGGTTTTTTTCTGTGGAGGCCACTCCCTGCAAGGCGCTGTCACAGGTGACCCCCGTGTCGATGGAAATGTGACCTCTGTCGGCGGCCGTTTTCATCCCGCGCCCGCGTCCAATCCCGTCAAGAGGGCATGAAACTTGCCTGCGTCCCGTGCAACGGGCAGGGCGTCTCTCGCCCCTCAATCTGTGCGATCCATCACGATCGGCCCGATATCGATGGCATAGCCTAGCCACGGTCGTATCCGCAGCAGTGGTGGTCCTTCAGAACGCAGGGGAAGGCGATGGCCCGGGTGCTGGTAGTGGGATCGGATATCCAGGGGGAGCACGCCCTGCTGCAGCGGCTGCGCTCGGCGGCCGCGTTGCCGGGTGAGAGCGTGCGCAGTTGCCGCGATCTTGACGAGTGCGATCTGCTGGTGATCAAGGACACCCCCGCACTGCGCAATGCGGCGCTGCGGATGGTGCGCGAACGGCCGCAGATCCAGTTCTGGATCGAGGACCAGCAGGGGCGCCTGCGCCCCGGTCAGGGCCACGATCATGCGGTGCTGGACGACGAGGCGATCGAGCGCGCGCTGCGGCACATGCCGGCCGCGCCGGCACCAATCGATGAACCCTGTGCGGCGCGCGGGGCCAAGGCGATCACCCGCGCCCTGCGCGAACGCCTGCAGTCCCGTCAGGGGCACGCCGTGCTGGTGGCCGATGGCCTGCCCTGGCTGCTGCTGGATTTCGAACAGGATCAGATGGTCCTTCCCGACGGCGGCGCCAGCGTGGCGCAGCGGCTGTCGGACAACTTCGAGCGCCTTGCCCTGCACGGCATCGCATCCCGGCGCTACCAGCAGTTGGCCGGCGACCTGCCGCGGCAGCCGTTGCGGCCGCTGTTGTGGCAGTGGGGGCAGCAGCCTGCACACTGGCAGGACCTGGACGCACGGCTGCAGCGGCACGCGCGGGTCACGCTGCTGCGCTGGCCCGATTTCCGCGTGCTCGGCCACCAGCACGACAGCTTCCGGCTGTGCTCGCTGCTGCTCAAGCGCGCCTGCAGCGTGGACGAGTGCAGCCACCTGCTGGACATGCCGGCCGAGGCAGTACGTGCCTTCGTGCACCCGGCCTATCTGTGCGGCTATGCCGCGCTGGAGCCAGCCCCCGCCGAGCCCGTCGCGACGCGGGCGCCCGGCACGCCCGGCGGCTCGCTGCTGGCCCGGATGTGGCGCAGCGTGCGCCAGCGCGCTGGAGGCTGACGGTGCGCGAACACAAGATCGTGGTGCTCGGGGCGATGGGCAGCGGCAAGTCCACTCTGGTGCGTGCCATCGCCGCCGGCGCGGTGGTGGACACCGACGTGCACAACAGCGACCGCGCCGGTGCCGACAAAGCGTCCACCACGGTCGCGATGGACTATGCGGACATCGACCTGCCCAACGGCGATCGCCTGCGTCTGTACGGTACGCCGGGGCAGCAGCGGTTCGACTTCCTGTGGCCGATCCTGCTGCAGGGTGCCAGCGGCGTGGTGCTGCTGCTCGACGCCACCGACCCGGCGGCCGCCACCGCACTGGGCGCCTATCTTGACGTGCTGCAGCAGCATGCCGCGCAGGTCCCGGCAGTGGTCGGGCTGACCCGCCTGGATCTGGCCCCGGCGTGGGAGCTGGACACCTGCGCGCTGCAGGCCGGCCGCGGCGGACGCCTCCTGCCGGTGGTGCCGGTGGACGCGCGCGACCGCGAGGACGGCCTGCGCCTGATGGATGTGCTGATGAGCGAAATGGAAGCCTGCGAACTGGTGGCCGCGCATGCCTGACGGTCGCGACGTCCACCCCGTGGATGCACGCCAGCGCGAGGCGCTCGGCTGCCACCTGCAGGCCTTCTGCAACGATATCGACGGCGTACGCAGTGTGGTGCTGGCCAGCGTGGATGGCTTCGCCGTGGTTCCGGGCGCCGGCACCCACGGCAACGGCGAACGGCTGGCCGCCATGACCAGCGCGATGCTGGCGCTGGCCGGTGCGGTGGGCCGCGAGCTGGCGCTGGGGGAACTGGAAGTGCTGATGCTTGAAGCGGGTGGCGGCAAGGTGTTGATGCTGGCGCTGCCCAGCCAACCGGCGCCCCTGTTGCTGATGACCGCCTGCGACCAGCGCTGCGTGGTCGGCAAGGTGCTTTGGCGCGCCAAGGAATGTGGCCGCAACATCGTGGCCGAACTCAGCGGATCACGAGCCGATCCGCAGGGGCACATGGGGCTCGACAACCAACGGGGTGCAACATGGCAGGACTCGATCAGACCTTGAGCGCGCTGATGACCATTGATGGCGCGCAGGCGGTGGCACTGGTGGACTACGAAAGCGGCATGCTGCTGGGCGAGGCCGGCACCGGTGTGGACATGGAGGTGGCAGCGGCCGGCAATACCGAGGTGATCCGCGCCAAGATGAAGACCGCCGCCTCGCTCAACCTCAACGACACGATCGAGGACATCCTGATCTCGCTGGGCCGCGCGTATCACATCCTGCGCCCGGTCGCGAAGCAGCAGGGGTTGTTCATCTACCTGGTGCTCGACCGCGGCAAATCCAACCTGGCTCTGGCCCGGCGCAAGGTACAGGACGTGGAAAGCCAGCTCGCGCTCTGAGTTCCCTCCGCCGCCGGCCGGGGCAGTACAGCGGCCGGCGGCGCTTCGCGTCGCACCCGCCGCGTGTCGTGCTTCTTCGCCGCCCACCATGCATTCCGCGCAGGCCTGCCGTAAGGTAGACGGCAGACCACCGGGGTGTGCCTGCATGCGCAACGCTGTCCGTCCTTGCCCTGCCGCGTCGCGATGAACGTGCCGGCATCGGCCTTGGCTGTCCTCATCCGCGACGGCTTCGAGGCCTATCACGCGCGCTTTGCGACGATCACCCGGCGCGCGCGCAGCCGCTTCGAGCAGCGCGACTGGACCGGCGCACGCCAGGACGCTGTTGAACGCATCGGCCTGTACGACATCTGCATCGCCGAGACGATGGCTGCACTGCGACGTGCCGCCGGAGAGGCTGTCGGGACCCGGGCCGTGTGGCTGGAGGTGCGGCAGGCCTATGCGCTGCTGGTGGATGGGCTGATCGACGCCGAGCTGTACAAGACCTTCTACAACACCCTGGCCCGGCGCCTATTCGCGACCGAAGGCGTGGACGCGGCGATCGAGTTCATGGCGATGGATGTGGAGCCGTCCGACGCGATTACCCATCCGGTCGCGCGCCACAGCTACACGCTGTCGCCCACGCGTCCGGCCGAGGCGATCCTGCGGGTGCTCGGCGACTACCCCTTCCAGGTGTCCTATGCGCACCAGCTGCGCTGTGCAGCGGCCATCGCGGTGCGCCTGCAGGATGACCTGGCCCACTGGGGTGACTATCCGGTGCGCAGCATCGAGCTGCTCGACACCGTGTTCTACCGCGAGCGCCGCGCGTATCTGGTCGGCCGTGTGTTCGGCGAGCACCGCTTTTCGCCCTGCGTGATCGCACTGGTCAACGACGGCCAGGGGCTGCGTGCCGAAGCGGTGCTTACCCGTCGGCGCGATGTGGCCCACCTGTTCGGGGTCTCGCGCAGCTACTTCCAGGCCGATCTCGCCACGGTCGGCGATGCGGTGGTGTTCCTGCGCAGCCTGCTGCCGGCCAAACCCATCGACGAGATCTACACCGTGCTTGGCCGCGCCAAGCAGGGCAAGACCGAGCGTTACCGGACCTTCCAGCGGCACTTCCAGGAGCACCCGGAGGAGTACCTGGTACATGCCGATGGCACCCCCGGCATGGTCATGTCGGTGTTCACCCTGCCCAGCTATCCGCTGGTGTTCAAGCTGATCCGCGACCGCTTTGCCTGGCCCAAAACACTCACCCGGCACCAGGTTGAAGAGAAGTACGCGCTGGTATTCAACCTGGACCGGGTGGGGCGCCTGCTCGACGCACAACCCTACCGCCATCTGCGCTTCCCGCGCGCGCGGTTCTCGCCGGCATTGCGCGAGGAACTGCTCACCCAGTGCGCAGGCAGCGTGCACGAGGACGGCGACGCGCTGGTGATTGCGCTGTGCTACGTACAGCGGCGCTTCCGCCCGCTCAATCTGTACCTGCGCGAGCAGCCGGCCGACGCGCGTCGCGCCGCCGCACTGGACTACGCGCAGGCCATCACCGACATGGCCCGCAACAACATCTTCCCCGGCGACATGCTGCCGAAGAACTTCGGCGTTTCCCGGCATGGCCGCGCGGTGTTCTACGACTACGACGAGGTCTGCCTGGTCAGCGACTGCCACTTCCGCCACTGGCCGGCGCCGCGCAACGCCGAGGAGGCGATGGCGGACGAACCGTGGTTCCATATCGCACCCAACGATGTGTTCCCCGAGCGCTTCTGGATGTTCATGGGCCTGGCCGCCCCGGAGCTCGCGGCGGTGCGCGAACACCATGCGCACCTGTTCGATCCGGCGTGGTGGCAGGGCCTGCAGCAGCGCTTCGCGCACAACGACTATCCGGATACACCGCCCTACGCGGCCGCATTGCGGCTGGCGTGAGCGGCGGTGTCACCAGACGCCGGCACGGGTTGCAGGGCTCTTATCCCGCCTCCGCGTGGTGCGCTGTCCCGGCCAAGTGAAGCGCGCCGGTGGAACTGGGCATGCGCATCAACGGTGAGGTCGATGTCGCTGCCGATGGGCGTATCGCCGGATTGCGGATCGACGATGAGAAGAAGGTCTCACCGACCGTGCTGGGCAGGGTGCGCTGCCTCCGCCCCGCTGCTTGAGCCGGATGGCACGGTGCGCGAGGCGATGGTCGAGCAGGTCAATCTGCGGCTGGTCGGGGGCGAACGGGAGATGCGCGAGGTGCGCGAGACGTTCGCCAAGGCGGCGCTGCCGGCCACGCGGCCTGGATGGCGGTGTGCAGGGACAGATTGCTGCCGCGCGCATCGGCTGGGCCGCAGTGCGCATCCGTGTGCGGTGCGGTAGGCTTCGGCCCATGTCTGGGACAGGGAGTCGCGCACATGTGGAATCCGCATCGCGGAGGGCGCTGCCCGCGCCTGCTGTGGCTGGTACTGCTGGTGGGAGGGCTGTGCACGGGTACCGCACCCGCCGCGCCGTCGACGCCACCTGCGGGCGAACAGCTGGAAGTCAGCATGCTGCTGCGCGGCGCGTTGGATGTCAGCGCCAGCGGCGCGGTGGAAGCCCTGCACCTGGGCGATGAGCGCCAGGTGCCGCCGGTAGTGGCCGGGTTCGTCCGCCGTGCGGTCGCCGGCTGGCGGTTTGATCCCTATCTGCAGGAGGGCCAGCCCCGTGCGATCCGGATACCGCTGATCCTGCGGGTGGTCGGCACGCCGCTGGATGACGGCAACCTGCAGATCGCCCTGCGCAGCGCCAGTTTCCAGAACTACGACCCCAACGACCCGACCCGGCTGACGTGGCAGAACGCCGCTCCGCCGCTGTATCCCGGCGGCGCCGGCATGTTTGGCGTCAATGGCGATGCGTATGTGCTGATGCGGGTGGGGCGCGACGGCCGCGTCCAGGACGCGATCGTGGAGCAGGTGAACATGCGCGTGCGAGCCTCGCCGCGTCGCCTCGCCGCCTACCGCAAGCAGTTCTCGCGCAATGCGCTGGTGGCCGCGCGCACCTGGTCGTTCCGGGTGCCTACCGAGGGCGAATCCCGGGATGCGCCGTACTGGCTGGTGCGGGTGGGCGTGCGTTACGACGTCAAGGGCGAAGGCGAGCAGTTCGCACGCTGGTATCCCTACCTGCCGGGTCCGCGCCACCGCCCCACGTGGACCGATCCGGCCACGCTGCTGCTGGCCGCCGACGCCCCGGATGCGTTGCCTGCCGATGGCAGCCTGTACCAGGCCGGCCAGCGCGGACCGGTGCTGCGTACGCCGCTGGGCGGCGGCTGAGGCCGCCGCGGAGCCTCAGGCACCCCGGCCGTCGGGGTGCACCACGGTACGGTCGCGGCCCTGTTCCTTGGCCATGTACAGCGCCTTGTCGGCCAGACGCAGGGCCTGCAGCGGGTCTTCGTGGAAGGTCGGGTAATGGGCCACCCCGAGCGAGACGGTCACCGAGCCGACGTGCTCGAACACCTCGGCGGCAATCCGCCGACGCAGGCGCTCGGCGAACTGCGCGGCGGCAGCGGTGTCGATGCCCGGCAGCAGGATCAGGAACTCCTCGCCGCCGTTGCGGCACAGCAGGTCGGTCTCGCGCGAATCGGTGCGCATGAGCTGGGCGATGCGCAGGATCACCGCATCGCCTGCCGCGTGCCCGAACCGGTCGTTGATCGTCTTGAAGCGGTCGATGTCCATCGCGATGATCGCGAACGACTGCCCGCGCAGCTGCCAGTCCTCCAGCCCCTGCTGCAGCCCACGGCGGTTCTGCAGGCCGGTGAGCGGGTCGGTCATGCTGGCGCGGCTGAGCTTGCCGATGCGGTCCTGCAGCAGGTTGAAACTGGAGAGCAGCGCGGCCTTGAGCTGCGCGACCTCGTAATACCAGGCGCGGATGCCGGTAACGTGGCGGATGGCGATGCCGGTGTCGCGGTTCTGCACGTTGCGCGCGAGCTGCCACAGCGGCAGCGAAATGCGCCGCGCGAACCACCAGGTGATCAGCAGTGAGAGCACGCCCAGCGGGATCGCATTCCAGATCACCGAGGTCATCAGGCGCGACAGCGGTGCCAGGGTGGCCTCGGCAGGCCGCTGCGCCACCACCCCCCAGCCCACGACCGGGACCGGCGCGTAACCGGCCAGCATCGCCACACCGTGGCTGTTGCGCACCTGCTGCGCGCCCGAGTGGCCCTTGCTCACCGCGTGCACCACCGGGTTCTCCAGCGCGAACTGGCCGACCCGGCCGGGTTCGACGTGGTACAGGATGCGGCCATTGCGATCGACCACATACAGGTAGGAGCCGTCGCGGTAGTAGTGCTTGCCCAGCAGAGTCTGCAGGATGCTGCGCTGGCGCAGGTAGATGGTGCCGCTGACGTAGCCCTGGTAGTGTCCCTGCGCGTTGAAGATGGGGTGGGAAATGGCGACCAGCAGGCGTCCGGTGGCGGACTGGTAGGGATCACTGATGAAGGGCTCGCGCCGCGCCAGTGCTTCCTTGTTGCCCGGACTGCGCAGCAGCACGCCCTGCAGCGCCAGGCTCTGCGGCGAGGTGGCCAGCACGGTGCCGGCAGCGTCGACGATCAGCACCGAGTTGAAGGAATTGGTCTGCAGCTGCAACCGTGCGGCTTCGGCTTCCAGTGCGCTGCGGTCGTGCGGTTGCTGGCCCAGCGTGGTGGCGCTGTAGGCCAACTGCTGCTGCGCGGACTGGATGAAGTTCTGGGTGGTTTCCGCCAGCTTGCTGGCATATACCCGGTTGGCTTCCAGGGTATTGCCGATCAGCTGGTCGCGCTGCACGCGGTAGCTGGCATGCAGGGTATTGGCCAGCGCGATCAGCGCACTGAGCAGGGCCAGGGCGAGGATCAGCTTGCCGAGGTTCAGGCGGGTGGACAGCGGGCGCATTCGTTACATGGAAACCGGCAGGTGCTGCACCTACCCGGATTACGGAAGGAACGGCAACGATGAAGCGGTCAGGAGCGCAGCTCTGCCCCCGGGCGGCAAACAGATCACGGCGCGGATTATCACGGATTCCCCGCCGATGTGGGTGAAGCGGTGCTGGACCTGACGCAGGTGGCGGGCAACGCCTGAGGCGCGGCTAGCGCTCCAGACGTCGACGCAGCACGTTGCGCACCGCCTCGGCGGTGGCCGGATCGAGCTCGCCGAGCACACCGCGTACCGCCGCCGGGATGTGGGCGGTCGTCGCTTCGTCGGCATCGAACACGTAGTGGTCGAACAGAGCGCGCCAGTGCGCGCGCTGCGCCGGTGGCAGTGGGCGCACCGCCAGCAGCGCCAGCATCAGCGCGTTCATCGGCGCATCCGTCCACGCCGGTACGGGCCGCCACCAGCTGTTGACCAGCACGTTGAACGCGTCCAGCCCTTCCATGTGGTGCCACCACAGCGAGGGGATGTACACCGCATCGCCCGGCGCCAGTTCGGCGACCTGGGCATGCGCCATTGCATCGGCGAAGCGCGGAAAGCGGCCCAGGTCCGGTGCGGCGAAATCCACCAGGCTGACCGCCTGGCCCGCGGGAGTGAAATCGAGCGGGCCGATGTAGAGATTGTCTACCTGGTCAGGCGGGAACAGAGTAACGCGACGGCGGCCGGCGGCCACGCAGGCCAGGTTGTCGGGCACGTCCTGGTGGGCGGCGATGCGCGAGCGGTTGCCGATCCAGATGCTGGCCAGTGGATCGTCCACGCCCAGTGCCAGCGGGTTGTCGGCGGCAAAGCCGGGCAGGAAGGTGTCCAGCGTAGTCGATGCGACGTAGATCGACGGCGGCGCGGGATCAGGCAGGTACTTGAGCAGGGTGTCCAGCACCACGCGCAGGGGAATCTGTTCGCGGCGGAAATTGAAGCCGCTCATGTCGGGGTTGTAGAAGATCCGGCCGCCTTCCGACGGTGCCGCGGTGGTGGCCGTCACTGCCAGCCGGCCGTGGTCGAACCGCTTGAGGTAGTCCACCGCCGCCGTTGCCGATTGACGTGCGGCGGCCACCATCGGCCAGTGCGCGACCAGTCCGCGCAGCACCTTCGGCGTGGTCCAGCCGGCCAGCCGCGCCGGCAGCTGGTCCGGCGCGACATCGTGCAGTTCCTCGATCAGGCCGTGGGCAACGGGCATGCGCGGCGGGGGTCCGGGGTCAGAACTTGTAGCGTACCCCGAACATGTAGCGCGGGCCGGTCTGGGTGGCGTAACGCAGCATGTTGGTGTGGCGCGAGTACGTGCGCATGGTTTCGTCGGTCAGGTTGATCGCTTCCAGGCTCAGGGTGAGCTGGTCACTGAGCGCGTAGCTGATATTGAGGTCGAGCTGCCCGTACGCGTCGGTGTAGTTCGGGTTCGGGCCCTGCCCACCGATGCCGTTGAGGAACGTGTCGCGCCAGTTGTAGGCCGCACGCACCTGCCAGTTGTACTTCTCGTAGAACAGCACCAGGTTGGCCGAGTCGCTCAGGCCGATCATCGGGTACTGGTCACCCAGACTCAGGTTGTTGAAGGTCAGGCCGGATCTGACCTTGGTGTAGTTGGCGGCCAGGCCGAAGCCGGTCTGCCCGAACACCTGCTGCACGCTCAGTTCCCAGCCATCGAGATGGTCCGAGCGCTGGTTGGCCGGCAGGGTGATGTCGAACCCGGCGACCGGGTCGCCGGGCTGGCCGACGATGGTGCCGGTGAGCTGGCCGGCCGAGTTGGTGCCGGTGGCGGTCACGCCGGGATCGCCGTTGTGGTGGGTGAAGATGTAGTCGCGGATGCAGGGCATGTCGGTGACCCCGCAGCCCGCGGCCAGCGCCTCGTTCCAGTAGGTGCCGCCGACCGGCGTGTGCAGCCCCGCGCTGTCGTCGCGCACGATGGTGTTGCTGATGAAGTTCTTGATGTTCTTGCGGAAGAAACCGAGCGAGGCGTAGCTGGACTCGCCGTAGTACCACTCCAGCGACAGGTCGAAGTTGTCCGACAGCAGCGGTTCCAGGCCCGGATTGCCGCGCGACCCGGTGCCACCCTGGGTGCGCACGATGTTGTCGAAGCGGCGGCCGCTGTCGATCTGGGTCCAGCCCGGGCGACCGATGCTGCGGCTGTAGCTGCCGCGCAGCGCCAACGTGTCGCTCATGTCCAGCTTGAGGTCCACATTGGGCAGCACGTAGTCGTACTTGCCCTTGCCGCCGATGAAGGTGCCTTCGGCGGCATAGCCCAGATTGAACTCGTTGGCCGAGCCCCAGTTGATGCTGGTCGGCACGCGCACCAGCGCGGTCGACTCCACCTCGGTCTGCTCGTAACGTACGCCGGCCGCCACATGCAGCGGCATCGACCCGTCGAAGGTGGTGCGGTACTGCAGGTAGGCGCTCCTGGAGGTTTCGGTGGTGCGGATGTCTTCGGTGTACTCGGTGGGCGCCAGGTAGCAGGTGGGGCAGGGCGGCTCGCCGTTGGCCGCGATCTGGCCGGCGCGCTCGCGGAGGCGATCGAAGTCGAACACCAGGAACTGTCCGGTCAGGCGCGGATCGCGGTGGCCGGAGAACGCATTGAAGTACCGGGCCATGTCATCGGCGTACCAGATGCTGTCGTCGTAGTCGGCCGGGCTGCCCAGGCCACCCCAGCTGTCGCGCTGCATGATCGCCGAGGCCGAGCGGTTCTCCACCCGGGTGTGGCCCACGCCGAAGTCCAGTGCGGAATAGTCGGCGAACCTGAACGTACCGCGCCCCTGGTACTGCTGGACCTTGGACTTGTTGTAACTGTTCTGGAACACCGAGCCGGTCACCAGCGCGTCGGACGCTTGGACGCCGCCAGGCGGCAGCGCGATGTTGATGATCGGCAGATCACCGCTGTAGTCCACCGTGGTCTTGCCGCGCACGAAAGCGGCCACGCCGAGCACGCCGGCCGAGCCGTAGGGGCTGTTGGGCTTGGACTCGGCGGTGGAGTTGTGGACATCGAAGGACAGGTCCAGCGCGTCGTTGACTGCCCAGTCAACGTTGAAGCCGAGCGAATCCATCGCGTTCTTCGTGGCCAGCTTCATGCCGCCCATCGATACGTCCGAGTTGACCATGTCCTCGCTGTAGATGATCGGTGCCGACACCGGGCCATTGGTCCACGTACTGTCGCCGGGCCCGTAGTTGAACCACACCGACAGCTCGCTGCGCTGCTGCTGCACCTTGTTCTCGACATGGGTGTAGTCCAGCGTGGTGGTGATGTTGTCGGCCGGTTTCCACTGCAAGGTGGCCTGCCCGTTGGTGCGCTGGCGCTGCACCCCGTTGACGTTGTAGGCGGTGTTCTGCGGGCGTGCATATACGTCGGTTGGGCCCGGCCGGTTCTGGATGCGGTCCGAATAGCCCTGGCCTGGCTGCGGCAATGCGCGCCAGTCGGTGCTCTCGTTGCCGTAGAACGTGGCCCAGCCCTCGGCCACGGTGGCCTGGTTGAAGCCTGAATCACGCTCCTGGTGGCTGGCGCTCAGCGCCACGCCGAAACGCCCGTCGGCGTATGTCTGGCTGAAGATGCCTGACAGCTCGCCAGTCACGTTGGCGCCCTGCAGGGTGCGCGGCAGGTTGTCGTTGGAGCTGTCGTTGACGGCCTTCAGGCCCAGGCTGATCACCGGCTCGGATTCGAGCGGGCGCATCGTTTTGATGTTGATGGTGGCACCGATGCCGCCGGTCGGGTTGTCGGCGCGGGTGGTCTTGTAGACCTCCACCGCCGAAATCGACTCGGAGGCGATGTTGGCGAAATCGAACGACCGCGAACCGGACAGGCCACCGCCGCCGTTGCCGAGGTTGGAGGACGGCATCTGGCGGCCGTTGAGCAGCACCAGATTGAAGTCCGGCCCGATGCCGCGCACGGTCACTTTGGAGCCCTCGCCGCTGGAAGTGCGGTCGATCGACACACCGCTGATGCGCTGCAGCGATTCGGCCAGGTTGGTGTCGGGGAATTTGCCGATGTCCTCTGCGACGATGCCATCGACCACGCCCTGGCTGTCACGTTTGAGATTCATTGACGAGGTGAGGCTGCCGCGGATGCCGGTGACCTGCACGGTGTCCAGCGTGGTCGGATCCACATCATCGGCGGCGGCGCGCTGGCGGTCGGGCGGGTCCTGCGCCCAGGCCGGGCCGGCCAGGGCCGCGAGCAGCGCGGACGTGAGCATCGCTTTGCGGGGTACGGCCTTGTACGTCTTCATTGGAAGCTCCCTCCCCAGGGAATCGGTAATGGCGGTCTGACGGCGTCTTGCACGGTTCAACGGCACACCCGGCCGGATTGGAGCCACGGTTGACAGCGTTGTCAACAAACGGACGCATCCGCCGCACCGCCGGCCGCATCCGTGCCGCTCCCGGGCTTGCTGCATTCAGCGCGACGCAAGGGCGTAAAACATGGCAGTGCAGGCCGATAGCTGCATATTTCGCAGGACGTGTCGCGCTGGATTCAACGGGAGCGGATTGTGGTGCAGTGCAGAATGAAACTGCGCGGGGCACGCGCAGACCGCTGATCGCACGTCCGGCCGGATGACTGACCGGTTGTCTGACAGCGCTGGACATCCTTGACCGGACCATGTTCCATGTGTGGCCGCCGCGTGGCCGGCGTTCCCAACCTGGAAGGACATGCAATGGACACTTCTGCTGCCGTTCGTGGGCAACATGTGCAACGCAATGGCGTAGCACTGGCGGTCGTGACCGCCATCTTCTTCATGTGGGGTTTCCTCACCTGCCTCAATGACATCCTGATCCCGCACCTCAAGGCCGCCTTCGCGCTGACCTGGGTGCAGGCGATGCTGGTGCAGTTCACCTTCTTCGGTGCGTACTTCCTGATGTCGCTGCCAGCCGGCCGCCTGGTGGCCGCCGTCGGCTACAAGCGCGGCATTGTGGCTGGCCTGGCCATTGCCGGGCTGGGCGCCCTGCTGTTCTGGCCGGCTGCGCATGCCCACGTCTACGGTCTGTTCCTGGGGGCGCTGTTCGTCCTGGCCACGGGCATCACGGTGCTGCAGGTGGCGGCCAATCCGTACGTGGCGCTGCTGGGCCCGGAACGCACCAGTTCCAGCCGGCTGACCCTGGCGCAATCGATGAACGCGCTGGGCACCACGCTGGCGCCGCTGTTTGGCGGGCTGCTGATCCTGTCGGCCGAGCCGCGCACCGACGCGCAGCTGGCGCTGCTGCCGCAGGCCGAAGCACTGGCCTACCGCGTTGCCGAGGCGCAGTCGGTGCAGGTGCCGTACTTCGGGCTGGCGGTGGCGCTGTTCGTCCTGGCCGCCGCCATCTGGATGTTCCGACTGCCCACCATTCCCGGTGTGGAGGAGGGGGCGGGCCAGGGCCGGCTGCGCGATGCGCTGCGCCATCCGCACCTGCGCTACGGCGTGCTGGCGATCTTCTTCTACGTCGGCGCCGAAGTCTCCATCGGCAGCGTGCTGGTCAACTTCCTGTCCATGCCCGGCATCGGCGAAGGGCTGACCGAGCAGGAAGCCACCCGTTACGTGTCGCTGTACTGGGGCGGTGCGCTGGTCGGGCGGCTGGTGGGCACCGTGCTGCTGGCGCAGATCGATCCGCGCCGCCTGCTGGGGCTGTTCGCGCTCGTGGTGATGGGACTGCTGGGAGTCACCATGCTGGCCGGCGGCGGGCTGGCCAAGTGGGCGGTGGTGAGCATCGGTCTGTTCAACTCGATCATGTTCCCGACCATCTTCGCGCTGGCCATCGCGCGCCTGGGTGCATTGACCGGTCAGGGGTCGAGCCTGCTGGTGATGGCCATCGTGGGCGGCGCGGTGGTGCCGCTCGCGGTGGGCTGGGTGGCCGACCACCACGGCCTGCAGCTGTCGTTCCTGCTGCCGCTGCTGTGCTACCTGTACATCCTGTTCTACGCCTGGCGTGGGTCGCGGCTCACCGCGTGATCCCGCTCAGCGCCGTCGCGGCGCACGGGTCGATTCGCGGATCAGCACCGCATGGTCCACCGTGACCATGCGGCCGCCTTCGGGCGAGCGGATGCGTTCGATGAGCTGTTCGGTGGCGAGCTGGCCCATCGCCGAGGTCGGCTGCCGCACGGTGGTCAATGCCGGGTAGATGTGACCAGCGATGGGCGTGTCGTCGAAGCCGCAGACCGACAGGTCGCGCGGAATGCGCAGGCCGCGCTGGCCGGCCACACGGAATACCGCAGCGGCCATGTCGTCGTTGGCGGCGAAGATCGCGGTGGGCGGCGGGTCCAGATCAAGCAGCGCATTGGCCGCCACCACGCCAGACTCGAACGAGAACTCGCCATTCACCACCAGCGTGGGGTCGTAGGCGATGCCGGCATCCTTGAGCGCCTTGCGATAGCCGGCATGCCGCCACTGGCAGGCGCCATGCGCGCGCGGCCCTTTGATGTGCGCGATGCGCCGATGGCCCTGTGCGACCAGATGGCCGATCAGCTCGACCACGGCGGTGGTTTCGTCCATGCGCACGCCGATGCGGCCGTCCGGGTGGCGCGGTGCGATGCTGGTGAAGGGAATCTCGTGCTCTTCCAGATAGGACAGCACTACCGCGTCGTCGGTCAGTGGCGGAATCAGCACCACGCCATCCGGGCGCGAGTTCTCGAACAGCGCAGCGAGGTCGGGCAGGGTCGTCCGGCCGGTGCCGACCGGCCCCAGGATCAAGTTGTAGTGATGGGCGTGGCACGCCTCCAGCATGCCGTTCTGGATCTCCATCAGGTAGTTGCGCGACGGATTGTTGTAGACCAGCGCCAGCGCATACGAGCGCTGCCCCGCCAGGCTGCGCGCCGACAGGTTGGGCTTGTAGCCCAGCCGCGCGACGGCCGCCAGCACGCGGTCACGTGTTTCCACGCGCACGTTCGGCTCGTTGTTGAGCACGCGGGACACGGTCTTGATCGAAACGCCCGCAACCGCGGCGACATCCTCGATACGACTACGCATGGTGCGGGAGATCCTGTTGGGGGGCGGGTCGACGGATGCCGATGGTAGTGCGCCGGGGCGACCACCGTGTTGCTGATGCAGGCGGATGTTGCCACGACGCGATGGTGTTTGGCGCCCCCGTCAATCCGTGCGGCAATGCAGCACCCCGGGCGGGCGAGGAACATGCACGGTGGACCGCGATCCCCGTCACTGCAGGCGCGGCCCTGCGCAACGCGTCGCGGGCGGTTGACAGCGTTGCCGCGGCTTTGTATGACAGCGCTGTCAGACAGGGGCGCTGACCCGCACGATTCCACTGCAACGACGACAACGCGCACCGCGCGTGGTCGTCGGTGACGGCGGTGCCCATACCGATCTCGAGCCATTCCCACTGGAGGTAGATGTCGTGAACAGCCCCACCAAGACCCTGCTCGGCACCTGCCTGCTGCTGGCCCTGGCCAGCCCGGCGCTGGCCGCTCCTGCCAGGGGTGAAACGCTGAAGGATTGGCCGCGTGTGACCAGCGCGATCGCGCCGGACCCGGCCCTCGAAGCACGGGTCCAGCAGATCCTCGCGCAGATGACGCTGGCGCAGAAGATCGGGCAGATGACCCAGCCCGAGATCAAGACGATCAGCCCCGAGCAGGTGCGGCAGTACTACATCGGCTCGGTGCTCAACGGCGGCGGCTCGTGGCCGGGCATGGACAAGCATGCCTCGGTGGCGGACTGGCTGCGTCTTGCCGATGCCTACCGCGCAGCGTCGCTGGCCACGGATGCGAAGACCCCCATCCCGGTGATCTGGGGCACCGATGCGGTGCACGGGCACAACAACGTCTACGGCGCCACGCTGTTCCCGCACAACATCGGCCTCGGTGCGGCCGGTGATGCCGAACTGATCGAGCGCATCGGCGAGGCGACCGCGCGCGCCACCCGCGCGACGGGCATCGACTGGGTGTTTGCACCGACCCTGGCCGTGGCCCACGACCCGCGCTGGGGCCGCACCTACGAGAGCTTCTCGTCCGATCCGGCGCGCGTGCGCGAGTATGCGCGGGCCTACGTCAGGGGCGCGCAGGGCCGCTTTGCCGACGACGGCAACGTGGTGGCCACCGCCAAGCACTACATCGGCGATGGCGCCACCGAGCACGGCCGCGACCAGGGCGAGGCGCTGGTCGGCAAGGCCGCGATGATCAACGTGCACGGCCAGGGCTACTACGGTGCGCTGGGCGAGGGCGTGCAGACGGTGATGGCCTCGTTCAACAGCTGGAACGACCGCACCGCCGGCATGGATTACGGCAAGATGCACGGCAGCAAGGCACTGCTGACCGATGCGCTGAAGCACAAAATGGGCTTCGACGGCTTCGTGGTGTCCGACTGGAACGGCATCGCCCAGGTGCCCGGCTGCCGCAACGACAGCTGTGCGCAGGCGATCAATGCCGGCATCGATATGGTGATGGTGCCCGATGACTGGAAGGCTTTCATCGCCAACACCATCGCCCAGGTGGAAAGCGGCGAGATTCCGATGGCGCGCATCGATGATGCGGTTGCCCGCATCCTGCGGGTCAAGCTGCGTGCCGGCCTGTTCAACCACGCACCTTCCGACAGCCGTTACGCTGGCGACAGCAAGGCGGTGCTGCATCGCGACCTGGCCCGGCGCGCCGTGCGCGAGTCGCTGGTGCTGCTGAAGAACGAGAGCAGCGTGCTGCCGCTGCGCCGCGATGCGCGGGTGCTGGTGGTCGGCAAGAGTGCCGACAGCCTGTCCGACCAGGCCGGCGGCTGGTCGCTGACGTGGCAGGGCACCGACAACACCAATGCCGATTACCCGCAGGCCGACTCGGTGCTGGGGGCGCTGCGCGCGGAACTGGGGGCGCGGCAGGTGACCTACAGCGCCGATGGCGCCGGCGTCGATGCGGGACAGTTCGACGTGGTGGTGGCCGTGGTCGGCGAGACGCCCTACGCCGAAACCAACGGCGACATCCTGCATTCGGACAGCGTCAGCCACAGTCGTACCTACCCGCAGGACCTGGCGGTGCTGCGTGCCGCGCAGGCGACCGGCAAGCCGGTGGTCACGGTGTACTTCTCCGGGCGGCCGATGTACACCAACGACCTGCTCAACCTGTCGCAGGCGTTCGTGGCAGCGTGGCTGCCGGGCACCGAGGGCAAGGGCATCACCGACGTGCTGGTGGCGGGCAGGAACGGCAAACCCGCGCACGATTTCCGCGGCCGCCTGAGCTTCCCGTGGCCGGGTATCCCGTGTCCGGCGCCGATCGACCAGCCCGACCCGAAGCGTCCGCCGCTGTTCGCGCTCGGCTATGGCCTGCGCTATGCGGCACCGGGCAGCGTGGGCCGCCTGCCCGAAGCCAACCCGGACAACTGCGGCGCGGTCACCACGCTGCCGATCTTCAACCGTGCCGATACTCCGCCGTTCGCACTGCACGTGGCCGCTGCCGGCGCCACCCAGCCGCTCGGCAACGACCTCAATGCCACCCTGCGTTGGCCCACGACCGCGCCGGTGGTCCAGGTGCGCACCGTGCAGGTGAACACCCAGCAGGACGCCAAGGAGGTGACCTGGCTGGCTCCCGCACAACTGGCCGCACGCAGCAGCTCGCGCCGCAATCTCGGCGCGCTGGCGCGTACCGACGGCGCGCTGCAGTTCGACGTGCAGCTGGTGCAGCGCCCGACGTCAGCGGTGAAGGTGACCATGCAGTGCGGCACCGGCTGCGAAGGCGGCGTGGATATCGCGCCGGTGCTGGCCCGGATGTCGCCGGGGCAGAAGCAGACCGTCACCGTGCCACTGGCCTGCTTCGCCAGGCAGGGCGTGGACCTGGGCGCGGTGGAAGCGCCGTGGGTGGTGAGTGCGGACAGGCCGTTCGCCGCGGCCTTCACCCAGGTGCGGGTATCGGTGGATGCGGCCAAGGCGGCTGGGGCAGTGCGCTGCCCGTAAGGTCCCGTGCATTGCGGGGAGCCGGCCAGCGGCCGGCACTACCGGGTAGTGGTCGCGGTGCCGTTGAAGACGCCAATAAAAAAGGCCCCGCGATGCGGGGCCTTTTCTGTTCGTCCGAAACGCGGATCAGCGCTTCATCGAACCGAAGAACTCGTCGTTGGACTTGGTGTTCTTCATCTTGTCGAGCAGGAACTCCATCGCGGCGATTTCGTCCATCGGGTGCAGCAGCTTGCGCAGGATCCAGATCTTCTGCAGCAGCTCCGGTTCGATGAGCAGGTCTTCGCGGCGGGTGCCCGAGCGGTTGATGTCGATTGCCGGGTACACGCGCTTTTCGGCGATACGACGGTTCAGGTGCACTTCGCTGTTGCCGGTGCCCTTGAACTCTTCGTAGATCACTTCGTCCATCTTGCTGCCGGTGTCCACCAGCGCCGTGGCGATGATGGTCAGGCTGCCGCCTTCCTCGACGTTGCGCGCGGCACCGAAGAAGCGCTTCGGGCGGTGCAGGGCGTTGGCGTCCACACCACCGGTGAGCACTTTGCCGGAGCTGGGCACCACGTTGTTGTAGGCGCGTGCCAGGCGGGTGATGGAGTCGAGCAGGATCACCACGTCCTTCTTGTGCTCGACCAGGCGCTTGGCCCGTTCGATCACCATTTCGGCAACCTGGACGTGGCGCGCGGCCGGTTCGTCGAAGGTGGAGCTGATGACTTCGCCGCGCACGGTGCGCTGCATTTCAGTTACTTCTTCCGGACGCTCGTCGATGAGCAGCACGATCATGTGCACGTCCGGATGGTTGGTGGTGATCGCCGTGGCCACCTGCTGCATCAGCATCGTCTTGCCGGCCTTGGGCGGGGAGACGATCAGCGCGCGCTGGCCTTTGCCCTGCGGCGCCATCAGATCCATGATGCGGCCGGTGATGTCTTCGGACGACCCGTTGCCGCGTTCCAGGGTAAAGCGCTTGCGCGGGAACAGGGGAGTCAGGTTCTCGAACAGCACCTTGTTCTTGGACGCTTCCAGCGGCTCACCGTTGATGGTGTCCACGATCGACAGCGCGAAGTAGCGTTCGCCGTCCTTCGGGAAGCGGATGCGGCCGGACAGGTGGTCGCCGGTGCGCAGGTTGAAGCGGCGGATCTGGCTGGGCGAGATGTAGGTGTCATCCGGGCCGGCCAGATAGCTGGCTTCGGCGGCACGCAGGAAACCAAAGCCGTCCGGCAGGATTTCCAGCACGCCGTCGGCGGCAACGCCGTCGCCGTGGCGGGTCAGCACCTTCAGCAGGGCGAAGATCACGTCCTGCTTGCGGGCACGTGCCACGCCTTCGGAGATCTGCAGCTGCTCGGCAATCTCCAGCAGCTTCTGCGCCGGCATGCGCTTGAGGTCGCTCAGCGAGTAGACCGGGAAGCCTTCGGGCACGTTGGCCTGCTGGCTGCGCACGAACGGCTGCTGCGGTTCGTTGTTGTCCTGCGGCATGCCGTCATCGTTGTAGCGATCGCCACCGCGGTTGCGGTCGCGGCGATTGCGGAAACGGTCGCGGCGGTTGCCTTGGCCTTGGCCCTGACCGTGGCCCTGGTTCTGGCCCTGACCCTGCTGGTACGGGTTCTGCCCGCCCTGCTGGGTCTGGTGGCGGCCATTCTGATTGCGCTGGCCACCGTCGCCGGTGTCCTGCTGACCACCGCCCTGCGCGGGCGATGCGTCGCCACCGGCAGACGCTGCCGGGGCCGATGCCTGCGGGGCTGCCGGAGCGGCAGCGGCCGGCGCCGGCGCGTCAGGCGCGGCAGCCAGGGGCAGGACGGGTTGTGCGGGGGGGGAACCGGCGTCGGTCGCGGTGGCGGCCTTGGCAACACGCGGCTTGCGCACGCGCTTCTCGGCGGGCGCGTCAGCGCTCCCGGGTTCGGAAGTAGTGATATCGGACAAGTGCTGGATTCCTCGCTAGAAGGTGCGAGCGCCCGGCAGGGCGGCGAACGTTGGGAAAGGATCTGGAAGAAACCGCGTCCAGAAGATGCGGCGCGCGAATGCGGCCGGATATGCCGACACTAACACCGGCTCGCGGCGGCGCGCAAGCCGGGTGGGGCAGGGTCATTCATGCGGGCGACGGGCCCGCGGGGCAGCCGGCTCGACCGGCTGCCTGCTGCGATCAGGCCAGGGCCTTGTCGAGCATGCCGGCCAGCTGGGCCTTGCCGACCGCGCCGATCTGCTGGGCCTGGACTTCGCCGTCCTTGAACACCAGCAGCATCGGAATCGAGCGCACGTGGTACTTGGCGGCCAGCGCACGGTTCTGGTCCACATTGACCTTGGCGATCTTGGCGCGGCCGTTGTAGGCGTCGGCCAGTTCGTCCAGGGCGGGGGCGATCATCTTGCAGGGACCACACCACTCGGCCCAGAAATCGACCAGGACCGGCTCCTTGGAATTCAGCACGGTGCTATCGAAGTCGGCGTCGCCGACATGTACAACCTTGTCGCTCATCTTGGTTTCTCGTCTGGAAATGCACCCGGCCAGGCCGGAGGAGGTTGAACCTGGACGACGCCTGGTGGGCGCCTTCCCCGTCTGCTGCCTCGTGGCCGCGTGGGCGGCCAGCGGTGCGTCAGGCCGGTTGCCTGGACGCGCACGGCGGGCAGTGTACCCCTATCGTCGCGAGCCGACAGGCGCGGGTTGGAAAGAAGCATCCCGTGACTGTCATCTCACTCTGCCGGGGCTGGCCTCTCAGATATGCGGGCCGTGAGGGCGCCTTCCAGCCCCCACCGGGGGGCTTGTTCAACTGGCGTCAGGGGCGATGAAGGCGGTGTCCTTTCTGGCGTCTCGCAGGCGCCTGCGACGGGTGAGCCCGGTTTGGCGCCGACATTGCGCTAAACTGCGCCATTGTGCGGCGCCCCAGGACCCCCGGTCCGGCCCCGCCACCTCCCGGCGCAGGGGCCGCAATGGCGACGGTGCCCTCCAAGAATGCTGCAAGCCAGCCGCACCTCTGCCGGCTGGCCTTACCAAGACGGACTCATGAGCGACAAACCGCTGACCGATTTGACCTTCTCCTCCTTCGAGCTGCACCCGGCCCTGCAGGCTGGCCTTGAAGGCGCTGGTTTCACCCGCTGCACCCCGATCCAGGCACTGACCCTGCCGGTGGCTCTGCCCGGTGGCGATGTCGCCGGCCAGGCCCAGACCGGTACCGGCAAGACCCTGGCGTTCCTGGTCGCGGTGGTCAACCGCCTGCTGACCCGCCCGGCGCTGGCCGACCGCAAGCCGGAAGACCCCCGCGCGCTGATCCTGGCGCCGACCCGTGAGCTGGCCATCCAGATCCACAAGGATGCGGTCAAGTTCGGTTCGGACCTGGGCCTGCGCTTCGCGCTGGTCTACGGCGGCGTGGATTACGACAAGCAGCGCGAGATCCTGCAGCAGGGCGTGGACGTGATCATCGCCACCCCGGGCCGCCTGATCGACTACGTCAAGCAGCACAAGGTGGTCTCGCTGCACGCCTGCGAAATCTGCGTGCTCGACGAAGCAGACCGCATGTTCGACCTGGGCTTCATCAAGGACATCCGCTTCCTGTTGCGCCGGATGCCCGAGCGCACCACGCGCCAGACCCTGCTGTTCAGCGCCACGCTCAGCCACCGCGTGCTGGAACTGGCCTATGAGCACATGAACGAGCCGCAGAAGCTGGTGGTGGAGAGCGAGTCGATCACCGCCGCGCGCGTGCGCCAGCGCATCTACTTCCCGGCCGACGAAGAGAAGATTCCGCTGCTGCTGGGCCTGCTCTCGCGCAGCGAAGGCGCGCGCACGATGGTCTTCGTCAACACCAAGGTGTTCGTCGAGCGCGTGGCGCGTTCGCTGGAGCGCGCCGGCTACCGCGTCGGCGTGCTGTCCGGCGACGTGCCGCAGAAGAAGCGCGAGAGCCTGCTCAACCGCTTCCAGAAGGGTCAGCTGGAAATTCTGGTGGCCACCGATGTGGCCGCGCGCGGCCTGCACATCGACGGCATCAAGTACGTCTACAACTACGATCTGCCCTTCGACGCGGAAGACTACGTGCACCGCATCGGCCGTACCGCCCGCCTGGGCGAGGAAGGCGATGCGATCAGCTTCGCCTGCGAGCGCTACGCGATGGGCCTGCCGGATATCGAAGCCTATATCGAGCAGAAGATTCCGGTTGAAGCGGTCACCAGCGAGATCCTGACCGCCCTGCCGCGTCCGGAACGCGCACCGCTGCCCGAGGGC
Organism: Stenotrophomonas sp. NPDC077461; assembly: GCF_049545475.1. Classification (NCBI taxonomy): domain Bacteria; kingdom Pseudomonadati; phylum Pseudomonadota; class Gammaproteobacteria; order Lysobacterales; family Lysobacteraceae; genus Stenotrophomonas; species Stenotrophomonas sp. NPDC077461. Next base: position 194,949 of record NZ_JBMWDO010000005.1, read on the forward strand.
GAAGCGGACGGCGACGAGAATGAAAGCGTCGGCCAGATCTTCCGCGAGGCGCGCGAAGCGCGTGCCGCCGAAGAGCAGCGCCGTGGCGGTGGCAGCAGCCGCGGCGGCAAGCCGTCCGGTGGCCGTGGCGAACGCCGCGGTCCGGGCGAGCGCAGTGCCGATGGCAAGCCGCGCCGCGAACGCAAGCCGCGTGTGGAAGGCGAGCAGCCGGCCGCCGAGGGTGTGTCCGCCGCGCCGCGTCCGGCGCAGGCCCCGGTCCAGGCCGATGGCCCGTCGGCGGCGACCAGCCCGGCGGTCGAAGGCGAGCGCGCACCGCGCAAGCGCCGTCGCCGCCGTCATGGCCGCCCGGTGGAAGGGACTGCCGAAGGCAGCGCCGCCCAGCCGGTGACCCCGGTGCAGGTGACTGCCAAGCCGATGCGCGCATCCGCACCGGCCGCGGATGCGGGCGCGTCGTTCCTGACCCGCATTGGTCGCAAGATCCGCCGGATGCTGTCGGGGTCGTAAGCCCCGGCGACGGTGACAGGGCCGGCCACTGGCCGGCGCTCCCGACCTCTACCCCCACCTGCACGCTGCCATCCTCGTCCTGCATAATCAGGGGATGAGCGTCCTGCGTTTTGACAATGTCAGCAAACAATATGCCGGCGGCCACCAGGCACTGGTGGACGTCAGCTTCGATGTCGCCCCCGGCGAGATGCTGTTCGTTACCGGTCACTCCGGTGCGGGCAAGAGCACGCTGCTGAAGTTGATCCACCTCGACGAGCGGCCCAGCCGCGGCGCGGTGCTGTTCGACGAACGCAACCTGCTCAAGGTGCGCGGCGGCAACATCCCGCGGCACCGCCGCGAGGTGGGCGCGGTCTACCAGGACCACCGCCTGCTGATGGACCGCAGCATCGCCGAGAACGTCGCGCTGCCGCTGATCCTGCGCGGTACACGCCGTGCCGAGATCGGCAAGCGGGTGCGCTCGGTGCTCGAACGCATGGGCCTGGGCCATCGCGAGAAGGCGCTGCCGTCGCAGCTGTCGGCCGGTGAGCAGCAGCGCGTCGGCATTGCCCGTGCCATCGTTGGCGAGCCCAAGCTGCTGGTCGCCGACGAACCGACCGGCAACCTCGATCCCACCCTCGCTGCGGAAATCATGGCGTTGTTCGCCGAGTTGCCCGAACGCGGCACCAGCGTGCTGGTGGTCAGCCACGATCTGGCCCTGCTGCGGCACATGCGCAAGCGCGTGCTGATCCTGGACCACGGTCGGCTGATCGACGACATCTCACCGCAGGACCTGGCCGAATGAGCGCACCGACCAACAAAGAAGCCGCGGCACCGTCGCGCCTCGGCGTGTGGCTGCATCACCACGGCCACAGCGTGGTGTTCAGCCTGGGCCGCGCCTGGCGCAAGCCGTGGGCGACGCTGCTCACGGTGATGGTCATGGCGCTCGCCCTGGCACTGCCGCTGGGCCTGTCGATCGCGCTGGACAACCTCAAGCACTTCGCCGGCAGCGTGCAGCAGTCGCGCGACATCAATCTTTTCCTGAAGACGTCCGTGGATGCCGCCGGCGCCGGCCAGGTGGCCGAGTCGCTGCGCGGGCGCGCCGATGTGTCGGCCGTGGCGCTGCGCACCCCGGCCGATGGCCTCGCCGAGCTGCGCGACAGCGCCGGGCTGGGCGAGGCCATCGACGCGCTCAACGACAATCCGCTGCCGACGCTGCTGATCGTGACGCCGGTGGCAGGCGCCGATGACGCGCGACTGGCGCAGTCGCTGGAAGGGCTGCCGCAGGCCGATCTGGTGCAGCACGACGCGCTGTGGCGCAAACGCCTGGATGCGTGGCTGGGCTTCGGCACCCGCCTGGTGCAGGTCCTGTCGGTGCTGCTGGGGCTGGGCGCGGCGCTGGTGGTCGGCAACACGGTGCGGCTGGACATCCAGGCGCGCCGCGACGAGATCGGCGTGCTGCAGCTGCTGGGCGCAAGCGATGGTTTCATCCGCCGCCCGTTCCTGTACCTGGGCGCGTGGTACGGCCTGGGCGCCGGTGCGATCGCGCTCGGCCTGATCGGCGTGGCCGGGCTGGCGTTGCGCCCGCCGCTGAGCGCGCTGTCGCAGAGCTACGGCAGCCCGTTTGTGCTGCATGGGCTGGACCTGTTGCATTCTTCGCTCGTGCTGGCCGGCACCGTGGTGCTGGGCTGGCTGGGCGCGTGGCTGGTGACGGGGCATTTCCTGCGCCAGACCCGTCCGACCGAAACCTGAGGCCCGCATGCGCCCGCAAGCCCTGAAGCACCTGGTCGACGACGCACCGCGCGTGATGGTCGTCGACGGCTCCAAGCTGGTCCGCAAACTGATCGCCGATGTGCTGCAGCGCGAGCTGCCGGCGGTGGACGTGGTGGGCTGCGCCAGCATCGAAGAGGCGCGCGCAGCATTGGCAGCCGGCCCGGTCAGTCTGGTCACCACCTCGCTGACGCTCAGCGACGGCGATGGGCTGGCACTGGCGCGGCTGGTACGCGAAACCGCGGGCCAGGCCTACGTGCCGGTGATCGTGGTGTCCGGTGACGCGCAGCAGCACCTGGAACAGCGCCGCTTCACCGAGTACGTCACCGACTATTTCGACAAGGCGTTGGGCCATGAGGCCTTGGCCACTTTCATCCGTGGCTACGTGCAGCCGGAGACGATTCCCGGCGCGACGATCCTGTACGTGGAAGACAGCCGGGTGGTCGCCGAGGCGACCAAGCGCATGCTGGAACGGCAGGGCCTGAACGTACTGCACGTGCTGACCGCCGAGGAAGCCTTTGCGCTGCTCACCGCCGAATCGCTGGGCCGCAGCAGCCACCGCATCGACCTGGTGCTGACCGACGTGACCCTCAAGGGCGAACTGAGCGGGCGCGATGTGGTGCAGCGCGTGCGGGTGGACTTTGGCTACGGCAAGCGCCGCCTGCCGGTGCTGGTGATGACCGGCGATGGCAATCCGCTCAACCAGTCCGGCCTGCTCCAGGCCGGTGCCAACGACCTGGTGCAGAAGCCGATCGAAGAACGGCTGCTGATCACCAAGGTGCTGTTCCAGCTGCGGCTGGCCCGACTCAACGAAAAACCCCTGGTGCGATGAACGACGACGTACAACCGAGCATCCAGCTCGAGCCGAGCTGGAAGGCGCGGGTCGGGGAGTGGCTGCTGCGACCGGAGATGCGCGAGCTGTCCGGCTTCCTGCGCCAGCGCAAGGCCGCCGGGGCACGGGTGTTCCCGCCCGGCCCGCAGATCTTCGCCGCGTTTGACGCCACGCCGTTCGAGCAGGTCAAGGTGGTCATCCTCGGCCAGGACCCGTACCACGGCGCCGGGCAGGCGCACGGCCTGAGCTTCTCGGTGATGCCGGGGGTGCCGGTGCCGCCGTCGCTGCTGAACATCTACAAGGAAATCGAGGCCGATCTCGGCCTGCCGCGTCCGGACCACGGCTGCCTGCTGCCGTGGGCGCAGCGTGGCGTGCTGCTGCTCAACGCCGTGCTGACGGTGGAGGAGGGCCATGCCGGCGCCCACCAGCGACGTGGCTGGGAAGGTTTCACCGACCATGTGGTGGACACGCTCAACCGCGAGCGCGAGGGTCTGGTGTTCGTGCTGTGGGGCGCCTACGCGCAACAGAAGGGCAAGGTGATCGACACGGGCCGGCACCGCGTGCTCAAGGCACCGCACCCCTCGCCGCTGTCGGCCCACCGTGGCTTCCTCGGCTGCCGGCATTTCTCGGCTGCCAACGAGTACCTGCGCCGGCGCGGGCACGGTGCCATCGACTGGTCGCTGCCGCCGCGCGCGCAGCTCGGGCTGGACTGAGCCAGTCGTTCAGCATTTCGATGATCGCGCGCGCCACCTGGCGTTTGCGCATGGGCATGCGACGCCACAACGACAGACTCCCGGGTTCCTGCGCAGCGCGCCGGATCAGCGGCAGGCGATGCGGCCAATGGCAGGTCGGTGCCGTCCTCGGGTCGCCCCGGTCACTGCCCGGCGGTTGATGAACGATGGGCAACCTTTTTTCAGATGAATGGGCGTGGTCCCGCGGGTCGTTCAGGCAAAAACGACGCCGTTCGCCGGTGTTTTCATGGCAACTTGTTGAAATAAAAGCAATATTCTGTTGATTCGATGCCACTCGCCACTGTCATCATTTCGCGGTACGTTATCCGGGTTATCGGTGCCATCGTTGCATGAACGGAACGCTGGAACTTCTTTCCCCTTTAGCAGTCCAAGTTTCCGACTGCTAAGATGCCCCTTATGAGCCAGAACATGTCTACTGCCCTTGTGGCAAACAATCTCCCGATTCCCAGTGCGCTCGGTTCGCTGGACGCCTACATCGGTGCCGTGCACCAGATTCCGGTGCTGTCGGTCGATGACGAGCAGGACCTGGCCCGCCGCTTCCGCGACGAGCAGGACCTGGACGCCGCGCGCGAGCTGGTCCATTCCCATCTGCGCTTCGTGGTGCACGTGGCCCGTGGCTACAACGGCTACGGCCTGGCGCTGGGCGACCTGATCCAGGAAGGCAACATCGGCCTGATGAAGGCGGTGAAGCGCTTCGACCCGGACATGGGCGTGCGCCTGGTGTCCTTCGCGGTGCACTGGATCCGTGCGGAAATGCACGAGTTCATCCTGAAGAACTGGCGCATCGTCAAGGTCGCCACGACCAAGGCGCAGCGCAAGCTGTTCTTCAACCTGCGCAAGTCCAAGACGCGCCTGGGCTGGATGAACGCGGCCGAAGTCAGCGCGGTCGCCAAGGACCTGAACGTGTCCGAGCGCGAAGTGCTGGAAATGGAATCGCGCCTGTCCGGTCGCGACATCGGTTTCGACGCGTCCAGCGATGACGACGACGACCATGCGCCGCCGTCGCCGGCCGCGTATCTGATGGCCAATGACGAAGATCCGTCGATGGCCTACGAACGCGCCGACAGCGAAGACAACCAGCTGCAGCTGCTGCGCGAAGGCCTGGCCGAGCTGGATGCACGTTCGCGCGACATCATCCGCCGTCGCTGGCTGGACGCGGACAGCAAGGTGACGCTGCAGGAACTGGCTGACGAATACGGCGTTTCCGCCGAACGTATCCGTCAGGTCGAAGCAAACGCGCTGAAGAAGATGAAGGCGCTGTTTACCGCGTAACGCGGGCTGCACGGTGTTGCATTGAAAAGCCCGGCCAATGCCGGGCTTTTTTGTGTACTGGCCTTTCCAGCATCAAAGCGCAGAGCGCCTCAACCGCGTTCGCGCACCACGGCGCGCCAGCCGATGTCGTTGCGATGGAACTCGTTGGCCCACGTCACCGCCGCCACACCTGCGTAGGCATTGGCCTGCGCGTCGCCCACGCTGTCGCCCAGCGCCGCCACGCACAGCACCCGGCCGCCCGCGCTGAGCACCTGGCCCTGCGCGTCAAGCGTCGTGCCGGCATGGAACACCTTGGCCGTCGAAGGCACCTGATCCAGCCCGTGGATCACATCGCCGGTGATCGGTGCCTCGGGGTAGGGCGCAGCCGCCATCACCACGCCCAGCGACGGGCGCGGGTCCCACTGGGCCTGCACGGCGTCCAGGCGCGCATCGATGGCCGCTTCGACCAGATCCACCAGGTCCGACTGCAGGCGCAGCATCACCGGCTGCGTTTCCGGATCGCCGAAGCGGACGTTGAATTCGATCACCTTCGGCGCGCCGCCGGCATCGATCATCAGCCCGGCATAGAGGAAGCCGGTGAACGGAATGCCGTCGGTGATCATGCCCTGTACGGTCGGGTTGACCACCTCGCGCATCACCCGCGCATGCACCTCGTCGGTGACCACCGGTGCCGGCGAATAGGCACCCATGCCGCCGGTGTTCGGGCCGGTATCGCCGTCGCCCACGCGCTTGTGATCCTGCGAGGTGGCCATCGGCAATGCGGTGCGGCCGTCCACCATCGAGATGAAGCTGGCTTCCTCGCCATCGAGGAACTCCTCGATCACCACGCGGGCACCGGCATCGCCGAAGGCGTTGCCCGAGAGCATGTCGCGCACCGCGTCTTCGGCCTCGGCCAGGGTCATCGCCACGATCACGCCCTTGCCGGCGGCCAAGCCGTCGGCCTTGACCACGATCGGCGCGCCCTTTTCGCGGAGATAGGCCAGGGCCGGCTCCACCTCGGTGTGCACCGCATAGAAGGCGGTCGGAATGCCGTGGCGGGCCAGGAAGTCCTTGGCGTACGCCTTGCTGCCTTCCAGCTGCGCGGCGGCGGCGGTGGGCCCGAAGATGCGGTGACCCGCCGCGCGGAAGCGGTCGACCACGCCGGCCACGAGCGGTACTTCGGGGCCGACCACGGTCAGCGCCACGCCCTCGGCGGCGGCCAGCGCGAGCAGGCCGTCCAGGTCGGTGACCTTGACCGGCACGTTGCGGCACTTGGTTTCGGTGGCGGTACCGGCATTGCCGGGGGCGACCAGCACTTCGGTCACCTTCGTCGACTGGGCCAGCTTCCAGGCCAGGGCGTGTTCACGGCCGCCAGCGCCGATGACCAGGATCTTCAATGCACTTCTCGCGTAAGGGGGGCAGACCGGCGATTTTACGCGGTGCCGGTGCCGGGTGCATGGCACGGTCGCCCGGCCGCGCGCCGGTCAGCTGCCGCCGCAGTCGTCCCGCTGCAGCGCCTCGGGCACCTGGTAGGCCCGCGTTGCCGGGTCGAACATCAACTGGTGGAACTCATGCGCCGCCCCGGCGCAGTCCTGGCCGCGGCCACGCACGGTGATCGGCCAGTAGCCGTCCACGGGCGCCTGCTGCTCCACCGTCGTGTTGAAGTCGATGTTGAAGACCGTGCCGTCGCAGTCGTCCGGATCGCTGTCGCAGTCGTAGCGGGTCAGGTTGTCGAGATGGTCGCGGTAGCGGGCCACCTCGCGCAGGCGGTTGCTGTGCAGGGCGACGTAGCTGCGGTCGACCAGCGAACCGCCGCGGCCATTCCAGCGCTGGGTGAGGTGGAAGGCGGGGCGCTGCGGCCCCAGCGTTGCGACCTGCACCGTACCGGGAACGCCATCGCTGCCGGCGTTGACCTGCAGGCGCTGGTCCACCACCAGCAGCGGCCACGGCTGACTGTCGCCGGCGACACCGCGCTCGCCGTCGCGCAGTACGAACAGGTCGACCCGTCCCGGTTCGACGGTCGCCGCATCCTCGATGGTCTGGCAGACCGCCAGCAGGGTGTGGGCCTGGTCATCGACCGTCACGTTGTGGCGGGCGCAGACCGCGCGCTCCACCGGCCGCATCGCCACCACCTCGGTGTCTTCCCAGCGGTCCTTCCAGGCGCCGTCCAGGCGCGCCCTGGCGCCATAGCGCTGGTGCAGGAAGGTCAGCAGGCGCGCGTCGGCATCGCCGCTGGCCATCACCGTCTCCACGATCGGGGCGGTGGTATCCAGCCGGGGTTTCGCCGTTTCCTGCACGGCCGGCACCTCCTTGCCGCACCCGGCCAGCAGGGCCACCGCCAGCGCGATGCAGGCGGGTGGAGCAGTGCGGTGGATGCCGGTTGTTGTCATGGTCATGGTGACGTCATCAGGAGAGGGCGCTGCCCTGCAGCGTAGTACCTACTCGCGGCAGTGTTCGCGCAGCAACGCGTCCGGGATCGGGTAGGCGCCTTTGGCCGGGTCGTACACCAGGCGGTAGTGCTCGTCGGTGGGGCCGGTGCATTCGGGTCCCTGGCCACGCACATCCAGCGCCGCGTAGCCGTCCTGCAGTGCCTGCATGTCCGCCGTCACGCTGAAATCGATGTTGAACAGCCGGTTGCCGCAGGCGGTCGGGTCTTCGTCGCAGTCGTACGCGCTGTCGTTGTCGATGTGGTCGCGGAAGCTGGCGACCGGGGTGAGGCGGGTGTCGTGCAGGGCGACGTAGGTGCGCGATACCAGCGAATAGCCCTGCCCGTACCAGCCATCGGTGATGCGGAACGCCGGCCGCTCGGGCCCCAGCGTATCGATCGCCACGGTGCCGGGCATGCCGCGCATGCCCGAGTACGTCAACAGGTGCTCGGCCACCCGCACCAGCGGGCGGGAAGCGGTACCAGGCGCCGCCTCGCCATCGCGCAGGACGTACAGGTCGATCCGTCCCGGTTCGACGCTGGCCGCGTCTTCGAGGGTCTGGCAGACCGCCACGAGATGATGCGGCTGCCCGGTCACTGCCACCGTCTGCCGGGCGCACAGGCGACGCTCCACCGGGCGCGTGGCGTCCTGGTCGGGGTCGTCCCACTGGTCCTTCCACGCCGTGTCCAGCGTGGCCTTGGGGCCGTAGCGGTCGTGCAGGAAGGCGAGCAGGCGTTGATCGTCGTCGACCGGATCGGCAGGCGCCGGTGTGGCCGCTGCGTGGCTGTCGAGCCGACGCGCCGGTTTGCCCGGATCGGCCGGCGTGGCATCACCGCAGCCGGCCAGCAGTACCGTCAGCGCCGCACCCAGCCAGGGGCGGGGGGCGCGGCGGTCGACATTCCCTGTCGTGGTCATCGTGACGTCAGTGGCGGAAGTGGCGCACGCCGGTGAACACCATCGCCAGGCCGTGCTCGTCGGCTGCGGCGATCACCTCGTTGTCGCGCATCGAGCCGCCCGGCTGGATCACCGCCTTGATGCCGGCGGCCGCAGCGGCATCGATGCCGTCGCGGAACGGGAAGAAGGCATCGGAGGCCATCACCGACCCGTCCACCACCAGGTTCGCATCGGCCGCCTTGATGCCGGCGATGCGGGCCGAGTAGACCCGGCTCATCTGGCCGGCGCCGACACCGATGGTGCGGTTGTCCTTGGCGTAGACGATGGCGTTGGACTTGACGAACTTGGCCACCTTCCAGGCAAACAGCAGATCGGCAAACTGCTTGTCGGTGGGCGCGAGCTTGCTGACCACGGTCAGCTCATCGCGCGCCATGCCGCGGTTGTCGGCGCTCTGCACCAGCAGGCCCGAGCCGATGCGCTTGGTGTCGTAGTTGTTGCGGCCATCGCCATGCGGAATGCGCAGCACGCGCACGTTGGCCTTCTTCTGCGCGTACTCGAGCGCGGCCGGTTCGTAGTCCGGGGCGATCAGCACTTCGACGAACTGGCGGTCCAGGATCACCTTGGCAGTGGCAGCGTCGAGCGGTCGGTTGAAGGCGATGATGCCGCCGAACGCGCTGGTCGGATCGGTCGCGTAGGCCAGCTCGTAGGCATCGCCGTTGCCGGCGCCCACAGCCACGCCGCACGGGTTGGCGTGCTTGACGATCACGCAGGCCGGCGCGTCGAACTGACGCACGCATTCCCACGCGGCATCGGCATCGGCCAGGTTGTTGTAGCTCAGTTCCTTGCCCTGCAGCTGCTGGAAGGTGGCCAGCGTGCCCGGCACCGGGTGCAGGTCGCGGTAGAACGCGCCGCTCTGGTGCGGATTCTCGCCGTAGCGCAGGTCCATCACCTTCACGAAACTGCTGTTCATCTGCGCCGGGAACTCGGTGCGCACCGGCACGGCCGCCTCGGTGCTGGCCACGGCGGACAGATAGTTGCTGATGGCCGCATCGTACTGGGCCACGCGGTTGAACGCGGCTACGGACAAGGCAAAACGCTTGCCGGCCGACAACCGGCCCCCGTGGGCGTCCAGCTCGGCGAGCAGCTCGGCGTACTGCGACGGGTCGGTCGCCACCGCGACGCGCGCGAAGTTCTTGGCTGCCGAACGCAGCATCGCCGGGCCACCGATGTCGATGTTCTCCACCGCCTCGTCGAGCGTGCAGCCGGCTTTGGCGGTCACCGCCTCGAACGGATACAGATTCAACACCAGCAGGTCGATCGCGTCGATGCCGTGTTCGGCCATCACGGCCTCGTCCAGCCCGGCGCGGCCGAGCAGGCCGCCGTGGACCCGCGGATGCAGGGTCTTGACCCGGCCATCCATCATTTCCGGGAAGCCGGTGACATCGGCCACGTCCTTGACGGCCAGGCCGGCGTCGCGGATCGCCTTGGCGGTGCCGCCGGTCGACAGCAGCTCGACGTTGCGGGCGGCGAGGGCGCGGGCCAGGTCGATCAGGCCGGTTTTGTCGGAAACGGACAGCAGGGCCCGGCGCACGGGCAGCAGATCGGAACTCATGGGGGCAGGAGATCGAAGCGGAGCGGGTGCATATTGTAGGCTCCCCGGCATCCGCCATGAACCACAGGACAGGGAATCGTGTCGATCTATGCGTTGAAGGGACGCTTCCAGGCCCTGCTGCGGCCCGCCGTAGCCGGCCTGTACCGGGCCGGGGTCACCGCCAACGTGGTCACGCTGGCGGCGGCGGTGGTCTCGCTGGCCGTGGCCGCCGCCGTGTACGTGTGGGGCCCGTCGCAGCCAATGGGGTATCTGGCGCTGCCGGTGTGGATGCTGCTGCGCATGGCGCTCAATGCCGTGGATGGCATGCTTGCCCGCGAATTCGGGCAGCAGTCGCGGCTGGGTGCCTATCTCAATGAACTCTGCGACGTCATCGCCGACGCGGCGCTGTATCTGTCGCTGCTGAGTCTGCCCGGGGTAGCCTCCGCTGCCCTGTGGACATTGGCGTGGCTGGCGGCGGTTTGCGAGTACGCTGGCGTCCTGGGCCTGATGGTGGGGGCAAGCCGTCGCTATGACGGTCCAATGGGCAAAAGCGATCGCGCGTTCGTGATCGGCGTGACAGGATTGTTGTTGGCCCTGGGCTGGATCGCAGCGCCAGGGGTGACCTGGATCGCGTGGGCAGCGGCCGCCTTGTGCGCGTGGACCACACTGCGCCGGGTAAGGACAGGATTGGCGGAGGCCGGCTGACCCAGCCGGCAGCCGATCAACGGCGGATTCCGCCGGATGCACAACGGAGTGATGCATGCGCGCACAGCAACACCTGCAGTTCCACAGTTTCGATGCACAGCCGCTGTTCTACCGGCATTGGCCCGCCACCGACCCGACTCCGGCCTCACCCCGGCGCGCGCTGGTGCTGCTGCATCGCGGGCACGAGCATTCCGGGCGCGTGGCGCACCTGGTGGACGAGCTGGACCTGCCCGGGATGGACGTGTTCGCCTGGGATGCCCGCGGCAACGGCCAGTCGCTTGGTGCACGCGGCGATGCGCCCGGCTTCGACGCGCTGGTGCGTGACCTGGACAGCTTCATCGCGCACCTGCACGACCATCACGGCATCGCCGTGGAAGACATCGCCATCATCGCCCAGAGCGTGGGCGCGGTCGTCGCCGCGACCTGGGTTCACGACTATGCGCCGCCGCTGCGTGCGCTGGTGCTCGCCTCGCCGGCATTCAAGGTGAAGCTGTACGTGCCGTTCGCGCGCCCCGGGCTGGCGCTGATGCAGAAACTGCGCGGCAACTTCTTCGTCAACAGTTACGTCAAGCCGCAGTGGCTCACCCACGACCCGGAACGGGTGGCCAGCTACGGCACCGACCCGCTGATCACCCGGCCGATTTCGGTGCGCGTGCTGCTGGGGCTCTACGAAGCGGCCGACCGCGTGGTCGGCGACGCACAGGCAATCACCGTGCCGACCCAGCTGCTGGTTTCGGGCGCGGATTTCGTGGTCCATCGCGCGCCGCAGGACCGCTTCTACGAGCGCCTGCGTTCACCGATCAAAGAGCGCCACCTGCTGCCCGGCTTCTTCCATGACACCCTCGGCGAGCGCGACCGCGCCCCGGCCGTGGCCGCCATCCGCCGCTTCATCGGCGAGCGCTTCGCCGCGCCGCTGGTACGGCCCAGCCTGCGCAACGCGCATCGCCACGGCCCCACCTTCGATGAGGCCGAGGTGCTGGCGTGGCCCCCGCAGCGCAACAGCCTGAAGGATCTGTACTGGCGCTTCACCCGCGCCGGCCTGCGCGTTGGCGGGCGCCTGTCCGAGGGCATCGCGCTGGGCCTGGAGACCGGCTTCGATTCGGGCAGCACGCTGGACTACATCTACCGCGACCAGGCACGCGGGCGCGGTCCGCTGGGCCGGTTCGTGGATCGCAACTACCTCGACGCCATCGGCTGGCGCGGCATCCGCGTGCGCCGCACCCACGTGCGCGAGCTGCTGCAGCTGGCGGCGCTGCGCCTGCGTGGCGAAGGCCGGCCGGTTCGCGTGCTCGACGTGGCCGCCGGCCACGGGCGCTATGATCTGGATGCACTGGCCCAGGGCGAACAGCGCGCCGATGCGATCCTGCTGCGCGATTTCAGCGAGCGAAACGTGGTTGAAGGCCGCGCGCTGATCGAGGCGTTCGGCGCGGCCGACATCGCCCGCTTCGAGCAGGGCGATGCCTTCGATGCCGATGCGCTGGCCGCGCTGCCGGACACGCCGACGCTGTCGATCGTGTCGGGCCTGTATGAACTGTTCGCCGACAACGACGCGGTGGCGCGCTCGCTGCAGGGCATCGCTGCCGCCATGCGCGAGGGCGGCTACCTCGTGTACACCGGTCAGCCGTGGCACCCGCAACTGGAGTTCATCGCCCGCGCGCTGACCAGCCACCGTGCAGGCGCGGCCTGGGTGATGCGCCGCCGCACCCAGCAGGAGATGGACGAACTGGTGCGCCTGGCCGGATTCGAGAAGGTCACCCAGCGCATCGACCGCTTCGGCATCTTCACCGTGTCGCTGGCGCGCCGGGTGGGCCATGACTGAGGGCGGGCGTCCCTGGCGGCGCGCGCTGCTGTGGCTGGCCCTGCTGGGGCCGTTCTTCTTCCTCAGCTATGGCTTCGCCAATGCGATGGCCGCGCGCCTGCCGTTCGTGCCGTCGATCGTGTTCGACTGGGAAGCGCGCATTCCGTTCCAGGCCTGGACCATCGTGCCCTACTGGTCCATCGACCTGTTCTACGTGGCGTCCTTCTTCGTCTGCACCCAGCGCGCCGAGCTGGACGCGCACGCGCGCCGGCTGCTGACCGCGCAGCTGCTGTCGGTGGCGTGCTTCCTGCTGTGGCCCCTGCGCTTCAGCCTGGAGCGGCCCGACACCGGTGGCGTGTTCGGCTGGTTGTTCGATGTGCTGCTGGGCTTTGACAAGCCGTTCAACCAGGCGCCGTCGCTGCACATCGTGCTGCTGGTGGTGCTGTGGGTTCGCTTCCAGCAGCACCTGCACGGTCTGTGGCGGACCGCGCTGCATGTCTGGTTCGCATTGATCGGGCTGTCGGTGCTGACCACCTGGCAGCATCACTTCATCGACGTGCCCACCGGCGTGGCGGTGGGCTGGCTGTGCGTGTGGCTGTGGCCGCTGCAGGGGTCGTCACCGCTGCGGCACTGGCAGTGGGCACGCGAGCCCACGCGCTGGCGGCTGGCCGTGCTGTACCTGGCCGGCAGCGCCGGCTGTGCGGCCCTGGCGTGGGCCGTGGGCGGGTGGGCGATGTGGCTGGCGTGGCCGGCCCTGTCGCTGCTGCTGGTGGCGCTGGCGTACGCCGGCCTGGGGATCGCCGTGTTCCAGAAGCAGGAGGACGGGCGGCTGAGCATGGCCGCGACCTGGCTGCTGGCGCCGTACCTGGGTGCCGCCTGGCTCAATGCGCGCTGGTGGACACGACGCGCGCCGCAGCCACAGCTGGTGATCGACGGGGTGTGGCTGGGCCGGCTGCCGGACGCCGATGCCACGCTGACGGTGGCAACCGTGGTGGATGTGTGCGCCGAGCTGCCGTTCCGCACGCGGGTGCGGCATTACCGCAGCGTGCCGATGCTCGATCTGGCCACGCCATCGCCGGCCGCGCTGCGTCAGGCCGCCGATGCGATTGCGCATGGCCGCCGGCGCGGCGAGGTACTGGTGTGCTGCGCACTGGGCTATTCGCGCAGCGCCGCTGCCGTGGCCACCTGGCTGTGCCGCAGCGGCCATACCGCCAGCGCCGATGCCGCCATCACCCTGCTGGCACAGGACTGCCCGCGGATCGTGCTGCACGCACGCCACCGCCGGGCGATTGAACAGGCCGTGCGCGAGGGCGCCGCCAATGGGCAGACACAGGTGAATGCATGAGCATGCTGTTCCAACTGCGGGTGATGACCGCCGTACTGCGCCAGGCACGCCTGGCGGCGGTGATATCCACCCTGCTGGCTGCCGCCGCGCTGCTGCTGGCAAGCGTGTCGTCGGCCCCTGGCCTGGTGGCCATGACACTGGCGCTGGCCTCGCTGCTGGCTGCGGGGGTGCAGGCGTATTACGCCGCCCGCGTCGGTTTCGATGCGGCGCTGCTGGAGGCCATGCAGGCCTGCCATCCGGATGCCGCCCCCGGTGTGATCGACGATGTCCTGCAGAAGCTGGGCCTGCGTGACGCGTCGGCGACCAGCCGCGGCTGGCAGGCACGCTGGCAGGGCATGCGCCGGCTGATGCGCTGGCAGCTGCTCGCGCTCGGCGCGCAGGCGGTGCTGCTGCTGGCGGCACACCTGTGCCGGTGGGTGCCGTGGTGATCGCCGACCTGATCGCCCGCGGCTGCAGTGGCGCGATCCGCACGCTGACCGGCGCGCGGGCGTTGTGGCAGGGCTGTGCGCCGTCGAGCGACCACCGCGTGTACTACGGCAACCACGCCAGTCACGGTGACTTCGTGCTGATCTGGTCGGCGCTGCCGATCACGCTTCGCCGCCAGGTGCGGCCGGTGGCCGCGGCCGACTACTGGCAGCGCGATGCCCTGCGCCGCTACCTGATCCATGCCGTGTTCAACGGCGTGCTGATCGAGCGCGATGCGGCCAAGCGCGAGCACGACCCCATCGCCTGTCTGTGCCAGGCGGTGGACGAGGGCAACTCGCTGATCCTGTTCCCCGAGGGTACCCGCAACACCGACGAGGGCGTGCTGCCGTTCAAGAGCGGCATCTACCATCTGGCGCGGCAACGCCCGGAGCTGGAGTTCGTGCCGGTGTGGATCGACAACCTCAAGCGGGTGATGCCCAAGGGCCGCTGGCTGCCGTTGCCGCTGCTGTGCACCACTACGTTCGGCGAACCGCTGCGGCTGAAGGCCGACGAAGACAAGGACCGCTTCCTGGAGCGGGCCCGGCTGTCGCTGCTCGCGTTGGACCCGCAGCCACGCAGGCACCGCGCATGACCGTGTTCCAGGTGTTGTCCACCGACGTGGCCCAGCTGTCCACGCACGCGCAGACCCGGCTGCTGTTTGCCGGCATCGCCGCCGTGCTGGTGGTGGCCACGGTGATCGCCGAGACCCTGCGCTGGCGTGCGCGGCATGCGCCCAGCCCGGTGCTGGCCAACCTGGTCTCGCGCATCCGCGCCTGGTGGGTGATGGCCGCCGTGGTGGCGCTGGCGTTCTTCTTCGGGCGTACCGGCGTGGTGGTGCTGTTCGCGGTGGTGTCGCTGTTCGCCCTGCGCGAGTTCATCACCCTTACGCCGACCCGGGCCGGCGACTACTACGCGCTGCTGGCGGCGTTCTACATCGTGCTGCCCTGGCAGTACTGGCTGGTGTGGACCGACTGGTACGGCCTGTACACGCTGCTGATCCCGGTCTATGCGTTCCTGTTCCTGCCGATCCTGGCCACCATCGGTGGCGACACCACCGACTACCTGGAGCGCACGTCCAAGGTGCAGTGGGGCCTGATGATCTGCGTGTTCTGCATTTCCCACGTGCCGGCGCTGCTGAACCTGCGCCTGGCCGGTGTGGAACCGGCGCGCAACCTGCTGCTGTTCGCCTTCCTGGTGATCGTGGTGCAGTCCTCGGATGTGCTGCAGTACGTGTGGGGCAAGCTGATCGGGCGGCGGTTGATCGCGCCGAAGCTGTCGCCGTCCAAGACCGTGGAGGGGTTCATCGGCGGGGTACTGTCGGCCAGCGCGCTGGGCGCGGCACTGTGCTGGCTGACCCCGTTCACGCCGTGGCAGGCGTTCGGCATGTCGCTGGTGGTCAACCTGATGGGCTTCTGGGGCGGCCTGGTGATGTCGGCGATCAAACGCGACCGCGGCATCAAGGACTGGGGCCACATGATCGAGGGCCACGGCGGCATGCTCGACCGGCTGGATTCGGTGTGCTTCGCCGCGCCGGTGTTCTTCCACCTGGTGCGGTACTTCTGGAGCGGTTGATCCGCGTACCGGCCACGGGTCGGTATCCGCCGCGAGAGACGGATCGACACCGGCTCAGGTGGTGATGCCGTATTCCTTGAGCTTCTTGCGCAGTGTGGCGCGGTGGATGCCCAGCATCGCAGCGGCGCGGCTCTGGTTGCCTTCGCAGTGGTTGAGCACCTCCACGAACAGCGGAATCTCCATTTCACGCAGGACGATCTCGTAGACATCGTCGGCATCACAGCCATCCAGGTCCCGCAGGTACCGCCTCACCGACTGGGCTACATGTTCGCGCAGCGGTGGCTTGGGAGCGCCACGACTGGTGTCAGGACGAGGAAGGACAGCGTTCAAGGAGGATCCCGATGCAGGAGCCGGGGCGGACAACAGCCCTCGGCGGAATGATGATGGGGCCAGTCTACCGTGTGCGCCCGCAGGCTGCCACGCCGAACCGGACGAACGGCAGGGTCACAGGAACTCGAATGTGAATGCGACGGTCGATGCCGCAGGCTCGCGGACACGGAAGGCGATGCGCGCGCTCTGTCCCGGCTCCAGCACATGGCCGCTGGCGTTGGCGGCGCCCAGGTAGTCGGCCGGCGCGAATTCGCCGGTGCCGATCAGGCGGCCATCGGCATCGGACAGCGACAGACGCAGCGCAGGCCATGCCTGTGCCCAACGTGCATCGTTACGGAAGCTGGCCTGCACCTGCAGCGCACCCGGTTGTCCGGGTACAGGGCGGACATCGCGGCTGATCATGCTGAACGCTGCCGGTTCGCGCCACGCCGGCAACGTACAGCGCAGCACGCTGCACAGGCCGGCGATCCACGGGCGCGTACCGGCATCGGCGGCCAACCGGGCGCGGTCGGCCACTGCGATCTGCAACAGCAGCAGCACACCAAGGCCGGCGACCAGGCCCCATTGCCAGCGCGGCGTACGCAGGCGCGCACGGGGCGCCTGCAGGAAGCTTGGTGCGGTGGCGAGCGGCGCATCGTCGGCGCTCGCACCGGCCGTCAGCGCGTCGTCAGCCGGTGTCGCATCGGCCTCAACAACGGGCTCCGCGTCGGTCTCCGCATCGACCTCGGCGGGCGGTATCGCGATCTGCGGCAATGCGTCGCCCCACGGCGTGTCGCCGGTGCTGGCGGTGGTGTCGTCATCGGCACGACCGTCAGCCGGCGCCGGCGGAAGGCGGTCGTCCACGGGCGCGGCGTCCTGCGCAGGACGCAGGAAGGTGGCAAGCGGACGTCGCGGAGGCTGCGTGGGCTCGGACATGGGCGCGGGACCGGGCGAAGGACGCCTTATTCAAGCACGGCGGGTGCCGGTGATGCGCATCCAGTCCTCGTCCTGGGCCACTTCCAGCGCCTCGAACCACGGCGCGTAACGCTCCAGCAGTTCGCCTTCCTGGCCGTGCAGGATGCCCGACAGCGCAATGCGGCCACCGGGCGCGACGCGCGCAGCCAGCACCTCGGCCAGGGCGTCCAGTGCCGAGGCCAGAATGTTGGCCACCACCACCGGGTAGGTGGCCGGCGGTTCGTCGGCCGGCAGGTACACCGCGATGCGGTCCTGGAGGCCGTTGCGCTCGGCGTTGTCGCCGGTGGCGATCACGGCCTGCGGATCGTTGTCCACGCCCACGGCGCGGGCGGCGCCGAGTTTCAGTGCGGCCAGCGCCAGGATCCCCGAGCCGCAGCCGAAGTCGAGCACGGTCTGGCCATCCAGCGCGCCCTCGGCGGCCAGACCGTCGAGCCAACGCAGGCACAGCGCGGTGGTCGGGTGGGTGCCCGAGCCGAAGGCCAGGCCCGGGTCCAGCCGCACCACGGCCGCGTCGTCGGCCTGCGCGGCCTCGGGCAGGTCATGGTTCCAGGGCACGATCCAGGTGCGCTCGCCGAACGCCATCGGCTGGAACTGGTCCAGCCAGGCGCGTTCCCAGTCTTCGTCCTGGACCGCACGGAAGCTGGCGTTGCCCCAGTCCAGACCCGGGTCGAACGCATCCAGCGCGGCCAGCAGGGCCAGCGCGTTGGTATCGGCCGGGAACAGCGCGGTCAGCACCAGGTCGTTCCACAGCGGGGTCTCGCCCACGCCGGGTTCCAGGATGGCCTGCTCGTTGCTGGTGTCGGCGTCGGCATCGAGCAGGGTCACCGCCAGCGCACCGACGTCGTCCAGCGCATTCTCATAGCGGGGCTGCGTGGTTTCGGTGCAGCGGAGGGTGAGTTCCAGGAAGGGCATGGGGGCGAGGCCTGCGGAAAACCGTGCATGCTAGACCATTGCGCGCGGGCGGTCCCGGCGTGCCGATCGCGACATCGTCTCCCGAGTGGCTGAGATGCTGGCCGGGTGCCGGTTCAGACAGCCGCCAATGCGCTTGCTAAACTGGGCATTCCGTTGTCGGCCACTGGCAGTCCCGGCGTTCGTTCATGGCGCTTGTTCCTACCCTGAAAACCTGGCTGCTGGTCGTGCCTGCCCTGGCGCTGCTCGGGGTGGTGGGCTATCGCGCGGGCGATCGGGTGCGGCATGCCGACCGTCCCGGCGCGGACATGATCGATGCGTCCGCATCGGCGTCGCCGTCGATCCCTGTCGAAGCGCGGCAGCTGGCGCGCCGCTTGCTGGTGAACGAACGCGGCAACGCGATCGCCTCCGGGCTGCCGCTGGACATCCGCGCCGACATCGAAGGCGATACCGATCTGTACGCCTACGCCCAGC
The DNA here is from genome assembly GCF_049545475.1 of Stenotrophomonas sp. NPDC077461. Taxonomy (NCBI): domain Bacteria; kingdom Pseudomonadati; phylum Pseudomonadota; class Gammaproteobacteria; order Lysobacterales; family Lysobacteraceae; genus Stenotrophomonas; species Stenotrophomonas sp. NPDC077461. The sequence continues at coordinate 213,497 of NZ_JBMWDO010000005.1, forward strand.
GCCTGCAGCTGCAGGCCGCCAACGGCAACGCCGAGGCGGCATGGATGGTCAGCCGGGTGTACGACTACTGCGCGCTGTATGCGATGGACCCCGGCGGTTACCAGCTGGACAACACCGTGCTGTCCGGGCTGGGCATGAAGGCCTCTGTCGGCATGGTGCAGGCGCGCGAACGCGTGGCACGCCGCTGCACGGGCTTTGTCAGCAGCGACAATCTCGGGCGCCAGCTGATTCTTGCCCAGCGCATGCGGGCGGCCAAGGCCGGCAATTTGGCTGCCGAAGCCTCGCTGTTCTCCGAAGGCAAGGCGCTGGATGATTCGCCGGGCTATCGGCGCGGGCTGGTCGAGCGGGTGCTCGATTCGCGCGACCCGGAAGCCTACATGGCCCTGGCCTCGGGCATGGGCCAACGTGCCAGCGGCGACGCGGCGCTGCAGGGCCTGGTGGCCGGGGACCAGTTCAGCGAACTGGCCTGGCGCCTGGCAGCCTGCGAGCTGGGCATGGCGTGCGGGCCGGACAGTGTGTTGATGAACAATTTCTGCGCGAACGGAGGGATTTGTTCGCAGGACGGTGGGCAGGACTTTGCCACTTTCGTGTATGACGCCGCGGTATCGCGGCAAGGTGCGGGGAAAATGAAAGCGTTGGTGGAACAGCTGATCAAGCAGAGGAAAGGGCGATGAACTACCGTCGATTCCTGCATGGCGCCAAGTTCTGGTTCTGGGTGGTGTTGTTTGTCGCCTACTCGGCTGGCGCAGTGGGCCTGGTGATGATCGATACCTACGATGATCGATACCGGAGCCTGTCCAAGGTGCAGTTGACCTCGGTGAAGGCCGACGCCGACGTGCGTCGCGCCGGTGCCAGCCAGGTGGCCGCGGTGTACCGCGCGCAGAGCGGCATGCCGTTCGCGTCGCTGCCGGCCGGCAGCACCTTCCAGGTGGTGTGGCCGGACGGCTCCACCGAAACGATGGTGATCATGGACCCGACCTCCTCGTTGGGCGTGGAACCGGTCAGGAACACCCAGATCACGGCCGCAGACCGCAGCCGTTGATGCCTGAGGGCGAGGGCGCGCCACGCCAGGGCGCCCAGCGTGTACACGCGCGCCTGGTGGTGCTGCCGGGCCTGGATGCCACCGGTACCCAGCACGGCGCGTTCACCGCTGCGATGCAGCGGCACGGCATCGACACCACGGTGATCGCCTATCCGGTGGATCGCGCGGTGGGCTACGACGTACTGGCCGATATCGTGCAGGCGGCTCTGCCCCGGGACGAGGACTATGTGCTGCTCGGCGAGTCGTTCTCCGGCCCGTTGGCCCTGAGGCTCGCCGCTGCCCATCCGGCGCGTCTGCGCGGCCTGGTTCTTTCCACGACGTTCGCGCGCTCGCCCTGGTATGCGTGGCGTCGTCTGCAATCGCTTCTGTACTGGGCACCGGTACGCACGCTGCCGATGGGCGCGCTGTCCTGGCTGCTGCTGGGGCGCTGGAGCAGTGCCGCGCTGCGCGAAGCGCTGCGGGCTGCCCTGTCCCGCGTCCAGGCCGATGTGCTGCGCACGCGCGCGGTGGCCGCCCTGGGGGTCGATGTCGGCGCCTGCGCCGCTGCACTGCGCATACCAGCGCTGTGCCTGCATGCCGTTGATGACCGCCTGCTGCCGTCACGCTGCCAGCGCCACCTGTCCGCGCTGCTGCCGGCGCAGGACACCGTCTGGCTGGAGGGCCCACACCTGCTGCTGCAGGCGCGCCCGGATGCCGCTGCCGAGGCGATCGCCACGTTCGTCGCCACCGTGTCCTGACGCGACGTTCTCCCGCGGCGCTCGGGTATCTGACGCATCAACGCGCCGCCTGCGGGGGGGGCTGCGGTGTTCTGGGCGGCGATCTTTGCCGGACGTTCAACCGCATGGACCCGGCCGATATGCAGACCCGTCTGCGCGCTGCACTGGAGAAGGCCGAGGCAGAGGCCAGGGCAGGCCGCCGACGATGCCTGTAGGCAACGGCGCACGCCGCGCTGTGGCGGCGGCCCGGAGACCAGGCAAACAAAAAGGCGGGGAGATCCCCGCCTTTCTGTGGTGTTGCATGACGCCGTCGATCAGGTCAACGCGATCGACTTGTTCTTGCGTTCGGCCAGGCGCTTTTCCAGATAGTGGATGTTCTGGCCACCGGCCTGGAAGCCCTTGTCGCGCATGATGCGCTGCTGCAGCGCGACGTTGGTCTTGATGCCGTCCACGACCAGTTCGCTCAGCGCCACGCGCATGCGCGCGATCGCGGTCTCGCGATCCGGGCCGTGCACGATCAGCTTGCCGATCATCGAGTCGTAGTTCGGCGGCACGCGGTAGCCACTGTAGATGTGGGTATCCACGCGCACGCCGGGGCCACCCGGCGGATGGAAGGCAGTGATCTGGCCCGGGCTCGGCACGAAGGTTTCGGCGTCTTCGGCGTTGATGCGGCACTCGATCGCGTGGCCGGTCAGCACCACGTCGCTCTGCTTGATGCTCAGCTTCTGGCCGGCGGCGATGCGCAGCTGCTCGCAGACCAGGTCGATGCCGGTCACCATCTCCGTCACCGGATGTTCCACCTGCACGCGGGTGTTCATTTCGATGAAGTAGAAACGGCCGTCTTCGTACAGGAACTCGAAGGTGCCCGCGCCGCGGTAGCCGATACGGATGCAGGCTTCCACGCAGACCTTGCCGATCTGCTCGCGCAGTTCAGCGGTGATGCCCGGTGCCGGTGCTTCTTCCACCACCTTCTGGTGGCGGCGCTGCATCGAGCAGTCGCGCTCGCCGAGGTGGATGGCGTTGCCCTGGCCATCGGCCAGCACCTGGATCTCCACGTGGCGCGGATTCTCCAGGAACTTCTCCATGTACACCTGGTCGTTGCTGAAAGCGGCCTTGGCTTCGGACTTGGTGGTCTCGATGGCGGCCTTCAACGAGGCCTCGGCATGCACCACGCGCATGCCGCGACCGCCACCGCCACCGGCTGCCTTGATGATGACCGGGTAGCCGATCTCACGGGCAATCTTGGTGTTGGCCACGATGTCATCGCCCAGCGGGCCGCCCGAACCGGGCACGCACGGCACGCCGGCGGCCTTCATCGCGCGGATCGCTTCGACCTTGTCGCCCATCAGGCGGATGGTGTCGGCCTTGGGGCCGATGAAAATGAAGCCGGACTCTTCCACGCGCTCGGCAAAGTCGGCGTTCTCCGACAGGAAGCCGTAGCCCGGGTGGATGGCCTGGGCATCGGTGACTTCCGCCGCGGCGATCAGGGCCGGAATGTTGAGGTAGCTCTCCGAGGACGGCGCCGGACCGATGCAGACCGACTCGTCGGCCATCGCCACGTGCTTGAGATTGCGGTCGACCGTGGAATGCACGGCCACCGTGCGGATGCCCAGGGTGTGGCACGCGCGCAGGATGCGCAGCGCGATTTCCCCTCGGTTGGCAATAACGACTTTGTCGAGCATGGACGGATCCTTAGCCGATCACGAACAGCGGCTGGTCGAATTCGACCGGCTGGCCGTTTTCGCCCAGGATGGCGACGATGGTGCCGGAGACATCGGCCTCGATCGGGTTGAACATCTTCATCGCTTCGATGATGGCCAGCGTTTCGCCGGCCTTGACCTGCTGGCCGACGGTGACGAAGGCCGGCTTGTCCGGGGACGAGGAGGCGTAGAAGGTGCCGACCATCGGCGCGCGCAGCACGTGGCCGTCCGGCAGGGCGTTGCCCGGCTTGGCGGTGCCGCCGGTGGAGGCTTCGGTGGGCGACTGCATCGGCATGGCCGGCGCGGCCTGCTGGGCCGGGGCCTGGGCAGGCGCCATCATCATCTGCGGCTGGGCCTGGACCATGCCGTAGCCGGAGACCGGGGCGCGCGACAGACGCACGGACTCTTCGCCTTCCTTGATTTCGATTTCGGCGAGGTTCGACTCTTCCAGCAGGTCGATCAGTTTTTTGATTTTGCGGAGATCCATAGGGGCCTCTTGGTTCTTGATGTCAGGGAGTGGGAAGCGCGGCGCGCTCGGGTCAAAGCAGTTCGTAGAAGTCGCGCAGCTGCCGGGTGCGGTCGCGCGCGTGAGTGGTCAGGCAGCGCAACTGCGCACCGTTGCGGGCGCTGCCGTCGGAATTGAGCGCGTACACCGCCTGGCAGTCGTGGTCGCGCAGCTGCACCCACGCCCGCTGTGCCACCACCAGTTGCTGCTCGGCGGTGCCACAGTAGCTGCAGGTGCCGCCGTTTTCGGGGGTGCGCAGCTGGCGGCGCGCCTGCGCGTATACCGAGTTGAGCGTGACGTCGGCGGCGGCCGCCACGTCCGAGGCGCACAGGTCGTGCTCCATCGTGGTGACCGGGTGCGCGCAGTCGATGCCTTCGTCCTCGCGGTCGGCGGCGGCGGCACCGGCGCACAGGCCGGCTGACAGCGCCACACAGGCAAGAGCGCGCAGCGGCAGCATCAGGCGCCGGCGTCCTGCAGCCGCACCAGCGCCGCATCCATCGCATAGCGATAGCTGTCCGCGCCGAACCCGCAGATCACCCCGACCGCCTTGTCGCTGAAATAGCTGTGCTGGCGGAACGGCTCGCGGGCATGCGGGTTGGACAGGTGGATCTCGATGAACGGCACGTCCACCGCCGCCAGCGCATCGCGCAGGGCGACCGAGGTATGCGTGAACGCGGCCGGGTTGATCAGGATGAAGGCGGTGCCATCGGTACGGGCGGCCTGCACCCGGTCCACCAGCACGTGCTCGGCATTGGACTGCAGGGCATCCAGCGCGTGCCCGGCGGCCTGCGCCTGGGCCACCAGGGCCTGGTCGATCTGCGCCAGCGTGGTGTGCCCATACACCCCCGGCTCGCGGGTACCGAGCAGGTTGAGGTTGGGGCCATGCAGGACCAGCAGTTTCGCCATGAGTGCCGAACGACGGGAAAGGGCGGCAGTCTGGCGGAACCGGCTGATCGTGTCCAGTTCGGCGAAGTTGCGCGTGTTTCAATCGAGCGTTTGAATTACGCGGAGAGGATTGGCCGGCGGGAGATCGGGCACCTGAACCTTTTGAAACGCGTGACAGGCCGCAGGCGGTAAACGGCAACGGCCGGCTCAACGGGCCAGCGCCAGCGAGCCGACCAGGAACGCCGCCCACACCGGGGCGATGCCGACTGCCCAGGCCAGCACCCGGCGTGGCGTGGCATGCCGGCTTGCCGCCACCGCCAGTGCGAATGGCGGCAGCAGCACGCCCAGTTCAATGATCAGGTTGCGCCACAGGTAGTAGTTGCCCGCGGACAGTGCGCCGGCGCTGGGGAGCACGCCAACCGGTACGGCCACCGGCGCGCCAATGGGCCAGAGCAGGGGCACCGGGTGCGCCCCGACCAGCAGGTCCATGAGCGGATGGGACAGACTGGCGGCCAGCAGCCAGGCGATGGGCAGGCGGGCGGATGGCGGCCGGCGCGTGAGCCGGTGCACCAGCAGGCTGGTCACCAGCGCGAAGAGCAGGCTGTGCGTGATCCGTGGCGAGGCGGCGTAGCCGAGGAGCCACACCGCCAGGTAGTCCAGATCGGGGCAGACGGCCAGAAAAGCGAACGGGACCACTGCCCAGCGCGACGGCGCGCACGCCCAGCGGTTGCAGCACAGATAGGCGGTGATGCCGGCGGCCGCGTGGCCCGCGATGGAAGACACAGAAACCCCTCCGAGGTGCAGGCGCCCAGACTGCACCCGGCGCATGAGGCCACGATGGGGAGCATGTGTGGCGGGGATGAAGCCGCGCGACGGAAACAGCGTTCCGCTGACAGCACTGGTCCCGTGCAGGTCCGATGTTACGTTTGGTAGGTAACGTCATCCAAGGATTACTCCCAATGCACAGCCTTATCGTCGTCGCCCACCCCAACCCTCATTCACTCACCCATGCCGTGGCCAGCCGCATCGGCGATGCCGTTCTTGCAGCCGGCACCGGCCATACCGTGGAAATCGCCGATCTTGCCGCGGAGGGTTTCGACCCCCGCTTCAATCCGGCCGACAACGCGCTCTTCCATCAGACGGCGGCCGCGCCGGCCGATGTGGCCGCCGAACATGCGCGCCTTGATCGCGCCGACGTGCTGGTGCTGGTCTATCCGCTGTACTGGTGGTCGTTCCCGGCGCTGCTGAAGGGCTGGGTCGACCGTGTGTTCACCCAGGGCTGGGCTTACGCCGACACCCCCGATGGCAAGGTGACCAAGAAGCTGCAGCGTCTGCAGGTGCATCTGGTGGGGCTGGGCGGTGCCGGTGCGGAGATGATCGAGCGACGCGGTTACGGGGCGGCCATGAAGACGCAGATCGACATGGGCATCTTCGACTACTGCGGCGCGCAGGTGCTGTCGTCCACGCTGCTGCTCGAGTCCGACAGCGGCGCCGCCGAGGCGCACCTGCGTACTGCGGCCGACATCGGACGTACCATTGGGGTGTCCGCCGCCGCCTGAACCCCCACCGCGATGCCTGCACGCCCTGAGCCCCGCCGCCGCCTGCCGCGTGAACAACGCGCCCGCCAGCTGCTCGACGTGGCGTGGGCACTGGTTGGCGCCGAAGGCACCGATGCGCTCTCGCTGGGGCGGTTGGCCGAGGCGGCGGGCGTCACCAAGCCGGTGGCGTACGACCACTTCGTGACGCGCAACGGTCTGCTGGCCGCGCTCTACCAAGACTACGACGTGCGCCAGACCGCCGTTTTCGACGAGCGCATCGGCGCGGCGAAGGTGCAGTTGAAGGACCGCGCGCATGCCATTGCGGGTGGCTACATCGATTGCGTGCTGTCACAGGGCAGCGAAATCCAGGGCATTCTCGCCGCGCTGGCCGGCTCGCCGGAACTGCTGCAGGTGAAGCGGCGCTATCAGCAGGACTTCATTGCCAAGTGCGCGGGGTGGCTCGGCGGCTTCGCGCCCGAGGGGAGCGTGCCGGAAGCCGGTTTCTGGGCCATCCTGGGCGCCGCCGAGTCGCTGTCCGACGCGGTTGTGGCCGGGCGGGTGGCGCAGCCGGCCGCCGAAGCAGAGCTGGAGCATCTGATCGTCGCCACGGTGCGACGCGGGCGCTAGCGCCGCGTTGTGCCGGTGTGGCACCCCCGGGCGCGCTGAACTACCCTGAGCCGCAGCACCATCCATCACGTTTTCAGGGAGATGCGCGCGGATCATGGCAAGGATGTCGAGCGTAGGCCGGTCAGGAAAGCGCGCGCGTCATCGGTATGCGGGCATGGTATGCGCTGCCGCCGTCCTTGCCGGGCTGGGCGTGCCTGCGTTCCCGGCCCGCGCACAGGTTCCACCCAGCGGGATCGAGGTGGCCGTGCAACGTATCGCGGCGATCGCGGATGCACCGGCAGCGGCGCGCGCCGCCCGGCGGCTGTGGGGCGTGCCGCTGGATGCGCCGGTGATCGTGCATGACCGGACCTCGGCCACGAGCTGGCGTCGCGACCCGGCGACAGGCGCGCTCGTGCCCATCGCGCTGCGCCGGGATCAACCCCCGGCCAATACCTGCATCGAGATCGAGGGCACACCGACCGTGCTGCTGCTTCTGCCGCTGCCGGCGGACGGTGACGGCCTGGCGACGCTCTACTGGCACGAGCAGTGGCATTGCGTGCAGGCCGCGCTGGGGCTGCCATCGTCCGAAGGTGATACGGCGCATCTGGACAGTGAGGCTGGCCGCACCTGGCTGCGTCTGGAACTGCGCGCGCTGGCACAGGCGCTCGCTACGACCGACGACGCGGATGCGCGGCGCCATGCGGCCGCTGCCGTGGCATTCCGGGACCAGCGTTCGGGCGCGGCCGCGCCCGGCGGCGATGCGCGGGCTGAAGAGGCGCGCGTGGAACGCAACGAGGGCCTGGCCGAGTACACCGGTCGCGTGCTGGCTGCGGCGGCAGGCAAGGGCGATGCCGCTCCTGACGTGGTGCCGGCATTGCGCAAGGCCGATACAACCGCGAGCTTCGTCCGCTCCGCCGCGTATGCAACGGGGCCGGCGTACGGGCTGCTGCTGGACCGCTGGTCGCCACAGTGGCGCGGCGGGCTGTCGGCCGATGCGGATATGCCCACGTTGCTCGCCGGGCGGATCGGCACGCCGCCGTCGGGTGTCGAGCAGGCCGGGCGCACGTATGGATTGGTTGACGTGCGCGCAGAAGAGCGGGTACGTGCGCTGCAGCGTGAGCAGCGCAGCGCCGACTACCGCGCACGCTTCCTGGCCGACGATGCGGTCCGTCTGCCGCTGCGTGCACCGTCGGTGTCGTTCGATCCGCGCACGCTGTTCCCGCTGGACGACATCGGCACGGTCTACCTGCCGATCACCGTGCGCGATGCGTGGGGTGAACTGACTGCGCCTGCCGGCGCACTGCTGTTGAAAGAGTGGTCGCTGGCCAGGGTGCAGGGCGGCGCGGTGGAAGGCTGTGGCACCGCATGGAAGGGGCCGGGCTGGACGCTCACCCTCAACGAAGGCTGGCGACTGGAGCGGCAGGCGGTGGGGTGGCAGCTGACGCCCGGGGCCGCACTGCCCTGCGGTACGCAAGGACGCGACGGAGAATGACATGCGACTGATGATTGCGATCTGCATCGTGCTGTTGCCCACGCTGCTGGCAGCGCAGTTTCTTGGGATCTCCGTGCAGGCCAGAACCGGAGGGCCGCTGCAGATGGCCGATCTGTGGGCGGGGCTGCTGGGGTTCGCGTTGTGCCTGTGCGGCGGTGCAGTCGCACGCCGATACGCGTTCGTGGGCGTGGCGGTGGCGCTCCACGCCGTCTACTGGGGGGGAGCGTTCGGTTTCCTGCATCGCGTGTCGCCCGAAGTGACCCTGGGCGAGCTGGTGCGCTGGAATGCTGCCCCGGTGGCCTGTTCGATCTTCAGCGCGCTGGCCGGCGCCTGGCTGGGGGTGCGCATCGGCCTGGGCCGGACAACGCCCGCGTGGCGTTGACCGGGCGGGCACGAGCGATGGCGCTCACGCCAGCGCGAGTTCTCCGCGCAGGGTGGCCACGTGCGCGCGCCCTACCGGGAGTTCCGCACCATCGTTGAGCACCAGCCAGTAGCGGCTGCCCGAGCCGGCATGCAGCGTGCGCACGTGACGCAGATTGACCAGATAGGAGCGGTGGCAGCGCACGAAATCCGGCGGCAGCACGGCGGTCAGGCTGGCCAGGGATTTGTCGTGCAGTTCGCTGCGGCCGTTGGCCAGACGCAGTTCGCTGTAATCGCCATCGGCACGGATCCACTGCACCTCGGCCAGCTCGACCAGTGCGGTGCCCTGTGCGCGCCAGATGCCGAGATAGCGGGCGCCGCCGGCGCGGTAGCGGCCAACGTCCAGCAGGCGTTCCAGCGCCTGGCCCAGGCGCTCGCGTGAAAACGGCTTGGGCACGAAATCCAGTACACCGTGCTCGAACGCCTGCAGCGCACGGTCGCGGTGGGCCGACACCACCACGCAGTGGTATCGCCCGGCGACCGCGCGGCGCAGCAGGTCGAAGCCGTCCTCGCCGCCGAGGTTGAGGTCCAGGAGCAGGCCGTCGTAGACGCTGCGCGCGAGGCGGTCGCCGGCCGCGTCCAGATCGGCCACCGCGTCGAACCGCGCCCGTGCGCCGGCCAGCTCGGTGCACAGGCGCAGCAGGCGCTGGCGCACCAGCAGTTCGTCCTCGACGATCAGGATGCGCATGTCAGCTCCATCCGGCCGTACCACTCGTCACCCTCGGCACCCTGCACGAAGCGCCATCCGCCCGGGCAGGCGGCCGCGAGGCTGGCTTCGATGTAGCGCGTGCCGGTGCCGTGGCCGCGATGCGGGGCCGAACCGCGCGCGCTTCGCAGATCCAGCGTCCAGCGCTGGCCATCGCGCTGCACGCGCAGGCGGAACGGATGCTGCGCGCATGCAACCGCACCGGCATGGGTCAGCGCGTTCTCGACCTGCGCATGCAGCACGCCCGGCGGGAGCCACGGCGTGCCCGGACCGGCATCCACCTCGAAGCGGATGTGGCGGTCCATCGCCTGCCCCACGATGTCCAGGTGGTTGCGGCACAGCGCCAGTTCCTCCTCCAGCGTCACGGTCTGTCGGGTGCTGCTCTCGCGCAGGCGATCGAACTGTTCGGCCAGCGACTCGACCAGCCGGCTGGCGCGCATCGGCGCCTGCTCGATCAACTCCTGCAGGCAGGTCAGGGTGTTCATCAGCCAGTGCGGCTGGATGCCCCGCTGCAGCAGCTGCAGCGACAGACGCGCGCGCTCTTCGCGCAGCTGTGCGTTGTGCTGGTCCAGCGTCCGCAGCTGGGCGGCATGGCGCAGCAGCAGGAAGCCCATCAGCACCGCCAGGAACAGGAAGTAGGGCCCGTCGAGGAAGGCGCCGCCCAGCAGCGGAATGGCCAGCGCGCCGGCCAGCACCAGGGTCAGGATCGGCCCGCGTTCGTCGGGCTCGCCACGGGCGCGCAGCAGCAGGGCGGTCGCGCTGAGCAGGCTCAGCAGCAACAGCGCCGCTCCACGGCCATCGAAGCCGGGCACGAATGCGATCACGGCCACCAGTGTGGCCAGGTAGGCGAGGCGTACGCCGACCGGTACCGCCACAGCGAAGCGCCGTGCGAGGTAGGCGGGCAGCAGGACCGCGCCGGCCAGGTGCAGCGCCTGCAGCGCCAGCAGGCGCGGCGCGTGCCACGGGTAGGGGTAACCGAACAGGGGGCGCCAGGCTTCGATCACCGGCAAGGCCAGTCCCACCAAGCCAAGCGCGAGCAGCAGGCGGGCGCCGGGAACGCGCGGCCGTCCGCGCTGCGCCGCCAGAAAATACAGGCACGACGCAGCGAGCGCGCCGGTGGCCAGTGCTGCGATCAGCCACGGGGCAACAGGATGGCCGTACAGCGACGCGACCGGTCCCACGGCAATGAAGGCATCGGCGCTGTGCAGCCGCCACCCGGGACGCTGGCTGGAGGCGAGCACCACCAGCGTGTCGCCTCCGGTGCCCGAGGCGGGCGGCAGCACGCGCAGAACGTCGACGCGGCCGGGCCGCTCTTCTGCGGCGGTGCGCCCGACCACGCCATTGGCGGCCAGGGGCCTTCCGTTCCAGTACGGCTGGCTGGCGGCGCGCAGGGACAGGCGCAGCGCCCGGTCGGGGGCGTCCGCCGCAGTGGCCGGCACGTCCCAGCGCAGCCAGTACGGACCGCGCCAGCCGGCCAGTACGCGTTGATCGAGCGGGCGCCAGTCCAGACCATCCGGCGGTGATGCCGGCATGTGTCCCGACGCGACCACCGTCGCCGGTGCCATCGCGGCGGGCGGCAGGAACACGGTCTGCGGCGGCGGGCCCGCGGCCGACAACCATGCGGCGACGGCAGCGAGCAGGACGACGAAGGCGGTCAGGGTGCGGGCGATGTGCATGCGTCCATCGTATCGGGTGCGTGGAGACACTGGGCCCCCGTTTGGAGACGTTGGACCGACGGTGCCGCCCGGACCGGCACCCGGGACGCGATGCTGGCGTCGAACCCATCCACCCATCCCGGAGTCCGCCATGCGTACTGTTCCGATGTTCCTGTCCTGCCTGCGTCGCCGTGCCCCGTTCGCGGCCACCGCGGCACCGGCCGCCCGCCTGGCGGCGCTGTGCCTGGCCCTCGCTGCCGCACTGCCCGCAATGGCCGCAGATGCGCCGACGTCGCTGGTGTTCGAGCCCTACGAACTGGTCACCCAGGGGCATGGCACCATCGCCGCCGAAGCCACCTACCTGGAGGTGCCGCGTCATCACGATCAGCCGCAGGGACCGCGCATGCGGCTGCGCGTGGTGCGGCTGCGCGCGACCGGCGGCGACGGCAGCGCCGCACCGGTGGTGTACCTGGCCGGCGGTCCCGGCGGCTCGGGGATCGGCACCGCGCGTGGGCCGCGCTGGCCGGTGTTCGACCAGATGCGGCGCGAAGCCGACGTACTGCTGCTCGACCAGCGCGGCGCGGGGGCGTCAGAGCCGCCGCCGGAGTGCCCGTACCAGGACCGCTTCGACGATGCCAGGCCGTTGCAGCGCGAGGCCATGCTGGCCACGCTGCATGCCACCACCGCCCGTTGTGTTGCGTACTGGCGCGAGGCCGGCGTGGATCTGGCCGCGTACACCACCGTGGAGAGCGCGGGCGACCTGGACGCGCTTCGCCAGGCACTCGGCGTACCCCGGATCAGCCTGTGGGGGATGAGCTATGGCACCCATCTGGCGTTGGCCACGATGCGCCTGCACGGCGACGGACTGGAGCGCGTGGTGCTGATGGGCGTCGAAGGGCCGGACGATACGTTGAAGCTGCCGCTGGCGGCCGACGCACTGCTCGGTGAGCTGGCAACGGTGGCCAGGCCGGCCGGCGTCGAGGATCTGCAGGGATCGGCGGTGCGCGTGCTGGCGGCGCTGCGCGAACAGCCGCGCCAGGGTACCAGCCGCATGCAGGGTGGACGCACCGTCATGATCGGCGCGTTCGATGGCCAGCTGGCCATCGCTCTGTCGCTGGGCCAGCGCATGACCCAGCAATGGTTGCCGATGGTGCTGCGCGAGGCCGAGCAGGGCAACTACGATCCGCTGGCCGACCTGGTGCTGCTGCTGCGCAGCCAGTACGGCGCGTCCAACGCGATGTCGCTGGCGATGGACGTGGCGTCCGGGCAGAGTCCGCAGCGCCGCGCACTGGCCGAGGCACAGGCGCGCCAGAGTCTGTTCGGCGATGCCATGAACGTTCCGTTCCCGTCGCTGGGCGATGGGCTGGGCCTGGTCGATCTGGGCGAGGGGTTCCGCGCACCGCTGCGCAGTGACGTGCCGGTCCTGCTGATCAGCGGCACGCTCGACGGGCGCACCCCGCCGGCCAATGCCGAGGCCCTGCGCCCCGGGCTGTCCAACCACCGCTCGCTGCTGGTGCGCAACGCCGCGCACGACAATGAGATGTGGGTGGGCAACCCGGCCATCGCCCGCAGCATCGTCGACTTCCTGGCGGGCCGCCCCGTGGGCGATGCGGTGGTGGACGCCACGCCGCTGACGTTCGCCCGGAGCGCGGCCGACATGGTCGATCCGCGCCGCCGGTAAGCCGGGCGCAACACCGTGAGGCTTGCCACGGCACCGGACCCGATGGGTTCGGTGCCGTGGTGCCGTTCGGCCGTGACGGCGGCCGGACAGTGGCGCTGGCACCGTGCGATGCGCATGATGGACGCCAACCGAATGGACAGGGACAGCCGATGTGCGGACGATAGGGCGCGGTATGCACTGGCTTGAGACCCGTATCCCGCCGCCCATCGTGATGCTGCTGCTCGGGCTGGCCGCGTTGGGTGTGGCGCGCTGCGCGCCGGCATTCGCCGTCGATGTTCCGCTGCAGACCGCGCTTGCCATCGGGGTTGCCATGCTCGGCCTTGTCCTGAACCTGCTGCCCAAGCGCGCGTTCCGGCGCGCTGGCACCACGGTCAACCCGCTGCGTCCTGCCGCATCCACGCAGCTGGTGACCTCGGGCATCTACCGCTACACACGCAACCCGATGTATCTGGGGCATGCATTGATCCTGGCCGGGTGGACGCTCCATCTCGGCAATGCGCTCGCCATGATCGCCCTGCCGGCCTTTGTGCTGTTCGTGACCCGTTTCCAGATCCAGCCGGAGGAGCGTGCGCTGGCGCAGCGCTTCCCGGACTATGCGTCCTACTGCCGGCGGGTGCGGCGGTGGCTATGATCCCGCGTCCGAAGCCCTCGGCCGATAGCGCGCGGTTGGCAGGCGTGGCGCCAGCACGGGTACTCGTGGCTGTCTGCGCGCTGGCACTGGCGTGTGCGGTGGCAATGGCATGGCCGCTGCTTGCCGGGCGCATCCCCAATCACGATGCGGGGCAGTCGGTGCGGGGGGTTGACGATGCGATGCAGGCCGACCTGGTCCGCACTTATCTGGCGCACGTCCTGCGTCGCACGCCGCAGGCGATTGCCGGCCGCCCGGTCGATGAGGTGATCTACTTCGACACTCTGTCAGCCGCATTCTGCGCCATCGACGCTGGCGGGCCGTGCGATGCGCAGGAGTATCTGGCCGTGGAGCGGGAGGGCGCACTGGTCGATGCTGCCGACCCTCGCCTGCCACTGGCGCTGCAGCAGGCACTCGATCGCCAGACGCGACAGCGCACGTACAACCGCGATCCGCATGTCCCGGGCGTCACCCGCCTGGACGCGACGGCCGGCAGTGCATTCGCCGACGCGTGCGCGCTGCCCTCTGCGCGCATGGGGCACCTGATCCGCATCAGCCGCGGCGTCGTCCAGGCGCCAGACGGCCCGGTGCTGGCGATGGTGCTGGATCGCTACTGCGACCGCAGCGGTGGCATGCGCGTGATCCGCTTTGATCGCCAGGGCACACGGTGGGTGGTGGCGTCGGGCGGCTGAGCGACGCGCTCACCCCCGCGCGGCGAACGTGCCGTGGAAGCCCAGCGGCACTGCGTACGGCAGCCACGCCTGCGCCACCGGGCCTTCGTCGATGCGTTGGGCGTCCAGCACGGCGATGCCGCTGCGCTGGTTGGCCGCGTCGAGCAGCGTGCCGACCAGCCAGCCGTCGTCGGCGTTGCGGCTGCCCGGGCGCGGCACGAACACGTGTTCTTCGGCGAGGATGTCGCGGCCATAGCGGTGTATCTCGCGGCGCCCCCGCGCCACGTCGTAGCCGGCCACCGCATTGAAGTACGGCGCAGTCGTCTCGCCCTGCATGGCCGGGGCGTACAGCCGTGCGCCGCGGTTGCCGGCACTGCGGGTGTCGAACAGCGGGAACTCGATGCCCTGGATGCCGGTGTCTTCCCAATGCGCTTTGCCGGTGCGCAGGTCCAGGTGCAGCTCGCGCAGCGACGCGTTGGAGTTGACGGCGTGCGCGGCATCGCCGGCCATTGCTTCACGCATGGGCGAACGCGCTTCGTCGATGTTGTCGTGGCGCACGGTACGCATCACGATGCGGCCGTTGCGCTGGAAGGCATCGCCGAAGTGATAGGCGGCCGTGAACGCTGCCTCGAACCACTGCGCGGTGTCCGGAGCGGCCTTGGGCACTACCGCGATGCGGCACGCGCGGTCCGGGGCGAAGCGGAGGCGCTCGAAGAATGCGCCGCCGTCTTCCTTGTAGTCGAACGGCATCAGCATGAACACCAGATGCGTGTCGGTCATGGCGAAGGCGTGCAGGTAGCCCATGAACGGCGTGTCGACCACACTGGCCGAGCGCAGCTGGCCGTCCGCGCCGATCATCCAGATCAGCAGGCCGGTGCCGCCCAGCAGCGACAGCGAGCCGAAATTCCACACGGTGCCGTCGCGGTCCACCAGCGGGTGTGCCGAGAACGGCACGGTGGCCAGATCGGCGCGCCAGGTGGTCGGGCCGAGTGTGGTGAGATCATCCGGGTCCAGCTCGAACGCCGAGCCGGCTTCGCACAGCGCGAACAGACGGCCGTTGATGCGGATCACCGAGGTGTTGGCGGCGTTGGCATCGTCGTTGTTGCGTACCGGCTGCACGTCCGGCACCACGGTGCCGGCGGCCGGATACAGGAAGCGCCCGGCCTTCTGCTCGCGGGTGAACTTGGGTGTGGCCACCATGCGCGCACGGTGGGTCAGTGTGCCGTCGCCGTTGAACCGCCAGCCGTGAACCATGCCATCGCCGTCGAACCAGTGGTCGTAGCGGAAGCCGTCGCGCTCGGTCCAGGCCGGGCCGTTGCGGTACAGCGTGCCGGCCAGCCCCTGCGGCAGGCGGCCCTGCAACGGCACCGTGGCCGGACCCAGCGTTTCGGTAGTGACACTGCGCCAGCCGGTCAGCCACGGGTGCTGGTCGCGGGCGGCGGCGAACTGCGCGGCATCGCCGGCGAAGGCGGGCAGGCTGCGCAGTGCACTGGCGCCGATCACGGCAGTGGTGGTGGCCGAGAGCAGCGAGCGGAGGAAGCGGCGGCGGTCCATGCGGGGGCCTCAGGTTCAGTAGGCGGGCGAGGGCGGGGTCAAGGATCAGCGCAGCGCGATGGTGATGGATGCACCGTTGGCTGGCACATGCACGCGGGCCTCATCGAAGGTGGGCTTGCGCTGCACCTGGGGATTGTTGCTGAAGCCATAGCCTTCCACCGGAATGCCGACCACGTTGGTGTCGAGCTTGCCGTTGTCGTTCTCGTCGTGGGTGACCAGTACCGCGTAGTCGCCTGCGGGCAGGTTCCTGAACACCACGTGCGCAGCATCGGCGACGGGCACCAGAGTCTGCCCCTGTACCGGGGCGGCCTTGCCGTCCCACCCGGCGGCGCTGTCCACCAGCGCCAGGCGGACGGTGCCGGTGTGGGTACGGATACCCTGCAGGTCGATCTGCAGGTCGCCGGCCGAGGCGGAGGTAGCCAGCAGCAGGGCGGCGAACGGAAGGCAGAACAGGGCGGTGCGGATCATGGCGGCAGCTCCGGTGGGTGTGGAGCCAGTCTGCCGGGCGGACGGCGGCCGCCCCATGCCCAGTGGTCATCGATCCGCAGTGCCGGAAGTCACTTTCTGCGCGCGGCCCATTGCCGTTCGGGGCGCTGGGCGGCAGCATGCGGCATGCCTGCTTTCCTGCGCACCCTCGTCAGCCCGCTGTCTCTGGCCGGCCTGCTCACCCTCCTGGGGGTGGGGCTGTCGCTGGGCCTCCCGTCCGACGCCAACGGCGCGCTGCGCTGGGGTGTGCTGGGTGCGTTCATCGCGCTGTTCCTGGCCTACGACCACCTGCCGGCGCGCTCGCCGCTGGGCCTGGCCAGCGATGTGCTGCAGGCGCTGCTGGCACTCTGGCTGGCCTGGTTGGAGCCGCGCGTGGGGACCGTGCCGGTGCTGCTGGTGGTCCTGGTGGCGCACCTGGCCGAGCATTGGCCGCCGCGCCCGGTGCTCGCCGCCACGCTGCTGCTCAACATCAGCCTGTATGCGGTGCTGCGCCACAGTGGTTTCAGCCACCCGCTGCTGATTGTGACGATCTACGCCGGTTTCCAGGCGTTCGCCGCACTGACCGCGCACTACGCGCGCAGCGCCGGGCAGGCGCGTGATGCGCTGGCCCGGGTCAACGCAGACCTGCTCGCCACGCGTGCGCTGCTGGCCGATGGCGCCCGCGATGCCGAGCGGCTGCGGCTGGCACGCGAGCTGCACGATGTCGCCGGACACAAGCTCACGGCGATGCGGCTGAACCTGCGCGCGCTGGCCACCGAGCCGCTGCTGGCCCATCGCGAACCGCTGCTGCTGGCCGAACGCCTGTCCGGCGAGCTGCTCGGCGACATCCGTCAGGTGGTGCAGTCCATGCGCGATGATCGTGGCCTGGATCTGGCCACGGCGTTGCAGGCGCTGGCGGCACCGTTCCCGCGCCCAGGCCTGCGCCTGCGCATCGCCGAGCAGGTGCGCATCACCAACCCGCTGGTGGCCGACGCCGTGGTGCGGTTGGCCCAGGAAGCGCTCACCAATGCGGCCCGTCACGGCGATGCGTCGACCGTCTGGCTGGACATCAACAAGGAAGACCACTGCGTGCGTATCGACATCCGCGACGACGGCCAGCGCCCCGAGCGCATCCGCGAGGGCAATGGCATCACCGGCATGCGTGAGCGTCTGGCGGACCTGCAGGGGCAGCTGGAGCTGGCCCGGACAGATGCCGGCGGCATGCACCTCACCGCGCGGTTGCCGGCATGAGCGCCGCGATCGCGGTGCGTGTGGCCCTGGCTGACGACCAGGCGCTGGTCCGCGCCGGGCTGCGTGCGCTGCTGCAGGGCCTGGGGGTGCAGGTGGTGCTCGAAGCCGCGGACGGCCAGGCGTTGCTGGACGGACTGCAGACCCAGCCGGTGGACGTGGTGCTCAGCGATATCCGCATGCCCGGCATGGACGGCATCCAGGCGCTGCAGCACCTGCGCGCACGTGGCGACCGTACGCCGTGGCTGCTGCTGACCACCTTCGATGAGAGCGATCTGCTGCTGCGCGCCAGCGAGGCCGGCGCGCAGGGATTCATGCTCAAGGATGCCGCGCCCGACGATCTGTACGAGGCGATCACGCGGGTAGCGCGGGGCGACACCCTGCTGCTGCCGGTCAGCACCGATCCTGTGCGCGCACGCTACCGCTTCCACGATGAGGCGCCGCCCAGCGACACCTTCGGCGAGAAGGAAGTGGCGATTCTGCGCCTGCTGGCCGGTGGCTACTCGAACAAGGAAATCGCGCGCAGCCTGTTCCTGGCCGAGGGCACGGTGAAAAATTACGTCTCCACCATTCTGGACAAGCTGGGCACGCGCGACCGCACCCGCGCCGTGCTCAAGGCGATCACGCTGCGGGTGATCTGACGGCGCGCGCGGTGCATCGCAGGGTCAGGTGAGGCGCGGCAAAGCTCCGGTCACAGTGTGTCGCGGAAGAAGCGCGTGGCCGCGTCGATGGTGGTCGCATGGGTCTGCGTCCTGGGCACGGCCACTTCGCACAGCGGCCCGAGGCGCTGCCGGCCCAGCGGGGTGCAGTCGGACAGGAAGTCGTAATGGCCCACGCCGGGCAGTGTCAGCCGCGTCGCGTGCGGGATCGACGCGGCGGCGACATCGGCATTGGTGGGCGGCGCGGCAACGGTATCGCGCTCGCCGGCCACGATGCCCACCGGCTGCACCACCTGCTCCAGCTCGGCCGGTGCAAATGCCTGCACGATGGCGGGGGCCATCAGGAACACCGCGCGCACGCCGGGGATGGCGTGATCGTCGCCGGCCTGGCGCACGTATGGCTGCAGGGCCGGGGTGGCGGCGGCGTCCAGGCGCGCCTGCAGAGTGAGCGTGGGGAACTCGGCCTGCGGCTGGCAGACGCCGTCTTGCGGCTGGGCACGGCAGAAGTCGAGCAGGCGTTGCAGATCCATGCGCGCGCCGGCGGCGAGCAGCGCGGTGAACCCGCCCGCGGAGTAGCCGGCCACGCCCAGGCGCGCCATGTCCAGGTGTGCCGACAGCGCCGGATCGGCGTGCACGGCGGCCAGCGCGGCCTTGAGGTCGCCCGCGCGCTCCCAGGTCAGCGTGCTGCCGGCCACGGTCATGGCGTCCACGCCATTGTTGCCGGGATGGTCCACGGCGATCACCAGGAAGCCGGCACGTGCCATCGCGGTGCCGAACCAGCCCATCATCCGCGCGCTGCCACCGTTGCCGTGCGACAGCAGCAGCACCGGCCACGTCCCCGCCGCCGGCACGGCATCGTCGGCGGCGCGGCCCACCTCGAACAGCGGTGCCTGCGGAGGGCCGATCTGAAGGGCGCGTTCGTGGCTGCCGGCCTGTGCCGGGTACCACACGGTGTAGCGCACGTGCTCGCGCTGCTCGGCGTCGCGCACGCCGGCGCCGGGGCGCAAGGCCTGGCCGTGGCGCTCGCCGACTGCCGTGACGGGACCCTCGGCAAGCGCGGGCGTCGACCACAGGGCCAGTGACAGGAGCAGGGGCATCATGCGCATGGGGGGCGTTCCTTCAGCGTGTCCAGGGGCAGCCAGATTTCCACGCCGCCGTAGCCGGTGTGGTCGTTGAAGCGGGCATCGTAGCGTTCCAGGTCGGGCGCGTCGGCCAGCTGCAGGCCGGAGGCCGGCAGGTGCACGTCCAGCAGCCAGCGCCACGTGGCGCGGATGGTCGAGATGTGCCCGGCGTGCCAGGCGACCAGATAATCGCGCGGGGCGATGTCCAGCGTGTGCCAGCCCTGCGGCGTCGGGTGGCCGGGCTGGCACGGGATGCCCGCCAGATAGTCGAAGTGGCCGTCTGCGTCGCCGTTGTGGCAGATGCCGAAGCTCACCGCCGACGGCACAGGGTGCACCAGCGCCAGGCGCTGCCACTGCGCCGGAATGCCGGCCACGGTCGCTGTGCTGTAGCGCGCGTTGATGCCTGCGACCCGCAGGGGACCGGCCCGCATCACCCGGGGCGGCACCGCGCAGGGCAGAGCGGTGTCGTCGAGCTTGATGGCGTCCACCAGCGCGATGCCGTCCAGCCCACACGCACGGACCCGCTCCGGGGTCTGCCCGAACTGCTCGGCAAAGGCGCGGGTGAAGCTGCCATGCGAGGCGTAGCCGGCTGCCAGCGCGACGGCGAGGATGTCGCCGGCGCCTTGGGCGAGCTGTCGCGCCGCCTCGCTCAGCCGACGTCCGCGCAGGTAGCGCACGATGGATGTGCCGGTGCCGGCCTGGAACAGCCGCGACAGGTGGAACGGCGAGAGTCCCACCGCGTGCGCGATGTCGGCCAGCGCCAGCGGGGTGGCGTAATGGCTTTCGATGTACCACAGCGCCCTGGCGGTCGCCCCCATGCCTGCACGGCTCCTTGTGATGGTCCGGTGCGGAGGGTAGCGCACGGGCATCCCCGGCGTTTCGCCGTTCTTGCTGCGCCGACACTTGAGGTTGCGCCCCCCAGCGCACAGCATGCGGGTTCACCCCTCTGATGGATGTTGTCGATGACCCGGATGACGTCGTTGCATCGTGCCGTTCTGTCGCTCGCGCTGGTACCGGTCGCCCCGCTGGCCGCCGCCGAGGCCGGTTCCCCGCCGAAACGGCCGTCGCTGGAGACCCTGCAGCGCATCATCGCCGACCGCGCGCCACAGACGCGGGTGGAGGCGGTCGATCACGAGCGGATCACGGCCAGGCGCATCGACATCGTGGGTGAGGACGGCACCATCCGCATGACGCTGTCGGCGAACACCCCGCCGCCGATCATCGATGGCATCCAGTACAAGCGGGCCTTCGATGTGGCAGGGATGATCCTGTACGACGACACGGGCAGCGAGCGCGGGGGATTCGGCGTGGCCGACACGCCCGCCGGCACCGCGGCGGTGCTCGCGCTGGATCATCCGGCGATGGATGCGGCGGGCTGGCGGGTGTCGCCGGACGGCTCGGTGATGTTCGTGATCAACCAGGCGCCACCGTTGATCCGCGAGGCCGGGCTCGGCAATCGCCTGGTCCCCGGTGTGGAAGCGCCCACGCGGGTGAAGCTCAGTGTTGCCGCCGACGGCACGCCGATGGTGGCGCTGGCCGATGCCGGCAATCAGCCGCGGGTGCGGATGACCGTGACCCCGGAAGGCTACGGTGCGATCGAGTTTCTGGATGCGGCGGGCAAGGTGGTTCACGTGATGGCACCGGAGCGCGACCTCAAACGCTAGCGCGTAGCAATCAGGAACTGGCGCCCAGGAAGGTGCGCCGGTAGGCGCCAGGCGACACGCCGTAGGCGGCACTGAAGTGGCTGCGCAGGGACGCCGTCGAGCCGAAGCCGGCCTGGCCGGCGATGCGCTCCAGCGCGGTGTCACTGGTTTCCAGCAGGCGCTGTGCGCGCGCCAGGCGCTGGTCGAGCAGCCACTGGTTGAAGGTGGTGCCGGTCAGACTGCGGAAGTGCCGGGTGAAGGTGCGCCGGCTCATGCTGGCGCGCGCGGCCAGGGCATCGATCCCGATCGGCTCGGCGAGGTGGAACAGCGCCCATTCCAGCACCCCGGCCAGACGGTCGTCGCCGAACGTGGCCGGCAGCGGCTGTTCGATGTACTGCGCCTGGCCGCCCTGGCGGTGCGGGGCGACCACCATGCGTCTTGCGACGCGGCTGGCGATCTCTGCGCCGTGGTCCTGGCGCAGCAGATGCAGGCAGCAGTCGATGGCCGCCGCGGTACCGGCCGAGGTCAGCAGGGTGCCGTCCTGCACGTAGAGCACATCGCGCTGCAGCTGCACCTGCGGGTGCAGTGCGGCCACATCGTCCATGAACACCCAGTGGGTCGAGGCGCGGCGCCCGTCGAGCAGTCCGGCCTGGGCGAGCACCACCGCGCCCAGGCACAGCCCGACCAGGCGCGCGCCGCGCGCGTGGGCCGCGCGCAGGGCGTCCAGCAGCGCGGGCGGTGCCGGCTCGGCCGGGTCGCGCCAGGCCGGCACCACGATGGTATCGGCGTCGGCCAGCGCCTCCAGCCCCTGCGCAACGTCGATGCTGAAGCCGGCCGGGGTCCGCAGTGGCCCGGGCTCGGCGGCGCACACGCTCAACCGGTAGCGGGGCGCGCCGAGGCGGAGCAGATCCTCACCGAACACCATGCACGGCACGGCGAGATGAAAAGGGCTGATCTGCTGGTAGGCCACCACGGCGACGTGGTGCGGAGCGGGGTCGGTCAACATGGCCCGATCCTAGCAGTGAATGGCATCCGGGCCACTGTTGGCGCGAACAGGGGGGCGGAACAATGGTGGCCGTCGGCGCACCGCCGCCCACCCCCCGTCACTGCCCCGGAGTTCCCCACATGAAAGCTCTCATTCTTCCCCTCGTCGCCGGTATGACCCTGGCCGCTGCCAGCGGCGCTGCGACGGCCGCCGATGCACCCACGCTGCGCACCCTCGGGGGCGCCACTGCACCGCAGCAGCTGCACGCCGACAGCACCGCGCTGCTGGTGATCGATTTCCAGAATGAGTATTACACCGGCCGGCTGCCGATCCCCGACGGCGACGCCGCGCTGGCCAACAGCCAGCGGCTGGTACGCATGGCCGACGCCAACGGCATCGCCGTGTTCCACGTACAGCACGTCAACCCGGCTGCTGCACCCGTATTTGCCGAGGGCAGCGTGGGCGTGCAGCTGGTTCCCGGCATGCAGCCGGCGGCCCACCATGCGCTCGTCAGGAAGACCACGGTGAGTTCGTTCGCCAGCACCGACCTGGACGCGCAGTTGAAGGCCCGTGGCATCCGCACGCTGATCATCGCAGGGCTGATGACGCATGTCTGCGTGGCCACCACTGCCCGCGATGCGGTGCCGCTGGGCTATGAGGTGATCGTGCCGTCCGATGCAGTCGCCACCCGCAGCGTGCAGGCGTACGACGGCAACGGGGTGGTGGGCGCCGACGCGCTGCACCGCGCCGCGCTGACCGGAATCGCCGACGCGTTCGGCAGCGTCCTGTCCACCGCCGCCGTGCTGGCCCTGCCGGTACAACGTTGACGTCGACGGTGCCGCATCGTCAGGCCGCGCCGCGCAGCCACGCGGCGATTGCGTCGCGCAGGCGTGGGTGCGTGGGTGGGGTGATGCCGAAGTCCTCGCGCAGCACCTGCAGCACATCGTCCACATCGACCAGCGCGCGCCGCTCACTCGGCTGCCCGTGGCGATGCACTGCATAACGGCCGGCGCCGAGGGTGCGCCGCCAGCCGGGGCCGCTCAGTGCCGCGCGCAGCTGGCCGGGGAAGGACGACGCCGGATGCGTGCAGACATACCAGTTGCCGACGATGTGGTCCACGGCTTCCTGCACCTGCAGGTCGAAGCGGTACAG
Organism: Stenotrophomonas sp. NPDC077461; assembly: GCF_049545475.1. NCBI lineage: Bacteria > Pseudomonadati > Pseudomonadota > Gammaproteobacteria > Lysobacterales > Lysobacteraceae > Stenotrophomonas > Stenotrophomonas sp. NPDC077461. The sequence goes on from NZ_JBMWDO010000005.1 coordinate 236,569, forward strand.
CGGCCGCCACTCGCCCCCCACGTCTACCCGCAGTAGATACGCATCCTCGTACCGGTCCATCCGGTAGCGCTCGTGGGGCGTTGCCTGCGGGAAGCGCTGGTCCAGCCGCAGCGGCCCGGTCGGCGTATTGCCACCGAAACCGACATCCACGCTGTAGGCCACCCCGTCAATGACCACCAGCACCAGCATGTGGGTACGCGCGGTGGGTGAATCGTCGCTGGCGTCCATCACCACCCGCGCGGCCAGCGCGCGGGCCTGGAAGCCGAGGTGCTGCAGCAGCGCCAGGAACAGGCCATTGAGCTCATAGCAGTACCCGCCGCGCCCTTCGTGCAGCAGCTTGTGCGCCACGCTGGGGAGGTCGATGGCGACGGCATCGCGCAGCAGGCAGGTGAGCGTCTCGAACGGGAACGTGGCGTTGTGCCGCTGCTGCAGCCGGGCCAGTGTCGCCAGCGTGGGAGGTGGTGGCGTGGGTTCGCCGAGTCGTTGCAGGTACGCGTGAAGGTCGTGCGGGGTCATGGGCAGCCCACCACCGGGGAAGGTGACGCCACTGTCGCGGCTCAACCGTGGTTGAGGTCAAGCCGGCGGTACGGACGCGCCTGGAACGCTGCGTCGCGCGGTGGTGGGCGGCGCGCGGCCGTCATCTTGGCGTCGCCTGCGCCGGGTACAACGGGCGCAGCGGCGAGCGCTGGCCGATCGGGATGAAAAAAAGCCTACAGTCTCCCGGCATGCGGCCGATACCGATGTGTCATTCCGCCTGGAGTACGTGATGTCGGCCATCCCCCGCCGCCTGTTTCCCTCGTTCGCCCGTTCCGGCGGACGCGCATCGCCCCTCTTTCCCATCGGCCACGCCCGCGGGCTGCTGCAGCGGCTCAGTGTCGCACGCAAACTGAAGGCCAGCCTGGTGGTCTGCGGCATCGGCCTGCTGGTGGTGGCCCTGGTCTACGCCGGCACCCGCTACAGCAGCGAACGGGCGGCGGCGACGTTCGCCGCGCACCAGCAGGATGCCGCGCTGGCCGCCGCGCTGGCTGCGCAGGTGGCCGACGCACGGCGGCTGCAGACCCGTTACGCGTTCACGTTCGACGACACCGACCGCAGCGCGCTGCAGCAGGCACAGCACCGTCTGCAGGCAACGCTGGCGCAACTGCAGCGCGACCCGCACGACCCGGGCACGGCCGAGGCGCTGCATGCGTTGGCCGCACGCGCCGGCGAGTTTGCCGAGGGCATTGCCGCACTCAATGCCCGTGCCGATGAAATGGGCCGCGGCGACGCGGGCCTGCGCGCGCAGCTGGAAGCGGCGGCCGCGGCCGTGGCCACCGTGCTGGACACCACCGCGGCGCCGCTGCTGCAGGCGCAGTGGCAGGGCATGCGCCGCGAAGAAGCGCTGCTGCTGCTCAGCGGCGATGCCACCCATACCGACCGCGCCAGCGAAGCGCGCCTGCCGTTCGAGCTGGCGCTGCCGGGCGCGGGCCTGCCCGGCGCCACGCAGGATGCGCTGCGCGCACGCATGGACGCCTATCAGGGCGCGCTGCTGGCCTACACCGCCGCACGGGTCGGGCTGGACGTGGAAGCGCAGTCGCTGGCCGACACCGCTGAGCAGATCGCGCCGGCGCTGCAGCAGCTGGAGCAGGCACAGGGGGCGGCGCTGGATGCCGCCCGCCAGCGTCAGCAGGCGCAGGACCGCGCGATGACGGTGGGGTTTGCGCTGACGCTGGCGCTCGTGGCACTGGTGCTGATCGCCACGCTGCTGCTGGTGCTGCGCGCCGTGCGCCGGCCCATTGCCGATACGCTGCGCTTTGCCGAGGACATCGCCGAGGATCGCCTGGACACGGTGCTGGCCGTGCACAACCCGTACGACGAGATCGGCCAGCTCGCGCAGCGCCTGGTGCACATGCAGCAGCGGTTGCGTGAACGGATCGAGGCCGAACGCGCAGCCGCGCGCGACAATGCGCGTGCGCGGCAGGCGCTGGACAGCGCACAGACCGGCCTGATGGTGCTGGACCCGCATGGCGGGGTGAGCCTGCTCAACCGCGCGCTGCAGGCCGAACTCGGCACCGACGAGCTGGCCTGGCGCGGACGTTCCGCGCAGGAGCTGCACCCGGTGTTCGCCACCGTCGTGCAGACGTTTCACGGCCCCGACAGCGCCTGCCACGAGATCGTGCACGCCGGTACCCGATACCAGCTGGTGGTCAACCCGATCACCGATCACGGCCAACTGCTGGGCGCGGCGGTGGAGTGGCGCAGCCGCGCGCTGGAGACCACGGTGGAAACCGAAGTCGCCGCGCTGGTCGATGCCGCCGCGCAGGGCGACCTGAATGGTCGCATCGACGTGGCCGGCAAAGAGGGCTTCGTCCTGACCCTGGCGGTGAGCATCAACCGCCTGCTGGATACCTTCCAGGGCAATCTCTCCGGTCTGCAGGCGCTGCTGTCGGCGCTGGCCCAGGGCGACCTGCGGGTGCGCATGCGCGGTGACTTCCAGGGCGTATTCGCGCAGATGCGCGACGACGCCAATGCCACCGTGCAGCAGCTCACCGACATCGTCGCGCGGATCCAGCAGGCGTCGGTGGCGATCAACGGCGCCGCCGGCGAGATCGTCAGCGGCAATCATGACCTGGCCGATCGTACCGAGCGCCAGGCCGCGCACCTGGAGGAGACCGCATCGTCGATGGAGGAACTCACCGCCACGGTGCACCAGAACGCCGAGTCCGCCCAGGAGGCCAACCGCCTGGCGATCGAGGCAGCCGACATCGCCGTCCGCGGTGGCGATTCGGTGGGGCAGGTGGTGGCGAGCATGCGCGACATCGCCCAGGCGTCGCATCGCATCGCCGACATCACCAGCGTGATCGACGGCATCGCCTTCCAGACCAGCATCCTGGCGCTGAATGCCGCCGTGGAGGCCGCGCGTGCCGGCGAGCAGGGACGCAGCTTCGCCGTGGTCGCCAGCGAGGTGCGGCTGCTGGCCCAGCGCAGTGCCGATGCCGCGCGCCAGATCAAGGGTCTGATCGAGGCCTCGGTGGATACCGTCGCCGCGGGCACGCGCCAGGTGGATCAGGCCGGCGCGACCATGCAGCAGATCGTCGGCAGCGTGCAGCAGGTGACCGCGATCATGGCCGGCATCTCGGCCGCGTCGCAGCAGCAGAGCGTGGGCATCGCGCTGGTGGGCAGGACGCTGCTGCAGATGGACGGCAGCACCCAGCAGAACGCCACACTGGTGGAAGAAGCCTCGGCGTCGGCGCAGGCGCTGCAGCGCCAGGCCAGGCATCTCTCCCAGGCGGTGGCCGCCTTCGAGGTGGAGCCGCCGCAGGCCCCGCGCAGCGCCCGTCTGGCGCACGCCTGACACGGGCCGATCGTTCCCGCACGCGCCTTCACTGGCCGCGTGCGGGGGGGGTCTCTATCCTGCTGGCATGAGCACACGAAAGAAGCCGGCAGCACCGGCGCAGCCCGGCGCATTCGTCCGTGTACGCGGCGCGCGCGAGCACAATCTCAGGAATGTCGACGTGGACATGCCGCGCGACGCGCTGGTGGTGTTCTCGGGCATCTCCGGCTCGGGCAAGTCCTCGCTGGCCTTCGGCACGCTGTACGCCGAGGCGCAGCGGCGCTACCTGGAATCGTTGTCACCTTACGCACGGCGACTGATCGACCAGGTCGGCGTACCGGACGTGGATGCGATCGACGGCCTGCCGCCGGCGGTGGCGCTGCAGCAGCAGCGCGGCACTGCCAGCGTGCGGTCCAGCGTGGGCAGCGTCACCACGCTGTCCAGCCTGCTGCGCATGCTGTACTCGCGCGCCGGCACCTATCCGGCCGCGCAGCCGATGCTGTATGCCGAGGACTTTTCGCCCAATACACCGCAGGGCGCCTGCCCGAACTGCCACGGGCTGGGGTATGTGTACGAAGTGACCGAGCAGTCGATGGTGCCCGATCCGTCGCTGAGCATCCGTGAGCGCGCGATAGCTGCGTGGCCGCCGGCGTGGCACGGACAGAACCAGCGCGACATCCTGGTCACGCTCGGCTACGACGTGGACATCCCCTGGCGTGAGCTGCCGAAGAAGCAGCGCGACTGGATTCTGTTCACTGAGGAGCAACCGGTGGCGCCGGTCTACGCGGGCTTCACGCCGGCCGAAACCCGCGCTGCGCTGCGCCGGAAGGAAGAGCCCAGTTACATGGGTACTTTCACCGGTGCCCGCCGCTACGTGCTGCATACCTTCGCCACCACGCAGAGCGCGATGATGAAGAAGCGCGTGGCACGTTACATGATCGGCGCGACCTGTCCGGTGTGCGAAGGCAAGCGCCTCAAACGCGAGGCGCTGTCGGTCACTTTCGCCGGTCTGGACATCGGCGCGCTGTCGCAGCTGTCGCTCGCGGCGATGGCGCAGGTGCTGCGTCCGGCCGCCGAGGGGCGTTTCGACGTGCCGGTGGCGAGCGCCACGCGCAGCCGCGCGGCAGGCCGCAAGGCCACGGCCCGGCGGGTGGCTGCCGGTGGCAACGCACATGCCGGCGGCAGCGATGTGCGGCGCACCCCTGACCTGTCGGAAGAAAAGCGCATCGCCGCCCAGCGCATCGCGCGTGATCTGGTCGATCGCATCGGCACCCTGGAGGATCTCGGCCTGGGCTATCTGTCGATGGATCGCGCCACGCCCACGCTGTCGCCGGGCGAGCTGCAGCGGCTGCGCCTGGCCACGCAGATCCGCTCCAGCCTGTTCGGCGTGGTCTACGTGCTCGACGAGCCCACCGCCGGCCTGCACCCTGCGGACGGGGAAGCGCTGCATCGTGCGCTGGACCAGCTCAAGGCCGCCGGCAACACGTTGTTCGTGGTGGAACACGACCTGGAGATGCTGCGCCGTGCCGACTGGCTGGTCGATGTCGGCCCCGGCGCGGGCGAGCAGGGCGGGCAGGTGCTGTACAGCGGGCCGCCGGACGGGCTGCGCACGGTCGCCGCGTCGGTGACGGCGGCGTACCTGTTCGAGGATCGCGCGGCGCCACGCCGCACGCCGCGACCACCATCGGGCTGGCTGGCGCTGCGCGGGCTGCATCGCAACAATCTGCATGGGCTGGACGCGCGTTTCCCGCTGGGTGCGTTCACCGCAGTGACCGGCGTGTCCGGTTCCGGCAAGTCCAGCCTGGTCAGCCAGGCGCTGGTGGAGCTGGTTGGCGAGCACCTCGGCCATGAGCCGGCGGTGGAGGAGAGCGACGGCGATCTGCCCCAGCCGAGCGCGCTCGTGCGCACGCGCGGGCGGCTGCAGGGTGACACCGATGCGGTCACCCGGCTGGTCAACGTGGACCAGAAGCCGATCGGGCGCACGCCCCGCTCCAACCTGGCCACCTACACCGGCCTGTTCGACCACGTGCGCCGCCTGTTCGCGGGGACGCGCATGGCCAAGGCGCGCCGCTACGGTGCCGGGCGCTTCTCGTTCAACGTCGCCCAGGGCCGCTGCGACACCTGCGAGGGCGAGGGGTTCGTGCATGTGGAACTGCTGTTCATGCCCAGCGTGTATGCGCCGTGCCCGACCTGCCACGGGCAGCGTTACAACGCCCGCACGCTGGAGGTGCAGTGGAACGGCCGCAACATCGCGCAGGTACTGGCGATGACCGTGGCGGAAGCGCTCGCGTTCTTTGCCGATGAGCCAGCCGTGCAGCGCCCGCTGCAGCTGCTGCGCGATATCGGGTTGGGCTACCTGCGCCTGGGCCAGCCGGCCACCGAGCTGTCCGGGGGCGAGGCGCAGCGCATCAAGCTGGCCACCGAGCTGCAGCGCAGCCAGCGCGGCAGCACGCTGTACGTGCTCGATGAGCCGACCACCGGCCTGCATCCGGCCGATGTGGACAAGCTGATGGCGCAACTGCACGGGCTGGTGGATGCAGGCAACACCGTGGTGGTGGTTGAACACGACCTGCGCGTGGTCGCTGGTGCCGACTGGGTGATCGACATCGGCCCGGGGGCGGGCGAGGCGGGCGGCACGATCGTGGCCGAGGGCACGCCCGCGCAGGTCAGTCGCGCCCGCCACGGTGCGACCGCGCGCTACCTGCGCCGCTGGTTCGAGTGATCCGGGCACACCGCCCGCCGCCGCGGCCATGCAACCGGACTGGAGGGCCATGAACAGCCAGCCCGGTCAAGGCTGGGCCCATCCCTCGATCTCGCCGGGGGCGAAGGGTCCGAGCTTCTGTTTGACGATGCGTCCGCGTGCATCCACCAGCACCGTGTAGGGCAGCAGCCCCTTGGCATTGCCGAGCTGCACGCTGGCGTCGGCCGGGCCAGGGGTGTCGAGCACGATCGGGTAGTCCACCGGCACCTGCGCCAGGAACCCGCGCACACCCTCGACGGTATCCAGCGCCAGCCCCAGCACCTGCACGCCGTCGGCGGGTTGGCTGGCGGCAAAGGCCGCCAGCGCCGGCATTTCCTCCACACAGGGGCCGCACCAGCTGGCCCATACGTTGATCAGCAGCGGTCGCCCGGCAAACTGCGACAGGTCCACCGGGCGTCCGTCCAGATCCGGCAGGGTGATCGCCGGCAGGCGATCGCCGGGGCCGGCCACCGGCGCCGGCGGCGATGGGGCCGGAACAACGTCCGGCGGCGTGCCATGCAGCCAGGTACCGGCGGCAATGCCGGCCGCGGCGGCTACGGCCGCCACCACCAGGTACCGGCGTGGCAGCCGCATGCTCATCGCGCGGTGCGCAGCAGGGCTTCTTCGACGATGGCCTGGGTCAGCACGGTCGGCAGCACGGTCGGCGGAGCGCCGGGGCCGTAGACCACATACAACGGCACGCCCACGGCCTTGTGTTCGTTGAGGAAGGCGGTGAGCTGCTCGTCCACGTTGGTGTAGTCGCCGCGCATGTACACCGCGTTGGTGCGGCGCAGGGTGTCCTCGAACGCATGGGTGGCCAGCACCGTGCGCTCGTTGGCCTTGCAGGTGACGCACCAGTCGGCGGTGATGTTGACGAACACCACGCGGTTGTCCTGGCGCAGGCGGTCGAGCATCTGCGGGGAGTAGGCCACCACGTTGTCGCTGGCCACCTGCGCGGCCTTGGCCGGCGGCGCCAGGCGGGTGACGCCCCACACCGGATAGAGCGCGGCGACGATCAGCAGCGTGGCCAGCAGGCCGGCCACGCGCTGGCTGCGCCAGCGGCTGCGCTCGAACCACCACAGCGCCAACGCCAGTACCACCAGGCCGCCCAGCACCAGGGTCATCGCATCCACGCCGCGCTGCTGGCCCAGTACCCACAGCAGCCAGATCGCGGTGCCGTACATCGGGAAGGCCAGCACGTGCTTGAGCGTTTCCATCCACGCCCCCGGGCGCGGCAGGCGACGTGCCAGCGACGGCACGAAGCCGATCAGCAGGAACGGCAGCGCCAGACCCAGGCCCAGTGCCAGGAACACCAGCATCGCCTGCGGTGCCGGCGCGGTGAAGGCAAATCCCAGAGCCGGGCCCATGAACGGGGCCACGCACGGGCTGGCGACCACGCAGGCCAGCACGCCGGTGAAGAAATCGCCCACCGGCCCGCTGCGCGAGGCCAGCGACTGGCCGATCCCGCCCAGGCTGCCGCCCAGGGTGAACACCCCGGACAGACTCAGGCCAACGGCGAACATCAGGTAGACCAGTGCGGCGATGAACCACGGATGCTGCAGCTGGAAGCCCCAGCCTGCGGCCTGGCCTGCCGCGCGCAGGGCCAGCACCAGTCCGCCGATCGCGGCGAAGGCGACCAGTACGCCGGCGGTGTACCACAGCGCATGGCTACGCGCGCGCTGGCGGCTTTCCCCGCTCTGCGCCACGCCCAGCACCTTCAAGGACAGGATCGGCAGGACACACGGCATCAGGTTGAGGATCAGTCCGCCCAGCAGGGACAGCAGCAGCGCCACCACCAGGCTGGTCGGTGTGGTGTCGTTGCTGCCCGGCGGCGGCGTGCGCAGCGCGTTGTCGGCACTGGCGTCGGGGGCGGCCTGCTCGGCCACCGGCAGCACCGGTTCGTTGGGGCGGATCAGCATCGGCTGGGTGGCGATGCCGCTGTCGGCACGGTCGCGCGCCTGCGCACGCTTGTCACGGCTGGGCAGCGGTGCGATCACTTCCTGCTTGACGCTGGCATCGCTGCTGGTGCCGTTGACCTTGCCTGCCGGCAGCGACAGCTTCACCCGCCGCGTCATCGGCGGGTAGCAGATACCGTCGGTCTGGCAGCCCTGGAAGGTGATCACCAGGGTGGCATCGGCCGCGTCGGGACGGCTGCGGTGCAGCGGCAGCGGCACGTCGATCTGGTCGAAATACACCGCCACGTCGCCGAAATGCTCGTCACGGTGCGAGCGGGCGGCCGGCCACCGGGGCTTGTCGGCACGGATGCCGGCGGCGCCTTCAAGCTTCAGCGAGGTGCGGTCGCGATACAGGTAGTAGCCCGGCGCGGGGCTGAAGCGCAGCAGCACGGTGTTGCCGTCGCCAACGATCGCATCGAAGCCGAAGGCCTTTTCCGAGGGCAGCGGCAGCGCCTGGCTGGCGGCCATGCCGGGCAGGCGCAGGCCGCCGGACAGTGGGGTGTTGAAGGACGCCGCTGGCGCGGCGGCAGGCAGCGCGGCCGGAGCATCGGTGCGGGTCGCTGTGGCGCCCGGCAGCTTCACCTGCAGCGTGCGCTTCTGGGGCGGATAGCAGACGCCGGCGTCGGCGCAGCCCTGATAACGCACTTCCAGGGTGACGGTATCGGCGCCATCGGCGGCCTTGCCGGGCAGCACCGCGATCAGACGTTCGCGGTAGGTTTCCACTTCACCGAAGAAGTCATCGTGGTGCTTCTTGCCGGCCGGCATCTGCAATGCATCGGCGACGAAGCCGGCCTCCGGCTTGACCGTGGTGCGGTGGCGGTACAGGTAGTAGCCCGGGGCGATGGACCAGCGCACTTCGATGCGGTCGCGGTCACGCGCCTGCGCGGTCAGCCCGAACGCCTCATCCACCGGAAGCAGGTCTTTCTCACTGACGGCCCAGGCGGGCAGGGACAGCACCAGCAGCGCACACAGCGCGGCAACACGACAAAGCAGCGTCATCAATCACTTTCCTCACGGGTCTGCGCCCGAATCCAATCCAGGTACGCCGGTAGACCGGCGCGGGTTTCGACCGCAATGCACTCGGGGAGTTCATACGGGTGCAGGGCCTGCACGCGGGCGATGGTCGCGTCCAGGCGGGCGCCGGTGGTTTTGATCAGCAGCTGGACCTCGGGGTCCTCGCTGATCCGGCCCTGCCAGCGGTACGTCGAGTGCGCGCCTTCCAGGCGGGTCACGCAGGCGGCCAGCCGTTCCTCCACCAACGCGTGTGCCAGCCGCGTGGCGCAGGCCACGTCGGGGCAGGTGGTGAACAACAGAAAGATGGGATCGGCGGTCGACATGACCCGCAAGTATAGGGCCGCGACCGGCCGGTCCCGGCGGGACCGGCCGGCAGCGCTCAAACCCGGTCGTGCCGGCCGCTGGCCGGCAATGCCGGATACGTCAATTCGCCAGCTGGCAGGTCGCCGGCCTGGCCGAGGTGAACAGGGCCGGGGTGGCCCACTCGGGGTGGTCGATGAAGGGGTTGCGGTTGCCCTGGAAGCTGTAGATCACCTCGTTGCGGGCGCGTTCGGCCGCATCCGGCGGGTCGGACAGGTGCCAGTCGATCAGGGTCGAGAGCAGGCCCATGTACGCCGGCGAAGCGGAGGTCTTGACGATCCTGCTGCGGTCGTCGGTCAGCTCCAGGTCCGGCTCGGACTGGCCGGTCTTGGCGTCCTTGCCACCCTCATAGCGGATCGCCATGTACATCACCGCCCGCGCCATGTCGCCCTTGCGGTGGCCCCACACCTCGAAGGTGCCGCCATTGCCGTCGGGTGTGCGCACCCAGTTGGAGTTGCCCGGGTAGCCGCCGCTGCCGCCGCCAAAGCCGTTGTTGGACTCGGTCGCGCGCTCGCCGCAGCTGCTGTCGCACTTGCCGAACGGCTTGTTGCCGCGGTCGGCGTTCCACTGCGCATCGGTCAGGTACAGCATGTGGGTGTCGGTGTAGGGCGCATACGGCAGCCCCTTGTCACCGGTGGTGCTGGCAAAGCCGAGCGAGTTGGGCCAGGTGTGCTCGCGGTTGTAGGTCAGCCCGCTGCCCGTGCCCGCGCGGCCGCTGACCTTGGTGTAGCTGCGGTTGCGGTAGGCGTCCAGGATCCTGCCGCTGTTGTTGGGATCTTCGTCGGCGATTTCCAGGATGGTCCAGGTGCTGGTGCCTGAACCGCTGTACGGATAGGCGGTATGGCCCTTGATGGTTTCATGCAGCGAGCAGCGCAGCTGGCTCGGGGTGGAGGTGTTCACCCGCGAGTAGTACGTGCCCGGCGTGCCAGGGTCCGGATTGCCCGGGTCGGGGTTGCCGGTCGTGGTGGCAACGGTGAACGCGATGCGGGTGTCCGCTGCCGGGCGGGCGCCCTGGGCATCGGTGATGCGGGTGGCGCGGATGTCGAAGCGGCACGCCTCGCCGGCCACCAGTGCCGTGTTGGTGGACAGCGTGAAGCGCGAGCCGCTGCTGGCGTGGCTCAACGGCACGGTGCCGGACTGGCCGCAGCTGAGCACGAACGCGCCGCTGGCCAGGGTGACCGGCTCGCTGAACGTCACGCTGAGGTCGGCGGCCGCCGGGAAGGTGCTGGCGCCCTGTTCCGGCGTGGTGGCGCGTACCGACGGCGGGGTGTTCGGCCCGGTGCTGCCGCCGCCGCTGAAGGTCTGGCCGTTGTTGCAGGCGCCAAAGGTCTGCGTCGCCGAGGCGGCCCAGGTGAAGTGGGCGTACTGGCTGCCGCTGCCGGTGAGCTGCAGGGAGGTGCCGGGGGCGGTGCTGTTGGTCTCGCTGACCGGAATGTTCTGACTGGTCAGGCCGGCCGCCGGGCCGCCGGAGGCGGTGATGGTGCCCTCGTAGCTGATGAACTGCACCACCTTGCCACTGGCGTCCACCAGCGCGATCCCGTCGTTGGCACCGTTCTGCAGGCCGTTGCTGGGGTAGGTGACCGTGGCCAGGGTGGCGCTGCCGCAGCCGGCGGCGGTGCCTGCCGGTACCGGATTGTTGGCGTAGACCGTGGCTGCCGACGGGGTGCTGCCGTTGTACAGGTACAGCCGGTAGTCGGCCAGGTTCTCCCCGGCGGTGGCAACGACTTCGATGGCCTCGCCGACATCGCCGGCGGGGGTACTGTCGTCGTAATGCAGTTCATTGATGAACACATCGGCCCGGGCGGTGCCGGCGGCGAGCGCCAGCAGACAGCCCAGGGACAGCGGGGTGAGCAACCTCATCTACGGCTCCTTGTGATTGGGAATTGCTGGCCGAATCTAACCAATCCAAATGACACATTTATCTAATGTGTCGCATTCGGCCCCCACTTATGGGACGTGCGTCAAGAATCGAAATTTACGCGCGACCCCCCTTGAAAGGGCGGTGGGCAGCACCATCTCTGCCCTGTCCCGCACTGTCGGGTTTTTTCGTGAGCGGTGCTGGCAGTCGCCCTGTGCGAGTGCTAACATCGCCAGACTTTTCCAGACCAATCAATAACTTAAGAGGTCTCATATGAGCATCAAGCCGCTTCACGACCGCGTTGTGGTCAAGCCGATCGAAGCCGACGAAATCTCCGCCGGCGGCATTGTGATTCCCGATTCCGCCAAGGAAAAGTCCACCAAGGGTGAAGTCGTGGCCGTGGGCCCGGGCAAGCCGCTGGACAACGGCAGCGTCCGCGCGCCGTCGCTGAAGGTCGGCGACAAGGTCATCTACGGCCAGTACGCCGGCAGCAGCTACAAGTCCGAAGGCGTCGAATTCAAGGTCCTGCGCGAAGACGACATCCTCGCCATCGTTGGCTGAGTGCGTCGCGCCCGTTCCTTCTGATCCAACCCAATCATTCGAGGTAAGAGCTAATGGCTGCCAAAGATATCCGTTTCGGTGAAGACGCCCGTTCGCGCATGGTGCGCGGCGTCAACGTGCTCGCCAATGCCGTCAAGGCCACCCTGGGCCCGAAGGGCCGCAACGTCGTGCTCGAGAAGAGCTTCGGCGCCCCGACCATCACCAAGGACGGCGTCTCCGTCGCCAAGGAAATCGAACTGGCTGACAAGTTCGAGAACATGGGCGCGCAGATGGTGAAGGAAGTCGCGTCGCGTACCAACGACGACGCCGGCGACGGCACCACCACCGCCACCGTGCTGGCCCAGGCCCTGATCCGCGAAGGCGCCAAGGCTGTTGCTGCCGGCATGAACCCGATGGACCTCAAGCGCGGTATCGACAAGGCCGTGATCGCCGCCGTCGCCGAGCTGAAGAACATCTCCAAGCCGACCGCCGACGACAAGGCCATTGCCCAGGTCGGTACGATCTCGGCCAACTCGGACGAGTCGATCGGCAACATCATCGCCGAAGCGATGCGCCGCGTGACCAAGGAAGGCGTCATCACCGTTGAAGAAGGCTCGGGCCTGGACAACGAGCTGGACGTCGTCGAAGGCATGCAGTTCGACCGCGGCTACCTGTCGCCGTACTTCATCAACAACCAGCAGTCGCAGACCGCTGACCTGGACGATCCGTACGTGCTGCTGCACGACAAGAAGATCTCCAACGTGCGCGACCTGCTGCCCGTGCTGGAAGGCGTCGCCAAGGCCGGCAAGCCGCTGCTGATCATCGCCGAAGACATCGAAGGCGAAGCGCTGGCCACCCTGGTGGTCAACACCATCCGTGGCATCGTCAAGGTCGTGGCCGTCAAGGCACCGGGCTTCGGCGACCGTCGCAAGGCGATGCTGGAAGACATGGCCGTGCTGACCGGCGGTACCGTGATCTCCGAGGAAATTGGTCTGTCGCTGGAAAAGGCGACGATCAAGGACCTGGGCCGCGCCAAGAAGGTGCAGGTCTCCAAGGAAAACACCACGATCATCGATGGCGCCGGCGAGAAGGCCAACATCGAAGCGCGCGTGACCCAGATCAAGACCCAGATCGAAGACACCTCGTCGGATTACGACCGCGAAAAGCTGCAGGAACGCGTGGCCAAGCTGGCCGGCGGCGTGGCCGTGATCAAGGTCGGCGCCTCGACTGAAATCGAAATGAAGGAAAAGAAGGATCGCGTCGACGACGCCCTGCACGCCACCCGTGCAGCCGTTGAAGAAGGCGTGGTCCCGGGCGGCGGCGTCGCCCTGGTCCGTGCGGTCACCGCGCTGGCTGGCCTGAAGGGTGCCAACGAAGACCAGAACCACGGCATCCAGATCGCCCTGCGCGCGATGGAAGCCCCGCTGCGTGAAATCGTCGCCAACGCCGGCGAAGAGCCGTCCGTGATCGTCAACAAGGTCAAGGAAGGCACCGGCAGCTACGGCTACAACGCCGCCACCGGCGAATTCGGCGACATGCTGGAATTCGGCATCCTGGACCCGACCAAGGTGACCCGTTCGGCGCTGCAGAACGCCGCCTCGATCGCCGGCCTGATGATCACCACCGAAGCGATGGTTGCCGAAGCCCCGAAGAAGGATGACGGCGCTGGCGCAGCTGGCGGCGGCATGGGCGGCATGGGTGGCATGGGCGGCATGGACTTCTGATGCAACGGCCGGCCGCTGGCTGGCCCGCATCGGTCCGATAGGTGCCGACCCCCGGTCGGCACGTATCCGCCACGAAACAGGAAAAACCCCGCCGCAAGGCGGGGTTTTTTTTTTGCGCGCGGGGCGGCGTTCAGCGCGCGCTCGCCGGCGCCTCGACTTCCTCCTGCAGCCAACCCAGGAACGCGGCGATGGCCGGGTTCTCCTCGGCCCCGGGCAGGGTGACCGCGTAGTACGCAAACCGCGTGGGCCACGGCTGGTCCAGCGCGATCGCCAGCCGCCCGCTGGCTACGTCGGCCTGCACGTACAGGTCGCGCACCAGCGCGATGCCCTGGCCCGCTTCAGCGGCACGGATCAGCAGCACATCATCATCGAAGGCCGGCCCGCGCGTGATGCGTGGGTCCGGCGGGAGCCCCAGCGCGCTGAACCAGAGCGACCAGTCGCTGCGGTCCGAGTCCTGCAGCAGCGGGTACTGCAGGCAGTCCACTGCCGCGCGGATCGGTGGCCCGGCGGCGAGCAGGGTCGGGCACGCCACCGGCAGCAGCACCGGGGCCGCAAGGTGTCGCGAGACCAACCCGGGATACTCGCCAAGGCCGTGACGGATCGCAATGTCGATGCGGTCGCGACGCAGGTCCACCAGGGTCGAGGAGGCTTCCACCCGCACTTCGATGTCCGGATGCCGTTCGGTGAAGCGCCCCAGTCGCGGCACCAGCCACGACGCAGCGAAACCGGGCACCGTGCTGATGGTCAGTGTCTGCCGCGCATGGATGGCCTCCAGCGCGGCCATGCTGTCCTGGATCTGATCGAACGCCCGCAGCAGCGCCGGATGTACCTGCGCGCCGGCCGGGGTCAACGCGACTCCCTGGCGCGTGCGCGTGAACAGCGCCACGCCGGTGCGCGCCTGCAGCAGCTTGAGCTGCTGGCTGATGGCACCGGGGGTGACGCCCATGACGGCGGCGGCCGCCTTGAGGCTGCCATGACGGCCGGTTTCGACGAAGGCGCGCAGCGCCAGCAACGGAAGTACAGCGCCCATGACGTTAGATTTTCTCTCTTTTGTGGGCAGGATAAATCGTTCTACAGCAGGCATTGGGCTGCGTAGCATCGCGATCATGTTGAAACGCGGGAAGTTAGTCCAGCTGCGTTTCCCGGCACGCCGCCGCCCCCGTCCATTGCCCCACAGGAGACCGCCGTGTCCCCCGCTTCGCTGCACCTGTACACCGACAGTTCGCCCAACGGCTTCAAGATCACCATCGCGCTGGAAGAACTCGGCATTCCCTACACGCTGCACCACGTGCGCATTGCCGAGGGCGAGCATCGCCATCCCGACTACCTGGCACTGCATCCACACGGCCGCATCCCCGTGCTGGTGGACGAGGCGGCCGGCATCACCGTGTTCGAGTCCGCCGCCATCCTGTTGTACCTGGCCGAGCAGAGCGGACGCCTGCTGCCGCCCACGCCCGCCGCGCGCTGGGCGGCCATCACCTGGCTGATGTTCCAGTCCGCCAGCGTCGGGCCGATCCTTGGCCAGCGCGTGCACTTCGAGATGTTCGACGCGCAGCCCAACGCCGCTGCCATCGCGCGCTACCGCAACCTGAGCGCGGCCTTCTTCGCGACGCTGGATCAACGCCTTGCGGGCAATGTCTGGCTGGCCGGCGAGACGTACTCCATCGCCGATATCGCCGGCTACGGCTGGACCCACATCGCGCGGATCATCGACATGGATTTCAGTGCCTACCCGCACCTGAGCGCGTGGCATGACCGCATGTCGCAGCGGCCGGCGGTGCAGCGTGGCGTACAGCGTCCCGAACCGGCAACCGGCCCTTGATCCAGGAGTTCCAACGATGACGCTGTTGACCGATATCGCCGCGATGCCGGCGCCCCTGACCGGCGCCTCCGCCCCTGAGTTCGTCCACCACGCCGGCTACCAGCGCATGTTCCGCGAGGGCGCCCTCACCCTCGGCATCTTCCTGCCGCTGCGCGTCTACCAGGGCGACATGCAGGTGCTGGCCGGGCAGGCGGATCTGGTGCGCCAACTGGACCGCGATGGTTTCGCCGCGACCTGGGTGCGCGACGTGCCGCTGTTCGATCCGCTGTTCGGCGACGCCGGGCAGGTGTTCGATCTCTTCACCTATCTCGCCTTCCTTGCCGCGCGTACCGAGCGGCTGGCGTTGGCCACGGGCAGCGCGATTTTCACGCTGCGGCACCCGATCGACCTGGCCAAGGCGGCGGCCACCCTCGACCAGCTGTCCGGCGGGCGCCTGGTGCTGGGTATCGCCTCCGGGGATCGACCGGTCGAGTTCCCCGCGTATGGGCTGGATCACGCCACGCGCGGCGAGCGCTTCGCCGCGTCGGTCGCCTACGTACGCCAGTTGATGCAGTCCGGCCCGCTGCAGATCGACTCGCCGCTGGGCGTGCTGCAGGGCGTGGAACTGCTGCCCAAACCGGTGGCCGGCGCGATTCCGCTGCTGGTGACCGGTACCTCCCGGCAGACGCTCGACTGGGTGGGGCAGCACGCCGATGGCTGGCTCACCTATCCCGATGCGACCCACCATGCCGGTGGGCCGCAGCGTCTGGCGGAGAAGATCCGGGCGTGGCGCCGTCTCATTCCCGACAGTGGTTTCCGGCCGCATGTCACCAATGAATGGCTGGATCTGGTGGAGGACCCGAACCATCCACGCACCCCGCTCAATGGCGGCTACACGCTGCGGACCGGCCGCAACGGGCTGATCGAGCTGCTCGGCGAGTGGCAACGGGCCGGCGTCAACCACGCCGCGCTCGGCATCCAGTTCTCGCAGCGGCCCGCCGCAGAGGTGCTGCAGGAGCTGGCCGAGTACGTGCTGCCGCTGTTCCCCTCGCATGACGGGCCACCCGCAGCGCCCGTGCGCTGGTAACACGCAGGCCCCATCGCCAGCCCTCAGCCGGCGGTGGGGCGCTGCAGGCAGATGCGCGCCGCACCGGCGGTGATGTCCACCTGGCTGTCGAGCATCGCGTCGGCACCCAGGATCAACGCCGGCCGATCCTCCAGTCCAATCGCCTTGAACACCGGCAGCGCGCTGATCCGTACCTCGAAGGCCGGATGCTGCCACGCGCCACTGCGCAGCGCGGGCAGGGTGTACAGCCAGCTTGGCTGAGGTTGCCCGCCCAGCCCCTCGGTGCCTTTCTCGCGAGGGACCACCCGCGGATCACTGCCATCAGTGCGCAGCCCCAGGGCCTGCGCGGCGGCGGCGTTGAGCACGGTCTGCGCGGCCCCGGTATCCACCACTGCAATCGCCTCGATGCCGGCGTCGCCCAGGCGGGTGGTGATGAAGCCGAAGCCCTCCAGACCCCGACGTCGTTCCGGCATCGCATTGGTCTGGCAATGGGGCCCCCCGGCGAGCTGGCCGGCCGTCCACAACTGCAGTTCCTTCGCGGCAAAATCCCAGCGGGTATCCCAGCGCCGCGTGAGGTCGTTGCCGAGAATGCCGTCAACGGTGACCGCCTTTTCCGGCGCGGACAGGCGTGACAGGTCCGAGTGCATGCCCACGATCTTCAGCGTCATGCTGCCGATCGCCCAGTCGGCCTGCCGCATGCGGTTCGCCGTGGCGCTGCTGGCGGACGCGCCGCGGATCTGCCCGGTGGTCGGGTTGCCGACGTCTTCCAGGCCATAGCGGCGGGCGATCCGGCTGTCGAGCAGGGTGGCTCCTGCGGCGCTGTCCACCACGAACCGCAGCGGCTCTGCGCGTCCATCCAAGCGCACGGCGATGGCAGGGTGCATCGCCTGCATCCACATCGGCAGCACATGTTCCGGTGCTGTCGCGGCGGGGGCGATCGGGGCGGTGGGGACGGCCGCGGCCGTGGCGGCAAACAGCGGGAGCAGGGCAGGGTGCATGGGAAATCGCCGTGGAAAGGAGGCGTCATTGACCCGCATTGCCGTATCGCGGGAATGTCCGCGTTGATACCGTGCCGATACAGAGCTGCCCGATACTGCCCGCATGAACGCAACCGCCGACATCATCGTGGTCGACGATGACACCAGCATCCGCGACGCCCTTGCCGAGTGCCTGGAAGGGCACGGATTCCGCGTGCGCGTGGCCGCCGATGCGCAGGCGCTGGACCGGTTGCTGGCGGTCCAGCGCCCCGACGCGATCATCCTGGACTGGATGATGCCGGGTGAGGATGGCCTGTCGGTCTGCCGACGGCTGCAGGCCCGTGCCATCCCGATCCTGATGCTGTCGGCGATGGGGGCCACGCCGGACCGCGTCATCGGTCTGGAAATGGGGGCCGACGATTATCTGGCCAAACCCTTCGATCCGCGCGAGCTGATCGCGCGCGTGCGCGCGCTGCTGCGCCGGCAGGACAAACTGCGGGGGCAGGCCGTGGTCGAGCTGCGCTTTGCCGGCTGGCGCCTGCTGCCGGAGCAGCGTCGTCTGTGGGCGCCCGATGGCGCCGAAGTGCTGCTGAGCCGTGGCGAGTTCGCGTTGCTGCAGGCGCTGGCCGAGCGTCCCGGCCGCGTGCTCGATCGCGAGCGGCTGATGCAGCTCACCCGCGGCGACGCGCATGACAGCGTGGACCGCGCCGTGGATCTGGCCATCAGCCGGCTGCGTCGCAAGCTGGCGCAGGCGGCTGTCGGCGGCGAGGCGCTCGTCCACACGCTGCGGGGCGAAGGCTACCGGTTCGACGCCACCGTGGAGACGCTGTGACCCGGCGCTGGTCTACGGCTGCCTGGATCGCGATGCTGGCGGTGAGCAGCCTGCTGCTCGCCACTCTGGTGAGCCTGGTCGTGATCGGCTGGATGCCACGGCCCGCGCCACCGCAGATGCGGCTGGATCGTGCCGTGGAGGTGCTGCGCGGCGCACGCGCGCCAGGGCCGGAAGGGATGCGCGTGACCCTGCGCGAGGTGCCGCCTGGCGGGTATGCCAGTCCCTGGCTGACGCAGTTGGCCGCCCAGCAGCTGGGCCAGCCGGTCGAGCACGTCAGGCTGGTCTGGAAAGGGGCCGACAAAGCCCCGGACATCAAGGTGTTCGCCCGCGGTGCATCGGTCAGCGCAAGCGCCGACCCCGACGTGGTACGGACGCAGGGCGCGCTGCTGGCAGCGCTGCAGTGGCCGGCGTTCGAACTGGGCGTGCGCGGCGCCGACGGCCGTTGGCAGGTGCTGGGCAGCGACGTCAGCGACGTTGCCGCGTGGCGTCGGCAGGTGCTGCTGGCGTTGCTCGGCGGCACCTTGCTGCTGGCCCCGTTGGCGACCTGGGCCGCACGTCGGATCGGGCGTCCGCTGCGGCGGCTGGCCGATGCCAGCGCTGAGGTGACCCTGCACGCGATGACGCGGCTGCCCGATGATGGCCCGCGCGAGGTCCAGGTGCTGGCCAGTGCGATCAACGCCGGCCGCGAGCGCCTGCGCGACCAGGCGCAGGACATGACGCGCATGCTCGCCGCCGTGGCGCACGACCTGCGTACTCCCTTGACCGGCCTGCGCCTGCGCGCGGAATCCGCACCGCCTGCGCAGGCCGCGCGGATGGTGGCCGACATCGAGCGCATGAACGCCATGATCGAACAGGTGCTCGACTACGCCCGCGGCGAACTGGAGCCGGCCTCGATGCGGCCCGTGGAGATGGGCGCGCTGCTGGACGACTGCGTACAGTGCGCGCGCCTGCGGGGCGTGCAGATCCATGCCGATCTGCCCGCGCACCTGCCCTGGCACGGCGACGCGCTGCTCCTGCGGCGCGCGCTGGACAACCTGATCGACAACGCCGCGCGCTATGCCGGCGCGGTGGAGGTGGCCGTCCAGCGCACGGCGGAGGCGCTGTGGGTGGACGTTGCCGATCGTGGCCCGGGCATTCCCGAGGCGGAGAAGGCGCGGTTGCTGCAACCCTTCCAGCGCCATGAAACCTCGCGCAACCGCAGCACCGGCGGCACCGGCCTGGGCCTGGCGGTGGTGCAGGGCGCGGTGCGTCAGCACGGTGGCCAACTGCAGCTGGTGGACCGGCCGGGAGGCGGGTTGATCGTTCGTCTGTGCTTTCCGATATAGTTAGCCGCCGTATTACTTGATCCGTGCCCGCATGCTGGAACCCAAACACCAGGCCTTTCTCAGCGAACTGCAGCGCCGTGGCCACGCCGAGCACGAGGGTCTGACCCAGTGCTTCCAACTGCTGTCGCTGTCCCGCGCGATCGACCAGGACTGTGCGCACCGCCTGGCCCCGCTGGGGCTGAGCGAAGGCCGCTTCGTGCTGCTGTTCCTGCTCCAGGGGGCCGAGCAGCCCCTGTCGCCACACCAGCTCGCCGAGCGCGCCGGCGTGACCCGCGCCACCATCACCGGGCTGCTCGACGGCCTGGCGCGGGATGCGCTGCTGGAGCGCCACCCCGATCCGGACGACAGGCGCCGGGTCAACGTGCGTCTCACCGCTGCGGGCGAGGCGCTCGCGGTGCAGCTGTTCGACCAGCACACGCAGTGGATCGGCGGCCTGTTCGCCGATCTCAGCGATCAGGAACGCAGCCTGCTCAGTGGCATGCTGTGCCGCATCTGGGCACGCACCGATGCGGGGAAGATCGCATGACGAAGAAGCCGTCGTTGTCACGCGAGCGCCGTGCCCAGCTGGATGCGGGCCGGGTCGAAGCGGCGCATCTGGCCGAGATCCTCTCGCTGGATTTCGCCCGCCTGCTTGCCGCTGTCGCCCCATCCCTGCCGGCCTCGGCCGTGGACAGCATGCGCAAGGCCGCCAACAGCGGCATCACCCTGCGCATGCAGGGCGCGGCGACGCTGCTGCGCGCGCATGCGCTCGGCGATCCGCAGCACTGGCAGCGCCATACCAGCGACACCGTGCGTGGCTGGGCCTGCTATCTGATCGGCAGCGACCCGCGCCTGACACTGGAGCACAAGCTCGATGCGATGCGCGCGCTGGCCGACGATCCGCATTTCGGCGTGCGCGAATGGGCGTGGCTCGCACTGCGCCCGCACATCGCCGCCGAGCCGCTGCGGGTGCTGGCGCATGTGCACGGCTGGACCGCCGATGCGTCCCCCAACGTGCGCCGTTTCGCCTGCGAAGCGCTGCGTCCGCGCGGGGTGTGGGCCGCGCACATCGCGTTGTTCAAGCAGGAACCGCAGCACGCGCAGCCGCTGCTGGAAGCGCTGTGCTGCGATGAATCGCGTTACGTGCAGGACTCGGTGGGCAACTGGTTGAACGACGCCGGCAAGAGCCAGCCGGCGTGGGTGCGATCGCTGTGCGCGGCCTGGGCCGAACGCCATGACGGCGCGGCCAATGCATACGTGCGCAAGCGCGCGCTGCGCCTGCTGGACAAGGCCGGGTAAGCCGCCGCGATGCGACCGCGTCCACGCCTGAACGCGGCGCGCCAGTTGCGTTTGAAACAGTTGGCAGCCCTGAAACCCTGTGTTATCACTAGTCCCCAATGAACGCACGCCCCGCCAATGCCTACTTTTGGTATTACTTTCCGAAGCCACCGGCGGAGGAAGGCATGCGCTCACCCTGAAGAAAGCTTCAGACGCATTCCCGAAAGCCGCCAGCGCACCTGGCGGCTTTTTTGTTGCCGCCGCGCTGGGGACCCCCACCTTCCAAGGAGTTCCCCCATGCCCCCGCACACCGACGACCTGCGCATCCGCAAGATCGAACCGTTGACCCCGCCGGCCCAGCTGCTGGCGATGCTGCCCTGTGACGATGAAGCCTCCGACACGGTAAGCGCCTCGCGCGCCGCGCTGCACGAGATCCTGCATGGCCGCGACGACCGTCTGGCGGTGGTGATCGGCCCGTGCTCGATCCACGATCCGGTGGCCGCCATCGAGTACGCCCAGCGCCTCAAGCCGCTGCGCGATGCGTATGCCGATGCGCTGGAGATCGTCATGCGCGTGTACTTCGAGAAGCCGCGCACCACGGTGGGCTGGAAAGGCCTGATCAACGATCCCGACCTGGACGGCAGCTTCAACATCAACAAGGGCCTGCGCGTGGCGCGTGGCCTGCTGCGCGACATCAACAAGCTGGGCCTGCCGGCCGGCGTGGAGTTTCTGGACGTGATCTCGCCGCAGTACATCGCCGACCTGGTGGCCTGGGGCGCGATCGGTGCGCGGACCACCGAAAGCCAGGTGCACCGCGAGCTGGCGTCTGGGCTGTCGTGCCCGGTCGGGTTCAAGAACGGCACCGACGGCAACATCAAGATCGCCGCCGATGCGATCGGCGCGGCCTCCAACCCGCACCACTTCCTCTCGGTGACCAAGGAAGGCGGCACCGCCATTGTTGCCACCGCCGGCAACCCCGATTGCCATGTGATCCTGCGCGGCGGCAAGACCCCCAACTACGATGCCACCCATGTCGAGGCAACCAGCCAGACGCTGGCGAAGTCGCACCTGGCCGCGCGCATCATGATCGACGCCAGCCACGCCAACAGCAGCAAGAATCCGGAAAACCAGCCCAAGGTCATCGCCGACATCAACGCGCAGCTGGCCAATGGCGAAGAGCGCATCGTCGGTGTGATGGTCGAGAGCCACCTTGTGGCGGGCCGGCAGGATCTGGTCGAGGGCCAGCCGCTGGTCTACGGGCAGAGCATCACCGATGGCTGCATCGGCTGGGACAGCTCCCTGGCCGTGCTCGAGTCGCTGGCGCAGGCGGTCCGTGCCCGGCGTGCGGCACGGGTCAGCGAAGCGGCGTGAGTAGGGGCGTGCCCTGCCGTGCGCGGGGCACGCCGACCGTTTGTCATGCGGCGCGTCTTAGCTTCGCCAATGCCAGGTAGATGGCCGGGGTGGTGTACAGGGTCAGCCACTGGCTGACCAGCAGCCCGCCGACGATGGCGATGCCCAGCGGCTGGCGCATCTCCCAGCCTTCGCCGGTGGCCAGCATCAACGGCAGGGTACCGAGCAGGGCGGCCACGCTGGTCATCAGGATCGGGCGGAAGCGCAGCCGTGCGGCCTCGCAGATCGCATCGTAGGGCGACAGGCCGCGCTCGCGCTCGGCCGACAGCGCGAAGTCGATGATCAGGATGGTGTTCTTCATCACCACCCCGACCAGCAGGAACAGCCCCAGCAGCGAGATCAGGTTCAACTCGTTGCCGAACGCCATCAACGCCAGCAGCGCGCCGACGCCGGCCGAGGGCAGGGTGGAGAGGATCGCCAGCGGCTGCACGACGCTCTCGTACAGCACACCGAGCACCAGGTATACCGCCAGCATCGCGCCAAGGATCAGCCATAGCTGGCGTGCGCGCAGTTTCTCGAAGCCGCCGGCCTCGCCACTGAGCCGCGCCTGCACCTGGGTAGGCAGCATGATCCCGGCCATCGCGCGGTCCACCGCCTTCACCGCCTGCTCCAGGCTCACGCCGGGGGCCAGCGCGAACTCGATCCAGACCGAGGCGAACTGCTGGCTGTGGTAGATCCGGTCCGGTGCCATGCCGTAGTCCCAGCGGGCGATGGACGACAGCGGCAGGCGCTGGCCATCCTTGCCGATCACGTGGATCTGCTCCAGCGTCGAGGGGTCCTGCGTGTAGCGCGGGTCCAGTTCCATCACCACCCGATACTGATTGAGCGTGTCGTACAGGGTGGCCACCTGGCGCTGGCTGAAGGCGTTGTTGAGCACCGAGGCGATCATGCGCATGTCCACGCCCAGCCGGGCGGCCGCATCGCGGTCGATGTCCAGCACCACCTGGCGCATGCCCTCGTCACCTTTGGACGCCACGTCCACCAGTTCGGGCAGGGCGCGCAGCGCATCGCCGACCCGCGGCGTCCACTGGCGCAGCGCGGCCAGGTCGCCGGACAGGAGCTGGAGCTCGTACTGGCCGCTGTCACCGCTGCCCTCGAGCTTGAGGTCCTGGTCCACCCAGAGGAACATCCCGCCGCCGGGAATCTTCGGCATGTTGGCGCGCAGGCGGTCGATCACCTGCTGGCTGGACACCCTGCGCTCGGCCAGCGGCTTCATCTTGATCATGACGAAGGCGTTGTTGACCCCGCTGCGCCCGCCGATGTACCCGATGATGTCGCTGATCGCCGGATCGGCCAGCAGCAGCTGGCGATAGGCCTCGATCTTGGGCTGCATCACCTGGAAGGACAGCCCGTCGTCGCCACGCGCGAAGCCGCGCAGCTGCGCGGTGTCCTGCTTGGGCACGATGCCCTTGGGCACCTGCTGGAACAGCCACACGTTCAGCGCGATCACACCGGCAAACAGCAGCAGCGGCAGCGCGAGCCAGCGGAGCATCGCCTGCAGACTTCCTACGTAGGCGTTGCGCAGGCGCTCGAACAGCGCGGTGCCCGCACGCTGCAGTCCGATGCCGGGGCCAGGCCGCGCCTGCCCGGGCAGGCGTGCGCACAGCATCGGGGTCAGGCTCAGCGACACCAGCAGCGATACGCCCATCGCGGCGACCAGGGTCAACGAGAACTCGCGGAACAGTTTCTCGACGAAGTCGTCCAGGAACAGAATCGAGACGAACACCACGGCCAGCGCGATGTTCATCGACAGCAGCGTGGCGCCCACCTCGCCGGCACCGCGCAAAGCGGCCTGCAGCGGTGACGCGCCGAGCTCAAGATGGCGGGCGATGTTCTCGAGCACGACGATGGCGTCATCGACCACCAGCACTGCGGCGACGATCAACGCCATCAGCGACAGTGTGTTGAGCGAGAACCCCAGCAGCGCGATGATTGCCAGCGCGCCCAGCAGCGACACCGGGATCGCCAGCGCCGGCACCAGCGCCGCGCGCCAGTGGCCGAGGAAGGCCAGTACCACCAGCACCACCAGCGCGACCGCCAGCAGCAGGGTCAGCTCGGCCTCGCGCAGGGTGGCGCGGATCACCGGCGAGCGGTCCATCACCAGTTGCATGTCGATGCTGGCCGGCAGCAGCGCCTGCAGGGTATCCATCTGCGCGGTGATCGCATCGACGGTCTCGATGATGTTGGCATCCGGCTGGCGGCTCACAATCAGCAGCACCGCCGGACGTGCGTTGTGGAAGCCGCTGGCGTAACGGTCCTCGACCCCTTCGCTGACCGCCGCCACGTCCCCCAGATGGACCGGCCTGCCGTCACGCATGGCGACCACCAGCGACCGGTACTCGGCAGCCGTGCGCAGCTGCAGGGTTGCCTCCAGCTGCCATTGCCGCGACCGGCTGGCGATCGTGCCGAGCGGTTTGAGCGCATTGGCATTGCGGATCGCCGCGGCTACATCATCCAGCGCGATGCGGTACTGGTTCAGCGCGTTGGGGTCCAGAGACACGCGTACCGCCGGCAGCGAACTGCCGCCCACCTGTACCTCGCCCACGCCGGGGATCTGCGCCAGCTTCTGCGCGATCACGGTCGAGGCCACATCGTAGATCTGGCCTGGCGAGAGACTGTCCGAGCTCAGCGCCAACGCCAGGATCGGCGCCTGCGAGGGATTCACCTTGCGGTACTGCGGCATGCCCGGCATGCCGCTCGGCAACTGCGCGCGTGCGGCGTTGATCGCGGCCTGCACATCGCGCGCGGCATCGTCCACGTTGCGGCCCAGCGCGAACGTCAGCTCCACCTGGGTGGAGCCCTGCGTGCTGGCCGAATCGATCCCGGTCAACCCGGGAATCGTGCCGAGCGCGCGCTCCAGCGGCGTGGCCACGTTGGCGGCCATCGACTCGGGGCTGGCCCCGGGCAGGCTGGCGCTGACATTGATGGCCGGGTAGTCCACCTGTGGCAGCGGCGCGACCGGCAGCAGGCGCAGCCCGAGCAGACCGGCCAGCACCACCGCCACCGACAGCAGCACCGTGGCGACGGGGTGCTGCACGAACCAGCCGATCACGCGCGACAGCGGTGTCACGCCTGCGCCTCGGCGGTATCGGCAGCGCTGGCGGGGCGACGGCGGAAGCGGTCGAAGAACAGGTAGATCACCGGCGTGGTGAACAGCGTGAGCACCTGGCTGACGATCAACCCGCCCACCATCACCACGCCCAGCGGCTGGCGCAGTTCCGCGCCGGAGCCGCTGGCGAACATCAGCGGGATCGCGCCGAACAGCGCAGCCAGGGTGGTCATCAGGATCGGGCGGAAGCGCAGCAGCGCCGCCTGGTGGATGGCCTCACGCGGGCGCAGGTCAGCTTCGCGCTCGGCCTCCAGCGCGAAGTCGATCATCATGATCGCGTTCTTCTTCACCAGCCCGATCAGCAGCACGATGCCGATCACCGCGATCAGGTCCAGGCTGCGGCCGCTCAGCAGCAGCGCCAGCAGCGCGCCCACCGTGGCCGAGGGCAAGGTGGAGAGAATGGTGATGGGGTGGATGAAGCTCTCATAGAGCACGCCCAGCACCAGATACATCACCACCACGGCCGCCAGGACCAGCCACAGCGTGCTCGACAGCGACGCGCGGAACGCATCGGCGGCGCCCTGCAGGCGCAGCTCCACGCTGTTGGGCAGGCCGATCGCCGCGCGTGCGCCGTCGATCGCCGCGACCGCTTCGCCAAGCGAGGCATCCTCGGCCAGGTTGAACGAGAACGTCACCGCCGGAAACTGGCCGACGTGGTTGATCAGCAGGTGCGCCGGGCGCTGCTCGATGCGGGCGATGCCGGCCAGCGGCACCTGCCGTCCGTCCGGGCCGGTCACATGCAGGCGCGCGATCGCGTCGGGTCCGAACGCGGCGTCCTGCCGCGCTTCCAGCACCACGCGATACTGGTTGGCCTGGGTGAAGATGGTGGAGATCTGGCGCTGGCCGAACGCGTCGTACAGCGCATCGGCCACCGCATCCACACCGATGCCCAGGCGCGCGGCGGCCACGCGGTCGATCAGCACGTACGCCTGCAGGCCCTGGTCCTGCAGGTCGCTGGCCACGTCGGCCAGTGCAGGCGCCTGCTGCAGATGGGCGAGCAGGCGGGGCGTCCACACGGCCAGCGCATCGCTGTCCGGGCTGGTCAGGGTGAACTGGTACTGGGTACGGCTGATCCGGTCTTCGATGCCCAGCTCCTGCACCGGCTGCAGGTACAGGCGGATGCCCGGAACATGCGCCACGCGCTGCTGCAGCCGCGCGATGATCGCCTGCGCATCGGCATCGCGCTGCGCATGCGGTTTGAGTTCGATCAGCAGCCGCCCGCTGTTGAGCGTGGCGTTGTTGCCGTCCACGCCGATGAACGAGGACAGGCTGGCCACGTCTTCGTCGGCCAGCAGCGCCGAGGACAGCGCCTGCTGCCGCTGCGCCATCGCCTGGAACGAGATCGACTGCGGGGCTTCGCTGATGCCCTGGATCAGCCCGGCGTCCTGCACCGGGAAGAAGCCCTTGGGCACCCACAGGTACAGCACCGCCGTCAGCAGCAGGGTCGCCACCGTGGCGGCCAGCATCAGCGGCTGGCGCTGCAGCACCCAGCGCAGCTGGCGGTCGTAGAGGGCGACCACGCGGTCGAACGGATCGCCCTGCTGCGCCGATTCGCGGCCGTCGCTGTCGCGGCACGTGGCGTGGCCGGCCTTGAGCAGACGTGCGCACATCATCGGGGTCAGCGTCAGCGAGACCAGCAGCGAGATGCCGATGGCCACCGCCAGGGTGATGGCGAACTCATGGAACAGTCTGCCCACCACGTCGGCCATGAACAGCAGCGGGATCAGCACCGCGATCAACGACAGGGTGAGCGAGATCAGCGTGAAGCCGATCTGTCGCGCGCCTTTGAGCGCGGCCTGCAGGGGCGTCTCGCCGCGCTCCAGATGCCGGGCGATGTTCTCCAGCATCACGATCGCATCGTCGACCACGAAGCCGGTGGCGATGGTCAGCGCCATCAGGGTGAGATTGTTGAGCGAGAACCCGGCCAGCAGCATCACCCCGAACGTGCCCACCAGCGACAGCGGCACCGCAATGGACGGGATGATCGTGGCCGGGATGTTGCGCAGGAACACGAAGGTGACCATCACCACCAGCGCGATCGCGATCAGCAGCTCGTGCTGCACCCCGCGGATCGAGGCGCGGATCGACTCGGTGCGGTCGCTCATCACCGTCACATCCACGCCCTTGGGCAGCGAGGCCTGCAACTGCGGCAGCAGCGCGCGCACCTGGTCGACCACGGCGATCACGTTGGCGCCGGGCTGCCGCTGGATCGTGACCAGTACCGCCGGGGTGGTGCCCGACCACGCGGCGAGCTGGCGGTTCTCGGCGCCGTCCTCGATGGTCGCCACATCGCCCAGCCGCAGCGGCGCGCCGTCCTTGTAGGCCAGGATCAGCGCACGGTACTCGGCCACCGAGCGCATCTGGTCGTTGGCATCGAGCATGATCGCGCGGGTCGGGCCGTCGAAGCTGCCCTTGGGCACATTCACGTTGGCTGCGCCGATCGCCTGGCGGATGTGCGCCATGCTCAGGCCGTTGGCGGCCAGTGCGGACGGATTGGCCTGGATCCGCACCGCCGGACGCTGGCCGCCGGCCAGGCTGACCAGGCCCACCCCGGGCAGCTGCGACAGCCGCTGCGCCATGCGCGTATCCACCAGGTCGTGCACCTGCGGCAGCGACAGGCCCTGCGATGTCACCGCGAGGGTCAGGATCGGCGTGTCGGCCGGATTGACCTTGCGGTACACCGGCGGCAACGGCAGGTCATCGGGCAGGACGCTGTCGGCGGCGTTGATGGCGGCCTGCACTTCCTGCTCGGCCACGCCCAGCACCACCTCCAACGAGAACTGCAGGGTGATCACCGAGGCCCCACCGGAGCTGGTGGACGACATCTGTTTCAGGCCGGGAATCTGCCCGAGCTGGCGTTCCAGCGGGGCGGTGACCGCGCGGGTGGTCACCCCCGGACTTGCGCCCGGGTACAGCGTGGTCACCTGGATGATCGGGTAGTCCACCTGTGGCAGTGCGGCCACCGGCAGCAGCCGGTAGGCCATGATCCCGGACAGCAGCAGCGCCACCATCAGCAGCGTGGTGGCTACCGGGCGCTCGATGAAGGGACGCGACAGGTTCATGCGCCGGTCCGTGCCGGGTCCTGCGCGACCACCTCCACCTTGGCGCCTTCGCGCAGACCGTCGATGCCTTCGACCACCACCCGCTCGCCGGCCCTGAGCCCCTCGCGGACCGAGACGCGCTCGCCGTCGGCGGGGCCGAGCACCACGTTGCGCAGGTGCGAGGTGTCATCGGCGGCAATCACGTAGACATAGGTGCCCTTGCTGCCGAACTGCACGGCCGCATTGGGGATCACCACCGCGTCGCTGCTGCTGACCTGCAGGCGGATGTTGACGAACTGGTTGGGGAACAGGGTTTCGTCGGCATTGGCGAACTGCGCGCGCAGCTTCAGCGTGCCGGTGGCGGTGTCGATGCGGTTGTCCAGGCTGGACAGCACCCCGTCACCGAGCGCCTGGCGTTCTTCGCGGTCCCACGCTTCCACCGTGAGCTGGGGGGTGGTGCGCACCGCGGCGACCACTGCCGGCAGGTCCGGCTCGGGCACGGTGAACAGCACGCTGATCGGCATGGTCTGGGTGATGGTGGCCAGCGGCTCGGTGTCGCCGCTGCGCACCAGGTTGCCCACATCCACGTTGCGCAGCCCCATGCGCCCGGCCACCGGCGCGGTGATGCGGGTGTACTGCAGTTGCAGACGTGCTTCGTCCACGGCCGCCTGGTCGGTCTGACGACGGCCCTGCAGCTGGCGCACTCGGCTCTGCTGGTCGCTCAGTTCCTGCGCCGAGACGAAGTGTTTGCTCTGCAGTTCGACAAAGCGTCTGAGCTGGGTCTGGGCGTTGTCCAGCTCGGCCAGGTTCTGCTGCTGGGTGCCCAATGCACGCGCCAACTGCACCTGGTAGGGGCGCGGGTCGATCTCGGCGATCAGATCGCCCGCGTTGACGTGCTGGCCCTCGCGGAACGTCAGCCGCAGCAGTTCACCCTCGACGCGACTGCGCAGGCTCACGGTGTGCAGCGGGGTCACCGTGCCGAGCGCTTTCAACCGCACCACCAGGTCCTCGCGCACTACCGTGGCCACGCGGACCGGGGTGGCAGCGGCGGCAGGGGCGGCCTTGTCCGCCGGTGCCGGCGCGAACACACGCCAGGCGATCGCGGCGACGGCCAGCACGGCCAGCAGCAACAGCGGTTTGAACAGACGGCGGGTACGCGACGACGGGGGCAGCGGGGCAGACATGGGGCATCCTGCGCGCCGACCAGCGGTTGGCGCGTCCATGAGATACCGGCCCGTGGGGGCAGGCGGGACGAAGTGGGGATGTCTGGCGGGGCCGCAGTCGAATGCCGCAGCGTGGCTGGATGCCGTCGGCGAGGACGGGACCGCTATGGTAACGCGCGCGGCCCCCTGCGCTCACATGACCTTGGTCATGTGTGCGTCAGCGGCTCAATGCACCTCGTCGCGGTACACGAACTTGGGCATTTCCCATTTGAAGTGGATCGCCAGCAGGCGGAACAGGAAACCGCCGCCGAGGCACCACAGCGTGGCTGCATTGAGCGACATCCCCAGTTCCAGCAGCACCAGCCAGGCCGCGCCGGTCAGCAGGGTGATCACCGCATACAGTTCCTTCTGGAAGATCAGCGGCACTTCGTTGCACAGCACGTCACGCAGCACGCCACCGAATGCACCGGTCAACATGCCGGCGATCAGCACGATCGGCGCGGTATGCCCACCTTCGCGCGCCACCGCGCAGCCGATCAGGGTGAACGCAATCAGGCCCAGCCCGTCCAGCACCAGGAAGGTACGGCGGAAGTGGTGCATCCAGCGCGCCACCCAGGTGGCGATCAGCGCCGCGCAGATGGTGAAGCCGAGGTACTCCGGGTGCTTCACCCAGCCCAGCGGGTAGTGGCCCAGCACGATGTCGCGCAGCGAGCCGCCACCGAGCGCAGTGACGCAGGCAATGATGACCACGCCGAACAGGTCCATGCGCCGCCGCCCGGCAGACAGTGCGCCGGTCATGGCTTCGGCGGAGATGGCGATGAGGTAGATCAGGGAGAGCAGCATGGGGGGCTCCGGACGCGACAAACGGGGACGGAACCACGCACGACGCACGCCAGCGCGGTGCACTGTCGTGAGAGGGGGATACCGTTGCCGCTCCCGCTGTCCTTTTGCCTGAGAGTTCGGTGGCCAGGCCACGTGCCCCTTCGGCGGGTCATTGAAGACCTCTCTCCAGATCGGCGTGTCGGATGCATGGTTGGTGGCGTATCGGGCCACCGGCCTGAGCGATTATGGGAGCCTGCGCCTTCGGCGGGCGCCAGCGCGGCGCCTCTCTCCTGCATCCGGGGCGGATTCTAGCAGCCAGCGGCACCGGTCCGGGGGATAATCCCGGTATGTCCGCTGAACCGCCCACCGCGTCCGCCTGCTGGTATCTGTACCTGCTCGAATGCCGCAACGGCAGCTTCTACGCGGGCATCAGCACCGACGTGGCGGCTCGCTTCCAGGCCCACCTGGCCGGCAAGGGGGCCCGCTACACGCGCGCCAATCCGCCGGTGAAAGTGCTGGCCATGCGCGCCTACCCCGACCGCGCGGCAGCCTCGAAGGCCGAATGGGCGCTCAAGCGCCAGCCGCGCGCACGCAAGCTGGCGTGGCTGCAGGCGCCCTGAGCAGACCCACTGGTCGCCCACGCGATCCTGGCCGACAATCCCTGCAGACCACCCACCCTGGATTGCCATGACCCGCGATGTTGCGTTGTACCCGGAAGACGAAAACGGCGATGTGCTGTGGAACATGCTGCAGGACGGCGACGACCTGACCATTCCCCGCGAAGTGGACTTCGCGCTGATCTTCCCGACCGAAGACGTCGCCATCGCGTTTGCGGTGCACCTGCTGCGCAACGAGCAGAAGGTGTCGTTCTCCGCCTATGAAGAGAACGAGGACTTCCCGTGGCAGGTGGTGGTGCATCCGCTGATGATCCCGACCTACCAGAACATCGCCGGCTTTGAAGGCCTGCTGGTCAGCGAGGCGGTGTCCTACAGTGGCAAGGTCGACGGCTGGGGCTGCATGTCGCAGGCCAGTTGACCGCACGCCCGCATGAACAAGGAACGCACATGACCGACATTGCAACGCAGCGGCAGGCCGATGCCTTGGCCGCGATAAAACAGGCCATCGGTACCGAGGCCGCAGAGGACGGGGTCGACCTGTTCGCCAGCCATCATCGCGAGGAACTGCCGGCCAGCTACTGGCGCCAATACCTTGGCCAGACCGAACCGGATACCGCCAGCATCATCGGCCTGCTCCAGTTCGCCTCGGCATGGGGGGAAGATGAAATGGAGTACATCGATTTCACCCTGCCGGGCGACGTCACCCAGTACGTGCTGTCGGTCCATTTCGACGACGCAGGCGTGATCGACGGCATTTCGATGGAAAGCTGACCGGGTCCGTCCCGCACGACCCGACACAAGGAGCAGCGTGTCATGACGACGATGGAAGAAGGGGCGGGCGGGGACCGCTGGCGAGGCAGAGCCGGCGCGGCTGCAATGGGCGGCGCGTCGGGTGCCGCCCCGCGCGTGGCGGCGTCAATGTGGCTGTGCGCGGTGGGCGTGCCGCTGGACGCCGATTCCGCCAATGCGTGAGACCGGAGCCGCGAATCGGACCAGGGCCGATCCTCACCGTGTGCGTCCGCCACGGCACCGGCGTGATCGACGCCATCGACGACTGACGTGGGGCGCGGATGCAGCGCCCGGCAGGCACCGGGCGCTGCAGGGAGCGCTCAGGGGAGGTAGTTGCCGAGGCTGAAGGAGCTGTGCTCGTGCAGGCTGGCGCTTGCCGCAACCGACAGCACGAAGTCCCGGTATCGCGGCTCGTCGTCGAAGCGCTTGGAGATCCGCTCCTGGTCGTCCATCAATACCTGGGCGTGCTTCGCCCAGTCGGCCTGGATGGCGTCGCACTGTGCCGTCGTCAGTGAGGGGGACACCCACAGCGTGCCCGCTGTTTCCGGGGAGGCGTCGGCGAGGGCCCTGGCCACGGGGAGATGGCGGCACAGCTCGGAGTACTTTCCGCCCATCTGCGTTCCTGCCCGATACGTCATCGGCTGGGCAATGGTGGTCCCGATCACCAGCGACTTCGTGTCCACCACCGTAGGCGCATCAGCGGCGAAGGCCAGGACGTGGCTTTCCATCGGCCAGTCGGTTGTGGAGCCGATGTTCACATCCACACCGTTGCCGTATTTCCTGCTGGTGATTGCGTGGTGGGTGTGCCCCGAGACGTAGGTCCACCCTGCGGGGCGCACCTTGTTGAACAGCGCGATGAGTTTCCTGCGATCTCCCTTGAGATCGTTGAGCGGGAAATGACCGCCGACAATCAGGCTCCTCTCATCCGCCATGCCATCCAGCATCCTTGTCAGCGTTGCGTACTGCTCCCAGCCGAGACAGGCATTCTGTCCGGCATTGCTGAGCACATACGAGGGACCGCCGCGGGCGTTCTGGCACACGGACGTATCGATCAGCACCAGCGTGTGTCGCGCATCCAGGTCGACGGCCTGCACCATGTACGAGTTCCAGCTGCGGGCGTAGTCCGAGTGTCCAGGCGTCGTGGACTGCTTCGGGCGGTACCAGATGCCTTCGGAGCGATAGTTCAGTGCAGCCAGCGGTGTCCCAGGCACGGCGCTGCCCGTGAATCGCAGTCCCCCGTGCTTTGCCGTGCCGCCCGGTGTCTGGACCAACCCCTGCGCCTCAAGGCTCGCTGCATAGCGTGCCATCCAGCGCACCTTGTTCATCGGGGTGCCGGGTTGCCCCCCGTTCCCGACAGGCTGATAGCAGCCGTCGGCCCAGTTGCGGTTGGCCATACTGGTGCCGGTGACCACAGGAGACGGCGTCGCGGTGTACCAGGTTTCGTCCACCGGCAGCGGCGCCCTGCTCATGTGATCAAGCGGGCGGGTATCCTCTGGGCGGGGCCCATACGAGTTCACGGTGCCCATCAGGTAACTGTCGTGATTGCCGTGTGCCATCAGGCGGATCGTGGTATCGGAACGTCGAAACTCCGCATCGAATACCTCGGCCTCGCCGCTACAGCCAATGTTGGTTCCATCTCCCAATACGACGACCAGGCGATTGTCCGCTGGCAGCTGTTCCATCCCACGGGTCAGTGAGTGCCTCAGCACAAGCGGCGCCAACAGGTTGACCTCCGGCGGCCGGATCGCCACGCCCGACACCCAGTTGGACACCGGAAACATCTGCTTCAGCGCGGCGCCGTACACGTTGTGGATCTGCGGATCCGCCAGGAAGAACACCTGCGTGGGCGATGTCGTTTCCTCCGCGCCCAACGCCGACGCCGAACACGCCGCCAACGCGGCGGCAACCAGCACCTTGTGCATGCACTACTCCTCCTTGGTGGTGACACGTGACGCGGCCACTGGGGCAGTGAACTCCAGCATTGCCCGGACCAATGGGCCGCGGGGGAAGTGGTTGTTGCGCCGGAACGGGCGCATCAGCGGGGCGGGGCTGTCCTCGAACGGCAGCGCGATCGACCAGTGGTCGGCACGGAACACACCCAGCACCGTGCTGCCGGGAATCACGGCGTCTTCCAGCAGCACCTGTCCGTCGTTGCGCGCGTCGATCAGCGACAGCCACGCGTGCGTGCCGGCGAGCAGGGAATTGACGTTGCCACGTTCGGCAACGGCGACGACGCTGTAGGTGGGAAACGGCGGACGCGATGCCGCAAAGGCGTCGGCGACGCGCATGGCCTCCGCATGCGTCAGGCTGCGGACGCCCCCGGCAT
Organism: Stenotrophomonas sp. NPDC077461; assembly: GCF_049545475.1. Classification (NCBI taxonomy): domain Bacteria; kingdom Pseudomonadati; phylum Pseudomonadota; class Gammaproteobacteria; order Lysobacterales; family Lysobacteraceae; genus Stenotrophomonas; species Stenotrophomonas sp. NPDC077461. The sequence goes on from NZ_JBMWDO010000005.1 coordinate 270,608, forward strand.
CGCTGCGGTCGCAGGTGGGCAGATCGAACCGCGCCAGGTCGCGATACAGCGTGTGCCCGTCATCGGCGAGCGGCGAGCCCTGCACCGCGCCGGCCACGGCGATCAGGGCCGATACCTTGTGCCGCCACGCAGCAGCCTGTGGCTGGCTGACCGCCAGCATCACGTCGGTGGCGCCCTTGGAATAGGCGATGATCACGGCGTTGGCATCCTCCGGCAGCCGGGCCAGGTGGGTATGCAGGTGGTCGGCGTTGCGCGCCGCGGACGCGCGCCCCTCCACGTCCGCCACGCTGACCCGGTAGCCCAGCGCTGCCAGCGCCGCATGGTCGTGCGAGAAGGGCGTTACCCACGGTGCCACGCACTCGCCGAAGATGCCGGGGATGATCACCAGATCGCGTGTGGCGGGCAGCGGGTCGGACAGGGGCCGGTCAGCGACGTCGGTGGCCCCGGCCTCGATCGGCCACCACCACCGCGCGCAGTCCTGCATCGCCGTGGCGGGCGTGGCCTGCAGGTGCCGGCAGAACACGGCGGAGAACGGCTGGCGTGCATCGGTGATGCCGGCCTGCGCCCAACTGCTGCGCACCGTCGGGTACGGGACGTCCTTCACGCCGATGCCGGTGGTCGCGCTGCAACCGGCCAGCAGGGCCGACAGGGCCAGCGGCCAGCCTCGTACCTGACGGTGATGCGTCATGCGGCTTCTCCCCCTGAAGAAACTGCCGCGACTCTACCGCCGATCCCGGCGGTCGTCGAATCCGGGTCCGCGTGGTCGCAACGTGGTGATCCGCGATGGCGACGCGCACGACCATGCGCAACGCCTGCACGCTGCCTGCGGGACAGTCCGCGACGTGTGGCCGGCGAAGCGGGACGACACCGCACCGGAGGCCGTCACCGCCAGCGTAAGGCACCTGCGCACGCCACGCATCGACGTCGCCCGTCGCCCGCCCGGCTGAGTGCCGCCGGGCTCAGGGTGACGGGGGACGGAGCCGTCGGTCGTCGCGGTCGTCGCCGAAGATGATCCGCGCGCTGCGCTGGTAGCTCCAGTACGCCACGGCCCAGTTGAGCAGCACCACGATGCGGTTGCGGAAGCCGATCAGGAAGAACACGTGCGCGGCCAGCCAGAACCACCAGGCGAGCACGCCGGACAGCTGCAGCCTGCCCAGGTGCACGATCGCCGCCATGCGCCCGATCGTGGCCAGGTTGCCGACGTCCTGGTACGCGAAGGGGCCCGGCGTGGGCTTGCCCTCCAGCCGCGCGCGAATGGTCGCGGCGACGTGCTTGCCCATCTGTTTGGCGGCGGGCGCAACGCCCGGTACCGGTTTGCCGTCGGCCTGGCTGATGGCAGCCAGATCGCCGGCCACGAAGATCTCCGGGTGACCGTCCAGCGTGAGGTCGGGTTGCACCGGCACGCGGCCGGCGCGGTCCAGCGGGACGTCGAGCGTGCGGGCCAGCGGCGAGGCCGCCACGCCAGCGGCCCAGACCACGGTGCGGGCGGCAAAGAACCGGTCGCCCAGCTGGAAGCCCTCGCCATCGATGTGGGTCACCGGCGTGCCGGTCAGGACATCCACGCCGAGCTTCTCCAACTGGCGACGCGCCTTCAGCGACAGCACCTCGGGGAAGCTGGACAGCACGCGCGGACCGGCCTCCACCAAGCGGACCTTGGCGCTGGCCGGGTCGATATGACGGAACTCGTTGCGCAATGTGTGGCGCGCGATCTCGGCCAGCGTGCCGGCCAGTTCCACACCGGTCGGGCCGCCGCCGACCACGGCGAAACTGAGCCAGGCGGCCTTGCGCGCCGGGTCCGGTTCGGCCTCGGCGCGCTCGAAGGCAAGCAGCAGCTTGCGGCGCAGTGCGATCGCATCGTCCAGGGTTTTCAGGCCTGGCGCGTCGGCGGCCCATTCGTCGTGGCCGAAGTAGGCATGCGTGGCCCCGGTGCAGAGCATCAGCATGTCGTAGCCGAGCTGGCTGCCGTCGGCGAGGGTGATGCTGCGGGCGTGCTTGTCGATCGCGGTGACTTCGCCCAGTCGCACCTCGACGTTGCGCTGGTTGCCGAGGATATGCCGCAGGGGTGCGGCGATATCGGGTGCCGACAGGCCGGCGGTGGCCACCTGGTAGAGCAGCGGCTGGAACAGGTGGTGGTTGCGGCGGTCCACCAGGGTGATGCGGACGTGCGCCCTGGCCAATGCGCGGGTGGCCCAGAGGCCGGCGAAACCGCCACCGATGACGACCAGGTGGGGCAGGGGGGCGCGGGTCATGCAGTCACTCCTGGGCTGGGGCCGGCCATCCGGCACCGTGGGAACGTTGTCGACGCGTCGTATCGTCGCACGTGACGCGCGATGTTCACGTGGATGGTCGATACTGGGTTCAGCAGCGGTCGCGCTTGCCGGCGGCCTGTGTCCATCCGCACTGGAGGTCGAGATGTCCGAACCGGAAAAGCGCATCGCCCTGTTGATCGATGCCGACAATGCGCCGTCGTCGAAGATCGACGTGGTACTGGCCGAGGTGGCGCGCTATGGCGTGGCCAACGTGCGCCGCGCCTACGGGAACTGGAAGAGCCCGCGGTTGAAAGGCTGGGAATCGGTGCTGCACGCCTACGCGATCCGCCCCATCCAGCAGTTCGCGTACAGCCGGGGCAAGAATGCGTCGGACATGGCGATGGTGATCGATGCGATGGACATGCTGTATGCGCGCAACCTGGACGGCTTCGCCATCGTCTCCAGCGATGCGGATTTCACCCCGCTGGTGATGCGCCTGCTGACCGACGGGGTGAAGGTGTATGGCTTCGGCGAGAAGAAAACGCCGGAGCCGTTCGTCAACGCCTGCTCGAAGTTCACCTACCTCGAAGCGCTGGGACAGGGCCACGCTGCCGACCCGGAAGTGGAGCAGGACAACGAGGAAGCGCGGCCGCGCAAGACCGGCCCGGAGCTGCGCAGCGACACCCGCCTGGTACAGATGCTGCGCCGCGCGGTGGCGTCGGCCGAAGCCGAGGATGGCTGGTCGCACCTGGGCCCGGTCGGCAGCCAGATCGGCAATCAGGCCTCGTTCGACTCGCGCAACTACGGCTACGCCAAGCTGAGCGAGCTGCTGACCGCGACGGGCCTGTTCGAAATGAAGAAGGACGGCAAGTCGACCTACGTCCGCGCGCTCCCCAGGAAAAGCGCCCGGTAGCGCCGACCGCTGGTCGGCTCAGGCGCGCAGCGCAGCCGACCAACGGTCGGCGCTACCGGCGAGGTCCCCGGCTCAGGTCAACGCCGTCATGACACCGCGCTGGTACGCGGGCCGCTGCTTCAGGCGCTCGTACCAGTCGGCCAGGTGCGGCAGCGCGGGGCGCTGGATGGGCATTTCGAACCACGCGTAGGCAAAGGCGCCCAGCGGAATGTCGCCCATCGCGAAGCGCTCGCCGGACAACCAGGGTTGGCGCGACAATGCATCGTCGGCCATCGCCAGCAGCTCACCCGAGCGCACCAGCGCGGCCGCAATGCGCGCGTCGTCGCGGTCGGCCGGGGCGGTACGCAGCGTGCCCCAGAACAGATCGCGGAAGGCGCCGGAAAAGGTGGAGGTGGTCCAGTCCATCCACTTCTCCGACTGCGCACGCTCGACCACATCTTCCGGATACAGCGTGCCGAGCGAATAACGCGCGGCCAGATAGCGCACGATGGTGTTGGATTCCCACAGCGGCAGGCCGTGGTCTTCGATCACCGGCACCAGGCCGTTGGGATTCATCGCACGGTACTCCGGCGACTGTGTGCCGCCAAACGCGCCGCCAACCTCGATCGACTCGTACGGCGCTCCGATTTCTTCGGCGCACCACAGCACCTTGCGCACGTTGCTGGAATTGCGACGGCCCCAGATCTTCAGCATGGTCAGGCTTCCCGTTCGAATGGAATGCGCGCCACATGGCCGCGCGGTGCGGCTACGATACGCCCATCGACCGCGTCACGGTCACCTTCAAGGAGCGAAACGGATGGGGATGTACGTCTTGGAACTGGGGCTGTTGGTGGTCGGCGCGGTGTTGCTGGTGGTGGGCTATCGCCGCAACCGCCGCACCATGCTGGTGGCGGCCGCGCTGGTGTTGCTGGTCAGCGGTGTCGTGCCGGATGTGGTCGAGGGTTTCGCAGAGGGACGCGCCAACGCCGACGCGCGACCGTTGGCCTTGCTGCAGCACTGACATCGCGTATCGGAGAGGGCGCGGGCCGACGCGCGCAGCGTTCAGTACAGGTCAGTCGGGTCCACATCCAGCGACCAGCGCACGCGCCGCGCCTGCGGTAGTGCGGAGATCTGCGGGGTGACCTGGTCCAGCGCCCGATGCAACGGTCCGCGCGCGGGGGCCGACAGCAGCAGCTGCACGCGTTGATAGCCGGCGCGGCGCGGCATCGGGGCCGGCATCGGGCCGTAGCGTTCGATCACCGCGTCATCCGGTACCAGTGCGCGCACCGCCATCAGCATGGCGTTGGCATGCTCCACCTGCTGCGCTTCGGCACGCAGCAGAGCCAGATGCGCGAACGGCGGGAACCCGGCCGCTTCGCGCTGCTGCAGCTCTGCCGCGGCAAACGCGTGGTAGCCGCCATTGACCAGGGTGTCCAGCAGGGGATGTCCCGGATGATGGGTCTGCAACCAGACCTCGCCGGGATGCTCGGCGCGTCCTGCCCGACCGGCCACCTGGATCAGCTGCTGGGCCAGCTTCTCGCTGGCGCGGAAGTCGGCGGAGAACAGCCCTTCGTCGATGCCCACCACCACCACCAGCGTGAGCTTGGGCAGGTCGTGACCCTTGGCCAGGATCTGCGTGCCGACCAGGATGCCGGCCTGGTCGCCGAGCGTGGCCAGCTGGGTCTCCAGTGCATCGCGTTTGCCGGTGGTGCCACGGTCGATGCGGATCACCGGCACCTCGGGGAATGCCTCGACCAGATGCTCCTCCAGTCGCTCGGTGCCGATCCCCTGCGGCTGCAGAGCGAGGCTGCCGCAGTCCGGGCAGGCCAACGGCGCCGCCTGGCGCGCACCGCAGTGATGGCATTGCAGTCGGCGCCCGCCGGCATGCACGGTCATCGGTGCATCGCAGCGCTGGCAGGGCGCGGTCCAGCCGCAGTCATGGCACAGCAGTACCGGCGCGTAGCCGCGGCGGTTCTTGAACACCAGCACCTGGTGCCCGGCCTGCACGTGTTGGGCGATGCCGTCCAGTACGTCCGGTGACAGCCCATCGCGCAGCGGCCGCTTGCGCACGTCCAGCACCCGCACGCGCGGCGGCCGTGCCTCGCCGGCCCGCTGTTTCAGGCGCAGGTGCATGTAACGCCCCGCCTGCGCGTTGTGCAGCGATTCCAGCGACGGCGTCGCACTGCCCAGCACCACCGGCACATCCAGCGCCTTGGCGCGCACCAGCGCGAAATCACGGGCGTGATAGCGGATGCCGTCCTGCTGCTTGTAGCTGCCGTCGTGCTCTTCATCGACCACGATCAACCCGGCGTTGGGCAGCGGGGTAAATACCGCCGAGCGCGTGCCGACGATGATCTGCGCCTCGCCACGGGCGGCGGCGGCCCATACGCGGGCGCGCTCGTTGTCGTTCAGGCCCGAATGCAGCGCATGCACCGGAATGCCGAAGCGGGTGCGGAAGCGCGACAGTGTCTGCGGTGTGAGGCCGATCTCCGGCACCAGCACCAGTGCCTGCCGGCCCTGCGCCAGGCAGGTGGCGATGGCCTGCAGATACACCTCTGTCTTGCCACTGCCGGTCACGCCGTCGAGCAGGAACGGGGCGAAACCGCTGGCGGCGCTGATCGCGGCGATCGCGTCGGCCTGTTCGGGATTGGGCGCAGGCGCGGCGCGCACGCTGACCGCCGGCGCCGAATGGGCCAGCGCCACCCGCTCCACCAGTCCGCGCTTGGCCAGCGACCGTGCGGCGCTGCGCCAGTCGTCCATGAGGCCATCCAGCCGGTCCTCGTCCACCGGCCCGTCGGCCAGCCAGGTTGCCAGGCGCTGCGGGCGGGTACCCGCCCGCAGCCGCTCACGCTGCTGCGTGCCCTCGGCGGTGAGCTGCCAGCCCCACGGATGGGTGTCCGGCACCGGATCGCCCCGCCGCAATGGCGCCGGCAGCGCCGTACTCACCACCTCACCGAGCGGGGCGTGGGTGTAACGCGCCAGCCACTGCAACGAGGCCCACAGTTCGCCGCCCAGCAGCGGCTGCGGATCGATCCACGCCTGCGCCTCCCGCAGGCTGTCCGGGCTGTCCACCGCGCCGACCGCGGCCACCATGCCGATCAGCTCGCGCGCCCCGAACGGCACCCGTACCCGGCAACCGACCTGGCCCGGTACGGCGGCGGTCCCGGGCGGCGGCGCGTAGTCGAACAGCTGCGGCAGCGGCACCGGCAGGGCCACGCGCAGGGTCGGGAAGGACGGGGTCGGATCGGGTCGGGCAGACGCCGACCGGGGCAGAACGGGGCTGGACATCGGTGCAGTGTAGCGGCCCGACCGGACCCGTCGGCCGTGCATCGAGACAGTCTCGCCATGCGGCGAGAAGAATAAATCGCACCTAAATATCGGTGTGGATTGGAGATTCAGGCTTATCCACATCTTCTGTGGATAAGTCTGTGTGCGACTGCCGATCTTGGGACGATGGGTAAGGAACTTCCGACCTTCGTGTCGGATTGGTCAAAAAATAGCCACATAACAATAGTCAATAAAAACAACAAGATATCTGTGAAACAAAGTTGAAACATCCCCCGGTCCCGTGAGGGGCTGCCACTTCCTGCCGATTTCGTTGGTGCTGTGCACAACCTGCGGCTGATTGCGACATCGAGGTCGGCATGGGCCTTCACATGTCAACTACATCGGCATGCCCGACGGGCCGGCGCAATCGCTATCATTTCCCCACTTGATGGAGTTGCTATGACGGCTGCGACCGCCCCCGTTTCTTCTACTGCAGCCGGTGCGCTGTCGGCGTTTCTCCGCGGCGTTGAACGCCGTGCCCTGGTGGTGGCCGAGCTGCAGTGTGGCGACCCCACCGTGGCCGAGCAGGCACTGGTGGCGGTGATGCGCGCCTTTGCCGGCATCGCCAGCGATGTGCCGATGGCCCAATGGCCGGACCGGTTCTGGATCCTGCTGGCCCACCGCCACCCGATCCGCGTGCCCGCTGCGGGGGGACAGTGGCCGCCCGGGCTGGCCCATCTGCCGACGCTGGCACCGCCGGCCCGGCTGGCGCTGCTGCTGCGTGTCGGCGGGGGCCTGGACGAGGCCGCTGCGGCACAGATCCTGGATCTGCCGGTCGCCGATTACCAGCAGGCGCTGGCCGAGGCGTGCCCGCGCGATGCCCAGGGCCATCCCGACGCAGCCGGCTGGCGCGCGCTGGCCGAGCAGGTCCAGCAGCGCCTGCGCGAGGTGCCGGCCACGCGCCTGCAGCGCCTGCAGCAGCCGGTGGCGGCGCCCGCCGCGCCCAGCGATGCGGCGTCGTGGCGCACCCCGGTCAAGACCGACGCCGCACCGGCACCCCGCGTCCGGGCCCGCCGCCAGGGGCGCCGTGTGCCGTGGCGCGGCCTGGTGATCGTGGCGGGGACGGTGGCCGCGCTGCTGGGCGGGGCCACGTGGTGGAAGCACAGCCGTTCCGCGGTCGATCCGGCCGCCAGCGTGCCCGACGGCGCGGTGGCCGTGGACAATCCGGTCAGCACCGAAGCCCTGCCCGAGGCCGATCCGCCGACCATCGCGCCCGCCGCCGCCGCCCATGCGGCCAGCGATGCGGCAATGCTCGCCGATCCGGACCTGGCGGTGGCCCGCGATGCCGATCTGTACGCCTGGTTCGCCGCGGGCGGCCCGGTGCCGGTGGACGAGTCACAGCCGCAACCCAGCCGCCCTGAACCCGCTACCGCCGGCCTGGAGACGGCAGGCGCCGATGAATAAGCCGATCCTGCTGATGGCCTGCCTGGCCGCGACCCTGTCGGTCCCTGCGGCGGCGACGTCGGTGCCATTGCCGCTGCCGTCGGAGGCCACGCCGGTGCCGGCCACCCGCACCGCCATTCCGACCACCGCCAGCGCGCTGGACCCGGCCCAGCTGGCCGAGCTGCGCGCCCGCTATGCCATCTGGCAGTCGCTGCCCGAGTCCGAGCGCGCCCGTGTCCGCGACGGGGCACGCCGCATTGCCGCGCTCACGCCGGCCCAGCAGCAGACCCTGCGCGAGCGTTTCGCCCAGCAGGACCAGCGCTTCCGTGATGGCTGGCTGCTCGGGCCGCACCTCGGCCAATCGTTCCCGAAGCTGCAGGGCCTGTTCGGCTACCTGCCGGCCGAGCAGCGCGAACCGGCGCTGGCGGTCCTGCGCCAGCTCAGCGTGGACCAGCTCGCCCAGCTCAGCCTGATCGCCCAGCGCACGCCGCCGCAGGAACGGGAGCAGGTGCGCAGCCAGTTCCTGGCGCTGGCGCCGGGCGCCCGCGATGCGTGGCTGAAGCAGCACGTCGGCCACTGACACCGCGCGCCCATTCACTTGGCATCGTGGGTTTTGTCATGCCGCGCGCGTAAGATGGCGGGCCGCAACCCGGTGCCTGTGCCCTCCGCGCGCGACCGTAGTTGCCGTCTGTGATCCCCATGTCCATCGCTACCCCCACGCCGCGCCTTTCCCGGGAAGTGCGCGCCACCGGTCTGCTTGCGTTGCCGCTGGTGCTCGGCCACGTTTCCACCGGCCTGATCTCGTTCGTCGACAACGTCATCGCCGGCCACCACGGCACGCAGACGCTCGCCGCGGTCACCATCGGTACCGCGCTGCTGTGGCTGCCGATGCTGATTCCGATCGGCACCCTGATCTCGCTGACCGCGTCGGTGTCGCAGCTGCACGGTGCCGGACGCGAGCGTGAGATCGGTCCGTTGTTCCGGCAGGCGCTGTGGTTGGCGCTTGGCCTGGGCCTGATCATGTTCGCCTTCCTCACGGTGGTACCGCCGCTGTTGCCGGCATTCGGCATCGCGCCGGACATCGTGCCCGGTGCGACCGCGTTCCTGCATGCGGTGCGCTGGGGCGGCCCGGCACTGACGCTGTACTTCTGCATGCGCTATCTCAGCGAGGGCATGCACTGGACGCTGCCAACCATGATCCTGGGCTTCGGCGGCCTGCTGGTGCTGGCGCCGCTGGGCTATGTGCTCTGCTACGGCAAGCTCGGTTTCCCGGAAATGGGCGCCGAAGGGCTGGGCATCGCCTCGGCGACGATGATGTGGCTCCAGGCGCTGTGCTTTGCCGGCTACCTGTGGAAAACCAGGCGCTTCGCCCACCTGCAGTTGTTCTCGCACGTTGAGCTGCCGCGCTGGGCGGCAATCTGGGACCTGCTGCGTACCGGCCTGCCGATCGGCATCACCGTTCTGATGGAAGGCGGTCTGTTCATCGTCACCGCTCTGCTGATCGGCCGCCTCGGCGCCACTGAAGCAGCCTCGCACCAGATCGCAATCAACGTGGCCCAGCTGTGCTTCATGATCCCGATGGGCGTAGCCGAGGCCACCACCGTGCGCGTGGGCCATGCGGTCGGCAGCGGCAACGGGCTGGGCGTGCGGCGCGCGGCCAATGCCGGTCTGGTGATCATTCTGGGCACGCAGACGCTGTCGGCGCTGGTGCTGCTGTTCGGCCACGACGCCATCGTCGGCGTCTACACCGCCGACCTGGGCGTGGCCGCCCTGGCCTCCACGCTGCTGCTGTACGCGGCCGCGTTCCAGTTCCCGGACGGCATCCAGGTGCTCTCGGCCGGCGCGCTGCGCGGTCTCAAGGACACCCGGGTGCCGATGTTCATCGCCATGTTCTCGTACTGGGGGCTGGGCATGCCGCTCGGCGCCGGGCTGGGCCTGGGGCTGGGCATGGGGCCGCAGGGCATGTGGCTGGGCCTGATCCTGGGCCTGACCGCGGCGGCGATCCTGATGGCCTGGCGTCTTCGCGTCAGCAGCCGCCGCATCGGGCTCGCCCAGGCGTCACCCTGACTTGTGTCCGATGCCGGATCCGCCGGCACCGGCTATTCTGGCAATACGGCAAGAAGCCAACCTGGAGTTTTCCATGAACCAACCCGCGCGTCGCAATCCCGTCGCCAGCTTCTTCATCGGGCTGTGGGATGTGATGAACTTTACCCGCAGGCTGATCCTCAACCTGCTGTTCTTCGGTCTGTTGTTCCTGCTGCTGATTGTGTTCATCGTCGCGATGGGCAAGGGCGCCGGGGCCAGCAAGCCGCTGCAGGACCGGACCACGCTGGTGATCGCGCCGGAAGGCCGCCTGGTGGAGCAGTTCAGCGCCGATCCGGTCAGCCGCGCGCTGGCCCGCGCCGTGGGCGACAACAGCGCCGAGGAAGTGCAACTGCGCGACCTGATCCGTGCCATCGAAGCGGCCCGCGACGACAAGAAGATCGAGCGCGTGGTGCTGCAGCTGGACAAACTGCAGCCGAGCGGTTTCGCCTCGATGCGCGAAGTGGTCGCGGCGCTGCAGGACCTGCGCGCGGCCAAGAAGCAGGTCGTGGCCTTCAGCGAGAACATGAGCCAGTCGCAGTACCTGCTGGCCTCGCAGGCCGATGAGGTCTATCTCGATCCGATGGGCTCGGTGGTGCTGGAAGGCCTCGGCCGTTACCGGCAGTACTTCCGCACCGGCCTGCAGGACAAGCTGGGCGTGGACGTGCACCTGTTCAAGGTGGGCGAGTTCAAGTCCGCCGCGGAGCCGTACGTGCTCGACGCCGCGTCGCCGCAGGCCAAGGAAGCGGACCTGTTCTGGATGAACGACGTGTGGCAGCGCTACCTCGGCGACATCGCCAAGGCCCGCAAGCTGGATGCCGCGCAGCTGGCAGCCGGTATCGACACCATGCCCGAAGGCGTGGCCGCCGCCGGTGGCGACCTGGCCAAGTTCGCCCTGCAGCAGAAGCTGGTCGATGGCCTGAAGACCCGCGAGGAAGTGGAGGACCTGCTGGCCGACCGTGGTGTGGCCGATGGCGACGCCGACGGTGGCTACCGCAACGTCAACATGGACGCCTACCTGGCGCTGCTCGACACCCGCCGTTCGCCGGTGGATGCGCGTCCGCAGGTGGCAGTGGTGGTGGCTGCCGGCGAGATCTCCGGCGGCGACCTGCCGGCCGGCCGCATCGGTGGCGAGTCCACCGCCGCGCTGCTGCGCGAAGCGCGCGACGACAAGGATGTGAAGGCCGTGGTGCTGCGCGTGGATTCGCCCGGCGGTGAAGTGTTCGCCTCCGAGCAGATCCGTCGCGAAGTGGTCGCGCTGAAGGCCGCCGGCAAGCCGGTGGTGGTGTCGATGGGTGACCTGGCCGCCTCGGGTGGGTACTGGATCAGCATGAACGCCGATCGCATCTATGCCGACGCCTCGACCATCACCGGTTCGATCGGCATCTTCGGGATGATCCCCAATGTCAGCCGTTCGCTGGACAAGATCGGCGTGCACACCGACGGTGTGGGCACCACGCGCTTCGCCGGTGCCTACGACATCACCCGCCCGATGGACCCGGCCGTGGGCCAGGTCATCCAGTCGGTGATCAACAAGGGCTACGCCGACTTCACCGGCAAGGTCGCCGAGGCCCGCGGCAAGCCGGTCGAGGCCGTCGATGAGGTGGCCCGTGGTCGCGTGTGGAGCGGCGCCCAGGCCAAGGAGCGCGGGCTGGTCGACGCGTTCGGCGGGCTGAAGGAGGCGGTCGTCGACGCGGCAGGGCGTGCCAAGCTCGGCAAGAGCGATGCGTACCGCGTGCGCTACATCGAGAAGGGTGCCACGCCGTTTGCGCAGTTCGTCAGCGGGTTTGCCGGCAGCCGCATGGGCGGTTACATGCTCAGCGAATCGGGCATGGCACGCATGATGCTGGCCCGGTCGATGCCGGAACTGGATACCCAGCTGCGCTTCGTCGAAGACGCGGCGCGCGATCCGCGCGGCAGCGCACCGGTCAAGGCGCTGGCGTACTGCTTCTGCGGCTTCTGACCGCTTCAGCGTGAAATCAAAAAGCCCGGCAAACGCCGGGCTTTTTTTTCAGGGGTCCGCTCGGCGCCGGCCATCCGGACAGGGCGCGACGCTCGACCCCGCAGTCAGCGCGATACCGGCGGAGCCGGCGTTGCCGGGGTGTCGGTGGCGGCGCGCTCGGCGGCATCCAGGTCCGGTGCTTTTTCCAGCATGTCGCGTGCGGCCTTGGCGCGATCCAGCGGCCGCTGGATCGCATCGCGCATCTGCGTGGCCTGCGGTTCGGGCGGGGTGTCCGGGGGCGCTGGCGCTGGACGGTTGCACGCGCCCAGCAGGAGCAGCGTCGGCAGTAACAGGAGGGTTCGCAGGGACATGGCAACCTCGCAACACACACGGGCGGAGACGGCAGTGTCGCACCGCCCGGCGCGGCCTGTGTGAGGATGCGCATGCGCGTTATCCTGTCGCCCGGGGCGCCGTGTGGTGCCCGCACAGACGATTCCACGGCCGCCGCGCGGCCCATCGGCAGGAGAACACCGTGAGCACGCAACGTTGGCGATTGGATGGACAGACCGCATTGATCACCGGCGCCAGTGCCGGCATCGGCCTGGCGATCGCGCGGGAGCTGCTCGGGTTCGGTGCCGACCTGCTGATCGTGGGTCGCGACGCCGATGCGCTGGAGATGGCGCGCGATGAACTGGCCGATGCCTTCCCCGATCGCGAGATCCACGGCCTGGCCGCCGATGTCTCCGACGACGAGGACCGCCGCGAGATCCTCGACTGGGTGGAAGACCACACCGATGGCCTGCACCTGCTGGTCAACAACGCCGGCGGCAACATCACCAAGCCGGCCATCGAGTACACCGAGGACGAATGGCGGGGCATCTTCGAGACCAACCTGTTCTCGGCGTTTGAATTGTCGCGCTACGCCCATCCGCTGCTGACCCGGCATGCGTCCTCGGCGATCGTCAATGTCGGCAGCGTTTCCGGCCTGACCCACGTCCGCAGCGGCGCGGTGTACGGCATGACCAAGGCGGCGATGCACCAGTTGACCCGCAACCTCGCGGTGGAATGGGCCGAGGACGGCATCCGCGTCAACGCGGTGGCGCCGTGGTACATCCGCACCCGCCGCACCTCCGGTCCGCTGTCCGATCCGGACTATTACGACCAGGTGATCGAGCGCACGCCGATGCGCCGGATCGGCGAGCCCGATGAAGTGGCCGCCGCAGTGGGGTTCCTGTGCCTGCCCGCCGCCAGCTACATCACAGGCGAGTGCATCGCCGTGGATGGCGGCTTCCTCCGCTACGGGTTCTAGCGCGCCCGCGTCAGTCCGGCACGGCGCAATCGCTGGCGGCCAGGACCGCATGCAGGCGCTCGCGCTCGGCCGTGGCGGCGGCATGATTGTCCGCCGTGGCGAAGCGTTCGCGCCCGCGGGCGTCGCGGAAGCGCTGCTGCCAGCTGGCACAGCGTTGCGGTTCCGGCACTGCCTCGCAGGTGTCGCGTACCACTTCGCAACCGGCCGCGTTGACCGGTGTGTTGCCGCCGCCCAGGCCGGTCACCGACATCAGCAGGCAGATCGGCGGGGCCGGCTCCAGCTCATGCAGGTAGGTGCCCCGCTCGGTGGACTCGCAGCGGAAGATCGGCGGCAGTGGCGCCTTGGGCGCCGCCGCGTCGGCGGCCGATGCCGTGGCGGCGTCGCGGCGCAGTGTGTCGCTGTCGAGGATGCCGTTGCCGCTGTCGTCGGCGGGCCCGGCCTGCAGCACCGGCAGCGCGCCCGGTGCAAGCACCCCTGGACGCGGTACCGGCACGGCGGCATCGTGGGGCGCCGGTGACGCCGCTGGTGCGGGTGCCGGCGTGGCGGCGGGGGCCGTACGGGCGGGCATCGCAATGCGCTGGATGCGTTGCTGGCTGCCGGGCGGGCAGGCGGCGTTCTGGATGGTCAGGCCGCCGTCGGCGGCCGTGCAGCGGTAGAACACCGCGTCCTCGGCCGTGGCCGGCAGCATCAGTGCCAGCCCGGCCAGCGCGCAGGCGCGCGGAAAGAAAGACATCATGCGGTGGGATTCATACGTGCTGGTCGAGCAGGATCGGATTGCCGTCGGGATCTTCCAGCATGATGCTGGCCGGGCCGGTCGTGGTTTCATCGGCTTCTTGCATGTGTGCCTCCTTGCGCCGAAACGCGTCAATTGCAGTCGCGGTCCAGCCGCGCATCGATGCTGCGCTGTTCGCGGTTGATCGCATCGCGTTCGCTCTGCAGGGCGCTGTTGTAACGCCGCTGCAGTTCCCAGCGCCGGTCGTTGAGGCGAGAGCATACGTCCTGCTGGGGCAACGGGTGGCAGGCATCGCGGACCAGCACGTTGCCGGCCGGCATCTCCAGCCCGCCGTAGCCGGGCCGCGGATAGCCGTTGCCCTCCCACTGCGAACTGCCGCCGCCGAACGCCAGACGGCCGCCGACATGCGAACCCTGCCCCGAGATCGACACCGATCCGCCGCTTGAGGTCACCGAGCCGCTGTCCATCGGCACCACCGGTGGCAGCGGGCGCGGTGGTGGCCGGCCGCCACCCGGCGGACGCGGACCCGGCCGACCGGGCGGATAGGGCAGATACACACCGGTCCACACCGGCACCCAGCGCGGGTTGCCCTCATTGCTGTCGCTGACGTAGCGGTCGCCGTCGCTGGTGACGCATTCGTACATCGGCTGTGGTGGCTGCACGTACACGTGGCGAACCTCACGCTCGGGCGCGCGGGTGGCCGCGGGCGTGGCCGGATCGGCATCGCTGCGGACCACGCGCGGGGCCGGGTCGCGCGGGCGCTGCATGTCGCGCACTTCCTGCTTGCCGGTGCTGCACGGGGCATCCTGCAGCGACACCGCGCCCGTGCTGCCCACGCAGCGGTAGATGCGCACGCTGGCATCCTGCTGGGCACCGGCCGGGCCGGGACCGAGCAGCAGGAACAACGGCAACCACAGGGCAGGGCGGGGGCGCATGTCCACAGTGTGCGGCTTTGCCGCGGCCCGCGCAAAACCCGGCGCAGGCGGCCGGCTCAGCTGCGCAGCACCTGGCCGCTGAGTGCGTCGCGGATCGGGGTCGGCTGGGCCAGGCCGCCGGTGGCGCCGTCGACGATGCCCGCCAGCAGGGGCAGCAGGGCCGGGTCCAGTTCGCCGCGCTGGCGTGCCGGCGGCTGGCCGGCGAGGTTGGCGCTGGTGGATACCAGCGGCCCGCCCCAGGCGCGACACAGCGCGGCCACCAGCGGGTGGGCGCTGATCCGCACGGCGATGCCGGTGTGCTCGCCCGTGATCCAGCGCGGGGCGCGTGGGCCGGCCGGTACGATCCAGGTGTTGGCGCCGGGCCAACTGGCCCGTACCTCGGCCAGGCGCGCGGCGGGCAGCGCCTCCAGGTCCACCCAGCCGTCGAGCTGGGCGGTATCGGCGGCGACCAGGATCATGCCTTTCTCGATCGGGCGCTGCTTGATCGTCAGCAGCGTCATCACCGCCGCTTCGTGGCCGGGATCGCAGCCCAGGCCCCACACCGCTTCGGTGGGGTAGGCGATCACCCCGCCAGCGCGCAGCGCAGGCAGGGCGGTGTCCGGGGTGAGTACGTTCATCGGGTGCTACCGGGGGTCAGGCCTTCTTGGCGACGGCCTTCTTGGCCACCGTCTTCTTCACGGCCTTCTTGGCGGCCGTTTTGCGGGGGGCGGCCTTCTTCGTGGCGGCCTTCTTGGTCGCCGTCTTCTTCACCGCCGCCTTCTTCGGCGCAGCCTCCTTCTTGACCGCGGCCTTCTTGGCCACGACCTTCTTGGCGGCCTTCTTGCCGAAGCCCTTGCGCACCGGCTTGCCGGTTTCTTCCATCAACTGCTGGACGTCGGCCAGGGTCAGCGAGGCGGGCTCGCGATCCTTGGGGATCTTGCCGTTCATTTTGCCGTCGCTGAGGTACGGGCCGAAGCGACCGTTCAGCACCTGGATCTCGCTGCCTTCGAACTCCTTGATGATCCGGTTGCGTGCGATCTCTTCCTTCTCTTCGATCAGGAACACCGCTCGGGCGAGATCGATCGTATAGGGGTCATCTTCCTTCTTCAGCGAGGCGTAAGTGCTGCCACGCTTGGCGAACGGCCCGAAGCGACCGATGCCGACGCTGACGTCTTCGCCGTTGTCCTGGCCCAGCGCACGCGGCATCAGGAACAGTTCCAGCGCGTCTTCCAGCGAAATGGTGTGCATCGACTGGCCGGGACGCAGCGAGGCGAACTTCGGCTTGTCTTCGGCATCTTCGGCGGTGCTGCCGATTGCCGCGTATGGTCCGAAACGGCCCAGGCGCACGCTGACCGGCTTGCCGGTCTTGGGATCGGTTCCCAGCTCGCGGGCACCGCTGGCCTCGGCCCGGTCCACCGATTCCTTCTTCTCTTCGACCAGCTTGTTGAACGGTTCCCAGAAGCGGGCCATCAACGGAATCCAGTCCTCTTCGCCACGCGACACCGCATCGAGCTCGTCCTCGAGCTTGGCGGTGAAGTCGTAGTCCACATACTGGGTGAAGTGGCTGGACAGGAACTTTGACACGGCGCGGCCCACGTCCGACGGACGGAAGCTGCGGCCTTCCATTTCCACGTACTTGCGGAACAGCAGCGTCTGGATGATCGAGGCGTAGGTCGACGGACGGCCGATGCCGTACTCTTCCAGCGCCTTCACCAGCGCCGCTTCGGTGAAGCGCGGCGGCGGCTGGGTGAAGTGCTGTTCGGCCAGGATGCGTTCGAGCGGCACGCGGTCGCCGGGCTTCATCGCCGGCAGCTTGCGGCCTTCATCGTCGTCCTCGGCGCTCTTGTTGTCCTTGCCTTCCTCGTACACGGCCAGGAAGCCGGGCACGACCACGGTGGTGCCGCTGGCGCGGAACACGTGTTCGCTGCCGGCCGACAGATCCACGCTGACCGTGTTGAGCGTCGCCGGGATCATCTGGCAGGCCACTGCACGCTTCCAGATCAGCTCGTAGAGCTTGCGCTCGTCGTCGGTGAGGTAGCGCGAGACCTGGGCCGGGGTCCGCAGTGCCGAGGTCGGGCGCACCGCTTCGTGCGCTTCCTGGGCGTTTTTGGACTTGGTCTGGTAGGTGTTGGGCTTGTCCGGCAGCGCGGCAATGCCGTAATCGCGCGCGATCACGTCGCGGATTTCGGCCAGCGCATCCTGCGACAGATTCACCGAGTCGGTACGCATGTACGAGATCAGGCCAACCGTGCCCTCATCGCCGATCGCCACGCCTTCGTACAGCTTCTGCGCCACCTGCATGGTCTTGCGCGTGGTGAAACCAAGCTTGCGCGAGGCTTCCTGCTGCAGCGTGGAGGTGGTGAACGGCGGCGCCGGACGGCGCTTGCGCTCCTTGCTGGCCACATCGGTGACGTGCAGCGCGCCCTGCGCGGCCTGCTGGATGCGCATCCGCGCGTCCTCGGCGGTGTCGCCGTCGGTCACCGTGAACTGTTCGAACTTCTTGCCGTCGAGCTTGATCAGGCGTGCATTGAAGTGCTGCGACGGGTGCGCGCACTCGGCATCGATGCTCCAGTACTCGCGGGCGATGAAGGCTTCGATCTCTTCCTCGCGCTCGACGATCATGCGCAGCGCCGGGCTCTGCACGCGGCCGGCGGACAGGCCGCGCTGCACCTTGCGCCACAGCACCGGAGAGAGATTGAAGCCCACCAGGTAGTCCAGCGCGCGGCGCGCCTGCTGGGCATCGACCAGGTCGCCGGCGATCGCGCGCGGCTGGCTCATGGCTTCCTTGATGGCGCGCGGCGTGATCTCGGTGAAGACCACGCGCTGCATCGGCTTGTCCTTGACCAGCCCGCGTTCTTTCAGGATCTCGGCGATGTGCCAGCTGATCGCTTCACCCTCGCGATCCGGATCGGTCGCCAGGAAAATGTCGTCGGCCCCTTTGGCGGCCTTGGCAATCGCATCGACATGCTTCTCGTTCTTCTCGATCAGGTCATAGCGCATCGCGAAGTTGTTGTCGGGATCGACCGCGCCTTCCTTCGGGACCAGATCGCGCACATGCCCATACGAGGCCAGGACGGTGAAGTCCTTGCCGAGGTATTTGTTGATCGTCTTGGCCTTGGCAGGCGATTCGACGATGAGCAGGTGCTTGGGCATGGCGTCTATTTCTATGGGCAGCAGCCCGGGGAGGGCGCTAGGGTGGAGCAAATGGCCGCATTAGTGAAGGGCAGCGGGCGATATCCATAAACTGAACGCCCGGGTATGCGCCGGGCGTTCAGCTTTCCTGCCTATTAGAGGAATCACGCCGGAGCTGCCCGTGTCAAGCGGCCCGGTGTGAGGGTGCGCCCGTCAGGCCATCGCGGCCAGCACGCCCACCATCGCCACGGCGGCGATGATCAGGGCCAGCGTGGACAGGCCAGCCAGCACCAGAATCACGATCGTGACGGTACCCAGTTCACGGTTTTGCAGGTGCGCGTTCTCGGTGAACGCCCACTTGTCGACCACCACCGTGTCGCACATCAGGTCGTGCAGCGCCTGCTTGCGCTCGGTGAAGGCGGCCATCAGATAGCCGATCATCAGGGTCAGGGTGCTGACGAAGGTCGCAAAGTAGCGGCCCACCGCACGGCCGCGGGTCAAGCGCTGGCCATCGCTGCGCACCACCTTGATGCCCACCGCCATCTTGCCCAGCGTGGCGCCGCCGGCCGAGGCGTGGAACTCGGCGTAGTACACCAGTGAGATCACGATGCCGAGCAGACCGCCGACGATGTCCGAGGTGCTCGACCCGGCGTCCGACCCCGCCATCGCACCGACGGCCAGGCCGAAGATGGCGCCGACGATGCCGCCGATCACCGCGCCGCAGAGGGTCAGCACCACATAGTCGATGAAGTAGGCCGCATACCGCTTCCAGAAGCCGGCATAGACCACCTCGCCGCCCTGCACCACGCCTGCACCGGCATAGCTGCCGGTACTGGCCGGGGCGCTGTAGGGCGAGTAGGTGCCGCCGCCGGTGCCCGGCAGCGGGGCGGTACCGTTCTCGATGGCGATGTAATCGCCCCGCAGGTCGAACCCGCTGCCGAGGTTCCCGGTGGCGTTGGTCAGATTCTGCAGCTGCAGTTCTTCAACCACATCGCCCAGCGCCTTCCACTGGTCGAAGCCCTCACGCCAGACCAGCGTGGTGAGGGTGATCTCGCCGCGCTGGAAGCGCAGGCGCAGATCGTCGGCGGGCAGTGGCCCCTGGCGTTGTGCGCCGTCGGCGAAGTACCACTCGGTCATTGCATGTGTCCCCTGTTGCTCTCGTCCGTGGAAGAAGTAAGGCGTTGCTCAGCCGCGGCAGACCGTCGGCAGGTACTTGTCGTCCGCGCCGCCGGTGCATTCCCAGTGCCGGGCGTCGCCATCGTAGTCCAGCCACAGCAGCGTGCCGTCCAGGCCGGTGCTGCCGGGAATCGACAGCTCGGCCTCGATGCCGCAATGGTTGTTGTCGAAACGGCCGATGCGCAGCGCGGAGATGCCGTCCAGCGCGTAGCCATCGGCCGGCAGGAAGCCTTCATCGTCATTGACCGGGCAATGCCCGTTGGTGGCGACGAACTCCTCGACCTGGGTCTTGATCGGCGCCAGCGCGACGTAGGCCGCGCTGGCCTTTGCGCGGTGGGTGTAGTCCTGGTAAGCGGGCAGGGCGATCGCGGCCAGAATGCCGATGAGCGCCAGGCCACCCACGCCGAGGACGGCCGCGACGATGCCGGCGATGGCACAGCCGGACAGACTCTTCTGCGGCACGGCCACCGGCTGTGCCGGCGGCGGCTGGCTGGCATAGGGGCCGGCCGGAATCTGCGGGGGAAGCTGGGCGGCAGGGCTGTCGGCGTCGACTCCGGCCGGCGGGTCGCTCGGGGCCTGCACCAGGCCGATCTCGTCGGCCACGGTGCGCAGGGCCTGCCACTGCGGCATGCCGTCGCGCCATACCAGCGTATCCAGCGCGATGCGGCTGGACTGGAACAGCGCGATCAACTCATCAGACGTCAGCGGCCCACGCTGCTGACGATTTCCTTCTGCATAGAACCACTCGCTCACGGCCCGCTCCTGAATGCGCAAGGCGCTCAGTGTACGGTCAGTGGAGCGGTTCGGGTTCGTCAATGAACATCTGGGTTTCCATCCAGGCGTAGGCGGCTTCGGCACCAGGCTGGTTGAACAGCACCATCAGCACCACCCACTTGAGGTCGTCCAGGTCCAGTTCGTCCTGGTCCAGGGCCATCGCACGGTCGAGCACCAGCTCGCGCTGGCCGGCGTCAAGGATGCCGTGCTGCTCCAGAAACAGCACGAAACCGCGGCATTCCACGTCCAGCTTGTCCAGTTCCGGGCCGTGGTAGATCCGGACCGGACCGTCCACGCGCGGCTGGGCCACGGCCGGGCGCTGTTCGGCCAGGGCATCGAGCCAATCGAAGGCTTTGTTGATCTCTGCGGGGCTGAAGCCGGCCTGTATCAGGCTGTTCTGGAGGGTGTCGCGATCACGCACAAGATCCGCGTCTTCGCTGAAGTAGTGTTCGAACAGGTACAGCAGGACATCCAGAATGCTCTCTTTCATTGCCCCTCGGCCTGCGTCCATGACGCTGTGGAGGTGAAGAAACTAGGGTTTTCGACAGTAGCGGCCATGCATGGCCATTACCTTTCCGTCCAGTTCCATGACCAGCAGCATGGCCGACAGCCGGGCCGCCGTCAATCCGCTGCGTTGGATCAGGGAATCCATACCTGTTGGGTCGTGGTCCAGTGCCTGCCACAAGCACTGGTAGTCCGGGTCGGAGGAGGGGGCGGCGCTCACACGGCCTGCCCGTGCCTGTTCAGTGGGGGTGCCCAGGCGCGTTCGCAAGGCCTGGGCGAGGGTCTGGGCCAAGGGATTCAGGCCCGCGATCACCTCAGCCACGTCTTCCACCAGCGCTGCCCCCTGGCGGATCAGGCGGTGGCAGCCCCGCGCGCGCGGGTTGCGCACCGAGCCGGGCAGGGCAAACACCTCGCGCCCGGCCTCGGCCGCCAGCCGCGCGGTGATCAGCGCCCCGGAGCGCTCGGCCGCCTCGATCACCAGGGTGCCCAGGGCCAGCCCGGCGATGATGCGGTTGCGGGCGGGGAACTGGCCCGCGTGGGCGGTGGTGCCCGGCGGGTACTCGCTGACCACCGCGCCCTCCCTCGCGATCCGCGCCTGCAGGGCGGCATGTCGTGGCGGGTAGGTCCGGTCCAGGCCGGTGGCGACCACCGCCACGGTGCAACCGCCGGGCTGGTCCAGCGCCGCCGCGTGCGCCCGGGCATCGACGCCGGCGGCCAGCCCGCTGATCACCGACAGTCCCTGCCGCGCCAGACCCCCGGCAAACTCGGCGGCCAGCTCTCCGCCGGCAGGGCTGGGCGTGCGGCTGCCCACCACCGCCACGCCGGGGTGCCATAGCCGCGCCGGCTGACCCTGGACGAACAGCGCCAGCGGCACCTGGGGCATCTGCCGCAGCAGGGGCGGATAGTCGGCGTGGGTGCAGGCCAGCAGATGGTGGTTGTCGTGCTCCAGCCAGCGCAGGGACCGCGCCAGCGCGGCGGAATCAGGCGTCTGCAGTCGCCCGCATTGCGCGGCGTCGCACCCGGCCGCGCGCCAGGCCGAGGGGCCGGCGGCCAAGGCGCGCTCGGCATCACCATGCTCATGAAGCAGGCGGCGGCGGGGGCGGGTCGGGCCGCCCGCCAGCAACAACGTGAGCAGCGGGGAGGGGGCAAGGGTGGTCATCCCCCCACCGTAGGCCGGATGCGCCGACGGCGCCCTGGGGCGCCGTCGGAGTCTTGCGTAGGGATGTTCCGCGTACCGACCAGCGGTCTGTCCCTACTGGGCGTCCGGATGCTTGGCTGCGTAGCCCACATGGACCGGTTTGACGCCCTGCATCACCAGCGCGTAGCTGACCTTGTCGAAGGTGCGGAACACCATCGCATGGGCGGCATACTCGTCGGGCAGGGTGACGCGCCCGGCGCCCGTGCTCAGCGCGTCGTCCATCCGCGAGGAGTTGGGGTACTGCATGCGGTGCGCGACATGGCGACCCTGCCGCCACAGTGAGACCACCGTGCCGTTGTCCACACCATCGGCGCGGCCGGCGGACAGGGCGATCACATCGCGCGGGCCACCGGCCGAGAACATGTCGGTCACGGCCAGGATGCGGATGTCCAGGCCCTCGGTCTGGGCAGCGGGCACGTGCGGGTAGAACTGCAGGTCGTACGGATTGGCTTCCACCGGCACCAGGCGGTCACCGGCACGCACTTCGCGGCCGTCAACCCGGCCCTGAAGCGTCAGCGTGGTCACTTCCACGTTGCCGCTGGCCACGCGCGTCACGGTGCCCACATTGAGCTGGGCCAGCTCATAGCCCAGCGTTGCCTGGCGCTTGGTCGGGACGGTGAAGTCCTTCCAGAGGTTGCCGCTGCCGGGCATGACGTCGCCGTTGGCGTTCAGGTCTTCGGTCGGCTTGGGCAGGGCGTAGCGCACGGTCGGGCGGACCACGGCCCAGCGCTGGCCCACCTGGGCCTGGTCCAGACCGCGCACGTAGGCGATCTGGCCGGTGGTGGCACGCAGACGGTTGTCTTCCAGGCTGACCACGTAGGGCAGCGAATCGATCTCGTCGACCACGCTCAGCTGCTTCAGGAACGGCTCCACCTGCTCCAGCGGAATCGCGTTGATCGGGGCTTCCTGGCGCGGGCCGGGCTGCTGGCCGACGACGCGATCCAGATAGGCCAGGCTCAGCACGTCGCCCGGGTAGATCAGGTGCGGGTTGCTGACCTGCGGGTTGGCCTGCCAGATTTCCGGCCAGAGCCACGGTTTTTTCAGAAAACGCGCGGAAATGTCCCACAACGTGTCGCCTTTGCGCACGACATAGGTATCCGGGTGCCCGCCATTCATTTCAACGGCGGTAGCATAGGTAGCGACGGTCAGCAGCGCCACGGCGACGACCGTACGAGTACGTTCAAACATGAGTGTGGTGCCTGATTCCCCAACAGGTGCCCGCACTATAGTCCAGAAACCGGGGCGCAGGGCAAGCGTTGGCGATAGAATCGCCCCATACGCCGTTCCCAGCGGCGCCCCCTACCGGTAATTGTCATGGCCATCCTGCCCATTCTTGAGTTTCCCGATCCGCGCCTGCGCACCAAGGCCGCGTTGATCGACGCTGCCGAAGTGACCACGCCTGCCTTCCAGGAGCTGATCGACAACATGTTCCACACCATGTACGAGGCGCCGGGCATCGGCCTGGCCGCCAGCCAGGTGGACGTGCACAAGCGCTTCATGGTGATCGACGTCAGCGAAGAGAAGGACACCCCGCGGGTGTTCATCAATCCCGAGATCGTCGCCAATGAAGGCGGCCAGGTGTACCAGGAGGGCTGCCTGTCGGTCCCGGGCATCTTTGCCGACGTCACCCGCGCCAACCAGATCACGGTGCGCTTCCTGGACCGCCAGGGCGTGGCCCAGGAACTGACCACCGACGGCGTGCTGGCGGTGTGCATCCAACACGAGATGGACCACCTGGACGGCAAGCTGTTCATCGATTACCTCTCGCCGCTCAAGCGCGAGATGGTCCGCAAGAAGCTGGCCAAGCAGCGCAAGCACGTTGCCTGAGATGGTCGCGGAAACGGCCACGCGGCAGGACCGCGTGCCGCTTCCGGTGTCGCGGCGCCGGCCACCGGCGCCGTTTTTCTTTCTGCAAGTGGGGTCGCCATGAGGATTGTCTTTGCCGGTACGCCGGAGTTCGCCGTCTCGTCGCTGCGGGCCGCCGCCCGCCACCATGAGGTGGTTGCGGTGTACACCCAGCCCGACCGCCCGGCCGGTCGCGGGCGCGGGCTGATGCCCTCGCCGGTCAAGCTGGAGGCGATCGCGCGCGGCATCCCGGTGTTCCAGCCGGAAAGCCTGAAGACCCCCGAAGCGCAGCAGCAGCTTCACGACCTGCAGCCGGACCTGATGGTGGTGGTGGCCTACGGCCTGATCCTGCCCAAGGCCGTGCTCGCCATTCCCACCCACGGGTGCTGGAACGTGCACGCCTCGCTGCTGCCGCGCTGGCGCGGCGCCGCGCCGATCCAGCGCGCGATCCAGGCCGGCGACGCCGAAACCGGCGTGTGCCTGATGCAGATGGAGGCCGGCCTGGATACCGGCCCGGTGCTGCTGCGCCAGCACACCCCGATTGCGGCGGGCGAGCTGGGCGGCCAGCTGCACGACCGCCTGGCCGAGCTTGGTGCGCAGGTGCTGTCCGATGGCCTGGGTCTGCTGCGTGCCGGCATCAAGCCGATCGCCCAGCCGCAGCCCGAGGCCGGCGTGACCTACGCGCACAAGCTGGACAAGGCCGAGGCTAGGCTGGACTGGGCGCAGGACGCCCAGCAGCTCGAACGGACCGTGCGGGCCTTCAATCCCTGGCCGATTGCCGAAGCGCAGCTGGCCGGTGAGCGCGTGCGCATTCACGGTGCAGTGGCGCTGCCCGACAACAAGGGCAAGGCGCCCGGCACCCTGCTGGCGGCGGCCCGCGAAGGCATCGACATCGCCTGCGGCCAGGGCGCGCTGCGCCTGCGCGTGCTGCAGCGCGAAGGCGGCAAGGCGATCACCGCAGCGGACTACCTCAATGCCCGCCGCGACCTGGCCGTGGGCGCCTGAGATGGCCCATCCCCGGCAGGAAAAACAGGCCGCGCCGCGCGCTGCGATGGCACCCGGCGTGCCCACCCGCGTGCTGGCCGCCAAGGTGCTGGCCCAGGTGATCGGCCGCGGCCGGTCGCTCAAGGCCGAGCTCTCCACCGCTTTGCCCACGCTCGATGACAGCCGCGACCGCGCGCTGCTCGAAGCGCTGTGCTTTGCGGTGCTGCGCCGGCGCAATGCGTACGACGCGGCACTGGCGCAGTGGATGCAGCGCCCGCTGAGCGTGCGCGAAGACGAACTGCGCGCATTGCTGCTGGTCGGCTTCGCCCAGCTGGATGCGCTGGAACTGCCGGCGCACGCCGCGCTGTCGGCCACGGTCGATGCCGCGCGCGCGCTGGGCCGCGAACGCCAGGCCGGCATGGTCAACGCGCTGCTGCGCCGCGCCCAGCGCGAGGGCATCCCCCCGCAGCCGGCGCGCGCGGCGTTCCCGCTGTGGATGGCCGACAGGATCGAACAGGACTGGCCGGACCAGGCCGACGCGGTATTCGAGGCCAGCCTGCAGCCGGCACCGCTGTGGCTGCGGGTCAACCGCCAGCACGGCGATCGCGACACGATGCTGCAGCGGCTGGAGGCGGCCGGCATCGCCGCCGAGGCGTCGCCGATCGCGCCGGACGCGATCCGCCTGCCGACGCCGGTGGCCGTATCGGCCCTGCCGGGCTTTGCCGACGGCGCGCTGTCGGTCCAGGACCTGTCGGCCCAGCAGGTCGCCGACGCCATGTCGCTGCGCCCGGGAATCCGGGTGCTGGACGCCTGCGCCGCGCCGGGCGGCAAGTCCGCCCACCTGCTCGAACGCGACCCCAGCCTGCACCTGCTCGCGCTGGACATCGATCCACGCCGGCTCAAGCGCATCGGCGAGACCTTCGCGCGCACCGGCGTCGGCGAACACGCGCAGGTGCGTGCCGGCGATGCGGGCGATCCGGCCGCGTGGTGGGATGGCCAGCCGTTCGACGCGATTCTGCTGGACGCGCCGTGTTCGGCCACCGGCATCATCCGCCGCCAGCCCGATGTGCTGCTGCATCGGCGCGAGACCGATATCGAGGCGCTGGTCGCGCTGCAGGCCCGCCTGCTGGATGCCTGCTGGACGATGCTCGCGCCTGGCGGCACGTTGCTGTATGCCACCTGCTCGATCCTGCGCGAGGAAAACCAGTTCCAGGTGGAGGCCTTCCTGCAGCGCACGCGCAACGCCGGTTTCCTGCCGCTGGGTGACGCATTCGGCCACGATTCCTGGGCCGGGCGACAGCGCCTGCCGGGTGAAAACGGCGCTGACGGCTTCTTCTATGCGCGTCTGCTAAAGAAGGGTTAGGCCAACACCGCTAGAATCGCGCCCCATGCTCAACACCCGCGCGTCCCGAGAGTTCTGGTTGCTCGCCCTGATGGCCCTGCTTGTGCTGGGGGCCGGTCTTGGCCTGCGCGACCCGTGGCCCTCCGATGAACCCCGCTTCGCATTGGTCGCCAAACAGATGGTGACCAGTGGCGATTGGCTGTTCCCGCATCGCGGCACCGAGCTTTACTCGGACAAGCCGCCGATGCTGATGTGGTCGCAGGCGATCCTGTATCGCCTGATCGGCGACTGGCGCGTGGCGTTCCTGCTGCCGTCGCTGCTGGCGGCGCTGGGTACGCTGGCCTGCGTCTACGACCTGGGACGACGCCTGTGGACGCGGCGGGTGGGGCTGTATGCCGCCTGGGCGCTGCTGTTTGCGGTGCATTTCACCTTCCAGTCGAAAAAGGCGCAGATCGATCCGCTGGTGGTGTTCTTCATCACCCTGGCCAATTACGGCCTGCTGCGCCACCTGCTGTGTGGGCCGGCGTGGCGATGGTGGTGGCTGGGCTGGTTCGCGGCCGGGCTGGGCGTGATCACCAAGGGCGTGGGTGTGCTCGCGCTGCTGATGATTGTGCCCGCGGCCACGGCGTCGCTGCTCGGATGGCCGCGGGTCAGGCTGCACATCCGCGATGCCCGCTTCTGGCTGGCGCCGCTGGCATTCGTGCTGGCCATCGCGATGTGGTTCGTGCCGATGGTGCTGACCGCGCTGGGCAGCGGTTCGGCCGAGTACCGGGCCTACCTGGACGACATCCTGTTCCGCCAGACCGCCAAGCGCTACGCCCAGTCCTGGGATCACCACCAGCCGTGGTGGTACTTCCTGGCCACCATGCCGTCGATGTGGCTTCCCGCCTTCCTGGTCCTGCCGTGGGCGGTTCCGGCCTGGTGGCGGCGGCTGCGGCGGCGCGATCCACGCTACCTGATGCTGCTGGGCTGGTGGCTGCTGATCGTGCTGTTTTTCTCGATCCCGCACGGCAAGCGCGATGTCTATATCCTGCCGGCGCTGCCGATGTTCTGCCTGGCGTTGGCCCCGCTGCTGCCCGGGCTGCTGCGGCGGCGCGACGTGCAATGGCTGATGGGCGCCTTCACTGCCGTGCTGGCACTGGCGCTGCTGGGCGTGGGCATCGCCATGCTCGGGGGCGAGCCCGGCTTCGAACGCAGCCTGATCATCAAGCGCGGCATCGACACCGCGGTGACCAGCGGCCTGGCCTGGATCGGCATCGCACTGGGCTGCGGCGCGGTGATGAGCCTGGTGTTCAGCGGGCGCCGGCGCTTCCACGTGGCGGCGATCGCCACGCTGGCGATGGCCTGGGTGGCCTACGGGCTGATCGGCTACCCGCTGTTCAACGATTCCAGTTCCGCGCGCGGGCTGATGCAGCAGGTCGGCCAGCGGATCGGCCCGGATGCGCAGCTGGGCCTGGTGGCCTGGAAGGAGCAGAACCTGCTGATGGCCGACCGCGCGGCCACCACCTTCGGATTCAACCGACGCTGGGACAACCAGCTGCGCGACGGCGTGGAGTGGCAGATGCAGGCCCCCGCGCAGCGCTGGCTGCTGGTGCAGGAAGACGCGCTGCTGGGCTGCGTGGATCGCGACAGCGCCACGCTGGCCGGGGTCGCCAACCGGCGTCGTTGGTGGTTGGTGCGGGCCAGTGATATCCGCGGTCCCTGTACGGCCACGGCGGCTGAACAGAAGCGCGAACGCGAGTTGCACAGAATCGATGGCGATGAGTAAAGATAGCCGGGGTCATCGGGCCATCCAGGTCCGCAGGCCGCTCCGTGGGCGCCGGTCGCGCCGGTCGTGTCAATGGGCCTTGCGGCCTGGGCGTGGTAATCGAGGTTGGCAATGAAGCAGCAAGGCGCGTCCAGCACGACCGACGTGGCGTCATTCCCGCCCTTGCAGGGCCGTCTCGGCGTGGCGCATTGGGTCGCCAACATCGGCCTGTTCTGCCTGCCGGCGCTGATCCTCAGCGTGCCGCAGAACCTGCTGCCGTACGGCCTGCTGCTGTTGCTGGGCAGCCTGCTGGCACCGCTGGAGCTGTGGCGCGCGCGGGTCATCGCCGGTCGTCCGCTGGTGGTGCTGGGCTGGCTGATGCTGGCGGTGATCGCACTGTCGCTGGTGTCGATGCTGCTGTTCGAGCAGGGCCTGCGCGATATCGACAACCGCTCCCGCTTCGTCGTGATCCCGTGGATCATTCTGTGGGTCTGCGCGCTGCGCCCGGCGCTGCACTGGCTGTGGGCCGGTTCGCTGGTCGGCCTGCTGGCGGTGATGGTGTTGTCGGTGGTGCAGGTGATGGGGGGGGCGCCCCGCGCCGAACTGAGCACCAATGCGATCGTGCTGGCCGACATCGTGCTGATGCTGATGGTGCTGCTCGTGTTCTGTCGCCCGCACCACCGCTGGCCGTGGGTGATCGTGGGCATGATCGCCGGCTGCGTCACGATCGTGCTCAGTGGCAGCCGCGGCGTATGGCCGGCGCTGGTGGCCCTGCTGGTGGTGATGGCGATGAGCCTGCGTTGGCGGACCGGGCGGGCGCGGCTGTCGGTGCTGCTGGCGCTGCTGGCGATCGCCGGCACGCTGGCGTTGACCGTCCCCGGCCTGCGTGAGCAGGTGCGCCTGACCGAACTGCAGCACGATGTGGTGCGGATGGAGCGCGGCGACAGCGATTCCTCTGCCGGCGCCCGTGTCGAACGCCTGCAGGTGGCCTATGAGACGTTCTTCGACCACCCGCTGATCGGGGTGGGGATCGGCCACTTCGACAGCGCGATGCTTCGCCTGCCGGTGTGCCGCGAAGACCCGGACGAGCCGCGCTGCCACCTGGGCCACGCGCACAATGACCTGGCCGAGTGGTCGGCCACCCAGGGGGTGCCCGGGCTGTTGCTGCTGCTGGCCGTGTACGGCGTGCCGCTGCTGGTGTTTGCCAGGCTGCACCGGCGCAGTGGCCAGATCGGCTTCCGCGGCCCGGCCGCAGCCGGGATCATGGTGGTGGTGGCCTACGTCCTGTGCGGCCTGACCCAGTCGATGTTCGCCCACCAGATCACCGCGAGCTTCTACGTCACCATCGTTGCCCTGCTGACCGGCCTGTCGGTCCTGCAGGGACACGCCCACCGCCAGCGCCCGGCTCAGGCCGGCGGCTGATCCCGGGGCGGGTCCGCCACCGGCTGGCCGATCTGCAGCATCCACAACATGATGGTCTTCTGGCGCACGTAGTTGGCGCGCACGTAGGCGTACACCAGTCCGTGCCAGCCATCGCGGAACCCGCCGCGGAACAGCCAGCCGCGCCAGAAGCGCCACGCCGGGGCCAGCACCAGCTTGCCCAGCGTGGCGCGCTTGCCGCGGGCGAACTCGTGTTCGGCCATCATCCGCGCATAGCGCTGGGTCTTGGCCAGCTGCTGCTCCAGCGAACGGTAGGGGTAATGGATCAGGTCGCCGCGCAGGGTGCCGACGGTACCGTCGACGCTGGCCGCTTCATGGATCTCCCGCTTGCCGCGCCAGCCGCCGTGGCGGCGGTCGAACAGCCGCATCACCCGGTCCGGATAGGCGTTGCCGTGACGCAGGAACTTGCCGAAGTAGGCCGACAGCCGCGCGAACCGGTAGCCGTGATGGCCGGCGAAGCCGCCAGCCTGGGCGCTCTGGATCGAGGCGCGCAGGGTGTCGTCGACGCGCTCGTCCGCGTCCAGGCACAGCACCCAGTCGTGGCTGGCCTGCGCGACGCAGAAGGCCTTCTGGCTGCGGAAGCCGTCGAACGCGCGCTGCAGCACGCGGGCACCGGCGGCGCTGGCGATGGCCACGGTGGCATCGGTGGAATGGGAGTCCACGACGATGATCTCGTCGCAGAAGGCCAGTGAGGCCAGGCAGTCGCCGATGCGGTCGGCTTCATTGAACGCGATAATGCAGGCCGAGATGCGAGGCCGTTCAACGGGAGCGGTCGTGGAGGACATGATGGCCGAGTACCTGCTGTTTGCGACGGAACGCTATGCGTTGCCTATTCTCGCCCCACTGGCCGAGGCGTTGCACGCATCCGGGCAATCGGTGTCGACCTGGTTCGTCGACGGCGCGGCCGGCGCAACGCTGCCGGGGGTGCCCGGGATAGACCTCAAGCAGGCGCTGGCGCTGCGTCCGCGCGCGGTGTTCAGCGCCGCCAACTGGGTGCCGCCGTTCATTGCCGGGGCCAAAGTACAGGTCTTCCACGGCTTCAACGTGCAGAAGCGCGACAGCGCGCGCGGCCACTTCCGGGTGCGCGGTCTGTTCGACCTGTACTGCACGCAGGGTCCGGCGACCACCACGCCGTTCCGTGACCTCGCCATGCGCGATGGCCATTTCGCCGTCGCCGAAACCGGTTGGCCCAAGCTGGACCCGCTGTTCCGCGATGACGGTGGCCTGTCGGCCGCCCTGCGCGCCCCTGCCCAGGCGCGCCCGGTGATCCTGTTCGGCTCCACCTTCACCGAGCGGCTGAGTGCGGCGCCGCACCTGTATGACCCGATCGCCGCCGACATCGCCCGCGGCGACCGCTACTGGCTGTTGACCCTGCATCCCAAATGTCCCCCCGCGCTGTTTGACCGCTACCGCGCGCTGGCCGGCGCCAACGCCGCCTTTATCGAGCCCGAGCAGGTGATGGCCGCGCAGCGGGCGGCGGATGTGCTGGTGTCGGACACCTCGTCGATCGTGTCCGAGTTCGTGGTGCAGCACAAACCGGTGGTGACCTTCCGCAACCGGGTGCCGCAGCCGCACATGATCGACTTCGACGATGCGGCGCAGCTGCCGGCGATGCTGGCGCGCGCACTGGCGCCGGAGCCGGCCTTGATGGCCGAGATCCGCCGCTATGCCGATGCGATCCATCCCTATCGCGACGGCTGTTCCAGCGAACGGGTGATCGCGGCCACCGAGGACTTCCTGGCCGGGGAACTGGGCCGCCTCAAACGCAAACCGTTCGGCGCCTGGACGCGGGGCCTGCAGATCCGCCGCGACCTGGGATACTGGGGGCCGTCCAGGCGCTGAGGGTGGGCCCCCGGCCGCGCGTCTACCAGTGCAGCCGGCGCCTGGCCAGCGCATCGCCCAGCTGCGCCTGCAACGCGCGGGCCTCGGCGTCGGGCAGGTAGCGCAGGCACAGCGGGAGGCTGCCGCTGGCACCGGCCGTATCCAGCCAGAGGCTGGCAGTGCCCAGCCAACGGTCCAGCGGCGAGCGTGACAGGCGCAGCGCCTGCACCTTGTCCACCTCGGCGAACCGCCACCAACGGTGCCACCAGCCGCCGCGGACGGCCACGAGTGCGTCGTCCACGTAGTAGCCCATGCGCGCCATACGCCGCCGCGCGCTGAACGCCGACCACGGCAGCCACAGCAGCACCAGCAGGCCCCAGCGCTGGTCTTCCCACACGGCACCGGCAGCCAGCAGCAGAGCGATCACCAGCGCCGGCAGGCACAGCCGCCACCAGCCGCGCCGATCCACCGGCTGCCACGTGGCCGGCGGCCACTGCGCATGCGGCAGCAGGTGCTGCACCAGCGCATCGCACGCGGCCGGCGTGGCCAAGGGGGCCAGCTCGCGCAGGTCGCGCCGTTCGCCATCGCCCGGGGTGCTGGCGGCGATGTCGATGCCCAGATGGCGACGCCCGAACAGGCGCTGCAGGGGACTCTCGCGCAGGGTCCAGGCCTGGATCCGACGCCGCGCCACGCTGGTGCGCAACCGGGTCAGCAGGCCACTGGACACGGTGAGGCGTCGCTCGTGCTCGCTGAGCTGGAAACCGTGGTAGCGCAGGAAGGCCAGCGTCACCGACAGCGCCCGCAGCAGCAGCCAGAACACCAGCAGCGCGGAGGCACCGGCCACGACCCACATCCATGTGCTGGGATGCAGGTGGCTGGCGTAGCCGAACGCCTGCCGGCTGCCGTTGTCGAGTACGTCGGAGACCGTCCCGCTCGGCACAAACTGCATCACCGCGCCCACGGCCGCCAGCACCACCACCCAGCCACGGTCGGACAGCAGCCCGATGCGCAGCACGTCGCGTGCGCCCAGCCGCAGCAGCACCGGGTCGGTGGGAAGTGGTGGCGGTTCGGTCGCGCCGGTCGCGGCGACGGCCACCGTCGGTTGCCCACGCTGGCGGACCAGTGCTTCCAGTGCGAGTGCCTGGTCCAGCTTGAGCACGCGCATCTCCGCTTCCGGCCGGTTGCCGCCGGCCGATTCCAGCTTCAGCTCGGCCACGCCGAACAGCCGGTGCAGCGGATTCTGGTGCACCACCACGTTGTGGATGCGCGCGAACGGAATCTCGCGGCGGTTGCGCGACACCACCCCGCTGCGCACGGTGATCGCATCGCGCCCGATCTGGTAGCGGTAGGTCAGGTACTGCAGCAGGGCGTACGCTACCAGCCCCACCACGGCGATCAGCGGGCCCAGTGTGAGCCACAGCTGGTCGCGGTCGCCGCGGTTGCCGAACACCACCAGCGCCACCAGCGGCAGCAGGGATTGGCGCAGCTGCATCAGCAGCACGAACAGCCACGACCACGGATGCAGGCGTTGCTCGGGTGCCGGAGTTTCGGGGGCCGGGGTGCTCACAGGGCGTCGTCGTCCTGGTCGAGCTGGTGGGCCAGGGTGTCGCGCAGGCGCTCGGCATCGGCCTGGTCCAGGCCACTGATCGAGACCGCACTCATGCGGCTGCCGGCGGTGTGCACCACCAGCGTGGCCAGCCCTGCACTACGCTCGATCGGCCCGCGACGCAGGTCCAGGTGCTGTACGCGCGAGATCGGGACATGGGTTTCCTGCTGCCACAGCAGCTCGCGGCGCAGGCCCAGCCCGCGCGCATCCAGGCGCCACGACGTGCGGCGCTGACGGCGGAAGCCAATCACCGCGCCGATCAGTGCGCCGAGCACCACCATCGCGGCCACGCCCCACCAGCGCCCGGGCAGCGCCAGCAGGAACCAGCCGGCACCGAGCGCGCCGCCGGGCAGCAGCGCGCCGGTCAGCGCGCCGCTGGCTGCGGCAATGGAGGCCGCACGCAGCGGCAACGGCTGCCAGGCTGCCGGAAGCGGCAGCGCGGGCGGCACGACGGGATCGATGGACTCGGTCAAGGCAGGGCGCTCGGCGTGGACAGGGCCGGACGCCCGCGTCAGCAACCGGCGCCCGTGGCGCAGACGGTAGCAGGTTGCCCGGTTACTGCGCGGCCTGGATCAGCGCGTCGACATCGAGCAGGTGCCCCGCGCGCTCGGCCTTGGTGCGCAGGTAGTGCTCGTTCTCGACGGTGATGTCGCCGGTGACCGGCACGCACTCCACCACCTCGATACCGGCATGGCGCAGGCGCTGGGCCTTGGTGGGGTTGTTGCTGAGCAGCTGCACCCGCGACACGCCCAGGCCCTGCAGCATCGCCGCCGCGCTGCCGTAGCGGCGTTCGTCGGCGCCGAAGCCGAGCTGTGCATCGGCGTCGATGGTGTCCAGGCCGTCATGTTGATAACCGTACGCGCGCATCTTGGCGGCGATACCGGTACCGCGCCCTTCCTGGTCCAGATACAGCAGCACGCCACCGCCAAGATCCTTGAGCTTGCGCAGGCCGCGGCGCAGCTGATCGCCGCAGTCGCACTTGAGCGAGCCGAACAGATCCCCGGTCAGGCAGGACGAGTGCACGCGTACCGGCACCACGCCGGACAGGTCCGGGGTGCCCACGATGATCGCCACCTGGTCGCGCTGGGCGACGCCGCCGCGGAACACCGCGAACTCGGTCATGCCGACGTCGCGCAATGGCACCGGCGAGCGCGCCACCAGCTCGTAGGCATGGGCGGCCTGCTCGGCGCCCTGGTGCAGGTCGCACAGCGAGACCTGCGCGCAGCTGTCGAAGCGGGTATCGGCCGGGTCCAGCAGCACCCCGACCGTGGCCGGCAGCAACAGGCCCAGCCGCGCCACTTCGATCGCGCCGTCGTCCAGCGCCTGGCCGGCGCTCCAGCCTGGCGGCATCGCCTCCGGTTCGCGCAGGTAGCCCAACGATGGCAGTGCATCGAAATCGATCCCGGCCAGCGGCACGCGCGCGCCATGTTCGGCCGCCACGCCCAGCACCCGCGCGCGGGTGGCGGTGAGGAACAGGTAGTGCTGGCCGGCCGCGGCCTCGGCGAAGGCACCGAAGCTGCTGCGGGTGCTGCTGTCCAGGGCGATGAACGCCAGGTGCTGGCCGTGGCTGTCATCGATCACCACCGGGCGGCCGGCACGCAGCTCGGCGACCGCGCGCTCGCAGCGGATCGCGGCCGGATCGCCGAACAGGGAAGAAGCAGCATCAGACATGGCAGGGGCCGTGGGGGACATCGTGGGTTCACAGTGGGGACGAGGGGCGACGATTCCAATCGCGCCCGGGCGCGACACAGCGTCGCATTCAGTGCGGGTGTTCCTCGGTGGCGTAAGGGTCCACTTCGCCGCTTTCCGGCGGGCGCAGCGTGTAGCGCTTGTAGGTCCACTGGTACTGGCTCGGATCGCGGCGCGCGATCCGTTCAATCCCGGCATTGAGCGCGCTGGCGGCCGTGCGCGGGTCCGGGTCGGCCACCGTCGGCGGCGCCGGCTCGATGTGCAGGGCGAACTGCATGTCCGGGCCGATCCGCTCGCACCAGCCGTACAGCACGGTCGCCCCGGTACGCTCGGCGAGCCGGTTGACCAGGGTCATGGTCAGCGCCTCGATGCCGAAGAAGGGCGCGAACACGCCGTCGCCGGCCTTCGGCTGCTGGTCGGGCAGGAT
This sequence comes from Stenotrophomonas sp. NPDC077461, assembly GCF_049545475.1. Lineage (NCBI taxonomy): Bacteria > Pseudomonadati > Pseudomonadota > Gammaproteobacteria > Lysobacterales > Lysobacteraceae > Stenotrophomonas > Stenotrophomonas sp. NPDC077461. The sequence goes on from NZ_JBMWDO010000005.1 coordinate 305,124, forward strand.
GCCGGTGGCCCCGCCGTCCTTGAGTACCTTGAACAGCTGGCGCACGGCCGGGCCCTCGGCGCGCACCTGCTGCACGTTGTCGCCGCCACGCACCAGCTGCAGGAAGGCGTCGCCCACCGCTTCATCGGGCGCCTTGTAGACGATGGCGATGGGCCCGCGTGAGGCCAGCCACTGGTTCAGCAGCTCCCAGTTGCCGTAATGCGGGGCGGCCACGATCACGCCCCTGCCCGAGGCCAGCGCGGCGTCGTACAGGGCCTCGCCGTGACGCTCGGTCAGGCAGGCCAGGTTGCGCTCGCGGGGCTGGGTCCACAGCCGCAGCGTTTCGATGGCCTGCATCGCGGTCGAGCGCAGCACCGCCTTGTGCAGCGCCGCGCGGTCGGCCGGGGCCAGCTCGGGGTAGGCCAGCTCCAGATTGCGTCGGGTCACCCGGCTCTCGCGGGCATTGAGGCGGATCCACAACCAGGCCAGGGCGGCGGCGAACCCACGCAGCCAGGCCCAGGGCAGGCGGGTGAACAGGGCAGCGGCGCGATAGGCCAGGCGGGCGGTGGTATGCGGTTTCATCACGTGGAAGTCTAGCCGCTGGGCGGTGCGGGGGCATCCGCAGCCCGCCCACGGTCCGGATCGCCAACCGCACCCCCAGGCTCTAAGGTAGTCCGCCCCCTGCCACGGAAGCCCTGCCATGCTTGTTCTCATCCAGCGCGTCAGCCAAGCCAGTGTCCGCGTCGACGATGCCGTGGTCGGGCAGATCGGGCCAGGGCTGCTGGCCCTGGTCGGCATGGAGCCGGGCGACACCGACGCGCAGATCCGGCGGATGGCCGATCGCCTGCTTGGTTACCGTGTCTTTGGCGACGAGGGCGGAAAAATGAACCGATCGCTGCTCGATACCGGGGGTGGCCTGCTGCTGGTCAGCCAGTTCACCCTGGCGGCGGACACCGCCAGCGGCATGCGGCCGGGCTTCAGTACCGCCGCCGCGCCTGCGGAGGCTGAACGTGGATTCAACCAACTGGTCGAAACATGCCGTCAAAAGCACGCCCCAGGGGTGGAAACCGGGCGGTTTGGTGCCCATATGGTTGTCAGCCTGGTCAATGATGGTCCCGTGACCTTCCTGCTCAGACCCTAGCCCCGGGACCACCGCCCGGGAAGGCGGGGCGCCGGGCTGGTATAATGCTAGGTTCTATTCCCTCTCCCAGCCGGTGGCGCGAGCACTACATGGCCAACGAACGTCCTGCCCAGCAAAACGACATCAAGCTTCTGATCAGCAAGGGCCTGGAACAGGGCTACCTGACCTACGCCGAAGTCAATGACCACCTGCCCGACGACATCGTCGACCCGGAGCAGATCGAAGATATCATCGGCATGATCAACGGCATGGGCATCGATGTCCATGAAGTTGCACCCGATGCCGAAACCCTGTTGCTCAACGATGGCAACACCGGCAACCGCGAAGTCGATGACACCGCGGCCGAAGAAGCCGCCGCCGCGCTGAGCGCGCTCGACACCGAAGGTGGCCGCACCACCGACCCGGTGCGCATGTACATGCGCGAAATGGGTACCGTCGAACTGCTGACCCGCGAAGGCGAAATCGCCATCGCCAAGCGTATCGAAGAAGGCCTGGGCCAGGTCCAGGCTGCGCTCGGCACCTTCCCGGTGTCGGTCGAAACCCTGCTCGCCGATTACGACGCGCACAAGGAAGGCAAGAAGCGCCTGGCCGAAGTGATCGTCGGCTTCAACGACCTGGTCGAGGAAGTCCCGGCCCCGGCCGTGGCCGAAGACACCAGCGACGACGCCGACGCTGATGCCGACGAGGACGAAGACGACGACGTCGACGCCGAGGAAGACGCCGGTCCGACCGGCCCGGACCCGGAAGAAGTCGCGCGCCGCATGCAGGCGCTGACCGACGCCTATGCCGCGTTCAAGAAGGCGGCGGCCAAGGGCGACCGCAAGCCGCTGGCCAAGCTGCGCGACGACATGGCCGCCGTGTTCGTGACCCTGAAGCTGCCGCTGCCGCTGACCGACGTGCTGGTCAAGCAGCTGCGCGACGTCATGGCCGACATCAAGTCCCACGAGCGCCGCGTGCTGAACCTGGCGACCGTGACCGCGCGCATGCCGCGCAAGGACTTCATCCGTTCCTGGGAAGGCAACCAGACCAACCTGGAATGGGTGGAAGACGCCCTCAAGCGCAAGCAGAAGTGGTCCTCGGCCCTGCGTGATGTGAAGGACCAGATCATCGCCGAGCAGCAGGCCACGATCGACATCGAGAAGACCACCTGGCTGGAACTGGAAGAGCTGAAGGAAATCAGCCGGGCGATGGCCTACGGTGAAGCCAAGGCGCGCAAGGCCAAGAAGGAAATGGTCGAGGCCAACCTGCGTCTGGTGATCTCCATCGCCAAGAAGTACACCAACCGCGGCCTGCAGTTCCTCGACCTGATCCAGGAAGGCAACATCGGCCTGATGAAGGCCGTGGACAAGTTCGAGTACCGCCGCGGCTACAAGTTCTCCACGTATGCGACCTGGTGGATCCGCCAGGCCATCACCCGTTCGATCGCCGATCAGGCCCGCACCATCCGTATTCCGGTGCACATGATCGAAACGATCAACAAGTTGAACCGCATTTCCCGCCAGATGCTCCAGCAGTACGGCCGCGAGGCCACGCCGGAGGAGCTGGCCAAGGAAATGGACATGCCGGAAGACAAGATCCGCAAGGTGATGAAGATCGCCAAGGAGCCGATCTCCATGGAAACGCCGATCGGTGACGACGAAGACTCGCACCTGGGCGATTTCATCGAGGACTCGGCCATGCAGTCGCCGATCGACGTAGCCACCGTGGAAAGCCTCAAGGAAGCCACCCGCGAAGTGCTCTCCGGCCTCACCGCCCGTGAAGCCAAGGTGCTGCGCATGCGCTTCGGCATCGACATGAACACCGACCACACCCTTGAGGAAGTCGGCAAGCAGTTCGACGTCACCCGCGAGCGCATCCGCCAGATCGAAGCCAAGGCGCTGCGCAAGCTGCGTCACCCGAGCCGCTCCGAGCAGCTGCGCAGCTTCCTGGATATCGATTGATCTCCGCGTTGGTGCGTTGATGAAAAAACCCCGCTTCGGCGGGGTTTTTTTATGGGGTGGCGGGAGCGGGTGCCCCGACGGTGGAGCCGACCGTCGGTCGGCTGCCCGCGTGCAGCGCGGCAGTCGGGGGGGGCGACCGGACGCTCCTCGCACGGTACCGTTGCAGCCTGCATTTTATGTAACATTATTCGTAACATCAAAACGGATCGATGGCCGGACAACCCGATGAAAGTAGCTCTGTTATCAGTAAGATAGACGTACACGTCCTTGCGGAGCTCCGTGTTTACGTCTATATATTCGTAACATAATCAGCCCGGATGTCCGCCAGCATGGCCCGTCCCACCCGCCACACCGTGCAGGATCTGCTCGACCGCCTTCCGGCCGGTGAGGTGGTAGCGGCCGCCGCGCTCGCCGAGCGTCTGGGCGCCACACGGATGACGTTGAGCCGCCTGGTGGCCGACGCCGGCGACCGCGTGGCCCGCCTGGGCCGGGGCCGCGCTACTGCCTACGCCGCCCGCCGAGCCACTGCCGCAGGCAGCGAATGGCCGCTGTTCCGCCTCCGCCCCGATGCCAGCCTGGAAGAGCTGGGCACGCTCATCGCCCTCAGCGGTGATGCCTTCCACCTGGACGTCGGCACCGCCCGGCCCAACCTCAACCGCGCCCCGGACGGTGCCATCGACGGCTGGTTCCCCGATATCCCGTGGTTCCTGGATGACCTGCGCCCGCAGGGGTTTCTCGGCCGCACCTTCGCCCATCGCCGCGCACGCGATCTCGGCGTGCCGGACGATCTCAACCGCTGGCAGCAGGGCGACATTCTGCAGGCGCTGGTGCGCGCCGGAGGTACCGGCATCGGCGACCTGCTGCTGGGGGGCGACGCCGTCGCCGCAGCCCTGGCCGAACTGGATGCGCCGCCGGACGGTGTCCAGGCCGACCAGCGTGTCCGCGACTATCCTGCGCGCGCTGCGGCCGTCCTGGAGGGCGAGGATGTCGGTTCATCACCCGGCGGGGAGCAACCCAAGTTCACCGCCACCGTGACGCACAACGGGCATCGCCAGGCAGTGCTGGTGAAGTTCGCGCAGCCCACCGCCGGTGAGGCTGCCGAGCGCTGGGCCGACCTGCTCGTGTGCGAGCACCTCGCGCTGCAGTGCCTGCGCGATGCAGGCGTGGATGCGGCCGTTTCCGAGCTGCTCCAGACCAGCACGCATGCCTTCCTCGAGGTGCAGCGCTTCGACCGCACGCCGGACGTGCTTGGCCGCCGCGGCTTCGTGTCACTGATGTCGCTGACTGCGGCGTTCGTGGGAGACGTCACGCTGGACTGGGCGCGCGCGGGCGAGCAGCTGCACGCGCAGGGCTGGCTGACGGCCGCCACCGCCACGCACATGGCCCGGCTGCATGCCTTCGGCCGCCTCATCGGCAACAGCGACATGCACCACGGCAATCTCGGCTTCCATCTGGTCGACCACGGTCCGTTGCCGCTGGCGCCGGTCTACGACATGCTGCCGATGTCGCTGGCCCCCTCGCGCACCGGGGTGCTGCGCGCGGCAGCGCCGCTCGGGCCGGTTGCGCCAGAGCGCAGCGGCCAGCTCGCCCACCTGCAATGGGCCGCGCCGGTGGCGCTCGACTACTGGCAGCGGGTGGCGGGCTCGTCCCTGCTGCGCTCGCCCGCCTTGCGCGCGTTGGCGGCGGACAATGCACGGCAGGTCGATGCGATGCGCCACCGGTTCGGATGAGGGGTGCGTGGCATGCCCGCAGGCAGTGGCAGGGCCGGGCGCGGCTCTACTACACTGTGCGGCCGCAAGGGCCTATAGCTCAACGGTTAGAGCAGAGGACTCATAATCCTTTGGTTCCAGGTTCGAATCCTGGTGGGCCCACCATCGAGTAGGCCAAGGGAGTCCGAATTGGTCCGGTGATTCCCCCAAAACCCCGCTAGATGCGGGGTTTTTGTGCGACGTAGTCCAGGTTGATCAGCTTGAATCCGGGGTGGAAGTGAGTCAGGATGTGAGTCAGAGGACATAGCTCATGCCCGCTGACTCACAACCGTCTGACTCATATGCTGACCGACACCAAGCTGCGCTCCCTGAAACCACGCGAAGACGCCTACCGTGTGGCCGATACGAATGGCCTGTGCATTGAAGTGCGGCCGTCCGGGGCGAAGGTATAGCGCTATCGCCATCGCCACTCGCGCAAGGCCAGCATGATCACGCTGGCCAACTATCCGATCATGTCGCTCGGCGAGGCGCGGGCCGAGCGGGATCGGTTGCGGGCGTTGGTTAAGAGGGGAGCCAACCCCGCCCAGGTGGCCCGCATCGAGCGAGCTGTGCAGACCGAGCGCGCCGAATCCACCTTCAGCGCGATCGCCATCGAACTGCTGGAGAAGCGAACCAAGGAGGGGCTGACTCCCGGGTCGGTAAAGCGTGAGCGTCGCCTGATCGAAAAGGACCTGGCGAGCATCGGCGATATCCCGATCATGGACGTGACGGCGCCGGTCCTGCTGGCAGCGTTGCGCAAGTTAGAGAAGCGCGGCGTTGCCGAGACCGCGCACCGGACGCGCTCGCTTGCCAGTCGTGTATTTCGTTATGCGATTGCCACTGGACGCGCGACATCGAACCCTGCTGAAAGCTTGATCGGAGCACTGGAGCAACCCCAGACCAAGCACTTCGCTAGCGTGACCGATCCTGCCCGGATCAGCGATCTGTTGCGGGCAATGTATTCCTATCGAGGGTCGCCGGTGACCTTGGCGGCATTGAAGCTGGGGCCGATGCTGTTCGTGCGACCTGGTGAGTTGCGAACGGCTCGATGGGAGGATGTCGATCTTGAAAATGCAGAGTGGCGTTTTGTTGCCAGCAAGACCGGAACCCCCCACATCGTGCCCTTATCGTCCCAGGCGAAAGAGGTCTTTGAGGACCTGAAGCCTCTCACCCGTCGGAGCGAATTTGTATTTCCTGGGGTTAGAAGTTCGAAGCGCCCGATGAGTGAGAACACGATCAATGCGGCGTTGCGGAATCTTGGCTTCGATGGCGACACCATTACCGGCCACGGCTTTAGGGCCATGGCGAGAACAGTCCTGGACGAGGTCTTGGGGTTCCGACCGGATTACATCGAACATCAATTGGCGCATGCGGTCAGGGACCCGCTTGGGCGTGCCTACAACCGCACCGCGCACCTTGCTGAGCGGGAGAAGATGATGCAGGCGTGGGCCGACTACCTGGATGGACTGCGGCTCAATTCCAGGGTTGTTCCGCTACATCGCCTTGCTGGGTGACAGCTATCACCCAGCCTTCGGTGGGCAGGCTATTCTACGCACGATGCCAAAGTGATTTGCTTTCCCATCACTGATCACAGTTGCTGGTTCAGGTCAGGCCCCGAACTCCGAACGGTCGATATTCTGACCCGCCTTGACCATCTCGTAGAGCAAGCCAACGAGCGGGTTTAGTGCTTGCTTGTCGTTCCTCAGCACCTGGGTCACCAGGTCGGTGTGTGATCCCAGAGCTCGGACCAGTGCCGACTGGACAGTGCCCTTGATGTTGCCGTTCATCGCCACGTCTCGGGAATTGTTCTTGATCTGGGCCACCGTGTTGGCGTCCTCGCGCACGATGTCGGCCAAGTGGTTCACCAGAGCCACCTTGTCGGTCAGCGGGGTGGCCTCACCGAAGATCGAGTTCAGGCGCGCGATCACCTGTCGCAGATAGACCGGGAGCCCAGCCTGGCCACCGCCACCGGGGCCAACGGGTTTCAGGATGACGGCCTCTTCCTTGGGCGGTTCCTCGCCATCGGGCATGTCCTCGGGCTTGATGTCGAAGCCCGTCAGTACCAGAGCCGACACGTCCACTTGCTCGGGAGGCACGCCGTTGAGACGCTTGAACAACAGGCGGGCGAAGCTGGCAAACGCTTCAAGTCCTGGGTCGCCAAGATCGATGGTCTGAGCGATGTAGGTGTACAGCGATCCGAACCGGGTCAGACCGGACTTGAAGTCCAGCAACCGCTGCAAAGCTTCAGCGTGGGCCGTCCGGGTGGCGTCCGCTTGCTTCATGCCGGCTTCGTTACCTTGTGACTTGGCCGCCTCGTAGGCGGCCTCAGCCGCCTGGATGGCGGCGCGCCGCTGCTGGACCTGGTCGTTGAAGCGTTCTGTGGGCTCGCTGGTAGCGTCGTACAGCTCCTTGTGCTGAGCCTGCTCGCCGGCAGCAAAGGCGGCAGCGGACTTGAAGCGCACGGCTGCGTAGGCGGCTACCTCGGCTTGCTTGTAGATCCCGGCCTTGTCCAGTTCGGCCTGCAGGTCGTAGATCACATTGGGGTTCTGGACATCGACAATACGAGCGCCCTTGTCGTACTTGGCGAACGCACCCAGGATGACTTGCGGCTCGTTGACGAAGTCCACCACGAAAGTGGTGTCCTTGCCTGGCGCAGTACGGTTGAGGCGGGACAGCGTCTGAACGATCTCCACGGGGTTGGCGATCTTCTTGTCCAGGTACATCGCGCACAGCTTGGGCTGGTCGAAGCCGGTCTGGAACTTGTTGGCTACGATCATGACCCGGAATTCAGGACGGTCGAACACCTTGCGCAGATCCGAACCGTACTGCTTCGGGTTCATGTTGCTTTCGGTGAACTGCTCGTCGTCTGCTGCTGCGAACGGATCGTCCTTCAACTGCTCGTCGGAGCTATGGACAACTTCCTTGCCGGTCAGTGTGCCTGAGAACGCCACCAGGGCCTGGAAAGCCTTGTGCTGCGGGTGAGTCTCAATGTACACGTCGAAGGCGCGCTTATAGCGAACGGCTGAGGCGCGCGAGGAAGTCACGATCATCGCCTTGGCGGTACCACCCAGGAGTGGGGCGACGTTGGCAGCGAAGTGCTCGACGATGAACTCGACCTTCTGGGTAACGTTGGTCGCATGCAGGTTGAGCCATTTGGCCAAGGCACGCTTGGCCGCCTTCTGGGAGACCCGCTTGCCGTCCTTGACGGGCTCGGCCAGGTTGAAGGCCGTCTTGTAGGGCAGGTAGCCCTTCATGACATCCAGGATGAATCCCTCGTCGATGGCCTGGCGCATGGGGTACTTGTGGAAGGACTGCGGTTTGTTTTCCTTGCAAGGCGGCTTGCTCGGATCGGTAAGGCGCCCGAACAGAGTCAGAGTGGCGTGCTTGGGCGTGGCAGTGAAGGCGAAGTAGGAGACGTTCTTCGGGCGCACGCGCGAGGACTGGATCTTCTCCAGCAGCTCCTCGACCGTCAGACCTTCCATCTCCTTGGCATCGCGCAGGGCCAGGGTGGCCTGCAGCTTGGAGGCGGCCGAGCCGGTCTGGCTGGTATGGGCTTCGTCGATGATGACGGCGAAGCTGCGGTCTTTCAGCTTGCCGTTGGTCAGCACCTGCTCCATGGCATAGGGGAAGGTCTGGAGCGTGACCACGATGATGGGCGTGCCGCGCTCCATGGCCCTGGCCAGTTCTTTGGATTTGCTCTCGCCCGTGTCCCGGTCACCGATGGCGGCGATCAGCTCATCCTGATGGTCGATCTGCTGGACGGCGTCCTGGAGCTGCTTGTCGAGCACCGTGCGATCGGTGACCACGATTACCGAGTGGAAGTAGGGCACGCCTGCATCGGTGCGCAGGCGGATCAGGTCATGCGCCGTCCAGGCGATGGTGCTGGTCTTGCCGGAGCCCGCCGAGTGCTCGCACAGGTAGGTCATGCCAGGGCCGTTGGTCTTGGCATCGCCGATCATCTTGGTGACGGCATCCCACTGGTGGAAGCGCGGGAAGATCTGTGTTTCCTTGCGGGAGTGGTTGCCGGCCAGGTCGACCACATCTTTCCTTTCGGTGTACACGAAGCTGTGGAAAATCCGCAGCCAATTGTCGCGCTGGCAGACCTGCTCCCAGAAGAACGCCACCGGGTACTCGCCATCCGCTCGGATGGGGTTGCCTGTCCAGACGCCATTGCTGCCGTCCCGGCCCTGGTTGAAGGGCAGGAAGTAGCTGTTCTTGCCGTCCAGCTTCGTGCACATCTGGATGTCGCTGTCAGACATGGCGAAGTGAACAACCGCGCCACGCTGGAATGTCAGCAAGGGCTCCACACGCCCTGTTGCCTTGTCCTTTGGCTGGCGGTCGTTCTTGAACTGCTCGACGGCGGCTTCCGCAGACTGCGTGAAGTCAGTCTTGATCTCCACGGTGGCCACGGCCAATCCGTTGATGAAGAACACCAGGTCGATGGCCAACGTGCTGCCTGTGCGATACTTGAGCTGGGGCACGACGCGCAGGATGTTGGCGCTGTAGCGCTCCCAAGCGGAAGGGTCGCGCTCGTCCTCCGGGAAGCCCTCGCTAAGCGCAATCTCGCCTGCGCCGGCCACCTTGATCCCCTTACGCAGCACGTTGACCGTGCCCTCGCGTTCGAGGGCCTGGCTCAAGCGATCCATGAGGGTGGCGGATGCCTTGTCGCCATTGCCCGCCTCCAACTTCTCCCACTTCTTGGGCTGGGTCGCTTTCACCCACTCGACCAGATCTTCTGGGTACAGGGCATGGTCCTGGTCGTAGCCGGAAGTGGCGCCCACTTTCCAGCCGCGTGCTTCCAATTGCTTGACGACGTACTGCTCGAAGTACTTCTCGCGGTGGGCGGTGTCGGTGAAGACGGGATGCATGGCTGTCCTTAGGCGGTGGTGCTCAGATGACTGAAGAGGAAGGCGGCAATACAGGCATAGGCAGAGATGATCAGCGCCAGTTTCGACCAATAGAAGACGATACCGGGCCAGTTGAACCATCGACTGGCGGCGACATTCGCGTCAGCTGTGATCGACCTGGCAGCCAGCTCCTTCTCCTTGATACGGTGAAAGTAGCCCCAGATTGCGGACGAGGACGCGTACTGAAGGAGATCACAGGCCAAGGAAAAGCAGAGCAGGATCATCGCCCAGGTCAGGACCTGTGGAAGTGCTATCCCGGGCTGATCCTGAGGCTGATTGAAGACCCACACGGCCGCAATGCCAGCGAACGCCAGTTGCCTCGCCGCGGCGCTTGCCGCAGCAGAGTGGCAGTAGTAGTTCTCCCTCGCCACAGACAGTTTCATTTGGACTTCTGGCCGCCCGACGGGTTACGTGGGCCACCGCTGTTCGTGTTGCTACTGCGATTCCCGCCACCGGTAGGCGTACTAGTGCCAGGGCCAGTTCCCTTGTTGCCCGAACCACCGGTACCCGGGGAAGAGGGCTTGTTGTTGCCGCTAGATGATCCACTGCGGTTAGGTGAGGTCATTGTCGTTAGGAGGTTCGGGTTGAGGGATTGGTTAGATGCTCAGGTCGACCTTGCCGGTGACGGCAGCGGTAATCAGGGCGGTGCGGTGTTCGCGCAGCAGTTCGATGGAGCGCTCAGTTTTGGAGATCAATGTGTCGATTCGGGTGGTGGCGCTGTCGAGGTCGGCGACGATTGCCTTCGCCTCACGTTCCGTCGGGCGCGGCACTTGGATTGAGAGGAATGGGCCAGGGCGAATGGTCTTGCGCAGGCCCTTGTAGAAGGGCCTGAGGCGCTTGTATTCGTCTACATGCAGGAAGAAGTAGTAGAGATATCGCGCCCACAATTCGCCCTGCGGCCGGAACACCGTGTAGGCGCCGGTCAACATTCCGTCCTGAGGTGCTACGCCTACCGTCCTTGGGGTCTCGTCCATATCGAAGAGGCAGAAGACCATTTCACCAGCGGATATCCGCTGATAGCCATCGAATGAGGCGGGCATCTTGCCCCTGGGATTTTCCAGGTCGCGCTCAATCACGCCTTGTAGGGTGAGCGACAGCAACTTGGTGTTGCTACTTTCGCTGCCAACGATGTCTCGGCGTAGCTGCAAGAACGACTTCAGTGGAGCGGTATCCCAGGTTTCCGGCACTTCCCCAAGCCACTCCACGCCGCTGTCCTTCATCTGCACATTCGGATCGAGCCCCTTGGTCACGGCATGTGTGATCAGGGCTTGGCGCTTCTCGCGCAGCAGTTCGATGAAGCGGGTCTTCTGGGCGACCATGGCGTCGATACGAGAGGTGGCGCGGTCGAGGTGGGCTACGATGGCGTCTTGCTCGGCTTTAGGCGGGTGGGGCAGCAGCTGTTCCGCAAAAGTTGCCCACCTGAAATCCGTTGAGCGCTCACGGATGCCTTTTGCCAAGCTCTCAACATAACCTGTTGTAGCCATGGTTCGCACACATCTGGCATAAAATTCTGCCGATGCGTCGTGGTTTGGTACGCAACATGAATAGACAGGGGTGCACTTCCCGTCCGAGTCGCTCACTCCGATTGCACCGGCAAAGGCATCCATGGCGTGAATGACTAGATCGCCCTTTTGTACACGCTGGTAGCCAGCTTCCTTCAGCGCGTTCGTGAAGCCGTCTGTCCTGCGATTTGATCGCAGCGTGACCTGGCCGTCTCTGAACGCCGTTACGATCCCGTCTTCGGGATGGGGTAGACGTTGGGCCAAGGAGAAAAGAAACTTGGTTCGCCTCATGTCCCACGTCTTGGGAATGGGTCCCACCCAAGAAACTCCGGAATCTTTCATCTCGACTTTCGCCATGGATGGAGTCATCCCGCCACCTCATTCAACAGCGCAGCAATATCCGCTTCCACGGCTTTCAGCTCTGCATCGATATCATGCAGGTCACGCGGCGGGACGTACTTGTAGAAGTAGCGGTTGAAGTTGATCTCATAGCCAACCTTGCCGATTTGGCCGTCGCGGTCATCGGTGTAGCTGGCGTCCACCCAGGCACCGGGTACATGGGGCAGGACTTCGGTGTCCATGTAGTCGCCGATGTTCTGGTCGAGCGGAACGCTCTCGAAATCTTCCAGCTCCTTGTCGGGTACCGGATTGCGTTCCTCATCGAGGACTTCGGGTGCGTCGGGATCGCGCACTCCCAGGGCGCCTTCCAAGGCGTTGGCCAGCGGCTTGCTGATCTTGGGGAGGCCCGCTTTCTTGGCGGCCACTGCCAGCGTGTTGAACCACTCGTAAGGATGGGTCTGGCCTAGGTGCTTGCGCAGCAGAGTCAGCCATTTCTCCTGGTCGGCTTCGGCCAGCTTGGCGAAGGCCTTGCTGGTTGCCATATCAGACAGTCCATGCTCGGTGATCTTGGCCACCAGTCGCAGGGGGCGTTGGACCTTGATCCGGCGGTAGCCGAAGTCGCGGTAGTCCACGATCCGCACGTTCTCGCTGGGCGCGAAATCGGCATAGAGACGCGCGATGTCTTGGGCCTGCTCACCGCTGACATAGCGGCGCTTGTTACCTTCAGACTTACGCATGGGGCTGTGCATGCCCGTGGCGTCGATCAGTTGGACCTTGCCCTTCCGCTCTTCGGGCTTGTTGTTGTCCAGCAGCCAGATGTACGTGCCGATGCCCGTGCGGAAGAAGATGTCGGTGGGCAGGGCCACGATCGCGTCAATCAGGTCGTTTTCCAGCAGCCAGCGCCGGATCTCGGTTTCGCCCTGGCCTGCGTTGCCGGTGAACAGAGGCGAGCCGGACAGGATGATGGCCGCACGGCCTCCGCCGTTCTCCGGGCGTTCCAGCTTGGAGACGAGATGCTGGATGAAGAGCATGGAGCCGTCGGATACTCGGGGTGTGCCCGCACCGAAGCGTCCAGCGAACCCCATTTCCTTGGCCTCGCGTTCGACGAAGGCCTGGTCCTTTTCCCACTTCTTACCGAAGGGCGGGTTAGACAGGCAGTAGTGGAAGCGCTGGCCGGCGAAGGCGTCCTGGGAGAGCGTGGACTTGGGGCCAGCGATGTTGGCCGACAGGTCTCGGGCGGGCTCGGTTTCCAGGCGGCGCAGCAGCATGTTGGCCAAGGCCACCGCATGGGTTTCTGGTTCCAGCTCCTGACCGAAGGGGATCAGCACGGGCGGGGCCTTACCTTGCGCTGCGAATCCATCGACGTGTTTCATGGCGTCGGTGAGAAAGCCGCCGGTGCCACAGGTGGGGTCGTAGAGCGTGCGGATCAGGCCGGGGTTGTCACGGAACAGGGCGTCATCCGGATCGAGCAACAGCGTCGTGGCCAGGTGGACCACGTCACGCGGCGTCATGAAGTCCTCTGCCGCTTCGTTGACCTCCGAGCCGAAGCGGCGGATCAGGTGCTCGTAGATGTTGGACATGACCCGGTCGGGTACGACATCCGGGTGCAGGTCGGTGTTGGCGAAGTTCTGGCAGATCTTGAACAGGATATCCGCACGAGCCAGACGGGCGATCGTGTCGGTGAAGTTGAACTGATCGAAGATGACGCGGGCGTTGTCCGAGAAGCCGGCGACGTACGCTTCCAGGTTGGACTTGGTCTTGGTCGCGCCCAGGGTGGCAAGCGAGTACTGCGAGGTGTTGTAGAAGGGCAGGGCGGCGGTCTGGCGCAGGATCAGCGCCGTATCCAGCCCCTTGTCCTTGAATTTGGTGTGCGCCTCACGGACTTTGTCGCGCGTGGGTTCCAGTACGCATTCCAGACGGCGAAGAAGAGTGAACGGCAGGATGATCTTGCCGAAGTCGGTGTGCCTGAAGTCGCCCCAAAGGTCCTCGGCGTTCTTCCAGATGAAACTGGCCAGCACGGTGTCGGAAACCTTGGGAGCCTCAACGGCAGTGGCAGGATGGGCGGGTTTTGCGTTCTTGGTCATGGTGCTTTGGTGGTAACGAGATCACGGGATGCCATCAGTGCGGGCACTGACAGCCGAATGGCGGGTTGATCGTGGCTCCCCAGCGCAATCAGAGCACAGAATCCTCTCCTGGACTAAGACGCCATGGAATAATTGGAAGCGCATGAGCAGGTAGGCGTTAAAGGCACTGCAGCCCCCTCCTATTCCAGAGCTTGATCGAATGCGTCGCGTATTTGTTGGCAAGTTCTGCCAATTTGCACCAGTACTGCGGAGTCGCCGGCATCGGCCAGTCGATCTGGAAGATGGCGAAGGTCTTCTTGCCTGAAGATGATGAAATCGAAATAGGGTGGCCATGCGAGGAGTACTGCATCTCCCTCGCTTTTCCGTGCATTGAAAATACGGCGGACGTCCTCGTTCGATGCAATTCCGTTGGCTTGATCGAATGAAAGTCCAAGATCGATCAACTGCTTGGCTAGGCGCATTAGACACAAATCCGTGTAGCCAAAGCGCTTCCATTTAGATCGGGCGTTGCTTAGATCCGGAGCCGGCGCGTCGGATGCGACCAGCGGCAGCGAGATGCCGCTTCGCCCTAGAAGGCCCCGCTTTAGATAGGAGCGCAGGCCTTCGTAGCCGATGCCGACAATTTCCGCCGCCTTAGCGGTCGTGACAGTAGGCTCCATGCTAGCCCTCGAAATGGTTCTATTGGGACCAAATTATCAGCACTTGAAATCGGTGTCAATAGGACCGAATTAATAGGATTTAACGAAATCTCAAACCCATACCACCCCTCTGAAGCGCATCAGATCCGCCTTCGCGCAGGACGCAGCGCTGGTCGCGTTTTTACAGGAGGCAAGCAGTATGATGAAGAGCAAGGTCGAGCTGATCTATTGCGTGATGGTTGTGGCCACGGCCGTTCTGGCCGGTGTCGTGAAATGCACCACAAGCGCGGGCTGCAGCAGATGCGGCGGCATGGTCGATCCGTTCGACTGATCTCCCCAAACCCGTTGGTACTTCGCACAAGGCCCGGCATGTCCGGGCCTTGTGCGTTTGTGCCGCCAACAACAAGGAAACGAAGATGCATTTGGTCGAAACGATGGCCTATGCCGGCGAGAGGCCGTGGCATGGCCTGGGCAACCGGCTGGCGCCGCAACAGCCTATCGAGGTGTGGAAGCGGCAGGCTGGCATGGACTGGAAGATCGAGGAAGCGGAGGTGCGCTATGTCGCCGGCAACTACAACCTCGGCGTGATCCATGCCTTTCCGGAGCAGAAGGTGCTGTACCGCTCGGACAACCGTACCCCGCTGTCCGTGGTGTCCAGGCGCTTCAAGGTCGTGCAGCCGGGCCAGATCCTGGAGTTCTACCGGGACCTGACCGCCAGCAGCGGCTTCGAGCTGGAAACAGCCGGTGTTCTGCGCGAAGGACGCAAGTTCTGGGCGCTGGCCCGCACCGGGCAGAGTACAACGCTGAAGGGCCGTGACAAGGTCGATGGCTATCTGCTGCTGGCAACCGCCTGCGATGGAACCCTGGCGACCACGGCGCAATTCACCTCGGTCCGGGTTGTCTGCAACAACACCTTGTCGATCGTACTGGGCAATGCCACCGGGGCGATCAAGGTGCCGCATCGCAGCCAGTTCGACCCGGAGGTGGTCAAACGCCAGTTGGGCATCACCGTCGCGTCGTGGGATGGCTTCGTGGCGCGGATGAAGGCGCTGGTGGAACGACCGGTGGATACGGACTCGGTGGAGGGACGGTTGCGCCGGGTGCTGACCTATACCGGGCCGGACGGCAAGGCCACAGTGGTCAACGAGCATGCGATGGCCAATGTGCGCTTGTAATGACCCACCGTTTTCTGCTCAGGTCATGCGGTTAATGTGGCGGCATGAGCCGCGTCTGGGGTCATCATCTTCAGCGCCTGATGTGGGCGCTGTTGGT